>NZ_JBPJZC010000012.1:0-512 GCF_051207395.1 Haloarchaeobius caseinilyticus | reverse complement strand
AAAGTAGCCACGCTGAGTGGGACGTCTATGATATGGTTACACTGTACCTGTAAACAGGTCCAGTGGACGTCTGGATTGCGTTTACACACGGTTTCATCACACGCCCCAGGGGTGGCCTGACGCGCGTTCGACCCTTCCCACTCACGCTTGCACGGAGTGGTGCATCGGTTTGTCTTCGGACAATCGTATCGTCGTCCCACACTTAAGGGGAGCGATTTCAACGTGTCCGATGAGATGGACCCACTGGGATTCGAACCCAGGGCATCCTCCTTGCAAAGGAGGCACTCTACCACTGAGCTATGGGCCCACCCCCATTACGGGGGTATCTCGTTAGCTTTGGTAGTTCAAAGGTGCCTAATCGGGCACGACGACGGTTCACGAACTCGGACTGCCAAAGGTGGGCCAACCCAGAGGGTTGGTCCCGATCTGTGGAGGTGATCCAGCCGCAGATTCCCCTACGGCTACCTTGTTACGACTTAAGCCCCCTTGCGAAGCCCAGATTCGACCACCGT
>NZ_JBPJZC010000011.1:0-535 GCF_051207395.1 Haloarchaeobius caseinilyticus | reverse complement strand
CACCCGAGTGAGGTCCGGATGAGGCCACCGTAACGGTGGTCGAATCTGGGCTTCGCAAGGGGGCTTAAGTCGTAACAAGGTAGCCGTAGGGGAATCTGCGGCTGGATCACCTCCACAGATCGGGACCAACCCTCTGGGTTGGCCCACCTTTCCGTACTTCGAGGACACGACGTGTGTCGACGACGCCCGACCGGGCGCTTAAGAACCACCAGGGCTCTGACTCCGACTCGATGCTGGAACGCACCACACACGAGAGCGTGGCGTGGCGCGTTCGGGTTCGACTCCCGACCGAGTCAATATCATCAGACAATCGGTCTGAATCGCTCCCCTTAAGTGTGGGACGAGGAAACGATTGGCTGAAGACAAACCGATGCACCACTCCGTGCAAGCGTGAGTGGGAAGGGTCGAACGCGCGCCAGGCCACCCCTGGGGCGTGTGATGAAACCGTGTGTAAACGCAATCCAGACGTCCACTGGACCTGTTTACAGGTACAGTGTAACCATATCATAGACGTCCCACTCAGCGTGGCTACTTT
>NZ_JBPJZC010000010.1:0-664 GCF_051207395.1 Haloarchaeobius caseinilyticus | reverse complement strand
CAGGCCACCCCTGGGGCGTGTGATGAAACCGTGTGTAAACGCAATCCAGACGTCCACTGGACCTGTTTACAGGTACAGTGTAACCATATCATAGACGTCCCACTCAGCGTGGCTACTTTGCCACCTGGTGGATGGCTCGGCTCGAGTGCCGAAGACGGACGTGCCAAGCTGCGAAAAGCTGCAGGGACCCGCACGGAGGGGAAGAACTGCAGATCTCCGAATAGGAATCCTCACTAGCAATTGCCTTGCGCAATGGGGAACGCCGGGAATTGAAACATCTCAGTACCGGCAGGAAGAGAAAGCAATCCGCGATGTCGTCAGTAACCGCGAGTGAAATCGACACAGTCCAAACCGAAGCCCTTACGGGCAATGTGGTGTTCGGACTGACTCTCACTACTCGACCGTCTGCATGAAGTCTCTTGGAACAGAGCACGATACAGGGTGACAGTCCCGTAATCCAGACCAGTACAGTACGCGTCAGCTCCAGAGTAGCGGGGGTTGGATATCCCTCGTGAACACGGCAGGCATCCCCTGCTAAGACTAAATACTCCTCGAGACCGATAGTGAACAAGTAGCGTGAGCGAACACTGAAAAGCACCCCGAGAAGGGAGGTGCAATAGGGCCTGAAATCAGGTGGCGATAGAGCGACGGGGCATACAAGGTC
>NZ_JBPJZC010000009.1:0-853 GCF_051207395.1 Haloarchaeobius caseinilyticus | reverse complement strand
TGACTTAGGATCGGCTAACCCTCGACTGATTGGCATTGTCGAGGAACCCTTGCTCGTTCGGCCGTCGGGGTTCTCACCCGACTAACGCTGCTACTATGGCCAGGATTTTCGTCACTGGTCGGTCCACACGAACTCTCGCCCGTGCTTCCACCCGACCAGAGCGCCAGCCTACGGAATCACTCGGTAAAGAGTGTCGTCAGGTCTCGGAAGCGGACTTGAGCCCCGATCATTTTCGGCGCCTCAAACCTCGGCCGGTAAGCTGTTACGCTTTTCTTAGAGGGTAGCTGCTTCTAAGCTCACCTCCCGGCTGTTTAGGGCTTGAGACCACCTTCAATCGCACTTAGTCCGCATTTTGGGTCCTTAACCCGACTCTGGGTTGTCTCCCTCATGGTGCACAGGCTTACCCCGCACACCGGACTCCCTGCTTCTATGGCGTTCGTAGGTTCGGAGTTTGACAGGGAGGTCGACTTCTCTCGAAGGCGAGTCTCCCAATCGGTCGCTCTACCCCACGAACTACCTCTGCAGAGGTCATGCTTCGACATGTTTCGGCTGGAACCAGCTGTTGCCAGGTTCGATGGGCCTTTCACCCCTATACGTAGGTCACGAGAGGGTATTGAAGGACACCAACTCTAACAGGCCTCCACGTGCCTTTCGGCACGCTTCACCTTGCCCACGCATAGATCACCTGGTTTCGGGTCGTATCCACTCGACTCCCCGCGCTTGAACACGGCGGCCCTCGCAATGCTGCGGCCTTGTCGGTTTCCCTGCGCCTTCCCCGATCACCGGGTTAGACTCGTCGAATAGATACACTCCCTGGCTCGTTTTTCAAAACGCACGACAGAACACCGGCTTC
>NZ_JBPJZC010000008.1:0-1483 GCF_051207395.1 Haloarchaeobius caseinilyticus | reverse complement strand
GGGAGCATTCCGGTTGATCCTGCCGGAGGTCATTGCTATTGGAGTTCGATTTAGCCATGCTAGTTGTACGAATTCATATTCGTAGCAGATAGCTCAGTAACACGTGGCCAAACTACCCTACGGAGACCAATAACCTCGGGAAACTGAGGCTAATAGGTCATATAGCTCTCATCCTGGAGTGGAGAGAGTTAGAAACGCTCAGGCGCCGTAGGATGTGGCTGCGGCCGATTAGGTAGACGGTGGGGTAACGGCCCACCGTGCCCATAATCGGTACGGGTTGTGAGAGCAAGAGCCCGGAGACGGAATCTGAGACAAGATTCCGGGCCCTACGGGGCGCAGCAGGCGCGAAAACTTTACACTGCACGACAGTGCGATAAGGGAACTCCAAGTGCGAGGGCATAGAGCCCTCGCTTTTCTGTACCGTAGGGAGGTACAAGAATAAGAGCTGGGCAAGACCGGTGCCAGCCGCCGCGGTAACACCGGCAGCTCGAGTGATGACCGCTATTATTGGGCCTAAAGCGTCCGTAGCCGGCCGTGAGGGTCTGTTGGGAAATCTGCTCGCTCAACGAGCAGGCGTCCAGCAGAAACCACACGGCTTGGGACCGAGAGACCTGAGAGGTACGTCTGGGGTAGGAGTGAAATCCTGTAATCCTGGACGGACCGCCGATGGCGAAAGCATCTCAGGAGATCGGATCCGACGGTGAGGGACGAAAGCTGGGGTCACGAACCGGATTAGATACCCGGGTAGTCCCAGCTGTAAACGATGCCAGTTAGGTTTGGCGCGGGCTACGAGCTCGTGCTGTGCCGCAGTGAAGACGCTAAACTGGCCGCCTGGGAAGTACGTCCGCAAGGATGAAACTTAAAGGAATTGGCGGGGGAGCACTACAACCGGAGGAGCCTGCGGTTTAATTGGACTCAACGCCGGACATCTCACCAGCTCCGACAATATGCAGTGAAGGTCAGTGTGATGAGCTTACCTGAGCTATTGAGAGGAGGTGCATGGCCGCCGTCAGCTCGTACCGTGAGGCGTCCTGTTAAGTCAGGCAACGAGCGAGACCCGCATCCTTAATTGCCAGCATGAGCGCACGCTTGATGGGTACATTAGGGAGACTGCCAGTGCCAAACTGGAGGAAGGAACGGGCAACGGTAGGTCAGTATGCCCCGAATGAGCTGGGCAACACGCGGGCTACAATGGTCGAGACAATGGGAAGCCACCTCGAGAGAGGGCGCTAATCTCCGAAACTCGATCGTAGTTCGGATTGTGGGCTGAAACTCGCCCACATGAAGCTGGATTCGGTAGTAATCGCATTTCAGAAGAGTGCGGTGAATACGTCCCTGCTCCTTGCACACACCGCCCGTCAAAGCACCCGAGTGAGGTCCGGATGAGGCCACCGTAACGGTGGTCGAATCTGGGCTTCGCAAGGGGGCTTAAGTCGTAACAAGGTAGCCGTAGGGGAATCTGCGGCTGGATCACCTCCACAGA
>NZ_JBPJZC010000007.1:0-1531 GCF_051207395.1 Haloarchaeobius caseinilyticus | reverse complement strand
AACAACCAATGTGTAAACGCAATCCAGTTAACGCCTGAACCTGTCGACAGGCCGTGTATCAGAATACACGTCCCATCATGCGGTATGAATGTGTGGCTTGATCTGTTAGTGCTCGCGGGCTGAATGCCTCGTTGCCTCGGCACGTACACCCCGAGTCTATCTAACTCGTCTTCTACGAGTGATCTCAGCGGTACTTCTTTTCCATGTGGGTTTCGAGCTTAGATGCATTCAGCTCTTACCCCGTGTGACGTAGCTGCCCGGCACGTGCCCTCTCGGACAACCGGTACACCAGTGGTCACCATTCGTAGTTCCTCTCGTACTATACGAACGTTCACGTCAAGTACCATAACACCCCCAATAGATAGCAGCCGACCTGTCTCACGACGGTCTAAACCCAGCTCACGACCTCCTTTAATAGGCGAACAACCTCACCCTTGCCCGCTTCTGCACGGGCAGGATGGAGGGAACCGACATCGAGGTAGCAAGCCACGCGGTCGATATGTGCTCTTGCGCGTGACGACTCTGTTATCCCTAAGGTAGCTTTTCTGTCATCAATCTCCCGCATCCAGCAGGATGATTGGTTCGCTAGACCACGCTTTCGCGTCAACGTTCCTCGTTATGAAGAACATTGTCAGCCCATCTTATGCTCTTGCGCTCTTCTCCGAGTCTCCGACTCGGATGAGATGGACGTAGGGCGCGCTCGATATCTTTTCAAGCGCGTACCGCCCCAGTCAAACTGCCCGGCTACCGGTGTCCTCCTCCCGGAGTGAGGGTCACAGTCACTACTGGATAGTATTTCAGTGGTGCCTCGGTGATCCGCTGGCGCGGATACCTGCGTAATGGCTCCTATCTATCCTGCACAGTAGCGACCGTGTCCCAGCGACAGCCTGCAGTAAAGCTCTATAGGGTCTTCGCTTCCCCTTGGGGGTCTCCAGACTCCGCACTGGAACGTACAGTTCACCGGGCCCAACGTTGGGACAGTGACGCTCTCGTTGATCCATTCATGCAAGCCGCTACTGAAGCGGCAAGGTACTACGCTACCTTAAGAGGGTCATAGTTACCCCCGCCGTTGACGGGTCCTTCGTCCTATTGTACTAGGTGTTCAGATACCCGCACTGGGCAGGATTCAGTGACCGTACGAGTCCTTGCGGATTTGCGGTCACCTATGTTGTTACTAGACAGTCGGAGCGTCCGAGTCACTGCGACCTGCCCCTCTCCGGGGCAGGCATCCCTTATCGCGAACTTACGGGACTAACTTGCCGAATTCCCTAACGTCGGTTGTTCCCGACAGGCCTTGGCTTTCACTGCCACGAGCACCTGTGTCGGATCTCGGTACGAATCTCATACTCACCTTTTCACGGGCTCTAGGTACGACTGACTTGCGCTATCCCGCCGTTCTTCCGCTTCCTGCCATTACGGCTTCCACGGAGTTTGACGGTTCGACTGGGCGATAGCCCAGCTCAGTTGTTCCCAAAGCGTCAGTTTTCAATGTATGAGAGCACTGGAATATTAACCAGTTTCCCTTTTGTCA
>NZ_JBPJZC010000006.1:0-104089 GCF_051207395.1 Haloarchaeobius caseinilyticus | reverse complement strand
TCAGTCTCCTCGATAACGTCGATAGTGAGGTTGCTCTCGCGTATCTGTCGCTCCGAACCTGCAGGAGGTTCGACGATAGTGGCGTTCACGCCGCGGACGATACCGGCGACGTGGATGGCTGACCGGTCGACGTCCTGTGACCGGACAGCAAGCCCGTAGGAGGTTGTGTACGACTGCTCGACGACTTCGATGTTGATGTTCTCCCCGAGCGTGCTGGCCGGCGTCGACCGGCCGATGCCCCACACTTCGAGTATCTCTGGGCCGTCGCGAACGGGTTCGGCTCGCGGGCCGATGCGCGATGGGTACGCGTGAACGTACACGGGAATCGCGTCGGACGTGACCTCAGTTGCCCCGGTCGTCGACGACTGGACGAGTGTGTCCCAGTCTGTGTCTCGAGCGGTGTAGAACCGCCACACTCCCCGGACCCGTGTTTCTCCATCGGCGGAGAGCGTGTATCCTTGCCACGGGCGCGTCTGGAACATCGAGACGCCGGTATCGCCGTTCGGGTACTCGGCGTAGTGTGGGTACGCTTCGAGGTCGTACACTTCGACATCGAGCGAGTCGGAGACAGTGAGCGTCTCGTCGCGATAGCTGACCGTCCGGTTTGTCTGATTGCCGTCTTCGCCCGTCGTGACGTTCTGGAGTCGGACGCTAATGTCCGCCTCAAGTGTGAGCGTAGTGCGTCGGTCGTTATCGAGTTGGTAGTCGAGGACTGGCGTGTGGTTCCCGGCTGTTCGAGCGATGACTGTTCCTTCCTCGACGAGTCGAACCTCGTCGATTTCGTGGCTTTGTAGCGACCACTCGACGGTCGTGTTGTTCGTACTACCGCCGCTCGGCACTCGAACGCGATAGTCAACAAAGCCACGGAGCGTCCCGTCCGGAGCGATGTACAGCGGTGTCTCCCCGTCTTCGAGATGGCCTCTCGTCGACGGGTGAACTGCAAACACGCTCGCGTGGGCGTCTTCGATGAAGAGGCCGTCGTCGAGGCTCGCACTCGGTGGATGTACCGACGTGTCTTCGTCACCAGCGGCGAGGTCTGTGAAATCGTGGCTAGTCCACGTCGCCGCCGTATGCGGTGGCCGCTTGAACGTGATGTCGGTGCCGTTCGCAAGTTCGTGGATCGCCGTCCGAGATTCGCCGTACCGACGCTGATACTCCTCTTCGGTGATGTAGTCGTCGGCGTCGCGAGACCAGAGCGTCGCGGACTCGTTCTCGGTGAGTCCGTTCTCCTCGGTCCCGGGTCTGGGTGGCGTCGCCGTGACGCTGCTCATTACGACTGTCGTCACGATGACGATGGCGACCAGAACGGCAATGTCTCGCTGCATGTGACTGCGCTGCTGGACCTACTCACCAGGGTGTGAGGTTGACGCAGTCTGCGAGCGGGAGCCCCATCATTGATCCAGCGACGGTGTACAGCGGGCCAAGTACCAAGAGGACGAGCGCAGACTTCATCGCCGAGCGCTTATGCCGCTTAAGGCCCTTCTTCTGCTCCGGATTAAGCGTGAATATCTCGACGAGCGAGTCGGCCTGCCAGACGACGGCGAGGCCGACGATGCCCAGGCCAGTCGTGAGCTGGAAGAAGCCTTCAATCATCGTTGGGAGCTTGTCCGCGTTACAGACTGCGTTCTGTGCAGCGACTGGCTGGACGGCGAAGAGGCTCAGGAGGAGCGTGGTGAAAGCGAGTTTCCGGGTGTATGTTCGGTCTGTGTTCGGTTCGTCGACGGCTGTGTCGTGTTTGGTCATCGTGATTCGGTTGTAGTTACTCGGTGTTTTCGACGAGTCCTTCCAGGTCAGCTACTCGGCTAGTTTTGGCTGTGATATCTTCGAGCGTGTATCCCTGCTCCTGAGTGCGGTTGAGGAGGTTCCGCAACTCGTGAGGGCTGACGTCTCGGTTCTGCATCTCTTCGCGGAGAGCGCGCCGGTAGAGAGCAGAGGCATTGATGTGGCGGTTCCACTCCAAGTGCAGGTTATCGATTGCTTCGATGGTGACTGACCGTGTTATCATTGTTTATTTCTACCCAGCACAGATTGAACCCATGCTATTTACACTGATTTAATTCTTCCTCGGTAAATATATTTCTAAAATTTATCACCGAATATTATTGTAGTCGATAAGGATAAATGGTTAGATGAAATAGGAGATCGGTGTAAAACTGGAAATTCACAGCAACCAGCGTCGTCATGTAGAGAGGTCGACCCTGCTGAGCCGGCGGGCATTGATTGCGACGATGACCGTCGAGAGAGACATGAACACAGCACCGATTGCCGGAGACAGGAGGATGCCGATGGGCGCGAGAATCCCCGCCGCGAGTGGAAGCGCGACGACGTTGTAGCCGGTTGCCCACACGAGGTTCTCCTGCATCTTCCGATAGCTCGCCTTCGAGAGTCGGATGAGGCGGACTACGTCCAGTGGATTGTTGTCGACGAGGATGATGTCTCCCGATTCGATCGCAACGTCCGTCCCTGAGCCGATAGCGATACCCACGTCAGCTCTGGTCAGCGCTGGGGCGTCGTTGACACCGTCACCAACCATCGCGACCAGTTTCCCCTCCGACTGGAGTTGTTCTACTTTGGTATCCTTTTCCTCTGGCAACACCTCTGCGAAGTACTGGTCGATGCCGAGTTCTTCGGCAACGGCCTTGGCGACGTCCTCGGAGTCACCGGTCAGCATCGCGACTTCGATGCCCATCCCGTGCAACGCCTCGATCGCTTGCCGGCTCTCCTCGCGGATGACGTCCGCAAGGGCGAATGCCGCCACGACCTCGGACTCGTCCCGGATCAGGTAAATGACGGTCTGGGCATTCGAGCCAGCGTTCTCGGCGAACGATACGATATCGTCGGACCGTTCGATGCCGAGTTTCTCTATCAGGTTGGGTCCACCGAGATGAACCGTCTCGCCGCCAACGGCGGCCCGGACACCGAGCCCGCGGAGGTTCTCGAACTCTGAGACTTTGGCTCGCTGGACACCACGTTCCTCGGCGGCGTTCCGGATAGCGCGAGCGATCATGTGCTCGGAGTCACCCTCGACGCTGGCGGCGATTTTGAGCACCCGGTCTTCGTTCCAGTCACCTGCCGTCTGGATGCCGACGACGCCCTGCTCCCCCTTCGTGAGCGTGCCGGTCTTGTCGAACATCACCGTATCGAGGTTTCTAGCCTCCTCCATCGCGATCCGGTCGCGAATGAGCATCCCGTTCTGGGCAGCGGTGGAGGTGTTGATTGCGACGACAAGCGGAACCGCGAGTCCTAGCGCGTGCGGGCAGGCGATGACGAGGACGGTGACGACCCGTTCGAGGACGTCGATGCTAAACCCAACTGCGACGACCCACGCCACGGCCGTGATGCCTGCGACGGCGAGCGCGATGTAGAACAGCCATCCCGCCGCGCGGTCGGCGAGCAATTGCGTGCGGGACTTCGACGACTGGGCCTCTTCGACGAGGCGCATAATTCCGGCGAGTGCCGTCTCGTCCCCGGTTTTCGTCACACGAACACGGAGGCTCCCGTCCTGGTTGACCGTGCCCGCGATGACTTCCGAACCGAGGTCCTTGTCGACGGGTCGCGACTCGCCGGTGATCATCGACTCGTCGACAGACGAATTGCCTTCGACGACCTCGCCGTCCGCAGGGACGGACGCGCCCGGCCGGACGAGCACGACATCATCTTCGGAGAGTTCGGAGACTGGAACCTCTTCCGTGTCTCCGCTCTCGGTGACACGTTCGGCGGTATCGGGCATGAGCTTCGCCAACTCGTTGAGTGCTCCGGAGGCCTGCCGGACCGAGCGCATCTCCATCCAGTGGCCCAACAGCATGATGTCGATCAGCGTGACGAGTTCCCAGAAGAACGGCGTAGTCCCTTCGAGGAACAGACTTGCGATTGAGTAGACAAACGCGACGGTGATAGCCAGGGAAATGAGCATCATCATCCCAGGCTCGCGGTTTTGCAGTTCGGTGCGAGCCATCGAGAGGAAGGGCAGACCACCGTACGCGAAGATGATTACCGAGAGGACGGGCGTAATCCAGACGCTTCCGGGGAACGTCGGTGCGGTGTAGCCGAAGACGTCCTGAATGAATTCGCTAAAGAAGATAACTGGGATCGAGAGGACAAACGAGATCCAAAACCGCCGCCGGAACATCTGTTCATGGCCTGAGTGATCGGTGTGGGCCTCGTGGCGATCGTGGCCGCCTTCGTGAACGTGCGCACCGTGTTCATGCTCAGTCGTGCCGGTGTGGTCATGTTCGGTTTCGTCGTGGCTGTGTCTGGATGTGGGTTCGTGCTTGTGGTGTGCGTGTTCCTCTGTGCGCTCAGGTTCCGCAGTGGTCTCACTATTCTGGGCTTGGTCCGCCTGCCCAGACGAGTTGGCTGGCCGCGTAGCGGACGAGGAAGCCGCCGCTCGCCTGCCACTATCTGCTTCTAGCTGACAAACACGACAGCAGTAGACGGTCTCCTCAGACTGGTTTTCGGACGAGGAACCTCGAGACTCCTCGTGGGCTGAACGGTTGCTCATTGATTGAATATTGGTACTATCTCGTGCCGTATCGTCCAAACCCTGATACTGCGTGATTCAGAAAACGGACTCGGACGAGAACGTCCGGGTTGTCGTCCGTGAGCGGTTGCTCATTGATGTCGGTGCACTCAGGCGTGGGCGGTGTAGCCAGCGTCTTCGACGGCCTGCACGAGGTCCGCGACATCGGCATCGCTGTCGACGCTCGCCTGTTCGACCTCCCGATCGGCGGTCGCGTCGGTCACGCCGGACACGCCTCGAAGTGCCTCCTCTACTGTCTGTTCACAGTGACCGCAGCTCATTCCCTTTACGGTGATTGTCGTCGACATGTTCTGATATTACGTTCTCCGCTTTTATGCAGATTGTTACTTTGAGGAAGTGGGTCGTAGGCAATCCTAACTTTGGAATCGAAGTACCTTCCATCGCGGTACTGAAGTTCTTCGTTGCCGTCGGCCAGCTTTCTGCGACTCAGCGAAAACAATCCTCAGGTTCTGTCCCCTACCGCGCGAAGGCGTTGTACAACCACGCGACGGCGTACACGAGGGCGAAGCTGATTATCGTCGCCTCGACCATGCCTGCGACAGTGCCGACGACGGTCGGTTCGTAGAACATATGCCACTGTTCCATCATCGCGACCGCGCCCTCGTAGACACCGACGGCGCTGAATACGCTGAGCAGGAGCATGACGGCTGCAGAGACCACAGCAGCCGCGCCGCCGAGTGCCAGAGCGTCGAGGTGCATTACACCGACCGTGGGTTCCATTTCGAACGCGTCTTGGCTCGTGGTAGTAGTGCTCATACGTAGTCGTACGCTTGGCTCGTTCAATCGGCTTTCTCTTACGATTCGAAAGCGGGTCCCTCCTTGCCTGAGCCACGGGAGTTCCCTGCGACGAAAGGGCAACACTGCACCCACATCCGTGGTACCTCTCAGCAGCGAGACTAGCGGTGACCAGTACGTGAAACAAGCGACCCCAGCGAACGACGCCTTCGAACCCACAGTACCGAGGAACCGATGGCCCCGGAATACCAAGAACAACGCGCAAATCCGGTGCCTGCGAAGGTATAGATATGCAAGCCGCTCTCGTCGATGGGGTCTTCGAGTCGTTACGGATCGGCGTCGGCTTCCTCTGGACCGCCGCGTGGGCGATCATCATGGGGTTGGTGATTACGAGCTTCGTCCAGGTCTACGTCTCGAAGGAGCGAATGGCGAACGTCCTCGGTGAGGAAAATCTGAGTGGCCTCACAAAGGCGACGGTGTTCGGCGCCGCGAGCAGCGGTTGTAGCTTCGGTGCGGTCGCCATCGGGAAGGGTTTGTTCAAGAAAGGTGCGCACGCGGTGAACGTCCTCGCGTTCATGTTCGCTTCCACGAACCTCATCGTCGAACTCGGACTGATGATCCTGATACTTCTCGGTTGGGAGTTCCTCGTCGCAGAACTCCTCGGCGGTGTTATCCTCATCGCCGTGATGGCGTTGCTCGTCCACCTGACGCTCCCCGAGAACCTCTTCGACGAGGTTCGACAGGAACTGAATCAGCGCGATCACGAAAACGGCATCACCGAGGATTTGACATGCGGAATGGAAGGAAAAGACGAGTACTCGCTCACGACCGACGACGGTGAGACACTGAAGTTCTGCTCTGCAGGTTGTATGTAGACCTACCAGCAGGAAGCCGCCAGTCGCGGTGGGTGGCAGGACGAACTCGGCTCGTGGGGTGGCTGGTACAAGGTCGGCAACCAGTACCGCAAGGAGTGGTCGATGATCTGGAAGGACGTCGTCGCAGGCTTCCTCATCTCGGGTTTCGTCATCGTGTTCGTCCCCCAGTGGGTGTGGAACGTGCTCTTCCTCCAAGGTGATGGACTCTTCGTCAGTGCCGAGAACGCCATTATGGGCGTGGCAATTGCCGTCGTCAGTTTCGTCGGGAGTATGGGAAACGTTCCGTTCGCTGTCGCGCTCTGGGGTGGCGGCATCAGTTTCGCGGGCGTCATCGCGTTCGTCTACGCTGACCTCATCACGATTCCCATCCTGAACGTCTATCGGAAGTACTACGGCTGGAAAGTGATGCTGTACATCCTCGGTGTCTTCTTCGTGACGATGGCGTTCACGGGCTTCCTCATGGAGGAACTGTTCAACGCCTTCGGTATCGTCCCGAACCTCGCCGGCGGCCAGACGGCCACCGAACAGACCTATTTCGAACTCAACTACACGTTCTACCTGAATACCATCGCGTTCGCCCTCTCCGGGTTCCTCCTCTACGTCTACCGGCGCGGACTCGGTGCGCCGGGCCAATATCGCGACCCCGTCTGTGGAATGCGAACCGACGACAGTGGTCCGAGCATCACTCACGATGGGGAAACGTACTACTTCTGCTCGAATCGGTGCAAGCAGTCGTTCGAAAAGAGTCCTGCCGAGTTCGCACAGCATCATCCAACGACCGCTGAGGGTGGCGCTTCGCAGAGCCACGACCATCACTGACCGCGCTCGTTCAGTATTTCAGTTTTAGACCCCCGACGAAGAGTCTTGGGACAGAAAGGCAAAACTGCTACAGCGGTGGCTACCGAAAGAGACGACATGACCAACAGACCGAATGAACCGGGGTGGTGGCGATGAACCAACGCCGGGCGGATATGCTCGTCGGACTACTCGTGGCCGCCGTGCTCTTCGTCGGCGGGGTGTTCAGCTGGCAATCCTACCAGCAGCAGCGCACGTTCGGCCAGATGGACTCGATGATGGGGCCATCCATGGGAGCAGTTCACGGAACGAATCCCCTCTGGTACGTCCTCGGGACCCTCCTCGTGTCGGCGCTCGTCGGCGGCCTCTACCTCGTCGTCCGTGACGACCTGTCTGTCGCGGACGGAAGCAATCACCCAGCGACCGAGTCGCCAAGTGTGAGCACCGCGAAGCCCGACGATTCACCGGGGACTGACGCGCAACCGGGCGAGGTGGTCAATCCGGAAGAGCAGCCTCGAGCCCGCGTGCTCGATCTCCTGCCGGACGATGAACGCCGAATTCTCGAACCAGTTCTCTCCTCACCGGGAATCACACAAATCGAACTCCGGGACCGCTCGGACTTCTCGAAGAGCAAAGTGAGTCAATCGGTCACCGCACTCGAGAAGCGTGGACTACTGTACCGCGAGCGTCAGGGACGGACGTACCGGATTTATCCGAGTGACAGCCTGCGACAGCGTCAAGACTAGCAGTCGCTTTTGATCTCGCTCGAACAGCTTTGTAGTTGCATGGCGTATGCTCTCGTATGTGTAATCGCCACGTCGCACACATGATCGCTGAATACGAAGCGGCGAGGCTCAAAGAAGCCGAGGGAAAGACCGAAAGCACGGAGTCAGGCGACTCGAAGCATCCGACCGGATTGCTGGCATCTTTCAAGGCTAGACTCGTCCGATGATGTCCTCCCTGCCCTGTACACGTGAGACAAACAGAAGCGTCAGTCTGTGGTGTGAGCGTGTTCGCCCTGTTCGTCGTCACCAATAGAGGCCGAGCGGTGAAGCCAGTACAGGAACAGGAAGAAGACGGTCGCGAGAACGTTCAGGACCATCTTGTAGTTCATTTCGATCTTTACTTCTGCAATCTGTACGCTCGCCGGGTCCGGGATGAGGCCCAGACCAAGGAACACGAAGTGGATAATGATCCCAGTGAAAACTGCGCTGACGAAGATCATTCCAGAGAGAACGGCTGCGAACTTCGTCCCGTAATACTCGCGATACGCGTCAATAATCGGGGGAACGATGAGGTCGGCGTAGATGTACGACAGAACCGACCCGAACGGCAGCCCGTTTGAGAACAGGACAGCGCCGAACGGGACGTTCCCGACCGAACAGACGAACGTCACGACACCGATGACGGCCCCGAGCACTGCAGTCCAGAAGATGTACACCGGAAGGCCGAACGTCGGTCCAGAGAACACTGAGGTCCAGACTTGTTCGGGGATGAACCCGGCGATGAGACCAGCAAAGATGAACCCGATGGCGATTTCGTCCCATAGCATCCCCCACTCTTTCCACTGTTTGTCAGCCAGCGCTTTCCAGCCAGCGAGCGAAGTCGCTTGCTCGCGGATAGTCGTGTTCGCTTCTTCGGGGTCGAAACTGTCTTTACAGGACTGCGAGCAGAAGTAGTACGTCTGACCGTCATGTTCGGTAGAAAATTCCGCTTCTTCAGGATTCACATCCATCCCACAGACGGGGTCTTGAACGGTCGGCGAACCGTCGTCGAGGACGTTTTGTCGAGCCTGTTCGACGACCTCGTCGGGGACGAGATACACGAATCCAAAACCCATCATTCCGATGAGCATGAACCCGCCGACGATGTCGGCGAGAAGGAACTGCCAACCCAGCAGGATCCAGATGACTGCGCCGATCTCGATGACGAGGTTCGTCGAGGCGAACATGAACGCGCCGATAGTGGCAGCTGCAGATCCGCCCTTCTTGAACAGGTTTTTCGCGGTGGCGATGGCGCTGTAGGAGCACGAAGACGAGACGAACCCGAACAGCGACCCATAGCCGATTTCGCGTGCACCGTGGCCATCCAACAGGTCTGCAACCTGTTCGTCAGAGGTCCACGCCTCGACACCGCCAGCAATGGCGAATCCGATGACGAGTGCCCACCACGTAATCCACGCCATCGCTGCCGTCGTGGTCACGAACTGCCGTGTACTCTCGACGAAGAACGTTGACAGCGGCTTCGAGGTGGTGAACACACCAACACCGACTGTCGCGAGGGCGATGAGTAGCAGAATCGCGTATTCCTTCTTTTCCATACGTGGAAAATGGGGCTTCTGACTTAACGGGATTTTTACTAGAACAACAGCGATGAACTCGGTGTCAAATTTTGGTATGCAAACGTAGCGACGTTCGATTTCTTGTGGACCAAAGCCGAACGGTGAACTGGCTGTCAGAGCATACCTTTCAAAATCATCGGGGGACATACCGTCAGGAAGTGTACTTCTATTCTGTCGACTCACCACTCGGTGGGTCGTGACGTTCCTGCTGCTTTGTCACGGCAAGCATTGAATAAGGATGCAAACCATCCCTGGCGACGAGGACGGACTGGAGCATTTGACGGCGTCTCTCAATCGGTAGAAAATACGATCGGCCACTCAACCGAATATGCACCAGACGAACGGTTCTATTCTGAAAGAAACGATTAGTGGGCAGTATATACGGTACAGGACAATCTCCTGTGTGCGTTCACACCCATCGGGATAACCCTTGAGCCGTCCTACGAGTAACTGAGGAGAACGACAATGACCAACTTCACTCTCGGACGCTGGCTGGTCGTGGCACTCGTGCTCGTCGCGCTTGTAGTAGCTGCCCCGCTCGTGGGTGCCCACGGCGACGAATCGATCGCTGACGGCGCGCCTCCATACGACGGCACCACCACCGACTGGGTGGCCTGGATGGAGGGACACATGAACGAGCACATGGGTGGGGACTTCGACGAGATGGGTCCCGGCATGGCTGACGGCGCACACGGCCACGGGATGGCTGGGCAAGGTCACGGTTGCTGAGCGCCTCCCGTGAATCAGTTCGGTCGACAGAATTGTTTAAGAAAGATGCACTACGATTACACCGTCGCGAATTCTTTCACTGAACCGTCGTCGAGGACCGAGTAAATCGTCCACTCTCCCGTCTTTTCACCGGGCATCCCTGGTGAACCGCTCGGCATTTCGGGCAATGCGATTCCAGCGATTTCTGGAGCCTCACGAAGCAGGCTGTCTACGACTTTGTACGGGACGTGCCCCTCGACAAAGTAGTCGCCCAAGTCGACAGTATGACAGCTCAGCATGTTCTCAGGAATCCCATACTCGGTCTTGATACCACTCATGTCCACCTTGTCGACGACCGCCACCGACGTACCGAGTTTCTCCTCTAGATAGCCGACGTACTCACTACAGCATGAACAAGTGGGGTCCTTGTACAAGGTAATGCTGTTCACGCTCTCTGAGACAGTTCTGTCCGGAGACACCTCTGATTCGGGAGTCTCATCTGCTCTCTTCTGTCCGAGACACCCACTGAGCAGCCCTGCGGCCGCGACTCCCGCTGCTCTGAGAAGCGTACGTCGAGCCGCGACAGGCTTATTTTTCGTCCGTGACATGATTATCTATGATTGCAGAGAGGTCAGCCAGACGCATATTGGTTACAGTGAGTTTTTGGTTAGTAGAAAATTTGATAAGAATGGTCCAAAGCTGGTGTGTGCCCTTCCAGTCTAACCAACAGGTCCCCCTCAGGGCCACATCGTTAAGACGGTCAAGAGTGTAATGTACTATATGGACTATACTGCACAAACAACTGTGTCTGGAGACTTCGATGAGACTGTCGATGCGACAATCGCCGCACTCAAAGCGGAAGGCTTCGGTGTTCTCTGCGATATCGACGTTCAGGCCACGTTCAAACAGAAACTCGGCGAAGAGTTTCAACAGTATCGAATACTCGGTGCATGTAACCCGCAACTCGCGTACGAAGGGTTAAGTGAGGAGATCGAACTCGGTGCACTCCTTCCCTGTAACGTCATCGTCTACGAAACCGGCGATGGTGAGGTCGTGGTGAGTGCTGTGGACCCGGAACGCCTGGTCGGTATCGCCGACAACTCGGCCCTCGACTCGATCGCGAGCGAGGTCCACGACCGATTCGAGCGCGTCCTCGCCAGCGTCAGTGAGACGTGCGAGTCCGCGTCGGAGGCCTGATAAACTATGTCGTCGTCGAACCAACTCGACACCACGACCATCATCCTCCTCATCCTCGGCGCGCTGATCCTCCTGCCCGTGCTCATGATGGCGGTTGGATTCGGCGGAGTGATGGGGTACGGCGGAATGATGGGGGGATACGAAACTACCAATGGGTGGTGGCCACTCGTCGGGATGCTTGTCCCACTCGTCTTCCTCCTCTTGCTGCTCGGAGGGGGGTACTTCCTCGTCCGTCACGCGACAGAATCACACTCGGCTCA
This sequence comes from Haloarchaeobius caseinilyticus, assembly GCF_051207395.1. NCBI lineage: Archaea > Methanobacteriati > Methanobacteriota > Halobacteria > Halobacteriales > Halorubellaceae > Haloarchaeobius > Haloarchaeobius caseinilyticus. The sequence continues at coordinate 92,638 of NZ_JBPJZC010000006.1, read as the reverse complement.
AAACCCCGCGATGGAGGAATTGCGCATGGCATACGCTCGTGGTGATCTCACCGACGAGGAATTTGAAGTTCGCCGTGAAAAGCTCAAACGCTCAGAGTAAACTGCCCGACTTCTGCTTCGTATGAGGCGATGGCAACCCTCGTTCATCGCGTGAACTCCTTTCCCACGCCTCAGCAGGGGCTGAGCATGAGACTCTCTACTTATTCCAGGAGAGGATCGATGAGAACAGTCGCAGTTCCGTCAAGGACGGTCTCACCAGAACCGTTCTTGACGTGCGTTGTGAGTCGATACCGGTTGTCCGCGAGTTTTTCGACGATTTTACACTGAGCCGTCAGTGACTCACCGATGTTGACTGGCCGCCGAAATTCGAGAGTCTGTGAGATATAGATTGTCAGTCCCGGAAAGCACGCAAGGGCGGCACTAATCAAACCCGAAACGAGCGTCCCGTGGACGATTCGATGGCCGAATCGCGTCTTCTCAGCGAATGAGTCATTGAGATGGAGGGCGTTCGTGTCGCTAGTCGCTTCGGCGAATTTTCGGACATCCTCGTCCGTAATCACTTTCGAGAAGCTGACGCTATCGCCCTCTTGGAGTGATGTAGAATCAGTGATTTCAATGTTGAATTCCCCTTTTGCACGGCCATACGGTAGACGAGGGAGAATAGCGCCACTCGCCTCCACGAGGTGGGGGTGGGGTGTCTCGATGTACTTCTGTGGGGAGCCTTCGAAAAGTTTGAGGCAGTCTGGTGAACAGAAGGAAAATCGTTCTCCCTCGTAATTAGAGGTTGTTTCTACGGATTCTGTCGGGATTTCCATCCCGCACACGGGATCAATTGGCATAGGTTTGTTCTGAGTATCCTGTTGATACCGAATCTCTAGGAGTGGCAGGTTTGTCAGATTTGGCAGAATTTTCGGGTATAAACTAGTAGGTGCAGATACTATTTACACGTTCTGTAGATATCCGCATAATCATTTTATGTCGTAGCTTAGTGACCTACTACTTCTTCATCACTGTTTGTTTCTACTCCGAACATTGCTCAGTAACCATAATATTTTGATAGAACGCACTGACGGGCCCACTCGGAGTCTGTAGTCATCTACAAGCAAGAAGAATAGTGATTCCCAGTGTTGCCTACTCGTCGAGGATATCTTCGAGTCGCTTCTTGCGTTCAGCCACACTCTGTTTTCGGTAGGATTCGTGCGTCGTCTCGATAGACTCGTGACGGAGCGTCTCCTGAGCAAGTTCTGCGTCGACAGCGTACAGTTCACTACCCAGTCCGCGCCGACCACCGTGTGGTTTCAGATACTCCCCATCGATTTCGATACTTGCCTCCTCACAGAGTCGTTGCATCAGCGAGCGAGCACCGTTCTTCGAAAGTGCGGGTGGTGCGAGCTCATGTTCACGGAGAAGTTCCATCGACGTCGACTCCTCGAAGGTTGCGGCGATGTCGTCTTCCGTCCAGCCTCGATCCTGCAATCCGTCTCGAACAGCCGTCGCCAGCGACGGATGATGGCGAGTCGGGAACACCGGCCAGTCCGACGTCGCAGGATCAAGCACTCTGTGGTAGCTCTCTAAGCCGTCGACGACTCTCTTAGTGAGCGGAATCGCCTGCTCTTCGCGCGTCTTTCCGAAGACGAGGGCAACCCCGTTCTCGAGATCCAGGTTTCGCCAGCGAATTCCGTTTCGGTGGTCGTCGCGTGGATCGTGGAAGAGTTCTGCACCGCGAGCTCCGGTGAGTGCAAGCATCGTCACAATCGCCCGGTCGCGGAACGCGCGTTCCCGGGTGTCGTCGAACTGGTCCAGGGTATCGTGGGCTCGTTTGTCGACGAAGTTGAGCAGTGCCTTTCGTGCATCAGCGGACCAGAACTGGCGGTCGTGGTCAGCGTGATACTCGGGAAGTGCCTGCTTGACCCGATTCGGTCTAGCCGGATTCGTGTCCAGGCGCTCGTCGTCGACGCACCAGCTGAGGAACGCCCTGACGATGGTGAAGTACGGGCCGTTCGCGTGCGCAGATGCGGCCGAAAGGTCATCTCCGTCATCGTTCACCCGGGTTCGAAGCCACTGGGCGTACCGTCGACAGTCGAGGACTGTGAGGTCTTCGAGGCTGGTGACGTCCCGCTTGTCGCGGAGAAAGATAGCGAATTGAGCGAGGACGAGTTCGTTGTTCGCGCGGTAGTTCCCCGAGTCGAGACTGTCCAGCCGTGCCTGGATGGCCGTTTCGAGGGCATTTTCCTCGGGTGAAGGCCCGGTGTTGTCCGATTCCATCTGGGTGGATTCGTCGACGGCGGCGACCCACTTCAGTGTACTGTGTCTTTCTGCCCTAAGACATAGTAAATCAAAATACCCGCTAATCGCCCGAATTCAGTACTCTAACGCCCCCTAATTCCAGAACATAGTTTTATAAACTTTATTTCGCAATATCGAATTTGAGCGTTGGAAGTTGAGACTACACGGGCTTTAGGACCGCCAGGATGCACGATTTCAACCGAACCAACAAATTCGACGTACTTCAAACTCGGGTCAGGAAGCCTGCTCAAGTTAGTAGCCCAACTCGAATCAGGTATTTAAAGAAATCAGACCAGCGCTGCCGCTCATCACCCTCCATTTACCCTGGCACTACACTCGGTGATTACCCGATTCCAGTCCCCTTCTTCAACAGTGTGAGCGTATTGTCCGCAGTCACAATCGGGGAGTGCTCGTACTCGCCCGTCAGCTCGGCCTGAACCAGCAGATCCACCGCCTGCCAGATAGAATACAGAAGGCACGCGAACGCGAAGTAGAAGAACCGCAAGACGAAGTTCTTGGAGGTTGTCACCGCCATGAACCGTTTGATGCTTCGATAGCCGCTCTCAGTCTCCCAGCGGTAGCCATACTCACTCAGGAACCCCACACTACCGTTGCACATGAACACTGAGTACTACCAGTGGTCAGTGTGCTCGGAGTATTCCTTCCGTCGGTACACAATCGTCGTCTGGTGCCAATCGTTCTTGCCTAAGTGGAGCCTACGGTCGTTCATGTACCGATCTTTATCAGTCTTCAGGACTCGCTTTGCCTGCACCCTCGCTCGTGTGATCCGCTTCGAGGACTAAATCGGCTTGCCTAACGACGACGCACGAGGGGAAATCTTCCACGTACAGTTCCAGGACTTGCCCAGCGATCTGATGACGACGGTGTACGCGTCGCTTGTTGCCCAGTCGACAGAGCCTTCTGCCACCGTCATCGTCGGAATCGTCGACTGTGCAGCGGGTAGCCGTCGAAAGCAACGAGGACGTGATTCGTATAATTACGTTCAACGACCACTTTCCATCTTATATGATATATGAATCAATTATTCAGTTTTGATTAAAATTCCGATGAAAAATGTGACGAGACTGATCATGAACAATATCACCCATAGGTCAGACAAATTCCCCTCAAATATTTGATTGCCGAAGATGGATAATAACGACATCTCCATTCCGAAAAACATCACCTTATTGGGTCTGGTATGGAAGTTTATCATACAAAAAGTGGATACCGGAGTCTACTTAGTTCTGGCTAACAGCAGTTGACGAAATCTGCATCTGCCTGAGAGAGTTTCAAATCTTGGCCGCTCTTATCTCTCTTCCACGTGTCATATGTCATGCTTACACCAGTTACGTCCACGCCTAGGATACCGTATCCGAGGGACAGGCCATTTACATATCCTCCGTATGGTGAGGAGGTTTGTGTATAAACGAGCCAGATATATCGTTGTTCAGGATCTACTGCATCGCTATATGGCTGAATCTCAAGTGAGGCGCTCTGCCATTCTCCAGCACCATCGTTATCGATTGTATGATTGTGGTCATGGTATCGCCATGCATATCCGTTCGCCCAAGGGGCCTCGACATCAAGATCGGCATACTCGGTAGAACTGTATCCATTCGGAGGAACCGCCCACGAGTTTTCTTTATAAGACAAGGCAACACCGTCTAGAGGTCCAAGAGTCTGAGAGTCCCACATCCAATCAGCAGATGCGAAGTACTGACCCGATTGAGAATAATAATTAATGTCTATGTTTAGAGTCAGGTTTTCTCTCGGTTCGTAAGCACTTTGGGTCGAAAAATCTCTATCGGAACTTTCCGGTGAATTATCTCCGACGAAGTCTTCAGCAACTGGGGCTTTCACCTTGGCTGTTTTATTGGCGATTGAAAATCCGTGATTCTTTAGGAATCTCCGTGCCACATCAATGTCATTTGACGACACCAAAATATCTCGTGACTTTTGGTATAGATCACGGGCAGCCTCTTCTTCCGATGGTTGACCACTTACACTGTACGCAAGTGAAGGGATTGAAGAAGCAGCGGCAATAGATTTCAGTGCTTTCCTCCTTGACATCTTCCGACGTTGGTTTGACACCATTACGTACCAATAGTACTGGCTATCGGTGATTAATTGGCTGCATGAAAATTAATGCTATTGTGAAATTCTTTATTTTCATTCATTCAATGGGGCAGAACAGCACAGACATCAGATCTACAACTATTTTTTCTGAAAGGGGTCATCAAGTAGGGTCGATTGACAATTGGTAGTTGACTGCGAGTTTCAACTACACAAGCTAAGGTACCGCTAGAATGCACGATTTTACCTGAACCGGTAAAACCGAACCACCTCAAACACGGGTTGGGACATCAGTTCAGGTCAGTATTTCAACTCAGATTTTTGTGTTTATAAAAACCAGAATGGCGCTTCCGCTAATCAGTTGTTTGAACTACGAGCATGATAGTCACCGATACTCCAAGGTCGCTCGATACGGTAGTAACAGGGATCGCCAATCCACGTCGACAGTCACTAGTCTGTGATTGTTTCATCAACCTTCTCGGAGTTAATAGCGGCCAACAAGACGCCAACCGACCCCACATCATTCACGTCGTGATCTTTCACAAACGACCGGAAATCTCCGTCGCCGGTCAGTCGCGCCATTGAAGCGCCTCCTCTGCGGTTCGTTCGACGGCGGCCCTGCCGAGGACACCGAGAGAGTCGTATCGATTCTCGGGTGAGGAAACGAGTGAGTCCAGCACCGACCCGAGCGGTTCCTCAACGACGGCTGAGACTGTCCGCGTCTCGTCGCCGTCGAACAGCGCGCGCCGAATCGCTGCGTCGACCAACACGCCTATCGACCCGGCGGCGGCCGGGATATCCTTGGCGAGCGCGTCAAGCATCTTCGCCAATCGGTCCTGGAACTCGATGTGGGCTACGACAGTCGGGCGGTTGCCAGATCTCGGTTGTACGACTGGGTCCGATTCGACGGACGCTACGACGAGTTTCGAAACCGCTCGGGCAACGAACTCGGCCATCATCTCGGCGTCGAGTTCGTCGGCCTGAACGGCATGCTGGACCGTGGTATATAGATAGGCGTCGACCTCGTACTCTTCGTCGGCCGGGTACCCGGTCACCACCGTGGAGCCACCGCCTTCCAGCGGGGAGGTTTTCGCCTGTGCCGGTTCGTCGACGATGCCTCGAACGGTCAGGTACCGACCATCAGGGAGCAAGAACACATACGCTGGCTCGGTAGGAGATATCGAGGTAACCCACAGACAGTGCAGCGACACAATCGCGTAGTCGGCGACAGCATTTTTACCTAACCGAACCGCCTTGCTCGTGAAGCGGGATGTCTTAGACAGGGTTCATCAACGGTTTTCTGCTTCAACTTCCTATTTCGAACGGTCGAAGTCGACATCGTCTAGTGATTCATCAAAGCCTTCTAACTGAAGCGGAGCCCGACGTAGTCACCCAAGTCAGACTCCGCCAGTTCGTCGAGCGTGGTAGGGTCTATTCCACTCAAGACAGTTGGTGAGTCAGATAAAAGAGCCTCGACAATCTCCGCGAGCTCGCCTTCAAGGTACGGTTTAAATATCGCTTGCTCCGCAACATCGTACTCTTCCCTACGAGCTTCGCCAAACTCTACGGCTGCGTCAACTGCCTCTTCAATCGGTGTGTCTTCGTCGATATCGAGGTCGTCAGTCCATCGGCCCTCTTCAGCCAAGGTCCTTAGCTCACGAAGGGTCGCTTGGTCAACCACGCCTAGTTGTTCGTTCAGTCGCTCCATAGAATCGAGCCGACTGATGTAGGTGGATAGCGGCTCGGCACGGTTACCTTGCATCCGACTCTCAGCTGCCTCGAGAGCTTCTTCTGCAACCTCGATGTGTTCAGCAACCACTCCCAGATCACCTGCTTCGGCTGCCGACCTCAGCCACGAAATTCGATCTCGAAGTTTATCGTGTGTCACAGCATCGTAATCCAGAACTGCCTCTGCGACCGCTTTCTCTAAGAGAAAGTCACGGAGATCAGCCGCTAGCTCCTCCAACCGCAAGATGAGACTTTGTTGTTGATATTGCCGCTTTACCCGCTTCAGGTGAGCAGTTAAGCTATATTCCCTATTGGTTGACATAATATTTTGCCACCTCCTGGAACCTCGGAGCAACAGACTCGGCTGTCATAGATTCTTCATTGTAAATAGAATCGATCAAGGAAACGAGAGGGTTTGCACGGATTTTCACCAGTCCTAGTACTTGGCGAAGCTGTGGCGTGAACCCATACTGGTTTCTTAATACGGCCCTCGCCCCGTTTCGGAGTCTATCGAAGTCTGTATCATCGTGCTCTGCAAGACTATCTAAGTCCTCAAGGAAGTCAGGAGGAGCGACATCGTCGTAGGATGTCTCAATAGTTGAGTGTATGTCCCTGAGTTCGTCAGCCGTTACACCGTCGAGCCGTGCTATAATTTGCTCAGGGTCGATGTCGATACCACTAGTCGATTTCACGTCGGCGAATACCGAATAGACAGTATTGACTTTCTTCGCGAGCTGTTTGAGTTGCGTCTCATTGTCATCGGAGAAGTGGACCCGCCAATCGATATTGTCGATTCGGGTCTTCGCCAAGTCATCGAGCACTGATAATGGGTTCTCCCCGAGCCTCCGTCGTACTGTCGGTACGTTTAGTTGATTACCCGAAACACTGAATCGGGCTTTAAGTAGCGATTCAATGCAGTCTGCCATTCCGATGAGGTCCTCAAGGACCTCTACGTCAGAATCCGTAACTATCCCATTTGCTAGTTCGTTTTTCAGCGAGGTGTCGAACGAGAAGTCATCGCTATTCGCAAATCGGGAGTTGAGTCGCGTCGCAGTAACCGGTTCCCACGGATCTTCAATTAGACAGATTGCAGCATAGGTGCTAATGATGAAGTCATCAAAGTCTCTGCTCGCATTTTTCGAGAATAATAGTTCTTCATTGTCAATGAGGGCTTCCCGAGACTCTTCCTGCCACCGGACGGCAAGTGAGGTAAACTGAGTCGCGTATTTCTCGATCAGTTCATCACGGTCGGCAGTTCCCTGTTCAAGTCGAATCCCGTGTTCTAAGAGCTTGAACAGCCTCGAGACTCGGAACGACTCAGGGTCAATAACAATTTGACCAGGATCAGCGATATCATCAGTATTCGCAAAGACGAACGGATAGTCTGTACCGGACGGTTTGTAGCTGAGGCTCGATTCGGGCCAGAAGCTATAGCTGGTAGTAAACGTCTCCAGTAAGTCCTCAATTGCGGTTGCGAGATAAGCACCAGTATCTTGGTACTTTTCGTTGCCGGGGTTCCCTTGCCAGCTATCTACTGCTCCCCGGTGTTCCCGAAATATCCTTTGTACCGTGGTGAGCTGTCGAGGTTCATCATCGTCCTCGGTTTCTACATCTTCAGTCTCACTATCATCTTCATCGGTTATCTCTACCGTGACGCTGCCCCCGACATCGTCAATTTCAAAATCCGTTTTTGGGATTCTAACTGTTTCCTCTGTTATTTCGATGCCACCAGAGAGGGTAGTTGGAGCTGTGTCGAACTCATAATCCTCCAAAAAGCCGAATACATCAGGAATTCTGCGGTCTACTTCCCAGACATCACCCTGACTCTCTCCATACCACTTTGCGAGGGAAACGAACTCCTCTACTTCTTCGTATACAGCACTGTGGGGAGTGATTTCAGAGTTCAGGTCGGTGAGTACGCTGGCACTGGAAGGTATCGACGTCGGTCCATAATACGTTTCATTAAGCACCTGTTCAAGAATCCCGATCAATTCTCGAGGGGACCGTTCGCTCGATTCAAGTCCGGGATCGAAGATTCGGGTGATGAACGTTTCCGTAAGTGGGAACAGGGACTTATCCAGCGGCTCTGAGCACAATTCACAGGCACTGCAGATGTTGTCCCCATCACCAAATCCCGAGATTTCCAGTAATCGATTAGAGTCTGAAGGCCGAGCGTAGGTAATACTCCCGTCGTGTGTTTTTGGATACGCGAGATACGGACGGACGAACTCAACGACGTTCTCGTTCGTGAGGAACGGTACTTGATTTGAGTCGGAGCCATTCGTTTGGAAGAACCGGTATCGCCCGAGGAAGGTCTGAGTTCGTAGGGGCCGAATAGAATCGCTTGTACCAGCGATAACGAAGTCCCACGGGTCGCCCTGGATGTCCCGTTCGACGAATTGCCCGATTTGTTTGGCCTGTACGGCAGCAATCGAGAAGTCCTCAAAGACAATAACAGGCCGTACATCGGTGAACTCCTCTCCCACAGTCTCCAGGACCTTTTCAAGCGGAGGTGTGTCGAATTCATCTAGCAGAGCGTTCCAGAGAGCATTATTGAGAACATCGTACTCTGGGTCTTCAGTCGGCTCCTCAAAGATCTGCAAGAATTCATTCTGTTCGTACTCAGTCGACTTTATTAGCCGAGTCCCCTCATCTCGGTCTTCGACATCTTTCATCAGAACTTCCATCTTTCCGTCAAGGAACTCCTGAATTGCGGCATGATCGGTGTTAGGGGACAGCTCATATCCTTCACGATTGAGCAGGGTTGTAGCCTTTCGTGTGATTAGCCCGGGGATGTCTTCGCTGGGATTTCGAAGTGACTTATCAATTTCATCGTAGCTGACCTTGTCGGGGAATTCTTTCCCCAACTCTGATTCGTAGAAGTTAGGAATTCGTTCCGTTACCAGCGTCATCAGGTCATCGCTCTTTCTCACCTCGAGAACTGGCCGCGAGTCCTGAATTTGGTGAATGAGGTAAGAACAAAGTTCAGACTTCCCAGTTCCTGTGTTGCCTTGAATGACGACAGCAAAGTTCTTTGAGCGGGTTTCCTGAAGCTCGCTTAGAATTTCTCGTTCAGAGACTGTCTTTGTGGTATTGTTTGGAACTCCACTACCGGTTTCGTAGACTGTGATTGGCTGATGAGTGAACTCGAAAATGTCTGGGAACGGATCGTCAGACGTGCCGATATTGTTCTGTTCATCATCTGCTGCTCGAATCGCAGCGACTCGGTTGAAAAGCTGGTTAAATCGAGCCTTCGTGAGCTGGTCAAAATGCCCACAATACGAATCCTCTGGGACTCTATCCGGGTTTTCCGGCTGTGATGTAGAAGGTTCTTGTTGACTCATTTGAGTAATCGAATCGCGTTTGCTTCAGCGTCCATGCTACCGGGGGTTGGCGTTTTTTGCAATCCAACAGGACCTTCGTCACCAGCCTCTACGACGCGAATTCGTTCTCGTTCAGATAGGTCAACAAGTGTTTGAGCAAGAATCATTGGAATGTCATTGGAGGAAGTTAGTTCAACGGGGAAGAAGCGTTCGGAGACCAGTTCCAACCAGCTACGAACGCTGATTGCGGCTGGTTCAGACGAGGATGAGGCCTGATCAGGAAGGTACTCAACCCCCACCTGCAGCAATGAGGATACGAGATCAGGTGACAGATAAGTCGTGTATTCCTTGCCATCCCACTTTCGGACGACGCCAAGGAAGTCGGCAAAGAAGACCCAGTTCTGGAGCTTCCGGTCGTTCATATCGTTCGGGTCCCCCTGGTGATCTCGTGGAATATACTCATTATTTCGATGGTAGGTATTGATCTTGTCAGCAAGCGTCTTGTCCATCCGATTGAATCGCTGAAGGTTCTCACTCAGCAGATAAGAAATTGTTAGCGGCAACGCTGCTTGTTTACTCCAATCAGGGGGCGTGCTCTCAGCCATGACGTTATTTAAAATCGTAAGGCCAAACGCGGTTCTCCTCGAATCAGAGGCGGACTCATACGAGAGCTCCACAGCATCGTACTGTTCCCCTCCCTCAAGCATCCGTAATTGGTGAAGCCCGCTCACGACTCTATTTATTTGCTTATCACTGAATCTGGTGTCAGCCTTAATTTCGTCATCAGTCTGCTTCCCCCGGTTGACTGCGTCCCAGAGGATGAACATCCGTTCTGGGTTAGGACCCGAATTTAGAATGTAGCCTTCACTGTTAGAACCGCTCATATCTGTGTGCCCTCATTAAGCCACCTCGCATATAAATAATGGAGCGGTGAAGATCCGTCTGTGAGTTTTGGTAGGTATTCATCGACATCTATCTTTGTTGGATGGTTCACCCTGGTCGGAGCAGCGAAGACGTTGGCATCAGCTAATACTCTCTCGTTCAGTGACTCAGCAACGTCACGAGAAATGGAAGAAGACCAATTTATTCGACGCATCAGCCACTTTCGAAATGCATCTAGTTCCTCACTCGGGATAGCGTCTGATCCCTTGGAGTCATTTCGGTTGAATATCTGGATCAAGGAGCCATACAAGGGTAGATACGGGGCTTCTGAAACAACGTCAAACAATTCCTGTGCTGAAGAAACCGATTTTCTACTCTGTATCTCATTGAAGAGGAAGGCATTATCTTGGAGAAAGATGTTTCGAGTGTCGGAAAGCGGGAATCTGATACCCTGCGATTGGTAGTATTCCTTCAACGCATCATATACTACCGGGTATCCGCCTTCAACCGAGAAGGTATAGTGCTCCTCTCGAAGCGGTCGCGTCGCCGAGTCAATCTGGAACTCTCTGTCGTCGGCGAATACGTATACAGGCCTTCCCGAGCGTCTACATTTCGAAACGAGCTGTCCTATCGAATATGGTAACTTCTGTTCGTACCAAGTGTTTGTGAATATTCCAACCGGGCGGGAAGCTGGCTCTATTTCATCCAGTAATCGCCACTCATGTGGTTCCATCCCAAACTGTTCGACATTGCCTAGCTGTCGCCACTGCTTCGGATAAGTAAATAACCCAGTCGAGCTGGTATCAGCTCCTTCATTTACGTTTCCCTGTTGGACAACCAGATTTATTCGATTGACCGCTGGCAGTGATCTGAGCATCCCGAATCCAAACCTACGTTCCAATGGTTCATCGACATAGACGACTTCAGAATTTGTCCACCAATACTTCAATTGCTCCCAGTTCATTCACTTGCCGATATCGGAGGGGTGACAAACAAATAGTTACCGGAGATTAGTTCAAGAACTTCACAAGTGGTTGGCGGTCCAGAAGACCACTCTCAAGGTATGACGCCGGAGTCCGGGGGAGTAAGAGGCACTCTTCGCAGTAGTGCTGACAGTTATTACAATTCGCGATCTGTTCCAATTGATCCGTGAAGCCCTCTCGTAGGAACTCTCTGAGCCGCCATGCTACACCGGTCCCTCCCTCACGGCCGTCTGTCACAGTGAGCTGAAGCGTGTCATCGACTAGGTTTACCATCACATCGAAATCTGCAAGATCGAATTGTCCCTGAATCGCGATTGCCCGCTTGCAGGCTTGTTGGAGGCTAACCAGAAATTGTGGCCAACGGACGGTATCGGATCCAAAGGCTGCTGCGACCTCACTCATCGGGAACTCGATACGAATTCCACTGGTAGTATACTGCGTTCCGATTGGTGCATATGAAGGCGCATCTTCACTCATCGAGTGGATTTCTGCCTCGCTCTGGAGAATTTTGGCGCCATCACTGCTGGGATGGAACCGTTCATACGCATATACGAAGTTAGTAATTTCGAAGGACCCAGTTAGTAATGTACTGTCGACTCCAAGGACACTGCCTCCGGTTTTTGTGGCATCCCTTGTCTCGAGATACTCTGCACGGCTCGTCTGGAGCGGACTGGTGGTCCAGTTGCGCTCGCCGCCCTTTGCCTCACGGCACTGAATCGACTCGATTTTGTGTACCGTCGTCTCCTCAAGCGGAGTTCCACAGTGAGGGCACTCGCTTTCGCTAGTAGAATAGCTCTGAAACGGCCACTCACACTCGTCGTTTGCACAGATGTTCGTAGTAGTGAGTACACGGCCTCCTGTCGCATCGTTCACGAGGTAGTCAGTCCCACTGAGCGTGAACAACGCCCCGGGCTCGTTTCGAGGCCCAGGAAACATATCGTAGAGCCGCCCTTCACTTTCAAATGAAACCCCATCGCGATATCCTTCGATTTCAACCGGGAAGTCCTGTCCAAAGTTTCGGTAGGAGGCGAGGTATCCAAGTTGGTCAAGCCAGAGGTTGAGTCGTCCTGCTTCGTCATCGATAGTGTCACCGTCGACAGTCTCGTCTGTGTCTCGAAGAGGTCCATAAACGTCTTTCACACGGTGCAGTAGGTTCAAAGAACCAGGCTGTAGGAATACGGCTTCGAACGCTTCCAGTCCCGGCTGGCCGAACACCTCCTCGATGTGGTCTCGAAGACGTTCCTCCCATTCACCAGTGACAAGTTCAACTAATTCGGTCAGGTTGTCCTCTATCGCGTCAACAGCTTCAGCAGCGGTGAAGTCCGAGTTTGCCAGCTCATACCGCCTCTCGAAAACGTTTGATTGGTGTGGGTTGTGGGCGAGGTATGTGAATACTTCGACAACGACATGGGCAGCGACAATGTGCGTGAACTCAGTGGCCTCAGGAACTCGGACGGGGTCGAACTCATCGAAGAAGCGGTTCGTAAGATCCTCGTAGTAGTGAGCATCGACTGGATGCTGACCGCGGATAACAGTGGTTACGAGTGATGAACTTCCTTGGCTCCGGCCAGTACGACCAGCACGCTGAACGTAGTTTGTAAGTGTCGGCGGCATTCCGACTTGTGCGACGGTTTCGAGCGTCCCGATATCGACTCCCAGCTCCATCGTCGGAGTTGAGCTGACAATATTAATTGTTGGGTCGTCCTTACGGAAGCCTTCCTCTATTGCGCCCCTGAGTGTGGCGGGGATGTTCCCCTTATGAATTCCGACGGTGACGAACGGGAGGTCGTCCTCAAGATCAGTTCGGTTCAAGGGCCGCATGATATCGTGGGCCCAGTGGTCAAGTGCGTAGTCCGTCGAATCGTCGACGGGCGCGACGCCGTCTCCAGTGTACTCGCCATCGTCACCCACTGAAAAACGGTCGTAAACGGAGAGAGTGGACCCACAATTAGGACATTCATCGAGACACTTTCTATCACTCGTCGCAGGGAGTGTGCGGTAGCAGTCTCTGCAGAATCCAATAGATGGAATCAGACGAAGCGGAGCGTTGTCTCGCTTGTACTTGTGAACTATGAGCCCGCTCTCAATGAGATCCAACCCAACGATTTCTTGGAATTTATCTCCCTGCTCAATCAGATATTCACGTATCGCAGATGCCTGTTCATCGGTATCTGCCTGCGAGTTGACCCGCGAACGGACCGTATCGAAGTCCTCCTCATGAATGATACCCGCCTCGTGCAGTGCTTGGAGAAATTTATTGACCGTAGGCTCAACATCGTCGACGCTGGTTCCGATGTCGTCAGCGATTCTCTCGTATACCTTGTCGACAGTCAAACAGTAGAGGGTGATTCCGTCCTTACTGAACTTTACATAGTCATCACCGGCCAATCGGGTGTACAGCGCGTGACCGATAGCGAGCTCGAACGCCGTCGACGCTTCTTCATAGACAACGTCCGAAGTGACGATAGCAGACTTCAACAGATGATCTGTGTTGTAGAGGTTAGCTTGGTCTGAAATTCGGTTCCGGGTTCTGACGACCATGTCGTAAGCCGCTCCGGTGTGATTGAGATTTGGGTCGCGAAATGGTTCGAAATATTCCTTCAGGAGTTGCTTAGAGACTGTCGTGTGTAGCTCGTCTAGTTGAGCCACCCCTCCCCGCTCAAGAAGTGCTTTTACGTAGAGCGTCTCCGCCATGAGTCCGTACTCGGTTGTCTGTATTCTCTTCGCGACGCTTTCAGCAGCAGAGTGAGAGTCAGAAAAGACGAGAGTCTTGCTCGACGGCGTTTCTTTCACCATCTCGGACAGCATGTACGACAGAAGTGACGACGTTGGCACACCGATATCCGAACCACGGATTTTTGAACTACAGTCAGGACATCGAGTCACTGGCGTCTCCTTTGAGAGTGGAATATAGGTGCCCCCATCGTCTTCGTCATTAGCGTTCGAGAAACTAAACGGATGGTGACAACTTCGACAAAACCGGATTTCTACGGCTACACAATCGCAGACAACACACTTGTCGGAGGCAGAGAGGCGGTTACAGGATCGACACTGGTAGATCGCTCTTGGCGGTTTTACGAAGGCATGATGGCGGTCGGTAACCATTCCAGCTAATCTTCCGAGTGCCAGGATAGTCTCAAGCGAAGGACTCTCGCCTTCGCCACTTTGCTCTAAAAGGTAGTTCTCGACATCGTCTAAATGTCTGAACCCTACTGGACCAATAGTCCCACCCCGGAACCAATCAATGAGCAGTGGGAGCTCTGGAACCGTGGTTGTGAGATAGTCTCTCCACTGTGAATCGGTCTGTGCGTCGTCAAGCAGGTTGCGAGCGACCCGTTCACGACCTCGACGAGTTGAGAAACACTCCTCAGGGGTAGTAACACCATCAGTGGACAAAACACTCTGTATCGCTCTTCTGGTCGCTGACTGTAGCCATTCGCCGTTCTGAAGGTCAAAGCCTATCTGTGGGGCTGTTGAGACGGTGCCGATCGTCTCGAGAGCAGTTACTGCATTTGTTACACTCTCTGGGGGGTCAACTTGGCCTGTAGCCCCGTCAGCCGCGAGCTGCACATACACAAGCGCACCAGCAATTGCAGATACGTCGCATTGTGGGAACGCTCTGAACCTCTGAGAACTATCAGGGATATCGAAGTGAGCAGGCGTAAAGTCAGTTGCTACGACTTCGTCAGTGTCCGTGAGTGATTGTGCAAGTTGTTCGGGGTTCTTCAGGGTCGCCGAGACTAGCGATATCTGAGGATTTGAGGTATCGAAAAAGTGTTTCAGCCGCTGGTTTAACAGATTAATTCCTGCCCCCATGATGCCGCTCCAAACGTGCGCTTCGTCGTAAACGATGTGCTGGAGTGGAGCCTCTCCTCGATTAGCCCCCAGAATGGAGCGACTGTCCTTGTTGTTGCTGACCATGAGGTGGTCAATCGCTTCGGGGTTCGTTAGGAGAATGTCCACTCCGTCCTCAATTCGATTGCGCGTGACCTTGAGCCACGGAAATGAGCGACTTCCATTGACAGGGACACCGTCTTCATCGACTTGGAGCTTGTTTCCACTATATGGGTCTTCTAGCCCCCGAACGTACGCGCCGCTTTCGAGCTCAAAACTACGAGTCCCGATTCCTCGGGGTGTGTCAGAATCCCAGATACCAACGCTCACTTCGTCTTCCTCCGAGCGGTTCTTGTTGATTGTATTTACGTAGGAGACGATACGGTTGAGCTGGTCGACAGCCAGTGTCTTCGTCGGATAGACGATGAGTGATTTGAGTCCGTCTGCGTCGGTTGAAACGCACGAGTCCAAAACCGGAATGAGGAAAGATTCCGTTTTACCAGTAGCTGTTGGAACAGTTAGAATATTCGTTCCAACACCAGACTCGATAGACTCGATCATCTCTGCTTGGTGTCGATACAATTTGCCAGAGCCGTCACCACTGAATAACACCTGCGTCAGGGCATCGATTACAGAGGAACGAACACCGAGGTCGTCCAACCGGTCCTGCGCGGAAACTGAATCCTTCGCTGGTGGTTCGACGAACTCAAGATACGGACCTTTAGTTTGAATCAGATCCCCCTCAAGAAATTCATCGAGATTTGGAGCGGTCGTATGCTGTCGGAGCTTCGTTAGCCGTCGATTCCACCACGTAATCTCCGAAGCCCGCTCTCGCGCTGCTCCCAATACGTCGCGAGGTACATGCATTCCTTACCATGTGAGAACTCAGTAGGGTGCATTAAAAGTAAGTAAAGAAACACGCCGGAACGTTTAGGGATACGCTGGATAAACCACAGAAGCATCTCACTTACAAATGCGATTTATCGATCATAATACAGACCCAGAGCGCTTTGACAGTAGTGTCGCCCCGCTCATCCAAGGACTTCTACAGAACACCCAAATCTATCAGGAAGGGTCTGAGCCACGCCTGATGACCCAGGCGCTCAAACACGAGAGTCGTCTCCAGAACCGACGTGACCCGAGCCCCTACACTGGAGACAGCGATTTTATTGAACAAATTTTGCAGATTTTTGACTTCGATACGCCACTTGAGTTTCAGACCCAAAGCTGGGAGCTAATCGAAGAGTTTGATAGACGACGACGCGAGAAAGATACGCCCTACGGTGGAGTTTTTGCTGCCCCCACTGGCTTCGGAAAAACCGAGGCGTTCCTCGGTGCATTATATCAGCTTCTCGCCGCTGATGTCCAAGAGTCTGCTGCCCTCGTTTACCCGCGAACTGCGCTTCTACAGGATCAGTTGGGTCGAATCCTCAAGCACATCCACCAGATGGACACGGACTTGAGCGTTGGAATATACATCGGAAGTCGCAATCAGCCGTTCCATATCGAGAGCGTCTCTCCACCAAGCCAAGTGTTCGACTCCAATGGCCGGTTCAAATTGACGAACTGTTGGTGTGGCGAAGAGGAAGAGCACGGGTTCTACTTCGAAGGAGGGAGTAACGAGTATCAGGTTGTTTGTGAAAACAACAGAGACCACCAATTCTCACACAATGAACTCATTCTTTCGAAAAAAGAGATCGCTCACAACGGCCAGCAACCTGATATTCTCCTGACGACGCTCGAATCACTGGAATTGTTCGGACTGAAGCCGAATTACGACATCATCGATAAAATCGATACGGTTGTCTTCGACGAGATTCATATGTATACGGGTCTGCGCGGAGCACATGCAGCCCGTATTATCGAGAACATCAACGCAGTAACTGACCAACCACTGTTATGGCTGGGAGCAAGTGCGACAATCGACAATCCAGAGCGGTTCGCGAAGAAACTGTTTGACTTGCCACCGAACCGGATTCGAGCAATCGAGCCGCCGAAATCAGACTTCGATGAGGAACACAACGACCGCGAGCACTTCTACTTCCTCACCACGTTCGACGAGGGACCAACAGTTTCGGCATTGATGCTTCAGCAGACGATGCTGTTGGGCCACTCAGTGCTCGGCGGAGACGCGGACGACCGGTCGAAAGCGCTCTCGTTCATCGACAGTAAAAGTCAGGTGAATCAAAAATTTGACCAACTACAGGACGCCGAGCGAACGAAAGAGCTCTGGCAGCTTCACCGGGAGGGAGACGGCTACGAGAACTGGGAGCGTGTCGCGAGAGAACTTCATGAGGACCATGCGGACCCGTTCTGGGAAGAGAATCTAGAGTTCCTCCCAGTATCTGCTGATCACGGATTCAATGCTGAAGCCTCCGCTGCAGCGGACATAATGCTCACAACCTCGTTCTTAGAGGTTGGAATCGACGTTGGCACAATCGAGGTTGTAACGCAATACAGAACCCCCCGAGAGCTATCTTCGTTCATCCAACGAAGCGGTCGAGCCGCCCGGAAGAAAGGAATGGACTCGCACATTCTTGTCTTCCTTTCAACGTTGACCAGCGACGCCAACATGTTCTACCGTGCTGATCGATTCCTGGATTCTGAATTGCGGACCCCACTACGACCGGAAAACAAGGTGGTTAAATGGGTTCACAGAAGTCTGCAAGAATTCTACAAATCAGTTCGCAAACTGAGACGACATAAACGACGCTACAACACCCAGCGTGATCAAGAGCAGGCGTTCTTCAAACAGTACCTCGGTGAAGCCCTTGGGTTCGAGTCGATGGTAGAATTCCTGTTGGACCCATCGGCAGCCGTCGGTGACCGGTTCGATGCAGAATTTCCCTCTACATCGCTTCAAGCCTACGACCCAATCGAAGATTGCGACGATGCATTAGACGCGGCCCTGAGTTCACTAAGGGAAGAGTTCAAAGAAGTTGAAAACTTCATTTCCTATGAAGGTGAAAGCCCCGGATTGGGATCCACAGGCGTTCAGGCGTACATCGGTGAGGTTCAGGATGCAATCCTTAGCTTCATCGAGAAGTGCGAGTCAGAAGTCGAAGCTTCCGCCGAGCAGCACAGCAGTCACCCGATGGAAGGCGAGCTTCTCGAACAGCTGGACGACAAGCGAAAGGAGGTTCTTTCGCAACCTGCCGAAAATCTTGAAGCACGCATAGAGACGTTCAGTTCGATCATTGCTGACTTCGGCAGTATCATTGGACAGATAAAGCGGTTAGATGGGAGTACGATTGGGTACGGCGACTTGGGAGAGATTGAGAACGTGGTCCAACAGCTTGAACCGCTAATCAACGACGACCGCTTCGAAGAGAATCAAGCGCGTCGTCGAGAAATTCGGCACCTGAAGCAGTTCTTGGAGGAGCTCCGAGCGTTCTACGATTTCGATGAAAAGCAACAACGGAATACAAATCGGCCATACGAGAGTGTCCATTACGTCAAGTCACTCCTCAGAAGTGCCTACTACTTCGACCGGTACAAGCAGGTTGAAGACGACGGGATAGGTGCAGAGGTTTGGTACGTTCCTCCAAATTACTTCAACAGTAGTGGCCAGTACGTGTCTGTAACAGCTCCCGGCCAGCCTTCACGCGAAGAATCTATTGACTCGATCGTTCACAGCTATGCTCCCCTACGGTCAGAGTACAAACAGTCAGGTCAAATCCACCTGTTCCATCCGCGAACACGCGTCGAGGACGGAGATGTTGTTTTCGACTTCAGTGATGTGCCAGGTGATGAGGAGGAGGGAATCAAAATTCCGAGTGAAATCCCCCTTTCTGCGTTCCAAGATCAGAGCGACGACGCGAAAGACGTCGTCCAGTACTGTCCCGTGTGCTACCAAATTCTTGAGAGAGGGAATTGTTCGAGCCACGGAGACAGTGCCCATGGCAAAATACACTCAGACCCGCAGGTATCGACGGACGTAGAAACAGTGGACTCCGACGGAGAGTACGAGCGGCTTTCACTCGGCACCTTAGATGGGACTGTAACACTCGAAGGCGTTTCTCTAGATATCACTCCGGCACGATATACGGAGGATGGAATACTCTTTACTGGGGAGGAGAAGATACGTACAGAGATTTCGAGCCCCACAACGCCGCTCGGCTTTTCGTTAACCACGCGTGGGCTCACGATCGATATCAGCGAGTTCATCCAGGAGATTACGCAAAACGACAGTCTCCGAGGTCGAGTCAGTCGCTACAAGAACCTCGGCCGAACCAGCGTGGAGGAGTTGGGCTATCACACTGCAGCGCACTTCTTCCTACAGTTAGTCGCCGACATCAGCGGAGTCGATACGACGATGCTGTTCTATGGAGTCGACGAAGGTGCTGGTGAGGTGTACGTGTTCGAACGAACCGAAGGTGGGCAGGGACTGACTGACCTGGTATTCGACGAACTCGAAATCGACCCCGGGAACGTGCTCGAATCGATGACCCGAATCGGGTATAACACTCAAGTCATCAATGAGCGACTATGGGCGGACAGGTCGTTCGCCACTGATGTTGCATCTACAGACCGGAGCGAGCAGGCCGTTCAGGAGGTCGTCGACGAACACCTGAGTCCAGAGGTACCCTACGACGACATCCGAGAACGAGTCGCACAAGAGGTAGTCCTAACCGCTGACCGAGCATATCGGCTCGCCCAAGAGGAAGGCGTGGAATTTGAAGATACATGTGAAGTCAAGCACACGATTGCTGACGCACAAATCGACGGTGAAACTGACTTCCCAGCGGAGGCAGTAGGCGACTTAGAACCAGGAATTGAAAATATCGATCGTGCCCGTACCCGGTTCTTCTCACCCGACATCGATGGCTGTGTCGAGAACCTGCACATCTCTGAGTGTATTTCCGGTCACAACCAGGAGGATGCCCTGAGCTATGTTTTGCTCGAAGTCCTCCGGGACCACTTCCTCACTCGTGTACCAGCAACAGAAGCAGGAGAGATGATGTTTGACAACGAGATAATTTCAGCAGCAGAGGTGAACGATGAGAGCATTTTCCTTAGATTCTGATGCCCTCAGCTACTTTCTGGGCTTCACGCTTCTCCACTACGACCGCCCGGCGATCGTTTCCGCGTGGTTGAGCGACGTCGAAGTGAAACTGCCGGTGAACAATCGTTTTGACGAGCGCCAGTACCGACTGTCAGAGCTTATCCCAATGCTCGATACCAAACCGACGGTAGTAGTCAACAGTACTGAATCGCACAACGACTACATCGTATCTCGGTTGAAGAACCACGCCGAAGTCATCGGTGTAGACGACCTTCATGCGAAAGCAATTATCTCGGATGAAGCGCTTTACGCAGGGTCAGCCAATATCACACAACGTGGGTTCGGCGTCAACCGAGAGCTGTGTAAAATCGTAGAGAACGAGCACGGTTCTACGACGGAGTATCTGAAGAAGGAACTCGGTATCGCACGACAATAACAATCGTGGGACTCACCTCTTTTGAAGCTTAGAAAGCCGGGTTGTCTGAGTGACTGTTCTGTACTTCTACGAGATTCACTCGGGGTTCAAAAGTGCCGATGAGACGTTACAAACTGTTGTTTCAAATGGTTGTTTCAAACGTTTTCGTAGAGTTTGAGCACCCTCAAGTGCCAAATTTCTGCGCTTCACCGAAGTCGTAGAATCCCAGCTAAGGCGATTACAAATAGTTGTTTCAAATGTTTGCTTCAAACACATGCTTCAATTGTGGGGAGCAATTGCATGGTGCATTTGGTTTGATTGGCAAAAACTTATAATCGAAGTATGTAATTGTATGACCATGCTCTCGTACGCGGTATACAGTGAGGCAGGGGGCGTTGGGAAGACGACGCTCACCGCAAATCTAGCGGTTGCCCATGCTCGAGCTGGACTTAATGTATTGGCAATACCACTCGACCCTCAGGACGGTGACCTAAGCTATCTGTTCGACGTAGACCACGACCGCTCTGACAGCGAAGTCGATACGCTCGTCCACCACCTAGTGGGGCGAGCGAAAGGCGACTTCGGAGGTCTCATTAAAACGGTTGAACACGGCATCGACATCATTCCCGAACACAACCGTCTTGAAGATCTTGGTGAAGCACTCAGAAAAGAGAAGGAAGCACGAGGGGACTTTGGTGAGTCATTCCCGATGTGGACTCAACTCCAGCGTGTTCTGCGTGAATCCGATGTCCACAAACGGTACGACGTCTTGCTCGTCGACCCTCCTGCAAGTTCTGGACCACACCTCTACAACGCACTCGATGCGACGCGGAATCTTGTAATTCCAGTCGAACCCTCAGGGAAAGGGCAAGCCTCAGTTAGCGGACTCGACGACCTCGTCACAAACTTAGAAAAGCAACTCGATATCAACATCGGTGTTCTCGCTGCAGTCCCGAATCAATTCAAGGGCACCCGAGACCAAGAAGAGATCATCACGGAGGTAAGAGACCAAGGGTTCGATGTCCCCGTCGTTCTTCGCGATAGAACTTCTCTGTTGGAAGGCTGCTGGCGCCAGAGGTGTAGTGCTTTCACGTACGTGCGTGACCATCGCGAAAGGCAACGCGACTATGAGCTGGAAACGTTGGCTCAGTTCGACGAGCTAGCGCGATTCTTGGAACAACAAGGAAACATCGAAGCACCGAGTCCCCCCGAACCAGGAAGCCTCGATGATGATTTGGAGGTTAGTGCATGACTGGTCTGAAGTCTGGGTCTGGTGACGACCTATGGGGAGATGAATCAGAAGAACCTGATGAGGACTCGGATGTAGAAGACGAACCTGCCTCCGATAGCACTTCAAATGAACAAACTGAGTCAGATTCATCCTCAGCAACGACCAGTCAGGAATCTTCTTCTGACTCTGGTTCGGCCACGTCCTCCGCCTCGTCGCCAGTTCAGCCGTACATTGTCCGTCGTGCAGTCCAAGATAAGTCAGTTCAGTTCGAGCGCGACGAGCGCCTGACGTTTTTTGTTCACGACGATGTTGCTGACGGAGAGCGAGATCTGCTCATGGAACTGGAGTCGAAGCTTGGTCGAGACCTTCCAAAGTTCGACGTTCGAGAGGCTGTGTATCGCGCAGCATTGAAGAACCGTGAAGACGTCCTCAAGGAACTCTTAGAGATGGGGTACGCATTAGACGAAGGGTGAACCCCAATCAGCCAATTTGGAAAAGACATTACAATCAGATATTACAAACGTGTGTTACAAGCGTTCGTTACAAATTGGAAGGAGCGGTTTAGCTTTTTAGCACCCTCAAACCTGAAGGTTCAAAGACAACGTTAGATTGGTGGTTCAATCGCTAAAACAAAGCCATTTCAATTCGCGTCTGATAGTGGGCGTCAATAGATGCCGGAGTTTACCGTCAAGTTGGACGAGGAAGGTGAGTTCGGTCGGCTCGGTACATTAGATGTTCCTCACGGGCCGGTAGAGACTCCCGCACTGTTCCCCGTCGTCAATATCATAGGCGGCTCCACGCCACAGTCTGGCGCTGCGTGGCGACATTTCCGCGACAATCTTCTCGATAAAGACCACGTGCAAGGAGTGATGTTCCAAGCGATGAGTTTCTTGGACTACGGTGTGACAGCGAACACCCTGGGTAGGTGGCGGAAGGAAACCTTCCGTGAAAAGCTCAAAGAGGACTTCGTTGACATTCAGTGTCCGATCTTCATTGACTCGGGGGGATTCAGCCTGATGAATTCGGATACATTTGGTGAACCGCCATCAGAGGGCGGCAACGAGAACGAGTGGGGGCTGTACACGAACCCGGATAGTATTCTAAAGCTACAGACAGATTTTGGCGGGGATATCATCGCCACGCTAGATTATCCAATTCCACCGAAGCTCCGAGAGACCGAAAAAACGGACCGGATGCAACGGAGCATCGAAAGTGCAGTTCGATGTCTCCAACTGCTTGAAGACCCGGACCAGATTGAGGTTCGTAACGACGAAGATGAAGCGAGCATCGAGCGGCTCAAAGAGAGCAAGGAGAACGGCGATGAACCGGGTGTGTTCATCGCGATCCACGGCCACGACTACGAAACGATCAGCTGGTACGTCCGTAACTTCCTCGACCGGATTCAAGAGGAGGAAGTGACGCAACACTTTGATGGCTTCGCGATAGGCTCACTCGTCCCTCTGCGTAGTCGAACGAAGCTGCTCGTAGATATCGTTCAGGGTGGGAAAGACGCAATTCCAGCCCACTTGGAAGATGAGGTTGCGCTTCACATCTTCGGCGTTGGAGGAAAACAGGTATCTTTACTATCACTTCTCGGAGCTGATTCCTTTGACTGTTCGACGCACATGCAGACAGCGAGGTACAAGAAATTCGTCATCCCGGGCACGTGGGAGCACGTGAATCTGGACGAGATTGACCCATACCTCGAGGACGGACGTTTCCCATGTAATCTGGAACACTGCACGCTTCATGACCACCCTGAGTGGGACCCAATCTCGTTACGTGACAGACTGAATATGGAGCCCACATACGGGGCGGGTCCGACAAAAACAGAAGCATACGGGTTGTTAGCACGCCACAATTTCGAGGTATATAACGACGAAATGCGGCGAGTCCGTGAGAAGATTCAGAAGGGGGAGTTGCTGGATTATATCATTGAGTTCGCTAGAAAACACGAGCAAGTGAAGCAGGGGCTGAAATATGCTCAGATACGAGATACTGAACTTCAAGAGCGACTCCGGGAACGGAAGGCGTACGACTTGATTGTCGGGCCAGATATCGCGACAGACCAGTCGAAGCTTACTGAGTTTGGGATAGAAATCGAGCAACCAAATCGGCAGCGACGTATTTCTCTCGAGCATACACCGAACAGCTTCAATATCCTCAGTCAGCGATACGCACCCCCAGAAGACAAGAGAATACTGCTGATTATCCCTTGTAGCAAGCGAAAGCCGTACGGCGAATCACGGACCCATCGAGTAATCATCGAACGGCTGAGAGAGAAACGTGAGGAAGTCCACAAGGTAACTGTCTCCGGCATGTATGGTCCTGTTCCAGAGGAGAAAGAGACTGTAGACGAGGTGATGGAATACGAGTACGTACTGAACGAACAAGATTTAGACCAGATCAGGTTAGTCCGTGATCGACTGGTGTCGTATCTGCAGGAGCACGGAGACTCATACGACGAGATTATCGGCTATGCGGCGAGCAGTACGTATCGTCGAGTGATTACAGAAGCAATCAATTCGTATGGGCGCGGAGTTGTTTTCCCGCAGGACCCAGAAGCACTGCGGCTAACTGAGCATTTCCGACGGGAAAACATCAAGGAGCTAATGGAATATCTCGAAATTCCTACTGACGATATGGACCTGTAGTAGCTCTACCCCCCTATATCGGGATAAGCCCTCTGACTGATGCACTATTCAATACCCCCAAAGTTAAGGCCTCCGTAGTCAAAGAGAATTTCATGCAAACTTTATTGGTACAGTCCTGCTCAAAGTCGAAGATTGAGCCCTCTGAGCCGGTTCCTGCGTTTGAGTTGTACTCCGGATATTTCTACAAAATTATAAAAAAGGCCAAGAAAGAAGGAGAGTTCAATCGTTCAGTTGACATTCTAATTCTATCCGCCGAGCATGGAATCCTGAATCCGTCGACGGAAATCGAGCACTACGACAGAAAAATGGATGCCTCAAGGGCAGAAGAGTTGCGTCCAGAAGTTGTGGCTGACCTCACTCGGGAAATCGAATCAGGGGATTATGACGAAGTAATCTTAAACATGGGACAGCAGTACCACAACGCACTCTCTGGATTAGAGGAGAACGTCTCAGTCAAAGTTGAGTCATTTACTGGTCGGCTCGGAGAACGTGGGAGTCAACTCAAGCAGTATATCAGAACTCCACTTTCAGCGGCAGGACAGACGGTGAAGAACTGATGAGTTTCGGGTCAACACTAGCGAAGGCGACCGATTTTTCTGTTACCGCAACGGCAGGTGACGCCCGGGCTTGTCGTCTCACAGTCAATGGGATGACGATGGAGACCCCCAGCCTCTTCCCTGTCATCAATTTCTATGGTGGCGGCCGAAAAGGGAGTCTCTTCGGTGGAAGCACTCATCGGACAGTCAAGGAGTTAATCAATGGAGACGACCGCGTAGACGGCGTCGACTGTAGCTCGTTTTTTGAAGGAGCAATGATGTCAGTCGGCTCATTGACCGACTACGGTATCAGGCGGGACTTGCTCGATGAGTATTTGGCTGATCCAGTCAAGAGCCGACCGGAATTTGAGGGATTCGACGGGATGCTCTTTACTGATTCTGGCGGATACAAAAACCTCACACAGGGAGGTCTCGACGGAAGTGACTTCGAGATAGAATTGAATCAGCAGACGGTGTTCGAGATGCAAAAAGCGCTTGGCGGAGAGATTCTCGTCAATTTAGACCTTCCAATCCAGCCAGACGATAGCTTCGATGAACGGGTTCAGAAGGCCCGACAGACGGCAGAGAACGCTATCGAATTCCTCAGGGTTTCTAAAGACTATCCTGCTGCACGCTTCCTCACAGTCCAGGGATACAACTACTCGATGATAGACACGTTCTTCGATGAACTCCAGGCTGTGTTCGGAAATATGGAGATCTCAAAGTACTTCGATGGAATCGCTCTCGGAGGGTTAGTCCCGAAGAAGGACAATAAGGGGGTACTCATCGACGCAGTTCAGGGCTGTCGTCAAGTCATGAACGAACGGGGACTGAGTGGGCTTCCACTTCACGTACTTGGGATTTCAAGAAGCTCTATCCCTATCCTCGCCGCCGTTGGTGCTGATACGTTTGACTCCTCCTCGTATATTCAGGCAGCAATCAACGGGAAGTACTACCGTTCGCTTTTCGATACTGTACGCGTGGACGAAGTGGATTTGAGCAAATGCGACTGTCCAGTCTGTTCCTCAGAAGAGCTTCGTTCACGGATGCGCGGGAACGCTGAGTATCGTAAGGATAAGATGGGCCCAGTAGCTGTTCATAATCAGTACGTACAGATGCAGGAACTAGAAAAGATTCGAAATTGCATCCGTGACGGCGGGAAAGCTGGACTCGTCGAATATATTGATAATACGGTCGGTCGTAATCGGTCGACTCGCCGATTTGCACATCGAGTGGTGAACGAGTCACTTGGAGGGTATTTCTAATGAAGCAACTACCGAAAGTCAACGAAGTCAACGAGTTTCTTGAGATAGCAAGCGATTTCGAGGACCCATTAGAGCTGCTCCGTGAATCGCTCTCGAACTCCTTTGACGCACGAGCAGAGCGGGTAGACATCACGATCAGGTCTCATTCCAACGGGTCAGATATCATCATAGAGGACGATGGGGAAGGGATGGACCATGGGAATCTCGAGTCCTTCTTCGACCTCGGCAATTCGAAGAAAACCGACTCAATCGGCTACAAAGGCCACGGGACGAAGATTTTCTACAAGAGTGACAAAATTGTCGTAAATACGACGAAAGATGGAACGACCCTCCACGCCACAATGGAGAAGCCGTGGGAGAAGCTCAATGACCGAACTCTTCCTGAGTATGAAGTTCGTGAATCCGACGCACCCCAGTCACGGTCTGGGACGTACATCAAAATCAGCGGGTTCAAATCAGGACACGGATTCAATCCAGGGTCTCTCACCTACCCCAAGATCCACAACTACCTGAAGTGGAAGACAATCGCAGGCTCCACTGCTCACTTCTTCGATGACGACTTCCACGAAATGGAGATCCACGTAAAACTGGATGAGGAAATCGACGACTCCCAAGAGAAGTTGACGACGACGAATAAGTTCACGTTCCCATCTCAGCAACTCCAACCAGGTAACGGGGATTTCCCCGCGAAACG
This sequence comes from Haloarchaeobius caseinilyticus, assembly GCF_051207395.1. Taxonomy (NCBI): domain Archaea; kingdom Methanobacteriati; phylum Methanobacteriota; class Halobacteria; order Halobacteriales; family Halorubellaceae; genus Haloarchaeobius; species Haloarchaeobius caseinilyticus. The sequence continues at coordinate 65,726 of NZ_JBPJZC010000006.1, read as the reverse complement.
GATGTGTAAACGGTACGGCCCGGAAGAACTTGAGATCGAACACGACGATGGGACGTCGACGGTTGAGGTCGTCGGGATGGCAGGCGGGAAAGACACGAGGAACGAACTCCCGACATTTGGCCGCCATTCTACTCAGTTCGGGATCTGGCTCGCCAAAGACCACATCAAAGTCGAAAGGCTCAACGAGGCGATTGCCCACGACAACGAGTTCATCCACTTCCTCTTCGTCGCAAACTGTCAAGATATAGAACTTTCTGCAAATCGAGAGAAGATTCGGAACAAGTCCAGCAGCGTCTATCAGGAACTCGAAGAAGAGCTTGGTCACTATCTCTCCAAGGTGACTCACGACCCCTGGTTTAAAGGCTATCTCAACGCGCGTAGAGAGGGAGAGATCGTTCGAAAGGCGTCCTCAGAATCCGCAAACGTCGTCGATAGGGTCAAGCGTATCGAAGGAGGTAGCTTCGAGCCAACGAACCAGGCGGAAATTCTATTCACCCTTCAACAGGCAGCAGCACAGAGTGAAGACCGTTCATTCGTCGTGGAGGACTTCCGGCCTGGGGATGATGTTACAGCAATCGTGCGCCGGGACGATACTCTCGAAGGTGCGGCTGTCTGGGAGAGCCTCTACGAACACTTCGATAACGAATCGCCACTGTCGCCAATCGACGTAGTTGTTTGCTGGGATTGGGGCGACAAGGACAGTCTTCGAGAGCTGGAACGAAGTGGATACCTCGGGACGAGTATTAGCTTCGACTTCGACAATAATTCACTTACATACAGTCGAGACGAGGAAGAAGGAACTTGCGATATTATTGTCGTAAGCGATATTCGGAGTGTTGACCAGCAGTCCATAGAACAGGTAGCGTCAACCTCGGCACTCGACTAATGATATAACGGCTATACTCTAACTTAGTCTTGTGATATAATCAGACAGGTATACTGTTCCTTAACCGTAGCCCGACGTTTCTTTGAAATTCGCCCGGATGATTTTATCACTTCGATCAGTCGGTTTAGGAAACAGCAGAAAGTGGCCCGTACAAACTTCGTTCTTGACTGTCGTCTCGAAGAGTTCGAGCTCGGTTTGGAGTTGGCCCTTCGACAGACACGTATATACCGATTCGAGAAATCTGGGGTTCAGAGGGGCAACGATATCGAATGAGTCTGTTCTTAAAACTTCTTGCCCTTCTTCAGAAAGCCCTTGTTTGAGATGCTCCTCAACTGGATACAAGATGATTTCATTGCCGCCCAGTGCAAGAAAGTCTTCGAACAACCACAGCTCATAACTGTCCTTAGTTTCAACAACGCTGTCAAATAGCGAGCAAGGGTTTGAAGAGAGTGTCTCAAAGACGAGTTTCACGACGAGAGCAAGAAGCGTAGTATCGTATTCTTCGACATCTGGAGGGTAACCAGGAGAGTACATATCAGCCCACGTTTCAATGTTAAGAATTGTGTCAGGGTCAAACGGTGTCCCTTCAAGTATTTAAGCTAGGAGTAGGTTGTACCCAGAAGTTCTAGGAGGAAGTGATTGATACAGCTCAAGAATCTGTTCCGACCGGACGAGGCGCTCCACAGGCTCGTGTTTGGCCAAACCGCATGCAAAGGCAACTCGCTGTTCTGGCGAGAGCTTTTCCAGCGACTCGTCATCAGCAGGCTGTAAATCGATATCAGTAGAGTCAGACGTATCGCCTTTTGTATAGAGAAGATTGAGTTCGTTAAGCGTGTAGTAGAGGTCCCAATCCACGAAAGTAGTACGCTTGGGCGTATTATCGTGGTCCAGGTTTGCACTCAGTAGAATATCTCTGCCAGTCGAGCGAACCTGAAGTGTGGACACTGGTTGCCCCGCACCGTAGTTTGGTATATTTATATACCATTCTCCGGGAGTTCCAGATCCCTTCTTCCGTTTCAATTTTGGCATATTTCCCACCTTCGTTCCATATTATTAATAGTTTGGGTGCTAGTCTGCGAAAATAAATTATATCAAACATCAGGCTAACTCGGCTCAGAATCACTGAATCGGGCTGATACGATCCACGGCTTCGTCTGGGGATCGTATTCACCTAGCGCCTCAGCGTGACCTACCACCTCCGGCGACAGAACACCAATGTGTTTCAGTTGCTGGACAAAATTTGAGATGAAGTTACTGTGGAGAACTTCTTCCCAGACATCTCGATCTGAGTACAGCTGCTGTCTCTCCCCGCTCTCAATTAGTTCACGAGCAGTATCCCAACTTTGCTGTCGACAGACGAGATTCAAAAAGACGTTTGGATAGTACTTGACCAGCTCTTCGAGCAGCGTAGGCAACGTAAATTGAGCCTCCAGCGTTTGCACTGCCTCAAGGAGCAATCTGAAATCTGGATGTTGTCGGTACAACGACCGGAGTAAGGTCGCAATCGCTGGCTCCTCGACGGCGACGACAGACCCATGTGTTCGAGATTTCAACGCTTTCAACTCATCGAGGTTCCGTACACCTACTCCCTCAAGCGCTGCCATCGCTAATTCCCCCTGTTCTGTGAGAGACACTGAGTTGGACTGGATGAGATTCAACATCCTTGCACCCTGAATCGCGTATGCAGTCGCCGAAAAGCCGAACTCCGATTCAATTCGATGGGCAAGTTCGTCCCGATTCGGAACGTGGGCTTCGGAAAGGACGAATACAGGTGCGAAAAAATTTAGCGGCTGCGCCAACGCGACCGTCGAGACGTTGGACACCGTCGCATCGTGGCGAAGCTGATAGGTCAACCGTCCCTGAACGTCCGTCAGTTCTGCTGGGACTGTATTCCCACGTGGCTCATGCCTAGCAACGTCCCCATCTGGTGAAACCGCAAGGCCACCAATACCGTGGCCGGCCAAGTGGTCGATGTGGGGTTCGAGGTGTGACTCCGGCGCAGCCAGGTAGGTTTGATGGCTACCTCTCTTGTACGTCACCGCCTGGCCTATTCCCTTCAAGATATTTGAGGATCCTTTGACTTCGACGGTAAAGACGGCATCCGACGGAGTGAAACCGATGATGTCCGGGTACCGTCCCGCAATCGTGATTTGATGTCGGTCATAGGACTCAGTGATGCTTTCGTAGTCCTCTGCATGAGCGGTCGGGAAGTGGACTAAGCAGTCGTATCCGTGTTTTTCCAGCTCTGTGAGTACGTTTTTGAATACGGTCGGTTCATTCATGAGTGTCACACTCGGCTCTGGATCACTCGCCCTAGCTCGTCTTCCGAAACATCGGAGAACAGCTGGTCGAATCGAGAGTCCTCGAGAATCGTCTCCTTCACGAGCCCTGCGTCGTCGATGAGCCGGTGAGCATTGTATCGCCCTCCACCTCGTCCACGGCTCCGGGGCTCAGAGTACAGAATCTCGAGGAAATTCTGCTCGCTTATGAGGTCGCGGACACGCCGTTCGGAGAGGGTGTCCATGTCGACTTGAGTGCAGATGAATTTGTAGACAGCAAAGATATCGCCCGTAGTGAACGTATCCTCTTCAGTAGAGATTGTCAACAATGCGAGCGAAAGGACCACAGCTTTCGACTGTGTTGGGGCTTCTCCGATAAGTTCACGGAACCGCTCCTTCTCGGCGAGGTCTTGTGCGTCGCGAACGTGGACTTCGGTCACCTGCTCTTCTCCTCGCTCGTAGGCGAGCTTACCGGCGTTCCGGAGGATGTCTAGCGCGCGTCGAGCGTCGCCATGTTCCTGAGCTGCGAACGCGGCACAGAGCGGGATGACGTCGTCGGTGAGAACGTCTTCGCGGAAGGCGTCAGCGCGGTTGCGCATAATCTCCCGAAGCTGGTTTGCGTCGTACGGTGGGAAGAATAGTTCTGTCTCCTGGAAGCTGCTCTTGACGCGCTCGTCGAGTCCTTCGACGTACTGAATTTTGTTGCTGATGGCGATGAGCCCGATGTCGCAATCGACCTTGCCTGCTTCCTCGGCACGGGTGAGTTTCATCACTACTTTGTCGTCGTCGTCGAGCATGTCCACCTCGTCGAGGATCACGATGACGACGTCGTGTAGTGCATCCATCACGGACCAGAGTCGCTTGTAGTACTGGCCGGTTGAGAGCCCGGTTGGAGGGATAGAAATCTCTGTCCCAGCATTGTTGAGCGAACTGGCGATGGTAGCGATAGTCTGTGCCTCGGTTGTGTCCTCTGCACAGTCGATGTAGACAGTGCCGACAGAAACGTCGCTGTCGCGTTCAGCTTTCCACTTCGTGACCCGGGTCACGTATTTCGAAACAAGAGACTTTCCGGTCCCGGTTTTCCCGTAGATAATGACGTTCTCAGGTGAGTTACCCTGCGTAGCGTCGATAAGCTGGTTCGCCAGGGACTGAATCTCTTCATCGCGACCGACAATCCGATCTCCCTCAGGAATGTGGCCGATTTGAAGGAGTTCCTTGCGCGCGAAGATGGGATGCTCATCTGGGAATAATTCTGCAGCGGCCGCATCGAGGGTTGCTGCCTCGGTTGTGCCAGGGTCGTCGCCAGTGCCCTCCCCAGGGTCAGTCAGTTCACCCTTCTCTTCCGAAGTCATGTCTCACACCGTATATTCACTACATATTAAAGATGCATGGTTAGTGTACACGACGTTTCCTGTGTAAAGCCCCGATAGAGTTCTGTTGAAACCAGTACACACGCTTTTCTGAATTCCTCGATGTATCCTATGCTTCCGCTGTATCGTTCGCCGACGTTGGAAGGAAACTGAGAGTAGTCACCCCACGTTTCCGCTGTAACAATTATCAACGACAGGATAGACGAATGGGCCACACCCCTCGTTTCCGCTGTAACAAAGATGTCGCTCAGTACTAACGAATACGGACAACAGACCCCACGTTTCCGCTGTAAATCGAGAGCGCGTTCTTAGAATTTAAGCGCTGTCCCCCCACCCCTCGTTTCCGCTGTAACTTGGATAAGGATAGGTGACTCTTTTGCCGCTACTTCAGCCTCGATGTCGGAGTCATAGTTCTCGATTCGGACGGAAGGGTTCCTTGAGCACTCGAGGTAGCCACGAAAGGAGGCTCGACACCCTACGTTTCCGCTGTAAATGTTGTGGCCGTATTGACCATTTCTACGCGATACTCACGAGCCGAAGTGAACACACCCACCCCGCGTTTCCGCTGTAAACCACAGGAAGGTGTGGGGTGGCTCCTGTACAGCCAAGTTTAGGCGAGAATGCTGGTTTCAATCTGTTTCTCTTTATTCTAGAACACTAGTACTTAGACCAACACTTAAGTAGTAATAGTTTTAACCAGAACCGTAGTACACTTCGTCATATTTGAAGTGAGAATGAGGACTTCGAACGAAGCAACCGACGTTATAGATGGATCTTACTGCGAATTCCAGGGTTTTAGGCCTAACTTGGCAGCTTTCGGCTCCACATCACCCCACCCTCTTTCTCGCTCTTACAGCGGAAACGTGGGGTGGGTGTGTAGCATCGGAACCGAGATCCGTTCCTATGATCGTCTTAACCAACGAGAGTAGGCCAAGACTGTTTGTTGGTTAACTACCTGATTTTGTTCCGTGGTGGCGCTCCGATCTACTGATTCTCGTCAACGGGACCCTTGTACTTCGACTTGATCGACTCACCTTCCCGCCACTGCCAGTAGTAGTACCGATTATCGTTGATTTCCTTAATCGTCGTTGTGGCTTTTGATGGGACACCGTCCGGGAGGTTCTCTATCTGCTCGTCGACCCGTTCATTTTCGTCTTGGGCTTCTTCCTCTCGTTCGCGGTATTCCGCCAGTTCTTCGGCGTAGGATGCGATCTGGAAGAGTGTCGTCGACTGGTGCTCGTCGAGCATCGCGACGGTGTCTTCTGGAAGCTCTGCTGGTGGGGTCGGTGGAGTGTTGGTCATCGGTCTCGACTCGTTAACCAACACGGACTACTCTATCTTAGAAATGTTGGTTAAGACTGAATCAGTCGGCGGGAAGTACACATTCCGCTCGTCGACGGCTTGCTCCATACCGCCTGCGTGTTGGTTCCGTTCTAGAACCCACTTCCAACCGTCTGCAGGTGAAGGAGACAGAGCTGCACGTTGTAACAGTTCTCGAAACTCATTTATAAATCGGTTTCGTAATATGTTACAGCATGCTCGGGGAGGTCGAACTCGAGATTCTCGCGACGGTCGAACGTGGCGACACAGTCTCCGACTTGGCAGCGGAACTTGACCACAGCGATAGCTACGTCTCTCGCGCGGTTGCAGACCTCTCGGAGAAGGGGCTCATCTATACGGAGCGCGACGGCCGGTGGAAGCGGGTCGATGTCTCCAATGCACGTGCTATAGAGATCTATCAGGACCTCGTGCGTCAACACTCTCATATCGGCTTCGCAGAGCTGCTGACCGGGAAGACCCTGGAGGTGCTCTACTACTTCGACGAACCGGCGACCGTCACCGAGCTAGCTGCAGCGAGCGACAACTACCGGAACACAGTCAACCGTATCATGAAACGCCTTCGCGACCGAGGGCTTGTTGGGGTCGACGACGGTCAGTACGACTACAACGGGGACTTCGACCAGCTACACGAGTTCGCCAGGGAACTTGTTCACCACCTCCATCGGCAGCAACTCATCGCCCTCGCCCCGAGTGGGACGATCCTCTGGGAGAGCTACGACGAGTTTCTCGTGCAAGCAGATTCCGAAATCGAGGTGGACCATTTCCACGAGACCGGGCTGGCCAGATTCGCAGCGTTCGACCTCCAGTTTCTGCTGACCAGCCATCGATACTACTTCTACTCCGAGCACATCGACGCTGTCACACCGGCAGACCTCTGTTGTCACACTCTGCTAATCGACGACGACACCCGCTACCGTACGTACTGTCTGCTCCTGCTCAGTCACACCGACGTCGACGAAGAATCGCTCCGAGAGAAAGCAGCGAAGTACGGCGTTGTGGACACGGTCGAGGCTTTGCTTCAGTATCTCGACACTGCTGGTGAGGTCGCGAACGTACGACTCCCAGCGTGGTCCGAGTTCCAGGAAACAGCCGCTGACTACGAGGTGCAGCTCCCGACATGAGACCAACATTCGGACGAGAATACATCGAAGAAGAGTTTCAAGAAATCAGCCAGGGGCTGACTGACCCGCTCACAGTCTACCTAATCGGGGGTGGAGCGATGTCGCTCCGTGACTTGAAGGGTGCGACGAAAGACATCGACCTCGTCGTCGCTGACGGCGATGCCTACGGGCAGCTCTGGGCCGTCTTGATGGACGTCGGGTACTCAGAGGTCCAGTCGTTGGACGCTGACTATCGGGCACTGGGGGCGACGAGTTGCGTCGAGAACAGCGATAGGTGTCGCCTCGATATCTTCAACCAGCAAGTCGCGAATAAACTCGTTCTCACCGTGGGAATGATCGACCGTAGTGAACCGTTCCTCACAGAAGGACAGCTGACGGTCAGACTCGTGAGTAACGAAGACATCTTCCTGTTCAAGATGGTCGCAGGGCGTGAGGACGACATCGGCGACATGAATATACTCGTGCAGTCCGGTCTCGACTATGACGTCATCCAGAGCGAACTTGAGACTCAGATACAGCGACTCGGCGACGACCAGTTCGTCACTTTCGCGAGCGGGGCCCTGGTCGACCTCGACGATGAGTACGGGGTGACCACACCGATCGAGGACCGTGTTCAAGAACTGACGATCCGGTACTACCACGGACTCGAAATCCTCCAGGTGCTTGACGGGCCGGAGACCGTCGATAACTTGGCGACGAGTCTCGATATCGACGCGGCCGAAGTCGAGGAGCGAGTCGCGTATCTCGAAGAGTTTGACCGGGTCGTCTTCGATGGTGAGCGTGTTCGTCTACTTGGATAGGGGTCGAAGCATCACGAAGCCAAAGGATAACGGAATTGGCTTCCTCACCTGAGAGGATTCCTTAGAGCTAGGACCTTCTGATAGCCGATTCGTGTCGAATCATCCCGTCGGTGTTCACTGCGCCAGCGTTAAGCAGAGGGTTCGGCAGCAATCGCTTCCTCAGAGGGATACCACGTGCGCTTCTTTCGCTCAGCGAGGCCAACATTCCGCAGACGGCCGAGGATTGATCCTACCTCACTCCGTTCCTGCCCGTTCGACTCTGGGTTCTTAAACGGTGAGTTGGTGAACTGGCTTGCGTCACCGTGGATTACCCGTCGGACTGCTCCACTTGTGTTCTGACAAAGTGCCCGCAGTACAAACTCCTCTTCGTCTGTTAACCGGTCTACTGCATCGGAGGGATCTTCGATTTCACCAAGTCGCGTCTCAGGTGTAGGCCACTCCTTCAGTATGAAATCGCGTAGTTGCGACTCACGATGCTCAATATTCTCGATGGACCACTCGTCGTAGTTGTTCTGGATATCCCATTGCACCCAGAGCTTTGAGTCCGCATATCCTTCGTCGCACTTCATTTCAAATTCGGCGTTGCCCCATGTTGAGTTCCAAGACCTACTTGCTAGCGTGAGATTGCCGAGTCGGTGGACATGAGCTTCATAACGAGCCTCCGGGCTTGGGTAGTCACCAGAGTCCTTTAGAGGTAACTCTTCGGGGTTCTGTGGCCATATGTGCTCTACTGTATACTCGTTGCTCATTGCCTCGGATAGTGTCGGACCACCCCGTTCACGCTCATTTTCTGCGCGATGTTTATTATAGAAGTAGAAGAGGTACCGTAGATCCTGTGAGCTCGCTTTCGAATACAGATTTTGTGCTGAAAGTGATTTCCGGAACTTAGTGTCGCTCTCGTACCGCTTCATCAGGTTTGCGACTTTGCTTACCCAGACTTCTAATGGTTTGTCGTTACTGAGCTTCCGAGTCCTGACATAGAGGCTGGACTCCCCGGTGTGGCCCTTGTGATTCCCGGTCGAATAGACGCGGAAAATGTATGTTTCAATGGCGTTCAGTAACTCTATTCTCCCTTCATCGTCGAAGTTCGGCCAAGCTTTCAGCAGCAGCGGGTAGAACTTGGTTGCGTGCCGGAGTTTGTGAATCCGGTCTATAAGTTCAGAGATTTCGTCGTCTCCAGTCTGGTCTAGAACTGTTGACAGCGCATTAAACCCCCTTTCTAGGCTACTCGTGTAGTCTTGGATGTACTCTAAGCACTTCTCAGGGTCCTCTTGTCGGAGCCCGTCGACGTGTTCTTTTAATTCAGCCAAGAACGCCGGATCACTGTATTCATCAGAGCTTGACCAGTCGAAATACGAGATGAAATGATAGCGTTGCACTGCATCGTCGCTGATGTCGTTGACATACGGAGACTCCAGCATTGTCTGGTGGTCGTTGTACATCTCGCCGAACGACTGGCGAACTCGGCGAATAATCGCCTGGGCCTCACTCTCCTCGTCTGCGGCAAGATATGCCATTCGCATCAAGAATGATTTTGTCTTGTCGAAAGTTGAGAGAGAGCGTCCCCGGTCGTTGACGCTGTCGAATATGAGTGTGGCTTTCTCCGGGTTGGCCGCGTCAACTACATACACCATCAGTTCAAGCTCCAGTATCGTTTCCCAGAGTTGTTTCAACCGTGAAGCGACACCAAGTGGGTCGGTGTCAGGAGATGCGGTGAGGTCCGCGAGCTGCTGGTCGAAGAACTCCTTTGCCTCAATCATCTTTCGCTGGGACGGTCGTTCGGGGTCGCGAATATCCTGCCCGGTGAGCAGCCTTTCGAGATACTTGTTGTCCTCTCCGTCAAGCAGCTGGAGTTGGTAGATATTGTCCGTGACGAGGAGGGTTTCTCGCATCTCATCAACGTCATTACGGATCTCTGCTTCGTGATTCGTCTCTGGCGCGAGTTCTTCCAGCAGCTCTGTCATTGAGCGAACGAGCAGTGTAAGAGATGTTAGGCGCTGCTGGCCGTCAATTAACAAATTGACTGGCTTCTCTTTAGATGATCCATACCCACCTGTGCTTCCCCCAGTTTCTGTTTCTTTGGTTTTCTGTAGAATTATTGTACCGAAGTAATGCTGTTTGTTAGGTGGCAATGTGTATAGGTCAGTCCAGAGATCTTCCCACTCGGACTTGGTCCACGAATAGTATCGCTGGTAATCTGGGATATGGAAGACACCAGCCGTAATTAGCTCATCAAGAGACTTTTTCCCTGATTCCATGCTGCAGTTTAATCAAACAAATGTGAAGTAACTATGGGAGAATTGGTTCTGTGGCACTGTCTAGATAAGCCAGTTTGAGAAGCGAGCAAGTCCTAGAGTTAGTGATTGATGCTACTCTCAGACTTGCTCAAACAGAGTTTAGACACGGCTACGCTTGAATGTTGGCAGCGAGAGAGGACGGCGACGCCCGTTAGGGCGTTCGCCGTCCGACTTCACGCAGCAGGACTTTCCCTCAGGGAAACAGAAGCAGTTCTTCGGCTACTTGGCGTAGAACGGTCGTTTCAGGCTATTTTCCAGTGGGTGCATCGACTTTCTGATAGCCTTCCAGACCCGCCGAAGGCGAAGCCGAGGCGGGTCGCGGTCGACGAGACAGCTATCAAGATCAACGGCGAGTGGTCTTGGTTGTATGCTGCAATATACCTCGACACAAAGTTGATTCTCGACGCCACGTTGTTCAGGCGTCACGGTACGAATCCAGCAGCTGCGTTCCTGTTTGGACTCGCCGAGAAACACGATCAATCAGACGCTGTGTTTCTGGTCGACCAGTTCGGATATCGGACTGCCTTAGCTCGGTTAGGATTGAACGGTCGGGTCGACTACAAAGACCGAAACCTGATTGAAAAGTGGTTTCAGACCTTGAAGATTCGAGTCGACCGTTTCCACAACTCATGGGTGGGCAGTCGGCTGAGCGTTCGCCGGTGGCTTGCAATGTTTGTGCATTACTACAACGTTCAGCGACCGCATCACTCGCTCGATGGACGAACGCCAGCTCAGGAGGTTAACTAGACAGTGCCGGTTCTGTTGAAATTATCGGAGCATGACACTAATAGCGTAACCGATACGCGCCCTGTATGCAGCACGAGTCACAGAACACAACAGTGAGTCGTCAGAACATCCCGCGGTTCACTCGCACGCTCGGTCTGTCAATACGCCTCCAACGACACGTCCTGATACTCCTGCAGGTACTGCTCGATAGCGCCTTCGCGCCAGTCAAGCGGCGACAGGACGCTCTCGGCGGCTCGAACAAGCTGCTCGCGGTAGTACGCGAAGTCGTACTCCTCCAACGACTCGCTCCCGAGTAGGACCCGCTCAGGTGACGATTTCTTGTCGTCGACGATGACGTACTGGACGGACTGGCCTGGGTGGCGGGGTATTCCGAGGTGTTTCGCGCGTTCGAGTGCGGCAACGTTCCGAGTGTACTGCGAGTACTCCTCAAGGGGCTTCGAAACGCGATTCGTCACGAGCAGGTCCTGAACGTCGACGTCACCGCGACTGAGTTTCCCGATCCAGGTCTTCAGCCGCTCGACGACCGCAGCAGGCTCACGAGTTTCATCAAGCGTCTCGATGAGGTCTTTCTGTGCTCGCTCGACGAACGGTGGCGTACTGCGCTGACGGCATTCGATACCGCGGAATTTGTACTCGTCAGCGTCGGCTTCCTTCCCGAAGTACTTCGTCAGCGCGCCGGCCTCGCTGTTGCGCATGGGGACGAACGCGATCCAGTCGTACGCAGCCTCGTACTCCAGTCGGATGCCCACGTCCTCGGTGATCTCGTCAGCCAGTTCACCGAGTGGTGTCTGTTCTTCGTCGTCGATGGCGGTGACCCAGATGGAGTCGACGATACCGTGGACGACGCGCCAGCCGTTCGCCTCGAAGGTGTCCTTGGCGTCCAGCAAGATTTCGCGCGCGAAAGCGTTGATTGCCTCGTGGCACTCGATACGACCATACTTCGCGTTCGAGAAGCCCTGGTAGCCGAAACAGGACACCAGAATCCACTTGATGGCGTTCGAGCGCCCCTCCAGTTCCTCGATTCGGTCGGGGTCCTCGGCCTCGCGCAGTTCAGCCTTGATGTCGTCACGGTCGCTGATGAGTGGTTCCAGCACGTCGGGCAGATAGCCGCGTTCGTCACAGATGCAGTAGCCGAGGCCGGGCACGTCCTCTCGACCGCTGTGGCAGTCACAGCGGATCTTCTCCGGACTCACGTTCCGCGTCACGATGATGTTCGGGTAGAGACTGGAGAAGTCGAGCTCGTGGACGTCCTCGTGGAAACCGGCGTCAGGAGCGAACGTGAAGCCGCCACGGTCGGCCTCGTGAAGTTGCCGCATCGTCTTGGGGAACTCGTGTCGCCATGAGTACCACGGGACGAGGACGCCGCGTCGACGCGCCTCGCGAATCTGGATGGCAGTGAGTATCGACCCGATGGACGAGCGGGCGAGTTCCTGCAGTGGCTTGTGTGACCGGGAGACGAGGTCGAGACACCCATCCAAGTTCGTCTGGTTCCACATGAACGTGTTCGACGTGTCGACGATGGCTCGCCCCGGGACGTTGTACCGCGCGGGCGAGTGCCCGACGCGGCCGTAGCTGGTGTACGTCGAGCGCCCGGCGAGCTGTTGATACCGCTTGTCCGGCAGTCGTCCGAGTCTGAAGTCGTCGAGGCCGACAGCGTCGGCCTGGTCGGCGAGTGCGGGCAGGACTTCGCTGGTGTTCACGAGCAGCACGTCCGGGTCCAGCGTGTCGAGTCGTTCCTGCACCGACTCCAGTACCTCTGCCCTGTCGCCAGTCACCTCCTCGCCGTCGACGGTGAGACTCGTGATGTGGCTGTTCGCGATGGACTGCTCGTCGACTGCGAGTTCCATCACGGACAGTTCGACCGTCGGTGTCGGGTCGACGCCTGTTTCGAGGCAGTAGCGGTACTCACGGGACAAATCGACGTTGTATAGCCGATACACGCCGGGATCTGCCCAGCCAGCAACCTCCCGTGCGATGCGCTTCACCGCGTCGATGGTGCTCGCGTCGACGCGGAGGACACGCGACGGGTCGTGCCTGAAACTGATTCGTTCCTCCACGTAGCGGGTATGCTCGACCTGCGGATGCTCCGAAAATGTCGGCTCTATCTCGGTGAGACAACCGCCACGGTGGGCAGACACGTACAGCGTCGGTGTGTACGACTCGTCGACCTCGTACGTGGCCCCATTCTCACCAGCAGTCCACTGGTACACGTCGCCGTCGATAAAGTCGAACTTGAACGGCACAGAACTCACCCCGTCTGCATTGCTGGCTCCGCGCGCTCGTCGAGCGCGGCTTCGAGTTCGCTGATGCGCTTTTCCTGTTCGAGCATGATGGAGACGAGCACCGGAATCGCCGTCGAGCGATGGTTGAGGTAGCCAGCAGCGTCGGCATGGGCTCGGGCGTGTTCGAACAGCGCGTCGAAGTGGGGCTGGTCGTGGCGACGCAGCGCCCGCCGGTAGTCGCTCCAGTTCGTCTCCATCGTCCGCAGCGAGTCGCGGAAGGTCGGGTTAGTACGTCCCACCGATACTCACCTCGTGTTGTGCGGACTCCGTAAGCGAGGCGTGTCTGTCATGCAGGACGCGCTCCCAGAACGCGAGCGTTGTCTGGAGGTCGCCGTTTTGCAGGGGGTACACGAGCGTCTCGAACTCGTCGCCGGAGAAGCGTGGCCCGAACTGCGTCCGCTCGCACTGGACGACGTCGTCAGCAAGGTCACGAATGGGCTGCGAGAAACCGTCGACTCGTTCGCGAGTGAGCAGTATCGGAACTTCGTACGTAGCGGCTGCCTCCTCGACGATGTCGAGAGCAGTGTCGAGCATCTCGTTGCCTTCGCCACGTCGGAGGTCCTCTGACCGGTAGAACGCATCGAAGGCTGGCAGGACGATGAGTGTGGTCTCGTCACGGAGCATATCGGGAAGGTCAAACAGCAAGCTCTGGTGCTGCCAGGGCGTGAACGCCCGGGCGACGTCGATACGGTCGAGGACGCGTATGCTCGGCGCGAGCCGGGCCATCGGCTTCGTCGTCGAGTAGGCGTTCGCGTCGATCCACGTCGCCGCCCCGCTTTCGAGCAGGACGTGGTCGAGGACGAGCGACTGCAACGCGCCTGTAACGCGCTCGTCGGCGTCGAGGAGCGTCACGCCCGGGTCGAGCGTCGGTAGCTCTGGGGTGTCGGCCTGAGACTGGAAGTTTCCCATCGGTACCAGACTGTAAACACGAGCAACACTTATTCTCGATAGGGCTGTTTCCGATATTTCCGATACCGCCGTTACTGCAGCCGATACGTCCGTCCGCGCTTCTCGCCGTCGCTCACGATGAGGCCGTACTGATCGAGCTTCGCAAGGTGGTTTCTGACGGTGCGTTTCGACTTCGGCTCGTCGACGCCGTCGGTGTACAGTTCGTACAGATTACCGGGGTCGATTTCGCCCTCGTTGTCGATAATCTCGTAGAGGGCGCGCTGATGCGGGTTCAGTTTGTCCACTGCGTTATCCCTGACCTCCTGTTTGCCAGCCGGGACTGCAGCTTCGAGGATGTCCGTCGTAATCCGCCCAGTACCCTGCTGGTCTGCGCGTCTCGCCGCCGACCGCAGAATGCCGATACCGACGCGTGCGTCACCTGCTGCACTATCGGCAATGAACCGGAGTCCGTCCTTTCCGATAGCGTCCTCCGCTAGTCCCCACCGAGCTCGTGCCTGGAGGATCTCCACGAGTTCGTCGAGGTGGTACTTGTCGAACTGGATGCGGACGCAACTGTGGAGTCGGCTCACCAGTCGGTCTTCGAGCTGTGAGAACAGCTGCTCCTCACGGTTCGCGATGAGGACCATCGTGATCTTGCGCGCCTGGTAGAGGTCGTACAGGACTTTCGTGTCCTGCAGCTGGTCGACTTCGTCGAGGATGATGACGTACTGCGAGCCGTCGTAGTCGGCGAGTCGCGCCGAGAGCTCGTCCTTCGGGGTGGAACGACGCTGCAGGTCGACGGTCTTGTCGATACCGTCGAGAATCCGGTAGAGGACGCGGAAGCGAGAGTAATCCTGCCAGCAGTTGACGTACTGCGTGTTGATGTCGAGGACGTTCTCACGGAGTTTCTCGGCCGTGTACTGCGCGATACAGGTCTTCCCGGCTCCACTGGGTCCATACAGGAGTGCAGTCTCTCCGGGGTGGCCGTCCATGATGGGCCGGAGCGCGTTCGAGAGGTGGTTCACCACCGCGTTCCGGTGTTCGACCTCCTGCGGGATGAACTCCGGTTGGAGCACACGGGCGTCGGCGATCATCGAATAGGTGTCTGGGTGGCAACGTAATAAACGGAAGCGTGGGGTTTCCGATACTCAAATCGGGAAAACTGCTTTCCAGATATATTGGCTATCTCTTATAGGGAAAATTTTGGAATGAAGTGGCGGGTCAGATTTTTCGACTGATTATCTTTGATTATTTGGACAATCTAGTTAAAAAAACTAGAATTAGAATACAAATCAGAATGATATATAATCCGAAAAAGTAAGTCAATTTGCTCTCTGGATCTCGTTCCTTGTCTCCAGAAGGACGTTAGCTACGTATGTCGCTCTGTCAGAAAGATCGGCCAATTCTTCATCATCAATGTCATATTTGATTGAGTGTGCCATAGCATCGCCCTCATGTTTGAAGGACCATATCTTTGCTATTATTCCGTTATCTAAATTATTGCAGTATTGTCTAAGATCGCTTTTGTCATTGTCCAATGTGTCAATTAGGTCTGAAAACCCGTGGAACTGTCCTTCGTCCTCGTTGTAGAATTTTTCTAACTGGCTAGTCCCGTAGTGACCACGGAGGATTTCGATAACCGTGTTCTCAATTAGTTTCCGATATAGTACAAGTACAGCTGTATTAGCACCAATACGATAACAACGGTTAATCTCACCAATGGTTTGTTCATCAAACGCTCCGTTTGCATAGTCATCATCGACGAAAGTTCCTGCCTGAACAATCATCCCATTTTCCCCTGCCCAAGGGAAGTTGGTACCGCAAGAACGGCAAAATAGTGGCAAGTCAGTTCTTGACACGTCTTCTTGGGTAACGTTTTCTTCTGAAACGATTATTTTCTGGTTATCGCATTCAGGGCACTCAATATGGCCCTTCGTACCACATTCAGTACAATATTCGCCATCCTTAATATATTCTGGATTCGGAGACGTGTTCATTATATGCCCGTTCTCGCAAACTTGAGCATGCGTCGTCATGTCCTCTAATGAAATAACAGGGGGCATGAACATTGTGGTTCTTATAGGCCAATTAGCAGCCAATTTTCCATGCTAAGATAACGAACTCAACGCTTTTTGTGAGATTCTTTATCAGATATCTTTCCACCGTCGGTCACCATTACTTCGAGTGACTCCCAAGCAGTCGGTTCGAGACCGTCCGCGACGTGCTTGATGAGCACCGAGTTCTCGGGGTGCTCATGTCGTCTCGACTGGCGAGCGCACGGCCCTTTTCAGCCCCACTCAACTGGTTAGTTGGTCTTCGTCGTCGCCGATATCTCCGGATGAACGCGGCTACCTAGTTTCGGGCCCGTCCACATGTTTGTCAGCCCGGCGTCGACGGCGCGCCCCGCTCGCCGCTTCCGCCCGGAGCGCTCACGACTCCCTGCGGTCGTCGTTCGCCGTCAAGGCACTCCCTCCGGTCGTGCCTCGCAACGCTCGCGACCGACCATTCCGGGCGTGCGGTTCGCTCCTGCGTCGCTCACCGTTCCGGGCCAAGCTCGCTCTCTCGTCCCTCGTTCGCTCATATGGCTTCGACGCCAGCGGGTAAGCCCGTCGGTTGCGCCCCTCGCGGACTTTCGCGTTCCAGCGCTTGGTGCCGATGCGCTCGCCGAGTCACGACCGCCCCGACTCGACGAGCGCACCGACAGTCGCGCTGGACACGGTCTCGCAGTCCGGGCCGGACCGAGAGCGGGCTTACTCCGCTGGACGCTCGCTCCGGGCGGGTCGCCGCGCGGTTCTGGTTAGTTCCTCTCTTACGGCGCGCTCTCGCTCGCGCCCTTGGGGCGCTCGCGAAGGCGCAAGCGAGAGCGCGCAGATGATTGGTCGGTCTGTGAGGAGAGCCACGGCTGGAGAGTCGTAGTTGTCGGAAGAAGACGCCGAGTGAGCGCCTTCAGTGATCAGCAATGTCGAGTAAGAACGTTCTCGGTAATGAAGTTTCGGACGTCGAACAGTACAGAGACAAGACGGACGCGTACGTCGTCGACGAGCAATCTGAGCTCGAACCGACGGTGGAGTTGGAAATACAGGCGAAGGTGGACACGAATCACCCTGACGCAAGCACGGGTCGGGGACTGACGCTGGCGGCGGAAGAGCGGTTGGCGGCGCGAGAGATGGAGATCGGGCGAACGCGAGAGCGGTGGGACCGGTCACAGGAGTCAACCCGGGAAGGGCGGTGTCGCGACGACGTGGAAGCGCAGGCGGCGACGCTGGAAGGTGTGTGGGAGCCAGAGCCGGACCCACGAGAGAACCTCAGTCGAGCAAACCTGGGGGCGGTGAACGAGCAAGCGATGAACATTCACCGGCAGGTGAAGTACAGTAGTTCTCGGGCGGCCATCGCGAAGCAACTCGCAGAGCGCGTCGCAGACGGAGCGAGCGTTCTCGGAGCCGTCGTCGGTGTCAGTGAAGCCG
The DNA here is from genome assembly GCF_051207395.1 of Haloarchaeobius caseinilyticus. Lineage (NCBI taxonomy): Archaea > Methanobacteriati > Methanobacteriota > Halobacteria > Halobacteriales > Halorubellaceae > Haloarchaeobius > Haloarchaeobius caseinilyticus. Next base: position 48,251 of record NZ_JBPJZC010000006.1, on the reverse strand, counting down.
AGCGCGATCGACAAGGGACCATCATCCCCATCTCCAGACTGGAAGCGGTGTGGCGCAAGGAGGTGAGCATCGAGGGGCGTGTGACCCAGTTGTGGGAGCCAGCGCATCCAAGCATCTCTCAAGTCGGTCTCGTCGAGGACGAGACGGGCGTGACGAAATTTACCAGCTGGGTGCGCAGCGACCAACCCGTGGTTCGTGAAGGTGACCTCGTACGGTTCTACGACGTCGCGAAGAACTGGTACCAGGGACGTGTCTCACTGGCACTGACCGGCTGGTCGCGGGTGGTCTTCCCCGAGCGCGATCGGTGGTGGGACCAGTAGACGACGCTGGGGGTTCTCTCTTTTTCGTCGTCGCCACCACCCAACACCCGCCACCCCACCCTCCGCTCCGTGCTCGCTCCCTTCGGTCGCTGTGCGCGCAGCCACGACCTTTACCGTACCCCCCTGTGGACGCTTCAATCCCACAAGGATCCTTCTGTACCCTGGCGTGCTCGGCCGTGAGCGTGTACGGGCCGATGCTTCAACCCCACAAGGATTCGTCTGTAACGCCCGTTGCCGTCGCCGTCGCCCGCCAGAGCGGTAGGTAGGGTGCTTCAACCCTACACAGGTTCGTCTGTCCGCAGGTAGTATCCGTCGGCGTTCGCTTGGACGACGCTTCAACCCGACAGAGGTTCATCTTCAACCAACATCGAACACGACCAGTACCACGACCTCGCCCGGCTTCAACCCAACAATGGTCCACCTGTAACGATTGGGCCTCCGTTGACCGTTTCCGCGAGCGTGCTTCAACCCCACAAGGTCCGTCTGTAACGCGTCGAGGTCACGAAGTTGTTTGGACGTAGCAAGTCCTTCAACCCTACAGGAGTCTTTCTGTAACTCGCGGTCTTTACTCTGCGTCGGGGGTCTCCGTACAGCTTCAATCCCACAAGGGTGCTTCTGTAACGTCGGCGAGGTCGTGGTGACGCGACCGCTAAACGGGCTTCAATCCCACAAGGGTGCTTCTGTAACCACGATGACGCCGACCGAGTACGACGAGTTCCTCGCGGCTTCAATCCCACAAGGGTGCTTCTGTAACACGGGCATCTTCGGAGCCATCGGCGTGTTCTTCCGGCTTCAATCCCACAAGGGTGCTTCTGTAACTAGCATGCAGCTCATCAACGGGCAAGAACTTTGGATTGCTTCAATCCCACAAGGGTGCTTCTGTAACGGCGATGTAACAGTGAGAGATATATCAGATATGACCGCTTCAATCCCACAAGGGTGCTTCTGTAACTCGGGGAGCACGTGACGGAGGTGCATCGAGGCGAGTGGCTTCAATCCCACAAGGGTGCTTCTGTAACGCGCGTCTGGAACGATGGCGTGCGCCAGCCCATCGACGCTTCAATCCCACAAGGGTGCTTCTGTAACGAAGTCGCACCCTTCTGTACCGTCCAACAAAACAGCGGCTTCAATCCCACAAGGGTGCTTCTGTAACCCGGGAACAAGGGAGAAACCACGGAGCAGATCGGGCTTCAATCCCACAAGGGTGCTTCTGTAACTTCGCCTCCGACGCGACGCTCGTGCCGACCATCAGGCTTCAATCCCACAAGGGTGCTTCTGTAACTCGCAGGCGGAGACGGAGACAACACTATGGCAGAAGCTTCAATCCCACAAGGGTGCTTCTGTAACCATCATCGACCCGGACGAACTCGAGGAGACTGTCGCTTCAATCCCACAAGGGTGCTTCTGTAACAGGTTTCAGTCGCGGTTCTCCTCCCTGTGCCCATCGCTTCAATCCCACAAGGGTGCTTCTGTAACACGCGCGCAAGTCGCGGGTCTCGTCGCTCTCGATGCTTCAATCCCACAAGGGTGCTTCTGTAACAGCTACACTGGACGGGAGGGCGGGATTCCCACGGGAGCTTCAATCCCACAAGGGTGCTTCTGTAACTCGAGCCAGTCCTCCGCGATGGCGGCATCGTACGTGCTTCAATCCCACAAGGGTGCTTCTGTAACGCGGCATGATGCCGCCGGAGAGGTCCGTCGAGTCGCTTCAATCCCACAAGGGTGCTTCTGTAACAGTATCGCGTCCCGGCTTCCCCAAGTCGAGAGCATGCTTCAATCCCACAAGGGTGCTTCTGTAACGCGCTTCCCCGCCATCGAGGACTGCGCCGAAGTCTGGCTTCAATCCCACAAGGGTGCTTCTGTAACACGAGCGGGACCGTCACGTCCGCCGAGTTGCCCCGGCTTCAATCCCACAAGGGTGCTTCTGTAACTCGCTAATCTTCCCGGGAGCATTATCTATTGTTTCTGCTTCAATCCCACAAGGGTGCTTCTGTAACTCTGCTTGTCCTGCACCGCTGAGGCCGAAACCCGTGCTTCAATCCCACAAGGGTGCTTCTGTAACCCGGATTCGAGAGCAACTCGACACGTGGACCGGCAGCTTCAATCCCACAAGGGTGCTTCTGTAACTCGCATCTCATCTAAGAGTTCTGCGAGTTCCTGCTTCAATCCCACAAGGGTGCTTCTGTAACTGTTGGGTCACCAGGGTTGGCTGCCGTCGAGTTGTTCGCTTCAATCCCACAAGGGTGCTTCTGTAACTGTCGGACTTCGACCCGAAAGGCGCGGATATGCCGCTTCAATCCCACAAGGGTGCTTCTGTAACCTTGATTTGCGCGCTCGACGCGCTCCCGAGCGGGCTTCAATCCCACAAGGGTGCTTCTGTAACCAGGGCCTCCTCGCCGTCCGCCTGCTCCGTCTTACGGCTTCAATCCCACAAGGGTGCTTCTGTAACCAGTCGACTCGATAGACTCGCCCGGATTCTGGTTTTGGCTTCAATCCCACAAGGGTGCTTCTGTAACGTCTCGGGCGAGGTGGAGTTCGAGGGCGAGGCGGTGGCTTCAATCCCACAAGGGTGCTTCTGTAACCCGCGACTGTATGACCCGCGCGGGGGTCCCGCAGCTTCAATCCCACAAGGGTGCTTCTGTAACCCGTCGAGGGCCGCGGAACCCCATCTCCCCCGCCCGCTTCAATCCCACAAGGGTGCTTCTGTAACGTGTACGCGCCGTCGGTCTCCCGCACGTGGTTCAAGCTTCAATCCCACAAGGGTGCTTCTGTAACCGGGTTAGGTCCACATTGTGACCGTATTCTCCCCGCTTCAATCCCACAAGGGTGCTTCTGTAACTCGTCTAACCACTCGTCAACAACTCCGATTTCAGTCCGCTTCAATCCCACAAGGGTGCTTCTGTAACCCACTCAGAGACTGTGTGTCCGGTGAGATTAATTGAGCTTCAATCCCACAAGGGTGCTTCTGTAACATGGTTGAGTCCGCGCTCCCCACGCTCGAGAGGTCGCTTCAATCCCACAAGGGTGCTTCTGTAACCATACCCATTTTCAGGCACTCAGTGGTCATAGCCGGCGATTTCACAAAACAGTTTCCGTCGACCTCTGATAACCCGTCTACCCCCCGGGGTCGATGGAAAATCAAAGAAATCGAGCGTCGTTGGTCGGGTCTTCTCCGACCACGGTCCTCTCGACGTACTTTTCGGAGCTCATTCGGTAGATAATCGCGGATTCATTGGGTTCCAGTAAATCCTGTGTTCGAGTCTGAATAGTCTCCAAATCACCCTCAGTGATCTCTCCCTCAAAGACTGAGTTCTGGACATGGGTGAGGTATTTGCGAAGGAAGTTGAGCATGAGTCGCGTTCGGTCGGCTTGCATGTCGTAGACGACGATAACGTAGACCACTGGTCACCACCAACGTTTGAACGGGACGTACTCCTCACCAGTGAGGAGATATTTTTTGAGCTTGTACGCCTCGAGACGGAGGAGATACTGGTAGCTGACCTTCTTTCCGAGATCCGGATGGTCAATTGTACGCTCGAGCGTTTCCTCGTAGGCTTTCGAGAACGTCTTGCGGCCTCGGTCAGTTAACAGACACGAGTTGAGGTCCGTCTCGAAATCGTTCGTCGAAAGTTGACTTCGATTGAGCAGTCGGAAGATGACTCGATCGGTGAGAAGCGGTTTGAAAATATCCGCGATATCGAGAGCGAGCGAATACCGGCGTTCTCCTGGTTCGTGGAGAAAGCTAACAGCGGGATCGAGTGCTGTCGCTCGAATCGCGGAAACCACGTTGGCGTAGACGAGGGAATTGCCGAACGAGATGAGGCTATTGGTCTCGTTATCTGGCGGGTTGTACCGTCGACCGTCGAAGACGAACCCGTCCGGAAGAATGTCGTCGAACGTGGCGTAATATGCACGCCGAGCAGTTGCTTCCACTCCCATTGTCTCGTCGACGGCTGCCACCCCGTCGAGTCGGTCCCTTGTTTCGTCTAGCGTCTCAATGACGTCCTCAAAGTCGTGGCCTCGGCCATTGTAGTAGGTGACGTTCGCTCGCATGTTGTGGATACTACCTGCGACAAACTTCCGGGCCAGCTCGATGCGACGGTCGGAATCGTCATAAGCGCGAACCTGCTCAACGAGCGTCTGGCCTGATGTCTGGCCCCGCTTTGGCATTATCGACCCGGAATAGTAGTCATTCCAGCCGAAGACGTGGATTGCGACGCCGTGTTGGTTGAGAAAGGAGATTAGCCGAGTGTTGTAGTCCACCTGTCCGTGGAGGTAGATCGCCTCTGCTTTCTCGATGGGGAGAAATTTCTTCTCGTCGTCGAGGGTAACGAGGCGAACGGTGTCATTGTGGCGCTCGAGTCGTCCGTCACTGAATACGTGGTAGTTCCTGTCCATGTTCAACAGCTCCAACAGAAGTCGTGATATGCACACGACTCACAAATTGGCTTCTCGGTTGCGGGTGGCGGCGATTCGCTGGTGATAACCGCGTGGATACCTCGAATCGCGTTTTCAACGCGTTCTGTCTCTTCGAGTCCAAGTTCAACGTCCTCCCGCCGCCGCTCCGTCGGATGGGCAAGGACGCCCGACTTCTCGACGCCGACGACGCGCTTCAGATACCACAGGTAGTATAGCAGTTGTAACTTCGCTGGTTCGACGAGCGCAGAAGAGGGTTTGACTTCCATCACACGCCCGTCATCGAGCACGTCGATGGCGATGGTCTCATCGATGGCGACGTTTCGTCGCTTCTCGGCGTAGGCGGTGTCATCGACGTGGGTGCCGCGAACAATCGCCGCATTGCCCCGGTCAATTTCGATGTGGCGGCTGTGGAACCAGAGTTCCCGTTCACAGACGACGTAGTACTGCATCATCACGCCAGTCACGGTGAACCCCTCAGTAACGGTTTCGTCACGAGCGGTCTGTAGCAACTGATCGACCGGATCGACGTCGGTCATAGGAATCTATCCTCCACGGTCGCCTCGGGAACGACGAAACCGAGAGTCGAATCGAAGTGCTTCTCGAACGTCGGTGAGGTCGACCGAAGGACACGAATCTCTGCTTCCTCTTCACGCCCGGCGAGTGGCGGGAGATTCGTGACGACCTCTGCCTCCCGTGAATCCTGATCGTAGATTGGGACTGACACGCGAAGCGGTTTCGTCTCGTCGAGCAATCGTCTCACCCGGTCAAACTCGTAGTCTTCGTATGCTGTTTCGAGGTTGTCGACGAGTGCATCGTCCTCAGCACTGAGACAGACGATAACGTCTATCGCTCGGGGCGCGTCGATGAGCGAGAGCGAGGCGAGTCCATCCCCGTCCGCGGAATCAACCAACTCTACGTAGTTCTCTCGGCCGACGTCCTTGTCGGCGTGGAGTCGCCTGTAATAGTCGGTAACCGCGTCTCTGGCAACGACTCGTCCGGTCAGTTCTGGTTCATCAGACCGAACGAAGTCGAGCGCTGCGGCAGTGACCGGCGTGAGTGCCGTTCCCCGGTCGTAGACGGCGACAGCGGGCGTCTTCGTTTGTTCGTCGGGGGCGTCGAGCCACCAGACCGTGACCGTTCCGTGGTCCTGTTCGAACGACCGGTTACAGCGGCCGGCAGCTTGGACAATACTGTCGACCGGTGCGAGGTCGCGGTAGACCGCCTCGAAGCTCACGTCGACGCCAGCTTCGACGAGTTGCGTGGTGACCGCGGCAACCTGGACATCCAGCCTTCGAAGCTGTTTGATGATTCTCACGAGTGCGAGTCGGTCAGCGGGCCGCAGTCGCGTCGAGAGATGAACGAACGGGTGTTTGTCGGCCGCTTGAATTCGCCTGACGGTTTCGGCGACTGGATCTGAATTGTCTTGGTCGAGCGTGCGAATGTACTCCTCCATGACATCGACTGTTTCGAGTCGGTCAGTGAGGGTTTCCGTGAGTCGTCGGGCGCTGTCGATGGTGTTGCAGATTGCAAGCGTCGCCGTTCCCATCCGAACGTCCTCTGCGAGTTCGGTGGCGGCAGTCTCATAATCTAGCGGCTCGTCCACACCGTTCAGATGTCGTTCGACGGAACTGTGTAGCCGGTACTGGACTCGTTCAGCAATCTGGAAGTACTTGTCTACGTCGTCGACGAGTTCGACCGCCTCGGGGAACAACTCGGGCTGCGTAGCGGTCATCGCGATAACAGTCGCCCCGTACTGTTCAGTGAGCACGTCGACTAGCCGTGGAACGAGTTTCCACCAATCAAGGGGAAGAGACTGCGGTTCGTCGAGGACCAGAACGCTATCACGGAGTGCGGGTACTTTCATCGACTGCGTGTTTCGCGGACCGGTGAGGCTCTCGAACAACTGGACGAACGTCGTCACTGTGAGTCCGGCACGCCAACTCTCTCCGAGCATCCCTGCAACGTCGTCACTGCGGTCTGCGGCGTCGGCATCGCTTCCGTCCCCACCCGTCGCGTCAATGCGAGTCTCTGCGAGATGGTGATGTGTTGCGAGCAATCCGTCAGTCCCACCCGAGTCGAAAATCTCCGCGGTTTCGCCGGCGACCTGGTCGATGATGCTCGTGAACGGGAGTGCATAGACGACACGCTTGCTCTCGGTCGCGTCACGAATTGCGAGGGCTGCGCTCAGCCCTGTAAGCGTCTTTCCCATCCCCGTCGGAAGGGTCAGAGTGCATACGTTCTCGTCTCTCTCGACGAACTCTGAGATGCTTTCCAGAACATCGTCGCGAGCAGCAGACCTGAAATAGTTGAGCTGCTCCTCACGAGTACCGTCCGCATCCGCGTCCGCGTCGGCTTCAATCCCGTGGATGTACTGTTCGAGCGTGTCGAATTGGGGTAGCACCGATTCGTAGACTGACCGATTAGACTGCGCCCCGGCTGCACTCGTTTTGTCCGCGAGGACCAGCGTCCCCCAGCAAGAGAGTACGAGGCCGTAGAACTCGTCTGAGATGAAATTGAGAGAAGTAAACGTCGTCACACCGTCATCGCTGACGTAACTAGCGATTTCCTCAAACAGAGATGAGTCGACGCATGATTTGGCGAACATCTTCCAGGACTCGGTCTGGTTGGTCACTTCCTGAAAGAGGTCCTCCGCGAGGTCCGGGGCGTTCTCGTGGATATCGTGTACCTGGTGCTTCACTGGGTCGAGAATCTGCGACTCTGTCTGCGTTCCATCCGGCTGGAATACGTCTTTCGTCCGGCTGAAGACGTACTCTGCGACGTCTGGCAACCGGCCGTGATGCTTCGCGACCGAAACGAACCCAGCTAGACACGTTTCGGACTCGTATCCAGACTCACGAAGAACGTAGTAGGCAGCGAACGAGCCGAGCGGTGCGTGGTACCGAAACGCGTCGAAGTTCGGTTGTCCACGCATGACACCGATGTACTGCTGAAACCACGTTGTCGCTTTCCCGAAGTCATGGACGAGTGCGAGTTTTTCGATGACTTCGTCGAGCGATTCACCGTGGGGTGTCGTTGCGTCATCCGGGACGACCATCCGCACTCGGTCTCGAACGTCGTGGAGATGGTCGACGAGGTGAACACCAGGTCGTCCATCCTCGGGCGGGTGTGAGTAACGCTCCGCGGATTCGGAAATCAGACGAACATCACCGTCCGACCGTCGACGAGCGCTGTCTTTGGGTTCTGGACTCTGACTGTCCCGCCATCCGGGTTATAAGCATAGCTGGTGAATCCGGTCGTTGTTCGACCACTCGAATCAGCTGCCATGAACGCTGGCGACTCCTCGACCTGACAGCGCGTGTCGGCGCTTGGAACGACGTCGTCGATGGCATTCGGGACTGCCGAGTCGACCGAGACGGTGCCGTCGGTCGGGCCTTCTTCGACCTCGAAGACGCCGTGATACTCGAGTTCAGCCAGATGTTCGGACAGACCCAAGCTCGGGACATAGTGCGATCGCCCGTCCGAGAGCATCGATTCGAGTTCACGGAATCGTTCCTCGTCTCCGAGCCACACGTCGAGTCGGTATGCGGGGTCGACGAGGACCTCGTAGTTGTGCTGCTGGCGAAGCTTCGTCGGATTGGGGAGCGAGACGCTGATCTTCCCTCGAGAGTTCAACGACCGCATCGCCTCCTTCGCGGTGGAGAGCGTGTTCATCGGCATGTTGACTGTCCGAAGCGGTGCGACCGGTTCGATAGCTACGGCAGACGTCTCTGGAGTGAACAGATCGTAGTAGTCGTCCCGACCGATACCGAGGACGGCGGCGAGCAAGCCAGCCGCCGTCGTTCGGGGGATAATCCGGTACGTCTGCTTCACGATGTTTCCCTCGATGCGTCGGAAGTGTCCCCAGGGGCCGTGAACGGTCACTGATAGACAGCGCGGTGGATTACTACCGCTGTCCGACGCTTCATCCTCCCATTCCGAAAGCTGTTCTTGGGACACGGTCAGTTTGCGAGGGTATTCCGAGACTCGTCGTACACGTCGACCACATGAACCGCGTCTGATCCGACCGCTCCTTCAAGTGCCTCATAGAGGACTTCGGGTCCGCCAACTTCGTCCTCGTGCGATATCGGGAGTACGTCGCTCGCGACGACGGAAATCTGTTCGATGCGGTCCGCGCTCCGCTGGATACGGTCGACGAGCGAATCCACCGAGACGGTGAGGTCACGTACGTTTCGGAGTTCGTCGTCGGGCTTTGTTCGACTATCAGTGCGGTCGAGGTCGAGGTCCTTGTCCAGCCCGCCGAGGTGGAAGCTGTCGGTCGCGTACTCGACACGCAGGTAGAGACGTGGCTCTTGTCCAACCTTACTTCGGCTGATGGTTTGGTTCTTGATTGCACGCCAGCAGAGTGTGTCAAGTCGCTTGATGTCTGAGTGAGTGAGCTTTGTATCGGCAGCGCCGTGTTCGTCGACGAGACCGTGGAACCGGATGAGCCCATACTGGATGCGGTGGTCATCAAGGTCGAAGCCACCCTGTTCTTTGTTCTCCTGTGTGGCGATGACGCTCGTGAGGCTGTCGTACTCCTCGTTCTCATTGACGGCGTGCATCGTCTTTCCAGGGGAGAATTGGACCGGCCCGGTGAAGTGGTCTGGGAGGTGGTCTTCATACGCATCATCGGTATCGATGCTCATCGTCGCCCCGAAGTACCGAACGTCGGCGCTGTTATCGAGGAACGTGCCGAAGACCTCCTCGGCAAGGTCTTGGTCCTCGGTGTCGTCGAGGTCAACCTCCTTCAGCCGGTCTTCCAGGAGTTGCTCACGGGTGTACTGATTGCCCTCCTCGTGGACGTTTCGGATGTACACCCCGTGACCGTCAGCGTCGAGCTGGTCTCGGAGATAGCGTTTCAGTCGAACATCGGTGACGATGGCCTGCTGTGTCTGCGGGTCGATTCGGGGTCGGTTAGACCCACTCAGTGGGTTGCCGTTTGGGTTCGCGTCGACGGCGTCGTACAGGAAGACGATTTCAGATCGGTTCTCGACAGGAGTTGTGTCTTCGGACATTGGTTTAGTTGGTGGTCGCGGTGGACTGTTCGGCAGGCTGTTCGGACTCGTTTGCTGCGTTCATCGGACGGTCGTTCATCCCGTAGGTAATCCCGAGTGCGTAGTAGAACCGGAGGTCAGCCGTCTCGATCTCCCAGTCGTCCGGGTCAGGATGAAGTACGGTTTCACGGAGGAAATCGACAATATAGTCGAACTTCGTTCCAGGGTAGCTCCGGCCCTTCTTCTTTTCCTGACGAGTGTACGTAACGGTCTTTTGAATCGCCTCCTGTGTGACCTTCTTGATTCGGTTTCGGGTCACTGCCTTCACCGGGAACTGGTCGACGAGCGTGGTCGAACGGTCGTGTTCGTACTCCTGATAGTTCCCGACCGCGCCGACGAGCGCTCCCAACAGGAACGAGGCACACCGTTCGTCGTTTTCGTCGAGCGCGGGGGTATCTTCGATGAACGATTCGAGTTTCTCTGCTCCGGCGAAACCACCGTCTGTAATCGCGAGTTTGTCTGTTGATGGCATGGTTCGTGAGTCGTAATTTGTTGGTTCAGTAATGTGGTTCTGCTCGCCTGATTCCGACGCCAAGAAGGCACCTTCGGCGCACGCCAGCCCACAGAGCTGGGCGTACTGGCTGGCGACGAGGAATGACGGAAACCCGTGGTCTTCGTCGCCGCTGTCTTCGATTATCCGTGCCACGTATGCTTCGAGGAGGGTCGAGACTGGTATCGAACCACCGCTCAGGACTGCTACGAGGGACTGGATGCGTGGGTCGTCAGCACTGGCGTCTGTGTCGTCGTCTCCCGATGGGAACGTCTGATGGAAGTACCAGCCGGATGCAATCGGCCCAAGAAAATCCTCTCCAGAGAGGAGGTTCCACTTCTCGTTTGTCGGCAGGGCGGCGGTTCGATCCCCGTCGTCCCTGAACGCGGCCGTCTTCAACACAGTCTCGTGAGCAACCGAGAGTGCTGTTGGATACTGAATCGACCCGTTCATTGTTTCACCGAACACGTCGAAGCGAGACATCTGGTGTGGCATCACGGCTGAGACATAGAATCGAAGCTCAAAGCCGTCGAGCGAGATTTCGTTGCGTAATCTGAATGCTCGCTCGACAGGCGTGAGTCGTTCCGAGTCATCGTCTGCTGTCGTCGCTGCGTACAACAGCTTGTACAGTTTGTACGTTCCTTCCGGGGTCGGTCTACCGAAGAAGTACGGGAGATAGTACACGCGCGCACCGAATGTGCGGTAGGTGCAGGCATCGACGAACGTCCCGGCGTTCATCAGCGTGACGGCGGCATCCTCGGATATCGGGTGGCTGCGCCACGCTTCATCGGGATCTAATCCAGGAAACTTCTCCAGTTGCTTGCTGAGGAAGTAGTTCATTGGATCGTCTGCTGTTCCAACAGTTCTGGATCGTTCTTGCGAAACGAGGTCGATCGCGTCCCCGGCTGAATTTTTTGCTTTTCCTTTTGACACTAATTTAGAAAGACGCTGTTGTCGCATTCCCTCTTTCAATACGTCAATGTCACCGGGTAGCTGGTACTTTTCTGATTGTTCAGTCTTTATGGCGACTGTGAGTAGTGCAGTGGATTTTTCTGAAATCTGTGCTTCCGTCTCACTCGCGACTTTCTCCAGTATTGACTCGTCTTCACCAGCCTGAGTTAGTTTCTCGATTATCCAACCTTCTTCGTGTTCCAGCTCGACCTTCTTTACAGCGTCTTCAGTCGGCCAGCGAGTAAGCCTGTCAGTTGCGTACTTTCCGAGTTTCTCGGGGCTCTTTCTGTTCCCACTTTTATGAGTGATGCTGTGGTCAATACCACTCCCCTTATTTGCAAAGTAGCAGTGCGCCACCTCACCGACTATCTTCTCCGAATACTTCGTGACCCACACTGGCCCTCGGTCATCATCCGCAAGCTGTGGTTCCTTACCTGAGAGGTCCACCCGAACGACGATGAGACTATCTGGTTCGTCCACAAGGTCACGGGCTGCATCGGGAGTGAGGTACGACGCGTAGTCGCCGCCGCCCGCGGTCGCGAGCGTGTAGAGTTTCCCGTACAGGTACTGTACGTCTCGAAGCGACGAGACTGGTTTTTCGGGAAGCTCTGAAGTGAGTTCATCCGGTGGATACGCTTCCCGGAACTCCTCAGGCGAAAGCACGCTCACCCTCCAGTTCAGTTCCATCGGGGGCTGTCTTCTCAACGATATTCAAGAAGCCGAAGCCGTATCCGTTCCGGCCACCGAGTCCCGTGTCCAGTGCGAGATTGAGGTGGCGGCGATGGGTATCGTCGCGAACACGATAATCGAAGCGCCACTTGCTCACCACGACGTCAATTCTCGTCCCGGTCGTCACGGTCAGTGGCAATGCGTACGTTTTCAGCAGGTCGTAGCCTTCAAATAAGTCGCCTGAAACGTCTTCAGGGCCGGATTGGTAGTCGTGTGCGAACCGGTCGTGTTTGTGCTGTAGGTTCGCCTTGGTAGCTTCTTTGAACGGTTCCATCGTGTGTTCGGGTCGCCAGTACGTCGGTGCGTCGTGTGAATCCTCGATACCGTACCGGTCGCGATGCGGTTCGGTCAGTCGAACGAACACACCCGTGGCGCATTCGACGACGCCCCGAGTCCCAGGTTCGCCGACATCCACATTGAGTGCACGCAGGTCGTCGACGTCGAACGGCATATCCCCGATGTTGAACTCGGGATTCGACTTGAGGTCGCTCGCGATGGTCGCGAGTAACTCCTCACGAGGTGACGCTATCAAGACGTGTCGCTTATCACCTTCTGAGATGTCTCCCCACGGAAACGGGTTCGAAAAGACGAGACCCATCGGTTCTCCGTCGTCGTGCTCGTCGTCGTATTCTGTGTCCTCAAGCGCTCGCCAGATGCGTCCGCGTAACTTATCGTGGTAGTCGTGGCGGTACGCTGTGTCCTGTCGGGCGCGAAGATCGACCAGTAACCGCACTATCTATGCCTCCGTTTGGATTCTGATTTGTCAACAGTCATGTCATGCGCCATCTTTCGGTTGATGTTCCTAAAACTGTTCGGGGAGGATACTGTTCACTGAGTGGAGCTGTTGTATGGGCGATTCGTCTGACCCTCCAGCAATATTCCAACCTACAGAGTTCGTCTGTAACCTTCACGAGGTCGCAGCCGTCTTCTCGATGACCGATGCTTCAACCTCACACGGGTCCTTCTGTAACTGCCGACCGGTCTTCAGGTTGAGGAATATTCCCAAGCTTCAACCTCACAAGAGTCCATCTGTAACGACTCGAAGCTCGGTGTGCCGGTCTACATGGACCAGCTTCAACCCGACAAGGGTTCGTCTGTAACGCGTGAACGCGGTTTTCGTCGAGGTTCGACGCGATGCTTCAACCCGACAAGGGTTCGTCTGTAACCCGAGTTGCGAACCCACGGATTCAACGACATAGCATGCTTCAACCCGACAAGGGTTCGTCTGTAACAGCCACTGAACGGGGCTTGTGCCGGGGAGTCCGCGAAGCTTCAACCCGACAAGGGTTCGTCTGTAACGCTTCGACTGCTGGAGCGGGCCGACGCGGTGGAGTCGCTTCAACCCGACAAGGGTTCGTCTGTAACGATTGGAGCACAAGCGATGACGATGATGGTGAGGGAGCTTCAACCCGACAAGGGTTCGTCTGTAACGTGGGACGTACGCGGCGAAGATGGCCACAGAACTCCGTGCTTCAACCCGACAAGGGTTCGTCTGTAACTCTACCATCGCGACTCCGAGGTCCTGTCGATTCAGCTTCAACCCGACAAGGGTTCGTCTGTAACCATGACTGATTCAGCCACTGTGAGCCTTCTACCGGCCGAACTGCAATGAGGTTTCCGTCGACCGTCAGTACTCCCTCAAGACCGGGGGGTCGATGGAAGATGACCAAGTACGTTTCCGATGACTGCCGCCCTTCGCCTTTTGCAGTCGTTACCTGAGAGGGTAGCCTGAAGGACGAAACAGAGACGCTCTGGTGAGTCGACGGCTCGGCTACTCGTCGTCGTGTGTCGCGGCGACGTTCACCGGTATGGCACCAGACTATTAGCTCTGCTCTCTTCGGTAAGAATGCATCTCGGGCACTTCCGAGACACTTTCCTACAACACTCAAGCAGCGAATGCGTTGCTTGCTCTGCAGTTGTGGAATGCGATTCAGCCTGCAAGGTCCGTCTGAAATACCGTTGGACGTGCCGGTTTGCGTGCTCAAGCCTTGCTCCAACCTTACAGGGGTCCGTCTGCAACATCGGAGCGGGTCGCTCAGGTCATGGTCATGGCTGAGCTTCAACCCCACAAGGGTCCGTCTGTAACTCGGCGACCTCCGGCGGTGCGTCCATCTGGGGGACGCTTCAACCCAACAATGGCCCATCTGTAACACGTGGCAGTGGGTTTCAGAGGTGACGATAGACCAGCTTCAATCCTACAAGGGTCCTTCTGTAACTGAGATTCCGACGTTGCTCCTCGACGAGGACCACGAGGCTTCAACCCTACAAGGGTCCTTCTGTAACAAGTATCTCTTTAGAGGTCTTGCGAAAGGTGCGAGTGCTTCAACCCTACAAGGGTCCTTCTGTAACTAGCGGGCGAGCAGTTCGGACGAAACGAGGTCGTCGCTTCAACCCTACAAGGGTCCTTCTGTAACCGAAGGGCACCGCATGGTCGAAGTCGACGGGGTTTCGGCTTCAACCCTACAAGGTCCTTCTGTAACGCCGACCTCGTCGGACTACCTGCCGTACTTCCGAACGCTTCAACCCTACAAGGGTCCTTCTGTAACTCAGCGGTCACAGCGACCAGCGCAGTCTACTGCGCGGTCCTTCTGTAACCGGATGAGCCCGTTCGGAGACGACGAGCGGGAGTCGCGCGCAGTCTACTGCGCGGTCCTTCTGTAACCATGGCTGATTCAGCCACTGTGAGCCTTCTACCGGCCGAACTGCAATGAGGTTTTCCGTCGACCTCCAGTAACCCCTCAGGACCGGGGGGTCGACGGAAGACGATCAAGTACTTTTCCGATGACTGCCACCTTTCGCCTTTTACAGTAGCTACCTGAGAAGGGGGCGTGACGTACGAAACAGAGACATTCCGCTGGGTCGACGGCCCACCTATTCCTCGTCGTCGTCCTCAAGCTCGTCGACGTCGAGGTCGCCGGAAAGGTACGAACGACCGAGGCTGGAGAGTTGGTAAATCGAGCCGGATTCATCGTAGTACTCGACGAGACCACGTTCCATCAGCACCAGAAGATGCTCTCGAACAGTCGTCCTCGCGTAATCGGTGTTCTCTGCGATTAGGCGGGGAGTCAGTACGAGTTCTTCATTCCCCTCGTTCAGCAACCGCTCTAAAATCGCTCTGTCTGCAGGCGTCATCCACGATGCCAGAGGGGTTCGCACTGAGTCTGAGGTCTTTCTGGGGTCGTATTACGATTTCGGCATTTTGTCATGTTCGTTCAGCACTGTACAGTTTTCGTACAATCTTGTGGGTAGAAGTTATTAGCCTCTCGTACAGACCTGTGGGTACGAGAGCTTCGCGCGGACCCATCGCTACCTGGCTGGGTCCGTTGAGAAATGCGGGCCCGATGCTGGAGACATCGGCTCGCGTGGACTCCCGTGATTACGGCACGAAAGCCATGTACGAAGACACGCCCGCGGGCCTTGAATCGCCCGCATCGACGACTGACGGCGGTGTTTCGTGTGAGGACGAGACGCCCGCACAGACGACTGACTACGACTGCGACGACGACGCGGAGATTCTGCAAGCGAGTAGCCGCCACGTTGTCGGCCAAAGATCCACGCAGCGCCAGCCAGTTTATCGACCCCACGAGTGGTGGAGGGCACGAAGACGTGCTCTCTGCAACCGATGGCACACCACGAACCACTCACCAGTCGCGACCGCCTGTACCGCCACCTTGAGAACGCACATCGACGCACTGACTCACCAGCGGTCGAAGCGGAGTTGGAGGCCGCATTCGTCGCCTGGGCAGCCCTGCCACAGCCACCATTGCAGGAGTGCCCGACGTGTGGTTGCATCGGCCTCGCGGAACGCATCGAACAGCATCACTGCGTCGAGCCAGTCCAGAAACAGCAGCACTCATCCGCACGATAGAAAGAGTACATTTCGTCTGTTCGACCGCACGAAAGTGACCCCCGCGAACGAAGAGATAGAGAAGACATTTCGTTTGTTCGCCCGGTACAGGAGGAGGGAGTCGGGAAGGAAGAGAGAGGACGTTTCGTCTGTTCCACAGCGAAACGGGAGTGCTGTTCCAGAGACCAGCAATCAGCAACTGGACGCCAGTACCGCAACCGCTGGGCCTGTGCACTAAATGAGTTCCCCATTCACGTCCATCGGCGACAGCCTCTTCGACGAGAAAGCGGTGCTTCGCGAGGACTACCAGCCGGACGAGATTCTCGAACGGGACGACGAGATCGAGCAGTTCAGCTACGCCCTGCAGGACATATTGTACGGCCGCGCACCCGAGAACGTGATGCTGTACGGGAAAGCTGGCCTCGGCAAGACTGCCGTGACGACGTACCTTGTTCGCGAACTGCACGCGAAGGTCACCGAGACGGACGGTACAGACGACCTCTACACACACGAGCAGAACTGCAACGGCAACACGCTCTTCCAGGTCGTCCGTCGACTCGTGAACGACCTCTTGCCAGACCACGCCAGTCTGTTCCCGAAGCGGGGCCTCGGGACCGGCGACGCGTTCGAGGAACTCTACGAGCAACTCGACCGAGTCGGCGGCACGCACCTCTTCATCCTCGACGAAATCGACCACCTCGAAGACGCGAACACCCTGTTGTACGAATTGCCAAGGGCCCGGTCGAACGGCCACGTCGAGAGCGCCAAGCTGGGGGTCATCGGCATCTCGAACAACTACACGTTCCGAGACTCGCTCTCCCCGAAGGTGAAGGATACGCTGATGGAGACGGAGATATCGTTCAGTCCGTACGACGCCGAGGAACTACAGACGATACTCCGAACACGCGCTGACCGTGGTTTCGTCGACGGTGCCTGTGACCAGTCTGCGATTCAGCTTGCCGCTGCCGTCGCCGCCCGAGACGCAGGGAATGCACGGCAGGCACTCGACCTGCTCAGGACCGGTGGCGAAGTAGCTGAGAAAGCGGACGACGAGACTGTTCGTGATTCGCACGTCGAGGAAGCCCGGGCAATTGTCCAGCGTGGCCGGGCGGCAGACAAGATTCGCGACCAGACCGAACATGCCCAGTTGATTCTCGAAGCATTGGCACACCTGGAAACGGCGGGGTCGACGCCAGCGCGGACGAAGGCGATTCAGTCGAAGTACGAGACAGCCGCCGACGCAAACGCCACGGACCCACTGACGACCCTGAAGAGTGTGCAGGAGCATCTCTCCGACCTACACATGCTCGGGTTCCTCCGACGTGCGGAACGCAACAAGGGAAAGGGCGGTGGGAAGTTCTTCGAGTACGGACTCGATATCGACCCGGACGTCGTCATCGAGACGCGACGTCGGCTGGACGACGCATGATTGTGTCGGCATAACAGACGAAATCCCCTCTCTCACTATCTAACAGGGGGGACAATCGCGTGGTCTAACAGACGAAGTCTCCTCTCTCTATCCCTCGTTCCCTTGGTCCTCGAGCGAACTAGGCCGCCGCCCACCAACGTAGAGAGACAGGTCCGCCCCATCCGCAGAACATTTTATCACTCCCTCAGGGTTGAGGGAGAATCCTCAGATGTCGACAGACACAGACCCAACTAACGACGATGAGCAGCACAGACTTCCAGACGACTTCGACGTGACCGAGCACATCACTCGAACCGACACCGGAGCGTCGATTAAGCTCACGATGACTCGAGGAACTGGAACCCGTGATCAGGACCGCCTCGAGGGGAAGGTCAAAGCACCGACCGTCAAGCAGGCCAAAGCCGACGTCGACGAACTGTTCCCGAAGCTCTGCCGCCTCGCTGAGGCCGCACGAGCGTTCGACCCGACCATCGACGCCAACGAATAGCCACACTCTCCATGACGTCACATCCCTACGAATCCGACGGCCACGAACAGTTCGAACGACGCCAGCTCGCCCGAGACCGTGACCACAGCACTGCACTCCAAATTGCAGAATCGGATGCACGACACATCGTCACCGACCTCGTCGACGCGGGCATCGTCGCCCCCAATCCAGAGACGCAGCAGTTCAGACACCGTCCGACTGGTGAGGTATTCCGCTCGTGCATCTGTCTCGCGTACTTCCATCGCGGCTGGTTAGCTGGCGTCGACGGCTGAAACGGCGGGAGGTCAACAACTACCGCTCTCGGTGAATCAGGTATTTGCTCACTCGAAGAACTTTTTGAGCAAGCAGCCTACTTCGGCACAAGATGACGAACCGTGACTCTCCGAAGAACCCGCCGAGCGGTGCCGATTCGTTCGCCGACTCGTGGGGCAAGAGCGTCGCGGACCGGTCCACGAAAGAACGAGTGTACGAAGTCGTGACTGGACTCACTGAGCCAACGCCAGTATCTGCAATTGCAGAACTCGCTGACTGCTCTCCCGGAGGAGCACGGACAAACTTGGAGTGGCTGGAAGAGATCGGCGTCGTCGACAAGACAGCGACCGACCCAGCACTGTACAGGCGAAACAGTGCCTACTTCGACTTTCTCAGACTCGACCGCCTCACGAAAGAGTACGACACAGGAGAGCTCGAAGCACTCGTCGACGAGTACGAGCGTCGGATCGAGGACCTCTCGGCCGAACTCGGTGGCGAAGGAATCGATACTGATGTACTCGCAGATGTTCCCTTCGACGAACTCGAAGAACGGTATGACCAGATTAGCGAGCTTCGGACGCTTCGACATCGAGTCCGAGACATGAGACAAGCGCTGCTCTTCCTCAAGCGAGACGGAGATGGGAGTGGCGACGTCTCCCGACAAATCTGACGATGGGACTAACCGCCTGGACGAAGAGCAAATTCAAATAGAATAGTAATTCGAACCCATCGTGCACCACTTCCCTCCTCACAACACAAATGATCCGAAATTCGTTCTTTCCATATACCTGGTTTTATAGCAGGTATACAGAGAGTTCGAATTGAGGGTTGTATGTATACTATCTACGCCCGATTTCACATGAGTTGCTGTTTCCCCCGCCTTCCATATAGGTGCTATAAAAATACCTATACGGATGCGTCGAGGAGTGGTAGTATCGAGATGCCCACGAGAGAGCTCCCAGACAAAGCCCCCGGTACGTACGTTCCTTCCCACCCAAACCCGTACTACTCACCGGAGCCACTCCCGATCGAGCCGAAGCTCGAGATATCTGAACAAACACATTCGCTGCTGGCTGATGCCGCCTACCAAATTGGCCGCGTCGATGGTATCAGCTCAACGGTCGACTTCTCCGCTGTACTCTATACATCACTCATTCGTATCGAAGCAGTCGAATCCGCACGCATCGAAGGTGCAGATGTCGCGTATCAGGACGTCGAGGCGTACCACACGCAACACCCCGCTGGTGAAACAGACGCCACAATCGAGAAAGACCTGAAAGAAGCACTCAATTACGAGCAGGCACTGAACTACGGACTCACAAAAATAGAGGCAGGGGACTCGATAACGCTCTCACTCGTCAAAGACCTCCATTCGCAACTTCTTGACGGCGTCCGCAACGACGGTGACCTGGTTGGCGACTTCCGCAATCATATGGTGCACCTCCCGAGTCCGCAGACCGGGCAACGTCCGTTCGTCCCGCCACACCCGGATGGGGTCGATGGACTCATGCGGTCGTTAGCGGCGTACATCAGGATGGGTGGACAATATCATCCGCTCATCGATGCTGCAGTTATCCACTACTTTTTCGAGACGGTCCACCCGTTTTCGGACGGGAACGGTCGCCTTGGTCGCTTGCTCATCATCCTCTACCTGGCGAGTGAAGGCTATCTTGAGAGCCCATACATCTACCCGAGCGCGTATTTCAACCGTCATAAAGTCGAATACGTCGAGCGAATGCGCGCTGTGAGCGAGGACGGCGCATGGGAGGAGTGGCTCGCGTTCTTCATTGAGGGGCTTCGAAGTCAAGCTGAGACGTCCTACACCCGGACTCACCAACTTCGTGAACTCCAACAGCGATACGAGACAGAATACCCTCGGAGCACGACCACGGACAAATTCGCCCGTCAATTACTCCAGTACCCATATTTCCGGGCACCAGACCTCATGGAGTACCTCGATGTATCGCGTCGGACAGCCTATAAGGTCGTCGACGACCTCGAAGCGGACGGCCTCATCGAAGAGGTGACCGGGAAGGAGCGGGGCAAAGAGTACAAAGCTGTCGACGTGTTCGAAATTCTCGAGTAAGAAGAGCCGACGCGAATTGTACTCGTCCGACCGGATATCCAGAAACCCGGGCACGTCTCATAGCATTTTATTTCCCCCTGAGGGGCGAGGGGGACTTCGAGTTCTCCTCGGAGACGCCTGATGTCTACAGATACCTGCCACACGGAGAGTAGCGACGATGGTACCGACGACGAGACTGACCACACGCGATTCGACGATGCCGATACTCGTCGAGACGAGATGCACGATTCGCTCGAAGCGTGGGTCGAACAGTTCGCAGACCTCTCAGACGACGCACGAGCCAGCACAGAACTGCAGGAGTGGCTCGACGTCCAATCGCACCTCCACGACTACTCGTACCGGAACACGCTGCTCATCAAGCACCAGTGTCCCAGCGCGACAAGGGTTGCAGGGTACAACACCTGGGCGAACGACTTCGACAGGGACGTCCAGAAGGGTGAGTCAGCCATCTGGATCTGGGCACCCATCATCACGAGCAAGTGCCCTGCATGTGGGAACTCGCCGTCGTACCATACCAGTAGCGACTGTGAGTACGACGAGACGCCATCGGACGAGTGGAGCGACGGGCTGGTCGGGTTCAGGCCTGTTCCCGTGTTCGACGTCTCGCAGACCGATGGTGAGCCGCTTCCGGAACTCGACACGGCCGCACACGGTGGCGGTTCCGAAAATGAACTGCTCGACGCGTTACTTCGCGCTGCTCCACAGCTCGACGTCCGGGCGACGCTCGTCCCACCGGAGGACTGGGAGCATGGCGATGCAGCCGGAATCTGTACCAAACGCAGTACGTACGATTGCTCGCTACTC
This sequence comes from Haloarchaeobius caseinilyticus, assembly GCF_051207395.1. Classification (NCBI taxonomy): domain Archaea; kingdom Methanobacteriati; phylum Methanobacteriota; class Halobacteria; order Halobacteriales; family Halorubellaceae; genus Haloarchaeobius; species Haloarchaeobius caseinilyticus. The sequence goes on along the minus strand of NZ_JBPJZC010000006.1, from coordinate 27,383 downwards.
GTCGAGGTGAAGGACGACGACAACGAGGCGCAAGTCGCCAGCGTGCTCGCTCACGAGTATGCACATGCACTGCTGCACTTCGACGTCGACGACCGTGGCGAACGGGCGAAGCGTGAGGTCGAAGCTGAGAGTACAGCGTACGTCGTCTCACAGTATTTCGGGCTCGACGCGTCGAACAGTGCGCTGTATGTGGCAGCGTGGGACGGCGAGCCCGCAGATGCGATTCGTGACCGACTCCAGCGAATCGTCGCGACGGCACAGGAGATTATCGACGCCGTCGAACGCCAGATGTCCAAGCCAGACAGGGGATAGCTCTATTGCGTTTGCGCCAATACTCTGTAGTATCGGGCCCATGTACGGCGAACCAACGCCGATTCCACGCTACGCGGAGAACTGCCTCGAGATTATCTCCGGGACGATCGCGCCGCCCGAACCCGGCGTCGACGAAGCAAGCGCGACGCGGACACTCGTGAACGAAGGCTTCTCACAAGCCGACGCTCGCGACGCACTGGAAGTACTGGAGATGCGTGGGTACATCTATCGCGTAAACTCCGAGATCCGGGTTACAGACTGACTGTATCCTCTCGTTGTGTGTTTTCCTGACCGCATCGGTCAACGCTGAATCAGTGGGTGCCGCTATTCACCAATCAGTGATAGCGCTACCTAAGAGTCGAACCACCTTTAAATTCCGATAACAAATCACACAGAAATTATGGCACAGACATCGTGGCACACTGCCAACCTTGACCTCGCCGAACTCGTCGACGACATCCCCGGTGAACACGTCCTAGCCCGCGTGCAGGTCCGAGAGGACATCTCGCTCGAAGAACGCCAAATCGTCGCTGCCCATTTCCGCGGGCTTGCTGCGTCGTTGACCGAGGAAGAGTAAGCGCATCGAGAAGGCTGGCTTGGTCACGAATATTGAAGTCCGAGATTCAGATATACGACCCGAACCAGAAATATATGCGCTTCACTCGCGAATACACTGGTATGAGCGAAGGAGACCCGCCGGCGTTCGATGCGCATGAGCAATGGCAGGCGGACAGAACGACGTTTCAACGGGTCTACGACGTCCTCGTCGGTACGCACGAACCAGCGACTGTGAAACAGTTCGAAGAGTGGGATGAGTGCTCTGAGAACGGTGCCAGGCAAGCGCTCGAACAGTTGGCCGAGATGGGTATTGCCGAGCGAACCGACACTCGACCGGCGACCTACCAACGCAACCAGTCGTACTTTCGGTGGAAGCGTATCGAGCAGTTGGCTCGCGAACACAGTCCGGGGACGCTCCGAGAGCGGGTCGACGAACTGGTCGATCAGGACCAGGCGTTCCAGGAGCAATACAGTGTACCGGAACCAGATGCTGTCGTCGTCGCCGACGAAATCACCGAGGACCACGAGGCGCTCCACGAACGGTGGGACGACCTCACCGAGTGGCGAACGATCCGTCGAGATATCACGGTTCTCAAACAAGCGGTCCAGCGTGCCGAGTCGATGCGCGACGACCGAGCGCGGGCCTGACTCGTGCCGGACAGAGCTGAAGGCCCGAGCGGCCCACTCGACATCCAGACGCTGACAGTCTTGGCACAGCGAGCATCGAGCCATCCCGTCGTCGTCGACGAGTACAAGTTCCGCGGTATCGAGTGTCGCTAGCGTAGCACCCCACCATTCGTCGAGCGGGCCCAGAAGGACTTCATCGAGACACTCGATGAAACTCGTGAGCCTGCTGCAGTCATCGAGCGGTTCAGCCACTTCGGCTACCGTGTCTGCCTCCCTGGTGGGAGCCACCACATGGTGGCCATCGCTTGCGACGGCGACGAGTACGTCGGGCGGTGCGACTGTCGCGGCTTCGAGTACCAGAGCGGGCCCTGTGCGCACCTCTGTATGATCCGGAAGGCCGAGTTCATCGACGCCGAGACGATCGACGAACTTCGACGACGCGGCTATCTAACCCGGTGTTGGGACCCAATCCGCCCGCAGTGGGTGGCCGTCGGATAAAGAAGTTGGATACTGGCGATAACATTCATTTGCGACTATCCAGATAGAGTACCTGAATGAAGGTTGGTGCTATTGGACAGGGGTTCGGAATTCCTAACCAGACTGTTGCAGAAATTATCGATGCGGAATCTGCTGGTTTCGACGGTCCTCCCACAACAATTGGGGAGGCTGTGGTCGCGTCCATTCAGGACGACTCATTCCAAGAGATACAATTTGTAGTCGCGTTCGCCACCAAGTCTGGTGTGAGTTCGGTGATTGACGCTGTGGAGTCTTCTTCTCTCGAACGGTATGAGTACTTCATCGGTGCCGACCAGGAGGCAACGACGAAGCAAGCTCTTGAGGAACTACTCGACTCGGAAATCGAGACTTCGTGGATAAGATTCCGGTCCTCGGGAATCACGTTCCATCCAAAGGTCTACCTGTTCCGTGGAGACGACAAGATTCGTCTAATCGTTGGGTCTGCAAACGTTACCCAGCCGGGGCTCTCAGCGAATGTCGAAGCCGGGATGGTCTACGAATGCAATCCCGCTAATTCTGACGAACTGGGCCCCATTTCCGATATTGAGGAGACACTTATTGCCCCAGTACGGGAGAAGAGCGAACCACTTACCGAGTCCTCGATTCAGGACTTAGAGGCTCGCGGGTATATCGGAGACGAGTCTAACCGCGAATTTGGCCCCGCGAAAGGATCTGGTGCAAGTGGTGAATCTGACGAGCAGGAACTCGATCCATTAGGAACCACCACCGGTACGACAGCGTCCAGTCTCTCAGGCAGTGTCGGTGGTGGTGATTCCGGCGTGGATGGCCGCAGTGAGATAGAAGAGGTCAAAGATTTCCCTTCTAGGGGGGAACTTCCTACGATTCCGCAGGTAGACGATTTCCCTACAAAGACTGATAGAGAGTTCTACGAGCGGCTACTCAATGGAACAGATAACCAGCCATCAATCATGCGGCGTACGATTTACGTCGAGGGTGAAATAAGCCAGGGCGAATTGAAACGGAGGCTGGTTGAGGACCACGGTTACGACAACAGCGGCAGCCTTGATGCCAGCCTCCGAGTGCTCTGGCGGACAACGGGAGAAGTCGAAAAGCGTGGCCAAGGAGAGAGTGCTAACCTAGTCTGGATTCGCGATTAAACTACGCGTCCTCGCGACAGGGCATTTTACGCAGATGGCGCTCCCACTGCCGGGAATCCGGCGTACGAAGTGATCCCGGGGACTGTCTTTGGCTTTGGTCTGCAGGCGTCAGCTTCCTCAACTCGGTGGCGGTTCGCTTAGGAAGACACTGACGTCGGTGACATAGACAATAACAGGCCACGGAACTGGAGTTCGGAAGACCTTGTTGGGTTTCTCCTCTGAATCACGCACGACCTTCGTATCAGTCTATCAAATTATTCAGTGTGAAATGAAAAGCGACGGCGTGCAGAAAGCTCTCTCTGTGTATCGGCGCGTTCAGCAACTCGCAGCCGATTGCTAACAGCGGAAACGGTGGGGCGAGTGTCCTTTCTCGTACGGTTGTTTCACAGTCCTTCGTCGTGTTCAACCTCAAATCTCATACCAGTTTTAACCAACGTAACAGAGGAAACCCTCCGTTTGTTGGTTAAGCAAAAAACACTCGTTTCAGAGAAAAGTTACCTCAATAATCGTGAGATGACCAAGTCTGAGGTTCCCGAACACTCAATTGGATACAGAGATCAGGGACCAGATTGACCGTATCCCCTCTCACTCCTCTTCGTCCAGTTCTCGATCTGAGAGCGACTGCGACATCTGGTCGAATCGACTTTGCGCAGATGATGCCCGTTCTTCTGTCTCGCCCGGCTCATAGGTGAGAACGGTCCGATCGTCCTCACCGACTCGAAGCGTGAAAATCGCGTCCTGATGTCGTCCCTCCGGGGGGAGGAACATCCGGTGGATAACGAGTTCGTCGACGACCTCGTCGCCGTCCTCGCAGAGCAGGACCGCCTGTTCTTCCTCGAAACGGTCGAGAACGGCCGTGTATGTCTTCTCGGTCATCAGTATGCCTCTTCTAGGACTGTCACGCCGTTATCTGTTTGCACGACGACGGAGTCGCCGTCGTTGTTCCAGACGGGTGAGTCACTTCCCCAGTAGAGGTCTGTCGCTGTATCGTCCCCACTGCCAGTGTGCAGCGTCACCGACGCGCCAGCCTTCAGTGTGAAGCCGGCAGGAACCGTGTAGCTGCTACCAGCAGCATCAGTGACTGTCCACCCGGACATGTCGAGTGGTGCGTCCCCGTCGTTGCTGAAGACGATGTATTCGTCGTTGAGGTTGTCCGACTCTGCTCCCTCTGCGTCGGCGTGGACGTACTCGACGGTGATGCTACCGTCAGTTGCAACGGGAGTCGCAGTGTATGGCTGTGGTGTCTTCGTGGGTCCACCCGGCTGACCTGCCGCTCCATCTATCTTGATCGTGCTTCTCACAGTGAGCTTCCCCGCGGTCTCAGGCTCAATTGCCGTCCCTTCCCGAATCGCGATTGCCTCAGTTGGTGCCTTTCGTTGCGTCGCGATGGTCAGCGTTTGTCCGTCGGTGACGAGTTCGATCGAGCCATGCGTCGCCGTCCAGTACGTCGGTACGGACCGGTCGGCAAGTCGCTGGAGAACTTCCTCGTTCGGGTGGCCGTACTGGGAGTCGTACGCACTGGAGATGATTGCCACCTGTGGTGAGGCCGCGTCGAGCAGTTCTGGACTGTTACTCGTTCGGCTCCCGTGGTGGCCAGTCTTCAGCACGGTCACGTCCAGCTGGTCGCGCTGATTCGCGAGGAGGTACTCTTCGAGCGCTTCCTCACCGTCGCCGGTGAACAGGAACGAAACGCCGCCATGCTGAACTCGGAGTGAGAGGCTGTTCTCGTTGCGAGCCTCATTTGCGATATACCCTTCAGGTGGGGCCAACACGGATGCGTCGACGCCCTCGAACGGGATGCGGTCGCCAGCACCAGCACGATAGAGTGGGACGTCGTACTTCTCGACAGCGTCGAGATACCGTGCGTACGTGTTCGACGACGCGGCGATGCCGGGGTCATATACCGCGCCCACGCCGTCGTACTGGGTCTCGAACGTCTCGATGACGGCGGCATGCCCACCGATGTGGTCTGCGTCGGCGTGAGAGGTGACGAGGTGGTCAATCCGAGTGATGCCCTGCGCTTCTAGATAGGCAAGCACGTCCTCCCCATGGTTCCGCCAGTCGCCCGTGTCGATGAGCATCGTCTCGTTGCTTGGCGCGACGAGTAGGATACTCGCAGACTGGCCAACGTTGATGAAGTGGACGCTCAGCGTTCCGTTCGTAGTGGCTGGTGTCTGTGTCGGGGAACCGTTCTCTACTGTGGTACCGTCTGAGGTCCCAGTGTCGCCTGCACAACCTGCAAGCACGACGAGGCAGACGACGAGGACTGCCTTCCAGGACCACGTGTTTCGCATACCGAACCTGACGCCTCACCCGTGCATATCCTCTCCGCTCAGCTCTGTCTGTGAAATACAGACCCCACTGTGTCCGTTGTATTAATTCACAAGCGGCGCTCGATAGAGCGGAAGCAGCGGATTTGAGTTCTGTTAACCAACGCCTGCGACTACCGTGGCCAGGTTGTTGGTTAATATGATTGACCCTCAATTCCTCGGTGCACCCACATCCAAGTACGAACAGTTCGAGTGAGGTTTCGATAACTGTGTACAGCACGTACCTCGTGTAGGATGCCGACCCTCGATTACGACGCACGCTTAGCACAGTTATCAGAGTCAATAGCACAGTCCCCTCGAATCTGTCCAAGCAACAAAGACTATCTTCGCGAGTTCGACCGGGACTTGCTTCTGGACGGAATCGGCCAGGCACGGCGGTACAAACTCCTCTCTCACCTCAAGATTATCGCTGAACAGCTCGGTGAGCAGCCGTTCGATACTCTCGACGTCGACGACACGAGAGAACTCGTGGCCTGGCTCTATACCCGGGACATCACCCATGCAACGATTCGCGACTACAAGCAGATACTCAAACAGTTCTACCGGTGGCTGAACTCCGGCGAAGACCCACCAGCAACTCGCTGGCTCAACAGCAAACACGAGCGGCGACAGCCGCTTCCGCGGAAGTTACTCGGGCCGGCAGACGTCGACGCACTCATCGACGGCTGCGTCAACGCTCGCGACAAGGCATTGGTCGCTGTCCTCTGGGAGATCGGTGCTCGAATCGGTGAGCTAATCGATCTGACTGTAGCGGACCTAGAGCAGACGTCAGAAGGAACGAAAATCATAGTGGACGGGAAAACCGGCAGTCGGCGTCTTCTCCTGCTTGAGTCTGAACCGCACGTCGAGACTTGGCTCCGTGTCCATCCCGCTCACCGCCCTACTGCTCCACTCTGGTGCAAAATCGAGCAGGGGGACTGCATGGAGCCAATCGGCTACAATTACATTCGTCTCCGACTGCTGGAACGAGCAAAACGACGGGCAGGCATCGACAAACCAGTAAATCCCCATCACTTCCGCCATAGCAGAGCGACGTATCTCGCGAACTGGCTTACCGAAGCACAGCTCTGCGAGTGGTTTGGTTGGGTGCAAGGGTCTCGGGTTCCGGGGAGGTATGTTCATCTCTCAGGCCGGGATATCGACCGAGTTCACCGGTCGCTTCTTCAACTGTCTGAGTACGAATCGCTTGCGTCAACTTCTGGTAAACCACGTTGAGTGGGTTATCACTCGATATCGCACTGTTTCGAGGCGAGGTTTTCCTTCTATTGAAGATACAACCTTTCCTTGTTACAACGCGAGGGGCTCCCCGATAATCAGTCTTCCAGAGGTATCTGGACCGAATAGACCGTATCTCGAAGCCAGCCGAATAGCTGGTCTGATCAGTACTTCCAACATGGATAAATAAACAATATCAGAAGAAGGCTCGAGGAAGAATTCGTCAAAGAGATAATTTATTTACCCAGACTAGAACAGCTTGACTATGCGCTTGTTTCAGTTCAACGAAACAGAAGGACTGCCACGGTCTACTACTTGCGAGTATCTACCAGTCAAATCTGAAGCTAATGGTGAAGGAGAAGCAGAACTCGAGACATGGCTAAACGCTTCCCCTGATGCTCTTCTTGACGAATCTGTTCTTTTGTTCGCCCGTCAGCCGAATTTGTCTACTGGAATCCCTGACCTCTTAGGGCTGGACAGATTTGGGAACGTAATCGTATTCGAACTGAAGCGGGGCGATTCAGGGTCCGAATCTGCCTCCGAAGCCAGTATCGTTAGCCAGCCACAACTCTACGCTCAAGCATTAGACCGATACGACTACCACGAACTTGATAATCTCTATACAGAATATCGAGAGAAGGATTGGATACTCCAGCCAGCCGTTGAAGAAAATCAGTCTCTCATTTCTACGTTCAATCAATTCTTTGACCAGGATATTAGCTCATGGGAACTCAACCGAACACAGCGCCTTGTAATTGTAGCTGAAGAAATTACGGCACAGACACGGCAGTCAGCACGTTGGCTTCGTGACCAAGGACTCGACATTCAGTGCGTCGAAGTACAGCGCTTCCGATTCCCCTCAGGTGAATCAGGGTTCGGTGCTGTGACTATCGTTGATTATGATGAATCTCGAACGCGAACAGAGTCGAATTCGAAACCTGGTGACCGTGTGTTTACAACCAACGTATTCACTAAATCATTCTCTGAAGTCAAAGATACGCTGTGCGTGGATAAGATTGATCCAATTCTGGGGAATCTTTCTACAAACTATCCGTATCTCGAAACTCACGCTGCTGGACATCCGGAGTCGGTTCGTTATGCCTTACGAGTCAATCCCTTCGATGAGTGTGAAGTAAAGGTCGCAATCGATGCAGCAGGAACAGAGAGTGTCCATGCCGAGAAGCTCCGGGACCATAGAGATATTTTTGAATGCAAGGGGTTCACCGTGAGTTCTCGAAAATCTATGCGCATTGTCGTTGATACATGGGAGATTGATGGTGTTGAAGATCTTCGAGATGATGCGTTCATCGACCGCGTGGCGAAACGTTACATCGAACTTCTAAAGCTAGGTCACAAAGTGTTCCAGCAGAATTGATTACCCCCTTTGGCTTCCTTCATCGAGATACACAGGACGTTAGCGACAAAAATTTCAGCCCCAATGATTCAAGCTCAAGGTACAGTCCACTACCTTCGAATTTACAATCGATTCTCACTGTAGGGACTGGATGTTCCGGTAGCAATATTTAACCAACAAATATTTTGGAAAGAGCCATTTGTTGGTTAATCGTTGAGAGTCTCTTCTAATGCGTTTCTTCCGCACGGCATTTTATCGCCCCCTGAGGGGTGCGGGGCGTTCCTGTAGAGCGACCTGCGAGCAGTGATTTCGACAATGGCGAGTAGACACATCTACGCGACTGGCTTCGACGAGAGCGAACAACTACCGATCGACCTGCCGTGCCCGGAGTGCGACGGCAACCTCGAACGGGAACGACGACAGACGTACTGCGTCGACTGTGGACTCGTGGTTCGAGAGTACGCGATCGACCACGGGCCGGACTGGTTCGACAACAACGACGGCAGAACGAGTAGTCGTATCGGGTCGCCACTCACCCCTTCCAGGCACGACGACGGCCTGTCGACAGAGATTGGGTCGAGGAAAGACGCGAAGGGGAACGTTCTCTCCTCTCGAACGAGACGACGGTTCAGCAGGCTCAGACGCGAGCACAGCAGGGCACGAACACCGACGAAGCGGTCTCGGAACGCACTCCGGGGCCTCGTCGACGTTCGGCGTATCGCGAGCGAACTCGAACTTCCGCGAAGTGTTCGCGACCGGGCTGCCACCCAGTTCCGCGAGGCACAGTCCGAAAACCTCCTTCCAGGTCGCTCCGTGAACGCGATGGCTGCCGGTAGTGTGTACGCGGCGTGTCGCTGCTTCGACCTCCCTCGAACACTCGACGAGTTCGAACCAGTCGCCCGCTGTGACCGCTCTGCACTCAGAAACGCATACATGGTGCTCCAGAGCGAACTCGGTCTCCAGATTGCGCCACCGTCGCCGTCGACGTTCGTACCGCGATACGCCGCACGCTTCGACGTCGGCGAGGCCACGCAGTTCCGGGCACTCGAACTCGCTCGACAGTTGGAGGAGACGGGCCAAGCAATCGGCAGAGCACCGACGGGCGTTGCCGCGGCGTGCATCTACGTCGCCGCTCAGGAGCACGGCGACACAGTGTATCAGACCGACCTCGCAGACGCGGCATATGTGACTCCGGTCACGGTACGAGCGCGACGAGATGAGATTCAGGAAATTGTGAGTGCATAGTCCAGCCGACGTAACACGATTTTATCACCCCCTGAGGGGTGCGGGGGGTAACAGAGCCTCTCGCTGAACAAGATGTCGACAAATCCTCTCACGAAACTCCAGTACCTGACTCGCGTCGGGAAGCGTGCACAGTACGAAGCGTTCGAGTTCGAAATCGTCGCCGACGGTGTCCGGGTTCGAAACGGCAGCTACGCAAATCCTGAAGAGCACGAGTACCTCGTCACGGTCGACGATGACTTTCCGTCGTCGTGCACCTGTCCTGCGAACCAGAAGTACGAGGGCGCGTGCAAACACAGAGTCGCAGTCGCGATACGCCAGCCTGTCCTCGACGCAGCGAAGAATCAGCAGCTTGTCGCCGACGGCGGTACGGTTGCTCCAGAGACGAGCGAGTCCGGCAGTAACGACGCCGAGGAGGCGTGTTACTGTGACGTTCTTCGCGACGATTTCCCCTGCTGGACCTGCTACCGCGACGCGAAACGTGACTTCGACGACTGACCGAACTGTCAGCCAGTGCTGAAACAAGACTCTGCTCCACCACAATGCACCAACTCATCTACGCACTCGTCCAGGCATCGACCGATGAACACGCACTCCGAAACGCTCAGGCAACCTTCGACCGTCTCGTCGGCGCTTCCCTACATGAAACACTCGTGTTCGACTACTACGTCACCTTCGACGACCACCAGTCGTCCACCGCTGGCCCTGCCCGCTGGGGTGACCTCCCCGTCGCAGCGAGAGCACACTCGCCAGCCGGTGCTGAACTCATCGAACGCGGCTGGAACCACATGCACAAACAGTTCGACCGAAACCTCACTGCCGTACAGGACGCGCTCACCCAGTACTCCGCCGACGAAATCATGGCCGACACTGACCTCGTCAGACACTCCTTCTACAACATCGGCCGCTACCACGGTCCGACCGTCACCCTCTACGACGAGAACGCATGCGGCATCCGTCACCGTCGAGGACTCGACCACGTCCTCGACCAAGACGATATCTGGGTCGTCCCCGCCGACGTCCACTACTGAACCGCAACCAGAATCGGCTCGCTGACCCCCGGTCAGTTTACCGTTCGTCTGCACCTGGAGGTGCGAATTTTCCCTGAGAAGATTGTTGGGCAAGATAAAGCTGTAGTGCAGATCGTCTCAAACACTCCCCCGTCTGCCGATTTTTCGTGCACTACAAACGGAGTATGTGCCCTACGCGTAATGCACAGCAGGCAGTGAGCGACGAAGGCACTTGGTGGACGATTCAGTCAGTAGCTGCATCACTCGTGGAGAGATTCGCGGGGTTCGTACAGGGGAATGTGACCGCCACGGTTTCGGACTGCGGCGATGGCGTCCCAGAATTCACCGCCTTTCGGGTATTCGTTCGGCCGGTGGATGATGCGCTCTTCGAGTGCGACGACCTGTATTGCATCGAGGCCGTGCATCCCCTTTCGGTACACCCACCCATCGTCGAGTTGTGCGAGTCTCGTGCCACTGTCCGATTGCTCCCAGGAGGGGTCCAGTGATTTTGAGCCGTCGCTTCGTTCTTCGGTGATAGTCGAGCGAAGTCTGATGTCTGCAGGTCGAATGTGCTGTATCGCGTCGAGGACGTCCTGGATATCGTCCGTCGTGTCCAGTGACTCGATTTCGTCGAGGTTCTTGAGAGGTTCGTGGACGATCTGGTCGGGTGCTTCGTCTGTGACGGTTGCGAACTCGTCGACGAGTTCGTCGAGGAACGCTTGACAGTCGGTCGTCTTCGTCGGCGTTTCGGCGAGGTGCTCACCAGTCATCGCGACGAAGCGGGCAGTGTCGTACACCTCGATTGCTGCCTTGGGGAAGGCCGAATCCTCGGGGAGCGTGGCGTCGATCGATTTCACACCATCGGGCAGTGACCCACGACAGAGGATGTGGACACCGGTCCCGGAGGTCGAAACATCTGTGTAGCTCGCAGCGCTGTCGATGTGTTCTCGAACGGTCGGGTGAATCTCTCCAGTGTCGGCGTCGCGTGCTCTGTCGTAGTCGACGAGCACGTAGGTCTCGTCAGGGAATTCGGTGCGGTCACGGATGGTGAACGCCATCTTGTGACCGTCGTAGTTCTCGACGGCGTCTCTTGCAGTGTCGAACTGCGTCCAGCACGTTGGGTCCTGTGCGTTCACGTACTTATCTAGCCAGTCGCTTGCCCACGGAGCTCGGGGTATTTTCCGGCCGTCGTCAGTTTCTTTCCAGGTAAGCCACTGCGGCTGCTCTCGAAGGTCGTCAGGATAGATGCCGTGTCTGACCGTAAAGGCAGGTTCTGGCATCTCGTCGCCCGGCTCCGCCATACCCTCACTACGGTCGTTCTCGGAGGATACGTTGTCGGTCACCTTCGTGGTCCCCTCGACTTCAGTACTGGGCTGTGGGTCGGGTTCCGGTAACGGAAGCGCCTGCTCCACCTCGGTAGGCTGCGTCGACGTGGCATCGACCTCCTCCGACGACGGAGCGGTGTCAGCACTGTCTTCCGTGGGTGGCGACGGATCAGCACTGAGACGGTGTTCGATAGTTGAAAGCTGGTAGATCGAACCCATCCACCAGTGTTCTCGGCTCTTCACGATGCAGTCACCCGTGCCGAACGCTTTCACGATACCCGAGGGGACAGGGTAGCGGTCTGTCTCGCGGATCGTTGTCGACTGCGAGGACTCAGTGTGCGACTGAGTGCCTCTGTTTCGACGAACCGTCGTCGACCCGACTTCTTGGCGCAGATGGCCTATCTCTGACTGGATGTATTCGGTGGTTTTGGGTTCGCCGCCACTGAAGTAGACGCCCTGCGGGCAGTTGCCGACGATACCGTCTGCGTGCTTGCCGTACTGGGCTTCGAGCTGGCCGATCGTCTGGATACCGAGTAGCGCGCGAGCCTGTGCTGAGCGACCACGAGCGGTCAGCACGTGCAACTGTGAGAGCGGTGGGAGCTGGTCGACCTCGTCGAGGATGAAGTTCACTGGAGTGTCTGATTCCATCGCGAAGCGAATCGACCAGTCGAGTAGCAGTCGGAACATCGGCCCGACAGATGCCATCTCAGTCGCTGCAGAGTCGATAATCAGCACTCGGTCATCCGGGTTCTCGATGTACTCACGAATCGAAAAGCGCCCCGTGGCAGCGAAGTCACCGACGAACACCGGGCTAGCGTTCTCGTGGAGGCTCTGATAGACGTTTACTGCGGACTTACCGGTGTCCGAATCCAGGTGTGCAGCACTCGGGGCGAGGTCGTCGTACTCTTTGAGTCGTGACTGCATCGTCTCTCGGTCGAGCAGGAGGAACTCGACGAGTTCCTCATGACCGAGTGGACTCTCGCCGTCTTCGGACGACGCTTCCCGAGACACGTAGCGTAACGCGGACTCGAACACTTGCTTTGCGGGTCGGTGGAAGGGATCAGAGCCACGTGGCTCACCGAAGACTGCACTTGCGAGTTCGCGAAAATCCCGCTCCTTCTCGACGTCCAGAAACAGGTTCCAGGTGACATCAGAATCGTCGACGGATATCCGGAGCACCTCGAACCCGAGCTCTCGATAGAAATTCTGGAAGTCCTTCCCGAAGTCGTGTGCAATCACGGCCGTGTTTGCGTCGTATGGTAACTGGTACGAGAGGAGTTCGAGAGCGGAGGTCTTCCCGCTGCCCGTCTCTCCGATTGCAAGGGTAGAGACATCCTGCTTGAGGCGGGGGATCGTGGGTGCATCGTCGCTCTTCCTTGTGAGTGCCCGCATCGGCGCGATGAACTCACCCTCGTCCTGCTGAAAGGGGATTCCGGTGATGCCGAAGACAGGGGACGTGTACCGAAGCGTCTGGAGTACCACCGCTGTCCAACTCACGACGAGCACGCCGAGGAGAATCCAGCTAGCAGGAACATCTACAAGCGGCAATCCGAGTCCGTCGACCGGCCCCATAGCGAGGGTCCAGAGGAGAATGAGCGCGCCGATTACGTGTGGAGCGACTACGAGCACAACAGGATCGTAGATACCGGTACTGAGTCCGTTCCACGTCGTGAACAGGGTGAGAACGGCGAACAGCGCGTAAACGTAGCGCCAATGCCAGAGCCGCGTAGAGAGTGGTGCGTCTCGGCCGAGTCGAAGCCAGGGGAACATGACGATACCTATCGCCTTGGCCAAGCCGGATAGTACCTCGTCAGCCAGGTCTTTCGGTGGCTCTGCAGTCTCTTCTGTCTGTGTCACCGCTCTGCCTCCTGGTCAGGCGACCGTTTTCGGTCGTCAGCCTCCGAGTTTGGCCTCTTTGGGGCGTCGGTCTTGCGTTCCAGTGCTTCCACCCATGCTTGCTCTCGTTTACGAGCCGTCGGTTCATGCCTTCGAGCGGAGTGTTTCCCATCTCTGTTTGCACTCCGTTTCACAGCAGACGTTACTTGACGCTGGGCCAGTCGCTGTGGTTCTTTGAAGACCTCGCCAGCCCGTTCACGAAACGACTCGATGTCTTCGCGGTCCATGTAGAGTTGCTGTTCGCGTCCAGTCACCGCAACGTGAGCGTGTGGCGTCTCCTGGCTGTCGTGGACAGCATACACGTAGTGCGTCCGCTTCCGGGCCTCTCGCCACTCACGCATCAGTGAGCGAACGTTCCGATCGACCTCACTGGCAGAATACTCCGCCTTTGGATCGGGGGCGACGATGATGTGTCGCTCCATCCCGTACTGTTCAGAGACGTCGACGAACCGACTGCGTTTGTTCTGGTCGAGTTCCCGTCCGGTGTGATCTTTCACCGGAACTTCTTGATCGTTATCTCGGCTGATGTACCTGAGAAGATCCCCTGCGCCGCCGTACTGGAAATCGGTCTTCGTGATCAGAAGTACCACCCGTCGTCCTCACCGTCAGAAGAGTCTTCGTCGTCAGCTTGTGGTTGCATCTCGTGTTCCGATTTAGAGCTGGCGCTGGCCCCGAGGTGGTTCGCCTCTTCACGGAGTCGACGCCTCCCTGCTTCGACAGCCTGCTGTCTGGCAACCTCTCCGTGGTCTCCTTTGACCAGTTCCCAGGCAGCGACCGAGTAGACTCCAGTCTTCAGAATGGCTTCTTCCAGCCCACCCGTAGCATCTGTCACTTCCTCGGTCGCGTGTGCAACGAGTTCCTCGATTCGACGTTCTACTGCCGTCTCGTGGCTCACTTCGCTCGTGAGGTCGTTCTGGACGTGTGCTTCGAGAACATCAGCGATGTATCCAGACCTGGACTGACCAGACTCGTCTGCCCGTGCCTCGATTTCACGGTACAGGTCCGAATCGAGGTAGACGTTAATTTGGTTATCTCGTCGTGCCATCGCACTCACTGAATCTGGGTGCTTTCATGCATTACCCGAGCCTTTGAGCACTCTTCAGTTTCCAAGACACCAGAATTCATATATTGGAAAATCAATGTGGACTTCATCATTGGAATCTTCCTCGCACAAGTATAAATTCCATACTATTTTTATGTAATAATGGCTCCTGGGAGATAGAGAATTACCTGAACTAAAAGGGCCACCCGTCGACGAGGAACTCTCTACTGTCGACCCGGTGAACTATATCCTTGTCCTTTGAATTTCAGCACAGATGCCGAATCCACTCTTTTCGACGTATACACAGGGCGAAAACCGGGTAACTTCAACGATGATGGCGGTGATGGCCCATATAAACAGTCGGCTTGTGGAAGATATCTTCGAGGGGGCACTCGACGAGTCAGATCTCGCGCTACTGACGTTCGATAATCAGGTCACGGGTCCTGAGTCTGTTCCAGATGCGGCGATCAGGAGTTCGACGTCGCTCTGGTTCGAGACGAAGACCTCAGAGAACGTTGTCGATGCAAGTCAGTTGCGAGGCCATCTCTCACGGCTCGATGAAGAGGAGTCGAGCAGTCAGCGATTGATCGTCCTCACACCGGACCACACCAGGCCGTCCCCCGTCGACAACCTTGACGATGAGCGCGTTGTCTGGACGAATTTCGACGCCATCGTCGACAGCGTCGAGGAAGTTCTTGACCGGGATATGGGTGCTGAACACTCAGTTGCAGTTCCCACAGAACGCGAAGCATTCCTGTTACGCGAATTCGTACGCTTCCTCTACGACGAATCCTTGACCACCGGTGAAGAGAACAGGGTGCTCGTAGTCGCAGCACGTCGCGCCTGGGACGAGTTTCAGCAGTACGGCCACTACTTCTGCCAGCCGAATCGCTCCTTCAAGCCTGTCGGCCATCTCGCGTTCTACCGGAAGAATGAGATTAAGACAACTGTACCCCGAGTGACTGGGTCCGTTGAGAGCATCGCGCTCACAGTCGACGCCGTCGAGGGCGCTGACGAGTTGAGCGAGTCCCAGCGATCGAGTCTCAGGACTGCCGTCGAGCAGATGGAACAAGACGATCACGAGCGAATTGGACGTGAAGAGAAGGTTCTCTTCCTTGACGAAGAACAGGGCTTCACACTGGATGAGGCGGTCACCAATGACAAGACTGCTGACGACTCTGACCGTAGAATCGCTTTTGTGTTCGGTCACCGGTACGTGTCTAAGTCAAAACTACAGGACAATCCCTCTCGTACCTCCGAACTTGAAGACTGAGTTAGCTGGTTCGTCAGAAATTGACGGCTGTCTTTGACGAGAACTCGTCGTAATCCATATTGAAGAAGGCACTATGGGCTTGGGAACTCTAGAACCTCTTGGAGAAACTCAATTGGTGATTCGAACTCGTGGCTGCAGCGATTATTCACCGGTTGATTGATGTACCTGACTTCCCCACCTTCATATTCTGCATTCGGTAGAAACACGTCCTTTCGGCCGACGCACATTCGAAATTTCACACCTGTGTGGTGAACGAGGGTGCATGCTTGCTCTAGCTTTTCTTTAAGGTGCCGCGGCATTTGCGTCTTGTCCGTGTAAATGATTGCACCTGACTGTGCTTGCTGCAACTGATACCCCAAGTGTGTATCCGACGAGCCCTTAGCGTGATCTGCATCTATATCAAACTCAATTGGGTTTTGAATCGATGGAAGGCAGATTACTACTTCCAGCCCACTTCGGAGCTTTCTAGCCGTGAATCCATATATCATGTCTTCGTCCTCGCCGAACCCCGTGCAGTTACTCGTCATTATCAGAACCTCAGGAAGTAAGCCGAATCTTCGTCGAGACGGGCGCTGAGTTTGGACTGTCGACCCATCTCATCGATTTCCTCTTCCGCGGGAACCTTTCTGACGAGCCACTTCTCGATTTCATTTAAGAGCCCGTTGCTCAGCACCTCTGACTGCGGTCGGTCGAAGATTGTCCGATTGAGTTGGAGATTAGCCTGACATCCATCGAAGTCAGGGGACAGGAAGATAGACTCAATCGCCTCTTGGTCAATCTCGTCAAACACGTCGTCGAACTCAGATAAAATATACTGAGGAAGTTCTTCGCCATCGTTACCTTCCACGTTTTTCATCCGTGCGTAGGAGACGTTGGATTTGAGTTCTGCGAGGCGTGCTGCATCGACCTGATACTCTTCGGAAAATTGGGAAACCTGTTCTAAGGTCACACACAGCTCATCAATGATTCTGGAAACTGTTTGTGGGAACGTATAGCCCAGCTGCTCCTCAATCAACTCCGCGATGATCTCCTCACTAGCTTCGCGTACATCATCATCTTCACTACGCAGGCGCTCAACACTGACTGATCCAATGAACGTCTGCCAAACAGGCTTTGAATCATCATCGACCCCACTTGCCCAAAGCTGTTCATTCAGCACTTGGGCGTTTCTCGTGAGTCGATAAAGAGAGGCTAATACCTCCTCCGGTTGACTCTCTACGGTATCCCAAAAGAGGTCAACCACACCTTGTCCACCCTCAATTTGTTCGAAGGTGTGAACTTGGTACTCATCAGCGTCAGAGGAATCTGTGGGACGGTCAGTTCCATAGAGGAGAAGTTGTGTGCTGACGCCAGTAACGTCTGCAACCAGCATTGTCAGGAGGTGGGCAGTCGTGTATGTGACAATCTCATCGGGGTCTGTTGTGGTGAGGTCCTTGTGAGCCGGTATTTGATTGAGGTCTAAATGGATGTTTCCTTCATCATCGCTGAGACGCTCAATCAGTGAGTCAATACACAGCGTCACTCCTCGTGTGTTGAGCGAATAGCCTACGCGCTTGTCTCCACGATGAATGGTCTTTTCGATTGGCTGAGCGTCGTAATCAGGGAAGAGGCGACCACCTGCTTTTTTTGCAGGTGTAATGTTCAGGTCGACCGCTTCGATCCAAGCTTGGGCGTTGATTGAGCGGAGATCAAGGAGTTCTCCCGATTTATTTCTACTCTCGAAGGTTTCCTCAGGCTCATTAACTCTGGTTGCGATTTGAGGAGTAGAGTACACCTGACCATACTCCCTACTCGAGTACTGTTCTAACTCAACCTCGCTCGGGGAAAGAAGCTGATAAGTGGCACCATCATAGGGAACAAGCTTGTGACCACGTTCGTAAGACACGTCTTCAACACGTTTCAGTGGCACTCGATTGGGGACGACGACTCCATTGTGTACCTCTCCCAGTTGGGAAAATTCCATTTCGAGTTCGTCATCTTCCCTTCGAATAACCTCTGGCTGGAACACGTACATCGCAGCTGGGTCTCCACGTTCACTTTGACCCGCCGCGTATTCTGTGCGGAAGGGGAGGTATTGGCTGAGGAGCTTGTCAATGGATTCTTCTGAACTTTTCCCGTTCGGTTCGACTAAGTCAAAGTACCAACCGGTATCAGCGAAGTAGTTCGGAGGGACATACCAAATCTGTCCCATAACTGGATCAGGCTCATCGTTGCCTTGTTCTACACGGAGCGCTTTTTCGAAGTAGTATGCTCCTCGGAGGAGGGATTTTACAGCATACAAGCTACCCCATCTGTAGTTAATCTGTTTATAATCAGAAATTGCTTCTAACGATCGCCGGAGATAGTACGAAACCCGTCGGCCCAGGTTTTTCCGCTGAATCTCCCCACTAATAACTCCTTCAGCTAGCTCGTCTATCCTAGTGGTATACTCAATAAATTCTGTTGCGTTTTGTGTGCTTCCTTTGGCACTACGTGAGAGTTTACGGATATCACCCAGTAGCCCAAATCTGTTGTTTATCTCTGTTTGGAGAGAATTTCCTGCTTCCTGGACGTCATTGAGATCGATTGCGAACAAGCTTTTCTTGAACTCTTCGAGATCGTGGACAAGATTTCCTTTCCCGTTCTCACGTGCCAAGTTAATGAAGTCTGAAATGTTTTCAACTAGCTTCTCTCGGAATTCTTTTAGCATGCTTCTGGCTGCATCTTCTTGCAGGAAGATCTCCTCAGCGTCTTTATCTAAAATATCTGAAAACCGCTCGGTGAATTTTTCAACAGACTTATCATAATCATCCAGTTTGCGAAAAACTCCACCCAATCTCTGGTCTAAGAGGTGGCTTGAAGGAATGTCTAAATCGAGTAACCGGTCAAACTGGACTTGTGGGGATTGTAAGAAGCTATTGTACTCATTCCAGCCAACAGATTCGAAGAAACGCCGAAGAACAACTCCTTCAGATTCATCATCAGACCAGTTTTCCGTTTCTGCCAGGGCTTCGTAATATTTGTAGAATAGGTTGTGGAGTTCATTGACAACGTAATTGTTGGTTCGAAGAGGCGTAGAGATGTCCTTATCAACGAAACCGTCGGCTCTGTAGTAGAAGTTCGTGTCTCCGCTATAGCTTGATAATAGATTGAACATGTGGGCGTCACCATTCTTCCGAGCAGCGCGACCAGCACGTTGCTTGAGAGCTGCCACACTCCCGGGCTCGCGATAATTGATAATGTACTCAAGTGACTCGATGTCCACACCAACTTCGAGATACTTTGTTCCGAGAGTTAAGTCGTGGTTTCGAATCTGGTCAATTGAGGTTGATGACCCTGAGTACACCGATAATGGGTTGTCCAGTGGGCTATCTATCTGTGGGATGTGTTCGGTGTCTTCTGCAAGTGTCGCCCAGTCTCCCGGTTCACCGTGACCGAAGTGGTACTCATATAGCTTATTGGTACGATCTGCATCAACAAACTTTGTATCGAGATTACGGAGAAGACTTTTGCTATCGATGAACGAAAGCATCGCAGACCGTCCCTCTCCCGTACCAGCATCTGGATCATCTTCGAGCATTGAATGGCCCACCATCATTGCATGTTGGATAAATTGTGAAGAAACGTCCGGACTATCATCTTCCTTGGGTGTAAGCATGAAATAGTAGTGCTGCTTGTCGTCGTTCTTGGAATCTATGTCGGAATCAGACGGTGTGATAACTTGGAGGTCTTCGGTAGAGTATTCGTGAGAAATAGCTGCTGGAACTCCCGTATCGGCTGAAAGTCCAAAGAGATCTCGACCAAATCGGCCAGGATTTTCGACTGTGGCACTAGACCCGATGTAGAGTGCTGGTGAAGTGTCGTCCGTTGCCTCCCTGTTCCGGACTCGTTTGATGTTTCGAATTACATTTGATGCATGGGTCCCCCGTAGTCCACTATATTGGTGAATTTCATCGAATACGAAATAATTCGCAGTGTTGATTAGGTCATAGTGCGGCTTCATCGCTATGTTTTCGAGCGACTCAAGCGTCGTCAGGAGCAGATTTGGCTGTCGATCAATTATCTCCCGCCTTCCGATGTAAAATTTTCTCGAGTCAAAGAGCTTTTCCCCAGCACTGTTCTCCAGAGTATACGAAGCCTTCTTGTCAGTATTTATGTATATATTCGAGTCGTTCGATTCCTCCCAATATGTCGCCCCAGTGAAAATAGTCTTTCCGTTCTCTTTGGCTGCTGTCGACTTTCTTGTATTTGTAACACCTTGCGAACTCGATGGCTGATTCCCATGCCAAATCCCAAATGTTGGAATGTCTTTGCCAGAATCCTCAATATTAGAGAACAGCTCCATTACCCGGGTGAGCTGGTCGTGGAGGAGTGCCCGTGTCGGATACACGAATATGGCTGCATCGTTGTTGCTATCAACATCTGCACCAACAGACGTGCCTAGACTGGAGAGTAGCTGCTCAAATACATAGCCATAAAAGCAGGCTGTCTTCCCAAACCCAGTGGGTGCGGATATGACGAGACCTTGGTCGCGACCGGTGTCAATTATTCGTCTATCGAGTTGCGCTAACTCGTCCCAGCTCTCGAGTTGGAATTCGAGGGCGGTATCTTCGTACCCCAGTAATGTGAGGATTGATTTGTAATCAATCTCGTACTCACCGGAGATTTCGTCAATGCCGCGGTAATCGGGTCTGGGTTTATCCTTCTGAGCATACTTGATAGACCCTGTCGTGTATCTGGCATCCTCTTGCTCCTCACTGGGATAGTCGAAAAGCTGCTGATTGTAGACTGACGCACGGAGAATGGCCTTGATATCGTCTTTCACATCAAGATTTCCAAAGTCAGAGAACCGGTCAATATGCCTCATTGACAATTGAGTTTTTCTTTGTATAACAAATAACTACTGGCAATTACGACACTGCCCAAGAAACCAGTTTGCTAAACTACCATCTACACTTCGGGCTAATTCGATTCTAACTTCTCGAGATCAACGTGGGCGTCCAGTATTGCCTTATCCCTGTCCAGATCGTTGTATCTACTATATGGAACCCCAATTTCCATCGCTTCCTGGAGTGTAGAGCACACTCCTGGGTAAATAACAAAGTCTAAAATCTCATCTGTATACTTGAACGGACTGATACGAGGGCTGAGAGGCCCCTTGTAGACCAATTTTAACTGAAGCCGAAAAACCACTTTTTCCGGGTACTCCTCCCCCAAAATCTCATTCAGACTTTCCTGTCCATCTGACTTCCGAACATGCAGATGAATAAGATAGCCAATATCAGTCTTTCCGCCCGGGATTGTTGCCTTAGCATTGTCTTTCCAGTTTGAATGATACACATCTTCCCGAAAAACGTCCAATGGCAAACACCGAGGAAAATCCAACCGGAAAGGCCCTGAATTGAGAAACGGTAAATTCTCTGCCGAGGTATCTTCACCGCCTGATTCAAGATCATCACCCCTGTAGAGCGGCGTAACCTTGGAGTGTATCTGGACCCCTTTTGCAGTTCCGCTCCCCAGATTCGAAACTTCGAACAGCACTTCGTCAGGCTCGATATCTGATTCTGTGCGGGTTGCCTTTCGTTCCTCGACGACAGAAAGGTGGTGAGCGACACGAGGGACGTCCAAGTCAGGCTGATATTCTTTCTTTTGGATTCGATATTGGAAATAGACTAGAATCAGCAAAAGTGCAGAAGTTAATGGTGCAAGGATGTTTGTAAAAAACCCTTCGGGCAATCCAAGTACGTTAATATCCACGCTACTATTTGTCCTGACTCTCATAATAATTAATCTACCGAACTAATAGGTTGCTGTCGCATAGCACTGCACAACAGCGTTGTCGTGGGCAAGTCATTACACGTGGACCTATAGATGAATCAGATCAGTCGCCCGTTCAATTAGAAAATTGAGGCAGTTACCCCGCTATCTGACATCAGCCACTCGCGACCCATTGTTCTCGTCAGAGAACTCTTCACTTACCCCTAAAATCAACTCATTCGTCCGCTCGGCAGGGTCGAAGTCGATAACGGCTTTCTCCTTGGGCATCGCCTGCACGCGGATGCCTCGCCATTCGCCGTCGACGCCGACGAGGGCTTCCGAGTAGCCAGTGTCCTCGTTCCCAGGGACGGCGTCTTGCACGTAGCGCATCTGGGCGTAGTTCAGGCCGAACTCGTCGGCCCACTCTTCGTCCATACCATCGAGGCGGTGGAACTGCTTGACGGCACACTGGTCGAGGATGGCCTCAGACTCTGCGTGTTCGAAGAACTCGTCGACGGTCTGGGTCACGAGACGAATCGAGAGGTCGTGGTGGCGGTGGTGCCGGAACACGGTTTCGAGGAAGGACAGACTCGCGGCGTCCTGCATGATGTAGCGGGCCTCGTCGATGACGAACACGACCTCCTTCTCGGTCTCTTTGGCGCGTTCGTACACTAGCGAAATGAGCAACTGCATCGTCAGCGCAGTGCTGCTGTCGACGCTACCCTCTTGCTGAGCGAGGTCAAGGTAGATGACTTTCTCGTCGCGGATGTTGAACTCGGACGGCTTGCCGAGATTGGCGTAGCGACCTTCCTCCTCGAACGGGCGGAGCTGGTCGAGTAACCATGCCGCGTCGTCGTGGAGCTTTCCAGCCTCTTCGTCAGACCGAACGACGAACTCCTCAGGGGTCTCGACCATCCGCTCGAAGACGTCCATGATGTCTCGTACAGTCGGACTCGGATTCCCGTGGGTGGTGATGTCGTCGGTGATGCCGTTACGCTTGTAGGCGTGTCTGAGACCGAGTTCGAGCGTCGTCCGGCGGTCACCCAGTGTGATACCGCGCAGCGCGAAGAAGTTCGTCAGGAAGCTCATCGCGTCGTCGAGCTTCTCGTTGAACGGGCTCGCGTCCTCGCCCATCGCTCGTTGGACGTGCTCCGGCGTCTGGCGGATCTCCAGTGGGTTCAGCCCGAGCGTTCCGCCGACGGTGATACGCTTCGCGTCGAGTGCCTCGGAGACACCGGCCCAGTTGTTCAGCGGTTCGAGGACGATGCCGATGCGGTCCGAACTCTGCTCGATAGAGCGGATGAAGTTCTGCTTCGAGCCGAACGACTTTCCGGAGCCGGTGTCGCCGACGGTGAACATCGCGTAGCCGTTGTCTCGCGAGAACGGGTCGATGACGACTGGACTCTGGTTGTCCTTGTGGATGCCGAACTCGACACCTCCCGGTTCGAGGATCGTCGCGTTGTGTGGCGACGCGAGGAGCGCGCCGACGGCCCCACCAAGCGCTATTGACTCGCGGCCGAAGGCGTTCTCTCCGATGGGTGCTGCGGACTTCAGGGCGAGGTCCTGCCGACAGATGGCCGTCTTGGGCGTGAGGTTCGCCGGGTCGTCACGGAGCGCGGTTTTCACTTTGCGTACGGCGTCCGTGAGCGCGTCTTTGTCGTCGGCACGAACGGTGACGAACAGCCCGAGGCCGAACACACGGGCACCGCTCTCGACCGCTGTGTACGTTGCTGCGGCTTCGTTGGCACGCTCTTGCAGGTAGGCGCTGCGGACACTCTGTTCGAGATCGGCGTCCACCTGGAGGTTGTCAGCGATATCCTGCAGTTCGGTGCGAGCTCGCTCCTGATTCTTCGGCGTGAGGTGAGCGGTCAGGTCGAACTGGACGTCGGTGAGTTCGAAGAGGTCGCTCAGGAAACCGTCGCTCGGGTAGTCAGCGTAGTCGGCGATGTAGAGCGTCGTCGTCCACTGCTCGCCGACGCGCGCGGCACGGGTCTCCCACTCGATGGCGTCCGGTGCGGTCACCGTCTTGTGTGACTCTGCGATGTCGTCGAGGACTTCGAACTCGACTGCGCCTGCAGCCAGGGTTTCCTCGTCGAGGACGTCGTCGAAATCGACTTCCTCCTCGGCCTGCTGTGCGGTTCGACGGCGGGCCAAGAACACTTTCCCAGCGAGACCGAGCACCGCGACGATGAAGACGTAGAGTGCAGTTCCTTCGGTACTCGCCGGATCCAGCAGCCACTCAGTGAGCTGTGAAACGGAGACTGTCTCTGACTGCAGGACCACGCTACTCATCGTGGCTGTCCTCCCGTCGGCTGTGGCCGATGATGGGCTGTTCTCGAACGACGCTGGAGGCGTCGGCGTAGTCGTGCTCCTCGCCGTTCCAGAAGTCCATGTTCAACACGAACAGTTCGACCGTGCTGAGTCGACGTGCGGACCAGCCAGACGCCTGCTGGACGAAACCCGACTGTACCGTGTGAATTCGGTCGTCGAGTTTCTCGAACTGCTGTGCGCGCTGCTCTGCCTCGCTGAAGTCCTCGCGGCGGGTGACGAACGGGTTGAACAGGAAGCCGACGATGGGGAACTGGGTCAGCTTCTCCGCTGGCGTTCCCTCGTCGCGGGTCCGGTTGTACACCTCGATGGGGCTGACTTCAACGCCGAGGTAGAACTTGACCTGCTGCGTCCCCCGATCGCGCATCTCCCTGGGTCGGGTCTCGCGGTACTCTTCGAGGAGTTCGCGGAAGACCGCGTTCCGAGAGACGTCCTCGTCGGTAAGTCGGTCCTCGATGTTCTCGACGATTCGTCCGACGGGGAACGAGCGGGTCGTGGCGTGGAACTTCAGCTTGGCGTCGAGTTCTTTGTTGGCGAACTCGGTCGCCACTTCCTGTATCTGTGCCCAGTCGCTGGACATCGCGAAGTCCATGTTCCCGGGCCTGACCTCGATGAACGCCTCCACCGTACCGTCGGCGCGCTGGATGGCACCTGCGCCCGGCCACGCTCGTCCGACGTTCGTCAGGTCCTGTGTGCGCTCGTCAGGTTTGAACGGCGTGTAGTTCGCGAGTCCGCCCTCGTTGCGGACAGACTCCGATTCGGTGCTCGTTTCCTCAGCTGGCGCGCTGAACGTTCGTCGAGGTCGCTTCGCGTACCGGTAGACGTCTTTCGCCCACGTCCAGGCGTTCAGGTGACTCGGCGTGACGTAGATGACGGCGACGCCGAAGCCGAGGCCAGCGGTCACCAGCGGAAGTGCGAGTGAGTCGATGCCGGTGAGGCCGGCGATGAAAAGGCCGATGATCGGGAAGGCGACGAGGACGCCGACGTCTCCTTCCTCGACGTTGAGGTACGGGATGCGACTTTCCTCACCGAATTCATCCATGATGCGTCGTGCTGCTGCGTCGTGATCAAGTGGCATTGGTGGTCAGTACGCCCCAGGGTCGTTCTCGGTTCGGCGGTACGACGGCTTCGAGCCCTCCCCGTCGCCGTCCTGAATATGGTCAGCTGCTCGCTGTGCGACTGCGTGACCAGCGGCTGCTTTCGGTCCCCACC
Source organism: Haloarchaeobius caseinilyticus (assembly GCF_051207395.1). Lineage (NCBI taxonomy): Archaea > Methanobacteriati > Methanobacteriota > Halobacteria > Halobacteriales > Halorubellaceae > Haloarchaeobius > Haloarchaeobius caseinilyticus. The sequence goes on along the minus strand of NZ_JBPJZC010000006.1, from coordinate 2,289 downwards.
GTGCCGCGGTTGTCGCGACGCCTGCGCCGCCGACATACGTCCCGGCGGCGACCGCGCCGACAGTGACGACGCCCTTGGTCGTCGTGCTGAGAATTTTGGCGCTCATCGGCGTCGCGTACTGGAACGTCTTCCACGTCACGTAGAGCGCGACGAGCGGGAGCGACACTGCGACGAGGTATTTGAGGAAGTCAGTGGCAGGGTGGAATCCGCTATCGCTATACAGCAGGTCGTATCCTTTGAAGACCATCGCAGCTGGAAGTGGCAGGACCGCTAGCGGGACGAATCGCTTGCAGAACCCCATCGCGATATCGGAGAGAACAGGCAGATTCCCGTACGCGAGAGCGAACGCAATCGGCATCGCGTACAGATAGACGTAGAGCAGGACCGTCCGAATGTACAGCATCGCTTCGAGTGCCCACATCGAGAGTCCACCAATTCCTGCGAAAAGGAGGGTCAGAACGGGATTGACCAGTGTAACACCGATGAATTGTAACATCGCATCCCGAAGAGACGACAATTCTGGCATCAAAGCAAGCGTGAAGCCGTCTACAAGGTACAGAGTCAACACACCAAGCCAGTACCACACAACGATGAGGAAGACACCGACCCAAGCGGTCTTCTTCGTCTTCTGTGCCTCGTAGGCACTTCCGACATTGAATATCCGAATCGTATGCCGACCTTGAACACTCATCAGGAGAATGAGTAGCGATACGAGCATGATTTCGCCCCCGACCAGCGCGTCCTGGATTGCTGGCCAGGGAGCGTTCGATGGCTGTCCAAAGATGAACGAGCCATCGGTCTGAGGGGTGGGCGTGCCAAACATCGTCTCAGCGAGACTTTTGTAACCCTTCGTGAGACCCTGTTTGAACAGACCACTGAACCAGCCAACGAAGTCCTTCAACCCTTCTAAGACAACATCAATCAAATCGACCATCGTCAGACCTCGGTAAACGTGATTTCACAGTCACGCATCTTTTCGGAACCAGTGTACTCGACGCCAAATTGGCTCGTGATAGCCTGGCCGGTCACCTTGCTTTCGACGGCTACCGTGACGCGCCCAGTGTTCCCGGCGATCGAGCAACCCATCCCCTCCTCACTAAGATTCGGACCGAAGGGGAAGGTACCAGAGTAGGCATCGACAGTTTCTCCAGGACCAATCTTTACGGACTCTTTCTCGTGCATACCGCTCCCGTTCGGGTCTTCGATGGGGTTAGGAACGTCTCCGGAGAAACTGAGTTCGACCACAGCTTCCGGTCCAGTTCCAGTGTTTTCAACAGTAACGAACGCTTCGCCGTTCTTCAGGGCATCAGTCTCACTCTCACCGTAGACCTCGTCCCAGGGCTTCTCGGGCGTGTTACGGAACACGCCCATGTCCCGGATCTCCAGCTCAGGCCGAATTTCGAGACTCGTCTCGACGACGGTTTCCTCGCCCTGCAGCGCGAGCAGTCGATATTCGCCGGGGTCATATGAGGTTCCGAGTTCGAAGGTTACCTGCTGGACTCCGGCAGGCACGTCGCGGCGGCCGAAGAGTTCGCCGCTGGGCCAGATGAGGTTGACCCAGTCGACTTCAGCGTCGGCCGTGAGTTCGACGACGAGCGTTGTTCCGTCGACGGCGACACGTTCCAGCGTGTCCTGCCCGGGTGGAGTCGCGTCGCCGTCGGCTGGGGTTCGCGTTGTGGCTTCGCTGTCGTCGCCAGCGCAGCCAGCGATTGCGCCACAGGAAAGCCCAGCGGCTGTTCTGAGTACGGTACGTCTGTCGAGTCGTGAGTTGTTGTGCATGATTACGGTCTCTCGAATGTCTCTGGTGTGAATAGCCGCAGGACTCGTCTACCTGCGAAAAACGCGACGAAGAAGGGGATGAACTGCCAGCCGACCTCGACGACGAGGGCGAACCAACCATCGATAGTGCTGAGGGGGTGCCAGCGGACAGTCGCCACGTCGCGAACGTAGGCTGGGTCGTGGCCAAGCCATGTTCCGGGGTGATACTCAGCGGTGTAGGCACCGGGCTGGTCCAACGTGACGATAGCGACGCCGGAGAAGTTCGTCTCGACTCGCCGGTTGCCAATAGTGATGTAGCCATCGCGAGTGCGACCGCCGATGGGTTTGCGACGGGGGTCCTCTCGAAGGACGATTGGTGCACCCGTCTCGTTGTCCCGTAGCTCGATTCGGGCAACGAGGTGGTTTTCAGTCTCCTCGATAACGTCGATAGTGAGGTTGCTCTCGCGTATCTGTCGCTCCGAACCTGCAGGAGGTTCGACGATAGTGGCGTTCACGCCGCGGACGATACCG
>NZ_JBPJZC010000005.1:0-393799 GCF_051207395.1 Haloarchaeobius caseinilyticus | reverse complement strand
GAATCCTCATACGTGGGTGGACGCACCCCGACTGGGGTGTGTCCGAGGCACCCCGTCGCCCGGGGCGCCCTTCACATTATGTACGAATACCCGGTCAATATAAAAGGCCTACGAATCGGGAGCGCCCTGACACGCGAGGACACGACACGACGGAACGTGGGACAGTCACGCGAAAACACATAGTGAGTGTACAATTTCTGTTTTTTGTTTCAGGCACGTGCGCGTGCGGAGGGATGAATATTCAGAACGGGGAGGAGTTAGAGAACGGAGAGCCGCCGAAAAGCGTTAGTTGAGTCGCTCTACGTCGTATCCGTGGTCTTCGATGGCCGTGACGATGCGAGCGGTCTGTTCGTGCCCGCTAGTCTCGATGTGGAAGTCGAGGTACGCCTCGCCGATGTTGAGGTCGTCGACCTCCCGGTCGTGGCGAACCGTTCGGATGTTCGCGCTGTGGTCGGCGATGATGCCCGATACCTCGCTCATCCGGCCGGGTTCGTCGTGGATGAGGACGCGGAGGCGGATGAGCTGTTCACGCGCGGTCAGCGCGTGCGTGACGACGGTCCGGAGCATGGTCATGTCGAGGTTCCCGCCGCACAGAAGCGGCATCACCGTCTCGTCAGAGACGTCGAGGTCGTCACCGAGGATGGCGGCGACAGAGGCCGCGCCCGCCCCTTCGACGACCTGCTTCGCGCGTTCGAGCAGGATGAGGATTGCCCGTGTAATGTCGTCGTCGCTGACGGTGACTACCTCGTCCACGTAGGCGTCGATGTGTTCGTACGTCAGTGGCGCGATACCGCCGGTCGCGATGCCGTCGGCGATGGTGTTCACGTCGTCGAGCGTCTTCGGTTCGCCCTTGTCGAGGCTGTCGGGGACTGTCGCCGCGCCATCGGCCTGCACGCCGACTACGCGCACGTCGGGCGCGAGGTGTTTGAACGCGGTCGCGACGCCCGAGATGAGCCCGCCGCCGCCGATGGGGACGACGACTGTGTCCACGTCGGGGCAGGCTTCGTACATCTCGATGCCGAGCGTGCCCTGCCCCGCGATGATGTCCGGGTCGTCGTAGGCGTGGATGAACGTCGCGTCGCTGTCGGCTGCCATCGACTGGGCGTGCGCCATCGCGGCCTGGAAGTCGCGCCCGTGGAGGACGACATCGGCTCCGTAGTCTCCCGTGGCGTCTATCTTCGTCTGCGGTGCCGTCTTTGGCATCACGATAGTCGACTCGACACCGAGTTCGGTCGCGGCGAGGGCGACACCCTGTGCGTGGTTCCCCGCACTGGCTGCGACCACGGCGTCGACGCCGTCCCCATCTGCCAGTTGCGCGATTTTGTTGTACGCACCGCGAGTCTTGAACGAGCCAGTCCACTGGAGGTGTTCCATCTTCAGGTGGACGTCACCACCGACCAGTTCGGACAGCGACCGACTGTACTCGACCGGCGTGCGCTTGACGACCGAGTCCTCGTCGAGTCGTGTCCGCGCCGCGCGCACGTCTTCGATTCCAATCATGGTTCCGCGTTCGGCCGTCGACCGTTTAACGGGTTCGGCGTCCGCGCTCGCTGCGCGCCGGCCGTCGATACAACCGAAAAACGAGTCTTCAGACTGCAGGGCCGGTGACGTCGCCAGGTTCGGGCTTCTCGGGAAGCCCTTCAGACACGCCGACACCGCGCGCGTAGAGGTACGAGGTGACGGTGATGAGGTAGAACGACACCAGTGCGGCGAAGAAGAATCCGAGCAGCGGAAGCGCGGTGAGGAGGCCGGTCACGGCCCCACCGACGATGCCGACGAGTATCGCGAGCAGCCAAGCGGTGGCGTACGTCGAACTGGTCGCAGCCTGTTTGAACTCACCGAACGCGAAGGCCTTGCCCAACTTTCTGGCCTCGGCGAAGTGGGTGAGTGCGATCGGCTGGAAGTACGCGACGAGCGCCAGCACGAACAGCCCGATACCCAGCATGACGATACTCGCCGTGGTGAACTCGAGGTTCGTAATTGCCCCGGTAGTCGAATCGATGGTCGGGTTGGCCATCGCGATACCGAACGTCAGGAGCAGTATCGGCACGAGACTGTAGACGAACGTAATGACCATGGCCTTGAGCCCGTCGATGCCTAGTTCTTTCCAGTGGTCGAACTCGGGCATGTCGTCGTCGGTCCGGGCGTGCCGGAAGAGTCGAACGTAAAAGCCCAGCAGGAAGACGAGCGGGACGATGAGAATCCCGAGCAGTATGAGTAGTGTGCCGATAGCGAGGGTCTTGGACGAGTCCTCCGATCTCCCGATGTAGGCGAACGCTTCTTGTATCATGTATCTCACCACTGGCCAGCTACGGGTACCTCGCGGTGAGTACCGACACGTGACCAACGTAGTATGTAGGCGCGCTGTGTTTATTTCTTCTATCTATAGTGCATTGAAAGTAGCAAGCGAACGTTGCATCGAACTGGATAGAACGGCGACGACGAACTATCGACCAGTCGTATCAAAGGGGTATCCTTCAGTAACCTACTTGCCGACATACCGTGTATCGAGAGGCATGGACGTCACCGAGGACGGCAAGCTCGAAGTCTGGTGTGCTGGCGAGGAGTGGTGTCCAGTCACCACGACCGCGTCGTTGATCGGGAAGAAGTGGCACCCTGTCATCGTTCATCGACTCCTGAGCAACGGACCACAGGGGTTCAACGACCTGAAAAACGACGTCGACGGTATCTCCAGCAAAGTACTCTCGGACAGCCTCGACGACCTCGCAGAGAAGACGCTCGTCGAGCGAACCGTCATCAGCGAGAAACCGTTTCGAGTCCGATACTCGCTCACCGACCGTGGTGAGTCACTCGAATCCGTCATCATGGAGATGGCGAAGTGGGGAACGGAGCATCTCGAACATCCAGACGAGTCGTCCAACTGACTGCCGAGACACGTCGGCTGAACGGTGACGCAGTGAGACTCACCAGCCAGACGGTGGCGAGACTGGCCGACGAGTGCGCAGAACCGCATCAAACCGCATCAGACAGACTCGACACGTTCTCTGAGTGCCCGTGCCAGCAGTGGATGTAACGAACCGCGGCCGTCGCCGTCGAGACGGGCGAGCGGTTCGCCACCGAGGCGGTCGTCGAGCGTGCCGAGTCGCTTCGTGATGGTCCGTTCGGTGTACCCCGTCCGCTCGGACAGTGTCGCGACAGAGAGCGGTTCGTCGGCCGTCGCCAGTGTTCGGGCGATGTCGAACTCGGACTGGACGTACGCGGTCCCCATCTTCTCGGCGAGCGCTTCGACCGCTGGCGGGACATCGTCGACCATTGCCATGACACATAGGTACACGCCATTCGTAGTAAAAGTCCCGTGCCGGCGGGAGAACGCAGCCGTCGCAACAGAACACTACAGCAGCCGCGGCAGAGCGCTGCCGTCGTTCGTCACTCCGCGTGGAAGTCCCGGAGAATCTTCAGGTCAGTCGCAGTCTGTGCGAACTCCGAGAGTCGCCGCTCGGACCCACAGTGCTTGCAGGTAAACGGCGTCTTCGGACTCGCCAGTTCGACGGGGTCGGACTCCCAGGTTTCCCCACACGCCGAACACTGCAGCTGAATCCAAGCTTTTCGCATGTACTGACATTCGCGCCGACCAAGGAAAACGGTTGCTCGTACCTGTACTGCGCGGTAACCAGTCCTGCGTTGTGGCCCAGTCACGCTACGAATCGGTGCAGAACCGCCTCCCGAGTGGCCGCACCGCACACCTCGTTTCCGGTGTAATCAGCGCGGTCAGCATCGCCCCTCCAATCAGCAGACGTGGTACCGGTGGCTGCCGACTGATCACGCTCGGAAACGACCGAGTGATAGTCGGATGGGGAACAGACGAAACGAGCTATCGCAGCCACCGACAGCCAGACACCGTGTTTCCGGTGAAGACGAGGCGAATTCGGTGGCGAAAACGAAGCACGGCTCGCTGGTGGAGTCGAGAGACGCCATCGTCGACCACAGATGCCGTCGACGATCGCAGAGACGACAGGAGCGATGAACACACCTCGTTTCCGCTGAAACCACCCGAGGGAACCGTGTACGTCGGGCTACATAGCCCTCATTCTTCTTCCGTTTCGGTCAGTACTTTGCGGAGGACTTCGGGGTCTTCCAGCAACTGGTGTTCAGTGTAACTCCCCTCGGCGCTGCCGCCGCTGTGGCGCGACTGCTCGATGATATCGAGGAACGCGTGTTCTTTCAGCAGGTCACGAACTCGACGGAGCGAGAGCGCCGACGTCCCGGCCTGTCTGCAAATTTGCTCGTACATATCGTAGATACGGGTGGTCCTGAACCCACCTTCGTCGGGTTCGTTGAGTGAGAGGACCGTGAGCGCCTGCAAGACGTACCGCGAGTGTGGCGTCGACCCTCGAATGAGTTCACGGAATCGGTCGGTCTCGGCGCGCTCGCGCGCCTCGGTGACGAACCCTTCCCGGACCAGTTCTGCACCCTTCGACTGCGCGATTTCGCCCGCATAGCGCAGCATGTCGATAGCCTTGCGCGCGTCACCGTGTTCCCGGGCGGCGAGTGCAGCAGCGCGTGGGATGACCCCGTCGTCCAGCACGCCCTGTTTGAACGCGTCGCCACGAGCGGTCATTATCTCGCGGAGTTGGGAGGCGTCGTACGGCGGGAAGACGTACTCACGCTCACAGAGGCTAGACTTGACGCGCTCGTCCATCCGGTCTTTGTACTTGATCTTGTTACTGATGCCGATGACGCCGATTTTGCAGTTCGTAATCTTCCCGGCCTCGCCGGCGCGCGAGAGTTGCATCAGGATGTCGTCGTTGTCCAGTTTGTCGATTTCGTCGAGGATGACGAGTGACACGTCGTACAGCTCGTCGAGGATGACCCAGAGTCGCTTGTAGTACGTCGACGTGCTGATGCCCTTATCCGGCACCGAGATGTCGGTCACCTCGGGGTCGTTCAGCGACTTCGCGATGGTCTGGACCGCCTGTGTCTCGGTCGAGTCCTGCGCGCAGTCGACGTAGGCGTACTCGGCGTTGACGCCCTCTTCACCGGCGGTCTCGGTCAGTCGGTTCGAGACGTACTTCGCACACAGCGACTTTCCAGTACCAGTCTTCCCGAAGATGAGCACGTTGCTCGGGCTCTGCCCGAAGATGGCCGGGTTGACCGCGTTCGCCAGGTTCGATATCTCCTCGTCTCGCCCGACGATTCGCCCCTCGTCCGGCAGGTGGTTGATCTCCAGGAGTTCCTTGTTGGCGAAGATAGCATCCTCCCGGACGAACAAATCATCCGCACTCGTCATTTCTGTTGACACCACGTTTCCGGTGAAACGACTTGGCTGTTTCCCAACCGGTGGTGAGGTCGGGCCCGAGACGGCCTGGTCGAAAGGCGGGAGACACACACACCGGGTTTCCGGTGAAACGGGCTCCGAAGGAGGAGAGGGGTTCCAGATGAAATAGTGGTTGTGTCATGTTACCCGTAGACTGCGTCGGGGTGGTACCCGAGACACACACACCGGGTTTCCGGTGAAACGGGCTCCGAAGGTGGGGAGGGTTCCAGATGAAACAGCGGAAACAGTGGAAGCAGACGAACCACCCGAAGTACTCGAAATGCTGGTCGGCCCCACTCACGAAGGGGCTAGTTCACCGTCGAACTTGGGTACTACTGGTCGAGGTCCCGTATGGGATACCGCTCGATAACCATCTTCTGACGGATTGACCGTACGTAGAACGTGTCTGAGTACGGTGACCTATCGACGACCGAACTTGCGTCGGCGAAATTCGATCTGCACCGACATTGTTCCATCTGCACCGACATTGTTCCATCTGCACCGACATTGTTCCATCTGCATCGACGTCCTTCCATCTCGTTCAAAGAGAGTGACGGTCGATGACGAGAAGAAGGGAAGACTTCCACTGTGTCGTTTGCACGACCAGCGAAAGTATTCGCTTCTACGTTTGCGAAAGGGTCAATGGACTTTTCACCCATTAACTATTTAAGTCTAACTAACTTTCTAGTCGGTTTCTAGAGCTGTTTTGGTGGAAACAACGAGTCCGCCTCGGCTGATACCGTGCTGTTACCGGTAGATTTCGCCGCCTCCTGCCACCCTCCCCCTCCCTCGCAACCGATTTCACCGGAAACCCGGTGTGTGTGTCTACTCATCCTCTCCGCCCACTCGTCTCACCACTCGACCCGGGTAACCGGTTCAGAAACCGCTTTCAGAAACTGCTGTTCGTCGCCTCACTGGTTTGGCCCTATTGTCTGCATTGTCTCGTGCGGTGTGTGTCTCACTGTTTCGGCCGCCCTCTCCGCCTCGTTCGTACACCGACCCCGTCTTGCTCATCGACTCAACGCACGGTTTCATCGGAAATGAGGTGTCCTCCACCTCCGACTCTTTTCTTCGGTACCTCTCCTCCGGCCCGTGTTCCATCGGCCGTGTTTCACCGGAAACCCGGTGTGTGTTGGTACACCCATGGTCTTCTCTCTCACCGGGTTCGTCGACCCCGTCGTTTCACCGACCGTGTTTCACCGGAAACCCGGTGTGTGTCTGTTCAGCAATGTCCCGCGAGTTTCCCGCACGTACTTCCGCTGCTCACGTGGTTGGTCACCCAGCGGAGCCGGGCTACTCTAGCGGAGCCAGACCACTGATAACTTTCACCGGAAACGTGGTGTGCCCGCCCGTCCTCGTTTATTTCACCGGAAACGTGGTGTCCAGTCATCGATACGACGCCGCCGAACTGGCGCAGCAATTCGTCGTTCTCGACTGATTCAGTCAGACGTCCGGTAAGATTCACCGGAAACGAGGTGTGTCACCGAACGTCTCTCGTCTCGCCACACTTCTCTCGTTCCACCACTGGAGTGGTGCGATTCTCCGCTGGACTCGTGTCGAGTGTACTCGTCCCGATTCGTCTCGATTCGTGTTGGCTCGTGTCGGTGGGAGCCTCCGCGACGCCGACAGTCGAGGAATGATCGGGCGACGGTCGAGCGATGGCCGAGCACCGATGAACACATAGCGAGAATGTTTATTATCCGGGGTCGTGGAGACGTACCTGTATCCGTATCTATGGCGCTGCTCGATCTCATGGGGGACCTCGAAGGCGAACGGCGGACGCTCACCGTCGTGAATCGGACGGAGGTCGACCTCGTTCAGGAGATGCTCGAAGACCTCTTTACCGACCAACCGGTCGCGCTCGATGAAGTACACATACCGGACGAGCTCGACACCGACCGAATCGTCGTCGGTGCCGGCATCGGCGCAGCCACCACGACAGCCGTCGATGACGAGACGACGCCAACAGTCGATGACAAGTCGACGCCAACAGTCGACAGTGGTAGTGAGCCGGCTTCGACTCACAGTTCGTCGCTCGAATCCGTCGCGGACACGATTCTGTTCGTGAACTCGGACACCTACATCAGTGGTGCGAGAGCTCTCGACCAGGTCGAGACGCCAGAAGCGTTGCTCTCACTCTCAGACATCGTCTTCTCGGTCGTCGGCTACCCTGACACACGAAAACAGAAGTTCCTGCTCATCGAGCTATCGCGGTTCATCGAAGCGCGGGCCTGGCAGGAAGGTGTCGGTGAACTCCACGCTGGCTTCCAGTACCTCTCTCGTATCGAGGACGAGCGCGGGACCGAGAAGGTGTACGAAGCACTCGGCGAGACGGACGTCGCCGTCAACCTCTACGGTGTGCCGGACTGGAGACCGTCGCCGGCCTCGTCCATCGCCATCCACGGTACCGAGGACGACGAGGAACTCCGCCGGTCGTGGTTCGTGGTCTATCAGCACCCGACCGACGAGTCGCTCGACGCCGCGCTCGTCTGCTACGCGACGGGCCAGAACGAGTGGAAGGGGTTCTGGACGTTCGACGCCGACCGGGTCGCCGATGTCGCGGGCTACATCGAGACGGCGTTCCAGTCCGAGGACGGGTCAGCCGGCAAGGATGCGTCCTGAGTGCGGTCTGGAGCGGAACACAGACTGAGACGCCACCTATCACCGACATCCCCGACTCATGCCTAATGACTTCTACGACCATGTCCAATGACTCCCACGACCACCCGTTGTTCGCGGCCGTGTACGACCCGCTCACTCGTCCCTTCGAGTCACGACTCGAACCACATCGTCGCTGGCTGATGGCGGACCTGTCGCGTATCGAGTCGACGACGCCTGATTCGATACTCCGGCCCGATTCGACACTCCGTATTCTCGACGTCGGTAGTGGGACCGGCGCGATGTTTCCGTTCTACGCCGCAGCCTCCTCGTCCGCCACATCGCGCGGTCTCTCCGTCGTCGCCGTCGAACCGGACGCGCACATGCGCGAACGGGCCGAGCGCCGCGCACGGGAGTGTGGTCTCGACGTGACGCTCGTCGACGCCGGGGCCGAATCGCTGCCACTCGCAGACGAGTCGGTCGACGTGGTCGTCGCGTCGCTGGTTCTCTGTACGGTTTCGGACCTCGACGCGGCGCTCGACGAGTTTAGCCGAGTCCTCCGTCCCGGCGGTGAACTCCGCGTGCTGGAACACGTTCGAGCCGACGGCCGACTCGCTCGCGGACAGGAACTACTCACGCCGGCGTGGAAGCACGTCGCGGCTGGCTGCCACCTCGCCCGCCCGACCGGGGAGGTATTGCTCGCGGACGACCGGTTCACGGTCGTCGAGTACGACACACTCGACGTCGGTGTGCCACCGGTCGCGCCGTTCGTTCGGGGACGGTTCAGACGCCGTGGGCCTGTACGTGCTGGTGGCGACGGTGACAGTACCGAAAGCGGTCGAATCTCTCGCTTCGTCGATACGCTCTTGCCGTCGCGGTGACGACGACTGGATATGGTCCGGGACACGACCGTCCGCGTCCTCTCGATTCCACCGTCGTTCGCCCGCGAGGCCACCGAGTACGCGCTGCGCGACGTGTTTTCGCACTTCGACCCCGACGCTGTCTTCGTCCCGAGCCACGCACCGGACCGGCGCGCGCAGTCCGCGCTCGCCCGGGTCGCAGACGACCGGCCGCTGCTCGTCCCGGGTGACCCGACGCGCGGCGGTGGGCTCGTCTCGCTGCCGCCCACGGATAGTGGAGAACGACACGACGAATCCGATTCCGGCTCTGAACGCGGTCCCGACTCCGACCCCGGTTCCGACTCCGGCCCCGGTCCCGAGCCTGAACCTGGTTCCGAACCCAAGTCCGTATCCGAACCTGAACCCAAGTCCGTATCCGAACCCCGGTCTGAAATCGAACTCGACGAGTCTGCGATTCGTCCACAACTCTTCGTCGCTCCGGACGTGGAGACGTTGTCGACCGTCTCCGACCACGAGCGTGAGGGCTCGCTCGACCCGCGGACCGAGACGTACGTGCTGAGCAACCTGCTCGACGTGTCGCTCGACACGACGACGCTCTCTGCATCACTCGAAGGCCAGCCTGTGTACGAGGCGGCGCTCGCCGACGCTACCGGCCACTACACCCACGTCTCCGGTGTCCTTCCGAGTGACTACAGACGTGACTGGGATGGATTCGTCGTCCACGGCGCAGGCGGTGGCGAGGGTGGCACTGGCGGCACCGCCGGCGGCGACAGCTATCAACTCACGTGTCTCACGCTCGCCGCCGACGGAACGGTCTCGACCGAGACGGTTCGCACGACGAGGCTCGGTCTCCGGGCGCTCTCCGGTGTCGGCGCGCGCCGGGCGAGAGCACTCCGCAGTGCTGGCTTTCGCACCCGAGAGGCAGTCGCCAAGGCTTCCCCGGCCGACATCGCGGCCATCGATGGTTTCGGCGAGTCGGTCGCTCAGTCCGTCTCACAGGCGGCCACCGCGATGGCCGAGGGGCGGGTCGTCTACACGGGCGACGGCGCACTTCCCGAGGCCGACCCCGTCTTCATCGACATCGAGACGGACGGACTCGCCCCGAGCGCCATCTGGCTAATCGGCGTCCTCGACGCGGCGACCGGCGACTACACGAGGTTCAGACAGCGCGACCCCGACGACCCGGGTGAACCGGTCGAGGCGTTCGCTGCGTGGTACGCGGCGAACGCTCGCGGGCGGCCCGTCGTCGCGTACAACGGCTGGGGCTTCGACTTCGAGGCACTCCACGACCAGATAGTCGACCACTGCCCGTCCTACCGCGACCTGTGGACCGCGACGTATCGCTTCGACCCGTACGAGTGGGCCGTAAAGGACGGGAACGCTATCCTGCCCGGTCTCACCAATCGACTCGGCGACGTGGCGACAGCGCTCGGCTGGGACGGCGACGACACCGGTCTCGACGGCGCGACCGTCGCTCGCCGATATCGGGAGTGGGTCGCAGACCCCGTCAAAATCGACCCAGACTGGGACGCGTACGAGACGTACTGTGAAGACGACGTTCGTTCGCTGGCGTACGTGTACGACGCTATCGACGACGCTGGCCGACTCCTCGGCGGCGGGCGGTCACGCCAGCGCGATGCGGGGAGACAGGGGTCGCTCACGGAGTGGTAGTCGATTCGCGGTCCGTTAGTCGATTCGTGGTCCGTCTACTACTCGGCCGTGCTCACCCTGCATTACCCACAATATTTTCACGATTCCGCGAATTTTCGACGCCTCAACGCTTCTCTGTGTGGTGAGAATTAAGGGCAACGAACTGAAATGGGGGGTATCGACGGCATCGAATGAGTTCCGACACGCCACAGCGAGACCGGCCCGTCAGCGGGCGAACACTCGCCGACTCCTACCCAGGCTACGCCGACCAGATTACGCACGTCGCCACGCAGGCGGCGCAGTCGGCTGTCCGCGTCCCGGCCGACGACGTTCTCGGCGAGCCACTCGCGAGCAGCCTCCCGTTCGACCCGTACTCGCATCAGGCGACGGCGCTCGACCGGCTCGAAGCCGGTGAGAACGTCTGTGTGGCGACTTCTACGTCCTCGGGCAAGACGTGGGTGTACGCGCTGCAAATCGCTCGGAACCACCTCGCCGACCCGAACTCGACGTCGCTCCTCGTCTACCCGACGAAGGCGCTCTCTCGCGACCAGGAACGACAGCTGAACGACCTGTTCGCCGACCTCGGCCTCGACCTCACGGTCGCGGTGTACGACGGCGACACGCCCTCGGACCAGCGAAAGCACATCCGCGAGACGGCCGACGTCATCATCACGAACTTCGCCGGCGTCAACGTCTACCTCGGCCATCACCGCCGCTGGTTCGACTTCTTCGCGAACTGCGACCTACTCGTCATCGACGAGTCACACACGTACACCGGTGTCCACGGGATGCACGTCGCGTGGACCATCCGCCGACTCCGGCGCGTCCTCGCGCACCACGACAGCGACCCCCAGATAGTCTGCACGAGCGCGACCATCGGCAACCCGGCCGAACACTCCGCTCGGCTCACGGGCAAACCGTTCGCCGTCGTGGATAACGACGGCAGCCCCCACGGGGCCCGTGACATCGTCTTCTGGAACCCACCGCTCGACACCGACGACCTGCCGGCGGACGCCGACTGGGAAGAGTACATGCGCGCCCGGACGAGTGCTGGCGAGGAAGCGTCGGCCATCACAGCCCACCTCGGGCTCAACGGGGTGCAGACCCTCGCCTTCACCCGGTCTCGACAGGGCACCGAAATCAGCGCGAAACAGGCGTCACGCGTGGCTGGTGGGCACCCGAAAGGCGGCCGCGGTCGTCTCGACGTACAGCCGTATCACGCGGGCCACGGCAAGGAGACTCGCCGCGGCACCGAAGCACAGCTCAAATCGGGGGACCTCGACGCGGTGTTCTCGACGAACGCGCTGGAACTCGGCATCGACATCGGGAGCGTCGACGCCACGGTCATGACGGGCTACCCCGGCACGCGACAGTCGTTCTGGCAGCAACTCGGGCGCTCCGGGCGGGGCGACGCCGACGCACTCTCCGTCCTCGTGGCCCGCGCCGACGCCATCGACCAGTACATCCTCGACAACCCGGAGTACCTGCTCGGCGACGCCGTCGAGGACGCGGTCATCGGGCTGGAGAACAATCCAGTCTATGCCCAGCACGTCCGTTGTGCGGCCCACGAACTCCCGCTCACGACCGACGACCGACGCTGGTTCGACGGCGAGCGACTCGACCGCGCGGTCGCGATGTGGCTCGATGCCGGCGAACTGGTCGGCGACCTCGGCCACGGCGTCACCTACGACGGCGGCCCGCGCCCGCAGATGGACATCTCGATGTACAACGCGGGCAACGTCCAGTTCGATGTGCATCGCGTCGACGGCGACATCGACATGGAACCCATCGACCGCGAGCGGGCCTACCGCGAGTTCCACGAGGGCGCACTCGTGCTGCACGACGGCGTGGAGTTCGAAGTAGTGGACTTCGACGAGTCCGGCCCGAATCCCTCGGTCACGCTCCAGCGCGCCCGGACGAACGAGTACAGCGAGACGCGCTCGTCCACCGAGATTCACGACTTGGAAGTCGAGGACTCGACCGACCTCGGCGACGGCTGGCGGGTCTGCTGGGGTACCGGCGTGGTCGACGTGCACTACAGCCACTATCGGCGGCGCGAGATTCAGACCGGCAAGGTCACACAGGAGATTCAGCCGACCGGCCTCGGCCCGCTGTCGATGCGCACGCAACTCGTCTGGGTCGAACTTCCGCACTCGCTACAGGAGCAGTGTGTCCGACACGTCGTCGAGGACTACGAGGACCTCTCCGGGGTGGAGAGCGACCGCGTGTTCGCCGGTGGGCTCCACGGCGCGGAACACGGCATGATCAAACTCGCGCCGCTGGAACTCATGATGGACAAATCGGATCTCGGCGGTATCTCGATGCTTCGGCACGAAGAGACCGAAGGCCCGACGTGGTTCATCTACGACGGCGTCGCCGGCGGTCTCGGCTTCGCGAAGGCCATCTACGACGTCGTCGGCCGCCTCGCCCGGACGACCCGAAACCGGGTGTACGGCTGTTCCTGTACTGGAACCCGCGGCTGTCCCGCCTGCATCATGGACAGCCAATGCGGCAGCGACAACGACCCGCTGCACACCGACGCGGCGGTGTACGTGCTGAACGCGTTGTTGGCGCGGTTGGGCGTGTGAGTTCGATACTGAAAAACGAAACTGTCGTGGAGGACGTATCCAATCTGGTGTCCGTTATTCTTCTACGACATCGATTTCGACGTCTCTGAAGACATCACGAATCGGTTCGATATCTTGATGCTCCCGTTCGAGATGTAGTGTGAGCTTGCTAATCCGAAATTCTGGGTGGAGTAGCGTGATTTCGTCTCTGTCTATACGGTTACGCGATAATCTGACCTCTGTTATCTTCTGCACTGGAATCTCGTCAGGGAGTTCCACATAAACCGCGAGTATGAGTTGAAATATGAACATCAACCCGAACACCCCAGCAGTCAACAGTGCTGGATTCACCCCGAGTGCCCTATCAAAACCAGAAATCCGTAGTAATATGCAAACCATCACTACTGACACCAATAATTTTCCCAACTGGCGAGAGTCCGTCCAGTTCTCTATCGCTGCGGCCTTCTTGTTGTTGTCGACCCGTAATGTTCCATCGTCGACCCAGAGACGACCACCTACTATACTGATTTCGTCCACACCACCCCGTATCATGTCTGAGAATATGTATTATCGGCCATTTCTGGCCGCTTTCTGCGTTGGTGTTCCTCCGCCGCTACTACGTAGTATACGGCTGCCCAAACTCCACCCTTCTCACCCTGACGCAAAGCCACTTTTGACGATTCCTCGTCAAACACTATTAGTTTCCGACAGCAATCCACACACATGGCTGGCTCTCCATCACCGCCCGTCCGGTCGTTCGATGGGCTCGGCGACGCAGTCCCGCGCTACGAGTCGTTCTTCACCGTCACCGAACACCGCGAGCGCGGTCGCGAACTCGCCGACGAGTACGACCACGTCACGTACGAGGAACACGGGGAGAGCGCCGACGGTGAGACGCTATGGACCGTCACGGTCGGTGAGGGCGACCGGAGCGCGCTCCTGTTCGGCGCGCCCCACCCGAACGAACCGATGGGCTCGATGACCATCGACTTCCTCACCCACGAACTCGCCGCGAACGACGACTTGCGGGCGTCACTCGACTACGAGTTCATTTGTATGCCGGTCGCCGACCCCGACGGTGTCCGGCGGAATCAGGGCTGGTTCGACGGCCCGTTCACGCTCTCGAACTACGCACAGAACTTCTACCGACCGCCGCCGGACGAGCAGGTCGAAGCCACGTTCCCCATCGAGCACGAAGACTACGCCTTCGACGAGCCGATACCCGCGACGACGGTACTGGCCGAGGTCATCGACGAGCACAGCCCCGAGTTCATCTACAGCCTCCACAACACCGCCTTCGGCGGGTGCTACTACTACCTCACCGAACCCCTCGAACCGATTCACGACCTACTGCTCTCGATTCCGGGCGACTACGACGTGCCGCTCGACCGGGGCGAACCCGAGGCCTTCGACACCGAGGTCTACGACGACGCGATTTACGAACTGTTCACCTTCGACGACATGTACGAGAGTGTCCGGGGCGACGGGCCGAGCCTCGAAGAGGTACTGTTCGGGGGGAACGCCTACGACTACGCCAGCCGACGCGACGGCGACAGCGACGTGGTCCAGTTCGTCGCCGAGCTACCGTACTTTTTGGACCCACGGGTTCAGGACCAGACCGAACTGGACCGCAGTCGAGAAGCCGTCATCCGCGAAGGGGTACAGCACAGGCGGACGCTACTCCGAGAACTCCGCGCCGCGGCCCAGTCCATCGCAGAGTACCTGCCAGACACTGCGATGGCGGAAGAGGCGGTCGGTGCCATCTACCACTTCGACCGTGTGTGTGACGACAAACTCGAATGGGCAGCCGAGGCCGAGGAGACGAACGAACCGGCGACAGTCGCCACGCACGTCGACGAGCGATTCCTCCGGCAGTACCACCTGCTCACGTACCTCGGGATGTTGCTCCGCGTCATCGACCAGGCCGCGATGGGTGCTGACGAAGACGTACGCAGCCGGTTGATGGACACGAAAGCCGCGCTCGAAGCAGTTCTCACCGACCGACTCGGGGAGATGCAGTCGAATCTCGACTACGAGACCATCCCTATCTGGAAACTGGTCGCGATTCAGGCGCGTGCCGGACTCGTCTGTCTGGACTACCGCCAGCACCGTTCCGAGGAGTGAATCCGGTCGCTTCGATGGCGGCCACTCGACGTTCAAAGGCTTCGCGGTAGCCGTCGCCGCTCACCGCTTGCCCTACGTTTTCGCCGACGGCGACCGACGTTTCTCTCCCCTGTCCCCTCTCCTCGCGCTCCTCACCCCTGACCCCTCTCTGCCGCCACAGCCTCAGCCCTAGCGCTCGGGCCTCGCTCCCGGTACGCCGCGCGTCGCGGAGACTGCTCCAGCGACGGCTAGCAGGGGCTTCGTGGGTAGTGTGCGAAAAAATGTGTGCCCGAACGTGGGTGCCTCCCACGTCGTCGAGGTGTGCCCACCTCGAACCGTATCCGGCCCCTCGTACCTGTCGGCAGCGGGACCGTGCGTATGTACGACTGTTTACGCTTCTGCGGTTTCCATCTGGTCGACGTACTGTGCTTCCCACTCCTGGCGCGCGTCGATCTCGCGGCGACCGCGGCGCGTCAGCGTGTAGAAGTTCGTACGGCGGTCGAGTTCACCCTTCTCCACGAGGCCCTTGTCGACGAGGGTGTCGAGGTTGGGGTAGAGTCGGCCGTGGTGAATCTCGGATTCGTAGTACTCTTCGAGTTCGTCCTTGATTGCGAGCCCATGCGGGTCGTCGAGGCCAGCGATGACGTACAGCAGGTCCCGCTGGAATCCAGTCAGGTCGTACATACATAGCCAAAAGTATGCCGTTGAAATGAACGTTTTGTTTCTTGATTGATTTTGGGGGATTCGATTGCCGGATGTTTTACGACGAGTGGTTTCGACACTCTCCGGAGTATCTGGACTGAGACAATTAGGTCCAGAAGTCTTTAGAGCGGAATAATGGACTATCTAGAATTTCTCGAATTGGCGAAAATCGCACGACGTGACGGTCACCAGTCGCCGGAGCCGCTCTTGGACAGTCGTTACACAGGCGTGGGAAGTTGGGCCGTAAAAAGACTCTGATTGGATTCTGTCCTTACTGACACACCACTTTCGACAGGCGTGGTAACTTTCCACCCCGAACGTATCGGTCTTCAATTCGAGGACTATCCCGACAGTCGTGAAAATACGAATACAGAGTAGCCAAATCGTTCTGCAAAATCTACTACTCTACGATATGACTCTGTTGTATCTGTAGAGATATTACGACAAACGTCGATTCTTCGGATGGAACGGTCACCATCTGTGGCGACGGTTCGGGAATCGACGTGCCGTATTCAGAGGATGCAGTTGTGGAACGCGGTAGAGTTGGCCGGTCCACCTCCGTCGTGTTCCGATGTTTTTGCTACCGTGTCGTCGCGTGGCAGCATCTCGCTGTCGCCCGTCGCAGCCATACTCACGTACACTTCGCAGTCACTGGGGTCGCAGTCACGAAGACTGTGCCTTGCTTGCTGTTTCGTAGCCAGTGATGTTCTCTAACTTGGTCTCTTCCCAGGTGTGTCGAGCCATGAGGTCGTCGACACCTGTTCGTGTCAACTCGTAGTAGTTCGTGCGACGGTCTTTTTGTCCTTTTCGAACGAGTCCCTCGTCGACGAGCACATCGAGGTTCGGATACAGCCGACCCTCGTTGATGCGCTTGCCGTAGTATCGTTCCAGTTCTCGTTTTATCGCCAGGCCGTGTGGCCTGTCGAGACTGGCGATGATGTAGAGGAGATCCCGCTGGAATCCACTAAGGTCTTGCATCCACTTCGATATTAGTCACAAGTATATTTATCATCTACACACAGTGTCAGCACACCGAATAACACTCATGTATCTCAGTTACGATTGATGTAGTGAGTGACCTATTGCTGACTCCGCGATGCAATGTTGGTTGTTAACAATTCACTATCCAAACCGGCGTTCTCAGCGACGGATTCGCCAGACTACGGCGTGGTATGACACGACTTCTCACAATTTTAAAAACTCAAATCTAAGCGATTAAATCCCAACTTATTATTGGAAATGTGACTTTCTGTGAAATAGATTTAAGGCAAACCCCCCGATATCCCCAGTGTAGCTCAGTTTCAGACTGAGACTGAGAACGCCGTGGTTACCCAGTTCCCCCCGGGTAACCGGTGCAAACAACAAATGAGCAGCAAGCGAACTTCACGCAGACGAGTACTGCAAAGTATAGGCGGCGGTGTGGTCGCCGCAGAAATAATCGGCACGGCCGCAGCCCGAGGGTCGGGCACTACACGCAAACGTCGTGTCGTCGGAACCAAAGGACTGTTCGGTATCGAGGCGGCGAAGAACGAGGCTGATTCTGTCGACAACGAGATTGACTTCGGAGACCGCGGTGACGTCATCGTCGGTTCGTTCTCCGACGAGGCCGTCGCTCGCCTGGAGAAGAAGAGCGACGTCCGATACGTCGAAGACGACATCGAGGTCTACGCGCTCGAACAGACCAAACCGTGGGGCATCGACCGCGTCGACGCGGACGTCGTCCACGGGAACGGCAAGACCGGTGAGGGTGCGCACATCGCCATCCTCGACACGGGTATCGACTCCGACCACCCCGACCTGCAGGCCAACGTCGGTGAGGGTTACGCAGTGGAGGAGTGTTCCGGTGGCGACTGTAACGAGGACTGGGACGACGACCACAGCCACGGCACGCACTGTGCCGGTATCGCCAACGCGGTGGACAACGGCAAAGGTGTCGTCGGCGTCTCGACCGAAGCGACCCTGCACGCGGTGAAGGTGCTCTCCGGTGAGGGCTCCGGGTCCGCGAGCGGTGTCGCGGAGGGCATCAAGTGGGCCGCAGACCAGGGCTACGGCGTCCTCAGCATGAGCCTGGGCGCGTCGTCTGGCTCTTCGACCATTCAGGACGCGCTCCAGTACGCACAGGAGCGAGACTGCGTCATCATCGCCGCAGCAGGGAACGCAGGCCCGTGTACCGACTGTGTGCACTACCCCGGTGCGTACCCCGAAGCGATGGCGGTCGGGTCGACGGCTGAGGGCGACGCGATGTCCGAGTTCTCTTCGACCGGTGAAGAGGTCGAAATCTGTGCGCCCGGGTCCGACGTCCTCTCGTGTGTCAAAGACGGTGACTACAAGAAGTACTCCGGCACGTCGATGGCGACGCCCCACGTCGCCGGTGCGGCCGGACTGCTTCGCGCACAGGGCCTCAGCGCCGAGGAGACGCGAAAGCGACTCACCGAGACGGCCGAGGACCTCGGCCACGACTCGAACGAACAGGGTGCCGGTCTGCTCAACGTCGAGAAAGCCGTCGGCGACGGCGGTGGCGGCGACGAGCCGGACGAACCCGACGAGCCCGAACCGACGCCGCTCGGCGTCGAGACTGGCTCGGTGACGGAACTCGGCGAGACCGAGGCGACGCTCGGCGGTAACCTGACCGGACTCGGCGACTCTTCGTCCGCGACGGTCGGCTTCCGCTACTGGGAGTCCGGCGACCGCGAGGGCACGGAACAGACCGTCGAGGTCGGCTCGCGCGACGCCACCGGCGAGTTCTCGCAGGCGGTCACGGGCCTCACCGCAGAGGTCTCGTACCAGTTCCTCGCGTACGCCACCGACGGCGACAGCGAGGTTACCGGCGCAGCAGTCGAGTTCACGACGGGCAGCGGCCTGAACGTCTCGACCGCCCCGGCGACGAACGTCGGCGGGAACACGGCCACGCTCGTCGGGAACCTGCAGGGTCTCGGCGACTTCGACGAGGCCGACGTCGGCTTCCACTACTGGGCAGAGGGCAAGAAGAAGGCGACGCTCGAAATCCGCGAGGTCGGCGAGCGCACGAGTCCCGGCGAGTTCACGTTCGACATCAGTGACCTCCGCACGGACACGACCTACGTGTTCGTCGCGTACGGTGACCCCGACTGGAGCGAGGCAGAGGACTTCGGCAGTGAACTCACGTTCACGACCGGTTCGACGGACGACCCGGACGAGCCCGATGAGCCGGACGAGCCCGACGAACCCGACGAGCCGGACGAGCCGAACCCGGACGCGCCGTTCGCCGTCGAGGCGACGGGCACCGACTGGGTCACCCGTGGTGCAGCGAAGCTCGTCGGTGAGCTCACCCGGATGGACGACGGTGTCGGCCGCGTCCAGACCGAGTTCCAGTACTGGATGAAAGGGAACAAGTCCTCGACGTTCGCTGTCGACGACGCCGACACCCTCTACCGCCCCGGCGAGATCGACGAGATGGTCTGGGGCCTGCGCCGCGGCGAGACGCACGTCAGCCGCATCCGCGCCTGGGACGACAACGGCAACGAGGTCTTCAGCGACGAGTTCGAGTTCGTCACGCAGAGCTAAGAAGGGAGAACGAAGGGAGTTTGCAGTAGGGGAGAACGGTCACCCTCGCGGGCAGAGTGAGGCGGTGCAGCCGCCTCGACGCGGACGGCGTCGCCGTCCGCTCGAATCGGTCTGGCCACGTCGGCCACTCCGGCCACGCTACCATCATCTCGGCCACCGCGCCGATTCGTGCCACACGACGTGGCAGCCGCGAGAGACCGTATTGCGTTACACGATTACGGCTGTAACGCGGGGGTAGGTGACGTACCACGGATATAGCTGCTCTTTTAAATTTTAGTCGCGCGTAGTATACGCTGAGGGACGGTTCCCGACGTGGAACGGCCCTCGCGGACCGAGTACGGTGAGCAGTTCATGGTATCGACGAGTGCACGGCCACAGGAGATTCTCTGGAAGTACCTGGGGTCGTCACTCGCTCGTGTGTTCGGGTGGGTCGCGTTCTGGCTCGCAATTATGTTACCGATTCCCCTTTGTTTCCTGATGGTACTCGGCATTACGACCCCAACGACGCTGATTGCGTTTCTCGGGACACTGGTGGTGAACGTCGCCGCACTGGTCGCCGGGCATCGACACGCCAAACAGTAGCGTATCGGTTCGCGGCTCTCACAGGCGGTAAGTGGTCCCACTGTTCCTTTCGGCGGCGTTACTATTCGTGTTATCCTTGTGTAGTGAGTAGAATACACACGGAGAAGCTATGACTACTAAACGTTACGTGGGAGTGATTTCGACCGACCGAGAGCCGCCGGTTCTGCCGATGCTCGTCGGTGGGTTGGCTGGTGGTGTCGTGATGGGACTGTTGTTGCAGTACTCCACAGAGACCATGACGATGGTGGGCGGACTGGCAGGACAGGAGAGCGTGACGATGGGCTGGCTGGTCCACCTCCTGTTGAGCCTCGTCTTCGCCATCGTGTTCGGACTGGTGCTGACCTACACTCCGATGCACCGGTATCTGGCGTCGACGTTGGCCGTCGGCGCGCTGGGGATGACGTACAGCATCGGCCTCTGGTTCGTCGGTGCGGGTGTCCTCATGCCGATGTGGCTCGACTCGATGGGCGTGATGGCCGACCCGACGATTCCCGCACTCGACGGGATGGGCCTGCTCGTCCACCTCGTCTACGGTCTCGTGTTGGCAGGCGCGTACATGTTGGCTTACGTGCGCTCACAGCCCGAACCGTCCAAACTGACTGGACAGGCCTGAGTCGGTCGTGCGCGGTCAGACGGTCGTCACTCCGGCGTGACTCGGTCGTGAGACGTTTTTCGATTCGTGTGGCTGTCCTACTATTCGTGCGGCTGTTCCACTACTCGTATCGTTGTCTACTACGCGTGCGGCTGTTTCACTACTCGTGGTACTAATTCTGGCCTTCGTGTACACGCCCGGTGCCGTGGCTCGGTTCGACGACGCTAGTCCATAGTCCACGCCTGCACCACGATTGCTGTCCGATTACGCCGCGCTGGCTGGCATCCCCCCGACCTGAAAGAGGAGGTTGAGGGTATCGGCGCTGTCGTGTATCTCTGCGATCTTCCCGTCGACGACCGTGGCGAACGCCACGCCACGCATCTCGACCGAGCGATTCGATGCTGGGACGCCGAGCAAGTCTGCTTCGTGAGTCCCACGCATGGTGTAACGGGCGGCGACGACACCGCCGTCGGCGACGATGTCGTCGAGGCCGAATCGGATATCTGGGAAGGCGACCCGGAACTGTTCGACGGTCTCCCGGTAGGCGTCGACACCACGCGACGGTTGGGGTGGCCCGGGAAGGAAGGAGACGACGTCCTCGGCCAAGAGGTCGTCGAGGACAGTGAGGTCACCCAGTGTCCATACTTCCTCGTACAGTCTTCGCACCACGTGCTCGACCGCTGCCGTGGTGGCTTGTTGTTTCGTCATATTGTACATCGACTCACGATGCGACGCATCACGTTGCTACGCGCTATCACTGCGGAGTGAGCCTAGCTACACTAACGCTGCTCGACATCTTAGCTATTTTTTATGTCTATCTGGCAACTCGGTCGCTGTCCGCTCACTGTTCGCTAGCGGACCACGGCGAGTTCGACCAAGATTTGTACGCCGGAGACGACGCCGAGGGCGACGACACCGGTCAGGAGCAACAGCGCGACCGGCGTCGTCGACAGTTCCTCACTATCGAAGCTTCCGGCGACGACGAAGGCGATGACGGCGTGCAGCAGGACGAACGGCCACGCGGTCTGTGTGACGCTCGTCACCGCCGCAGGAAGCAGCCAGCCGGTCAGGGCGAGGACGCCGTGTTCGACCGCACCGGGTTCGTACGCGACCGTCCCGAAGCCGAGCTGCCTGGTCCAGTCGAGTGCGACCACGGTCGCGACCCCGCGGAGCAGGAACGCCCAGAACACCACGAGTCCCATCGCGCCGATGCCGAAGACGACCTGGGGCGAGACGCGTGCGAGCAGCGCCCAGAGGGCCACGGCCAGCAGTGTCGTGACGACCAGCACGACGACCGCCCCCTGGATTGGGTGTGGTGCCGATTCGACGCGGCTGGCGTGGGCACTCACCAGCCCCAACACGACGACGAGGACGGTGGCGGCGACGGCCAGCGAGAAGCGGTCGTAGCGGGCCAGCACGCCGCGGTCGACCAGCACTGCCCCGACTGTGACGGTCACCAGTGCCAGCGTGAACACGACGAAGTGCGTCACCGGTGGGACGAGGACCAGATTGAGCGGGTAGCGAAGCAGTCCACTCGGGCCATCGGGCAGTCTGTTGGTCGCCTCTGCGAGCGCCAGCAGCGCACCAGCGACCACCATGAACGGGACGAACGCGTAGACGAACTGCTGGCCGGCGCGGTCGTCGAGCCACGAGACGAGCAAGAACGTCCCGAGTAACAGGAACAAGAGGAC
Organism: Haloarchaeobius caseinilyticus; assembly: GCF_051207395.1. NCBI lineage: Archaea > Methanobacteriati > Methanobacteriota > Halobacteria > Halobacteriales > Halorubellaceae > Haloarchaeobius > Haloarchaeobius caseinilyticus. The sequence continues at coordinate 371,636 of NZ_JBPJZC010000005.1, read as the reverse complement.
GACCGCGAGGACGAGCGCGCCGAGGACGGATAGTTCACGGGTGGCGGCGAAGCCGCCGACTGGGGCGATACAGGGCTCGGCCGTGTAGCGGAAGCGACTGCCGTCGAGGAGGGCACACTGGACGTTCGCACCACGCGCGGTGATGGGACCGACGAGCGAGGGCCAGAGGACCCCCATCACGGTCGGCCTCGTCGCGGGGTGTCGGATAGTCACCGCGAGCGTGAGTGTTCCCACGAGGGCAGTAGTCACCCAGAGGAAAAACGGGTGAACGTCGACATCGAGGCGCTGGCGTAACTGGTGCATAGTGTCACCTAATATGTACTGAAAGCGGAGGAACGAGGGTCATCGCCGGCGGTCACCCGGACCGGCTTGCAGCGCCGCGGCGAGTGACTCGCCGAGGTTTCGCTGCCAGCGTTCGAGGTTGGTCAACCGGGCTGCCACGGTGGCCGCCTCGGCGTCCTCGGCCTCGACGACTGACGCGAGTCGGTCGACCTCGTCCGAGATGGTGAGGAGCGCGTCGCGGTTGCCGCGCTCGACACGCTCGACGCGGTCGGCCACGTCCGCCACCTGCGCGGCGAGTTGTGCATCCGCGACGGACGTGACGAGCTGTGTCTCCAGTGCGTCGACGAAGGCTTCGAGTGCGCCGACGCGCCGGTTCATCTCCGCCAACCGTTCGCTGGTCGCGCGGTCGAAGTGCGACGCGAGAATCGCCACCGCCTCCTCGTCGACGGTGCCCGCGGCCAGTTCGGCCGCGAGCGCGTTCGCGACGCTTGGCGGGGTCGCTGAGGTCGCCGCCGTGTTTGCGTCTGCGACCTCGACGGCTGCTTCGGACTCGGGGGCCGGTTCGTCGGCGTTCGCCGCCGTCTCGACAGCCTGCCAGTCGTCGGCATCGCTGTCGGTGGCAGCGGCCGCCGTGTCAGCAGTGGCCGCCGCGTCGTCGACTCCAGCTGCGGTCGGTCGGTCGTCGACCTCGTCGAACCGGATGTGTCGCTCGACCGGATGCGGCCGTTCCGGGTCGTCGAACGTAATCACGGGCGTGTCCGACTCGTCGTCGGCTTCCGGTCGGTCGGCCTCGGCTACTGGCTGTCGCTCAGTGTCCGCGACCGGCCGCCACTCGACCGTCGCCTGCTCGTCGCTTCCCGGGTCGGTGTCGTCACTCGTGCGTGCGGACACGTCCCCGACGATGCCCCGGTGCAGTCGCTCGATGAGACCGGGGCGGTCGGCCGGGTCCGGCTCAGACGAGTCGGGCCTCGAAGTCACCACCAGCCTCCCAGTCGAGGTGGATACCGAAGCCTCGGAATTCGAGGTCGCCCCGCAGGGCGTCGAATTCGAGCAGGAACTCGCCCTTGACCTCGAGGTCACGGCGGTCGTAGTCGAACTCTAAGTCGATGTAGTAGCCGCGGTACTCGATCTCCGAGTAGTCGTCCTCGAACTTCTCGGCACCGCCGGCCGTCTCGAACTCGACTTCGTTCCCGTCGATTTCGAGGTCGACGTAGTCGGTCGGAGTCTCGATGGTGAGTTCGACTTTCGCCCCGTTGGCCTTGGTCTCTAAGTCGAGGTAGATGAACCCGTTGTCGACCAGGAACTCGACGTCTTCGTCGTAGTGCTTGGTCTCGAAGTCCATCCCGAGCCAGGTGAAGTCGATGTTCCCGTCGTCGTCGCGCTCGAAGTCGAGTAGGTCACCCACCACGTACGGACCCTGGCCAGGGCTGCCACCATCGCCGGGACCGCCGATGTCCGGGTCACCGCCGTCGCCGGGGTCGACAGCACCGTCACCGGGGCCGCCGTCACCGGGGTCGACGGCACCGGAGCCACCGTCGCCGGGGCCGCCGGTGTTGCCACCACCGGTGTTACCGCCACCAGTGTTGCCACCGCCGTTGTTGCCGCCGCCGGTGTTGCCACCGCCGACGTCACCGGGGTTGTCACCACCCGGTGGAGTCACGTCGCCGGGGTTCGTCCCGGGGTCTACGGCTGCCGGCTTGTTACCCGATATGAGTAACCCGCCCGTCGCGAGCGCGAGTGCCCCGAGCGAAGCTCCGGCTAACTTCAAGTAGTCTCGCTTCGTCAGTTGCTCAAGTTCCTCCATACTCTACCATTCACAAGTAAGTCTGTGACGGCAATAAACAATCAACTATCTGCCACGTAAGGTGTGGTCGGGTTGGTGTGGTTCCTACGCCTGAGGGAGTGACTGACCCCGTCGTTCGCCACTTACGCTTCGACCACTGACCGACGAAACCCCCACCGAGCGGTACGAAACGTAGTGAGTCGCGCCACATGCGCACGGGTATCGGTTTTTAGCTCATCAGCACTAGTTCACTAGTGTATGGAGGAGACGACAGACAATCCGGAACTCTGGTATAAGAGTGATGACTGGTGTTCCATCACGGCGGCCAGCAACGTGCTGGGAAAGAAGTGGGTCCCGGCCATCGTCCACCGGCTGCTCTCGAACGACGAGCTCGGTTTCTCGGCGTTGCGCGAGGAGATATACGGCGTGTCGAGCAAGGTTCTCTCTGAGAACCTGAGCGAGATGGAACGACTCGGACTGGTCGAACGACGCATCGTCAGCGACCGACCCTTCCGAGTGCAGTACTCGTTGACAGAACGCGGGCGGGACCTCGAACCGGTCATCGACAGTATGGCCCAGTGGGGCGAGAAACACCTCGTCCCCGAAATGCTCACCGAAGACCAGCAGGCTGGCGTCGACTTCTGAACGGTCTCCTTCTCGGTCTCCGCTACAGTTCACGAGCGAGCGCTATCGCTCGCTGTTTTTCGCTGTTTTCCCTTTCCTTCGAGCGTCAGTGTCGTCGGCTGTCCGCATCGTCCGTCGTCCATCGACTGTGGCTGACCGAGCGTCGGGCCATCGTCGGGCCATCGTCGCCGGTACGACGCTGGACCTGTCGCCGCCAGTACGATGCTGGAGCAGTCGCCGTCGTCGCGACACTGTGGAATCGTCGTTGTCGCGATGCTGGACCCGTCGTCGATACGATCGACACTGGAACCGTCGCCGAACGCGACCGCTAGTGCGATAGCTCGTCGGTCACGAATATCGCCGAAAAAGTGCAGTGAATGTGTCCACGTCGTGTCCCCCCATCCCCCCAGGATAGGCCACGAACTGAACGTGGTTAAACGGAACTCTGGCGGGCGGCCTCGATGACCGGCGTGAGTGCTTGCCCACGCTCCGTCAGCGAGTACTCCACGCGGAACGGCTTCTCGCAGACGACCGCACGCGAGATGAGTTCTTTCTCTTCTAGGTCCGAGAGGCTCTCGGACAGGACTTTGCTCGAGATGCCCCCGATCTGTCGCTGCAGCGCACTGAACCCCTGCGGACCCCCTTCCAACAGTTCGTCCAGAATCACGAGGTGCCACTTACGTCCGAGCAGCGTCGCCACCGCGGTCAACGGGTTCGCTGTCTCGAACGACTCACGGACCGCTGCTTCAGCCGCTGCGCGCTCCCGAACCGAATTGTAATCGCCAAATGACCTGTTCATGCCTATCTCTCCCTTCTATCTATAGCCCCAAGGGGGATTAGCGCAGACCCTCCACTCGTCGGCATATTTCGCAGGTCAGAATAGAACTGCCTGGTGCCTCCGTGGCTGATACCGAGAGGAGTCGGTAGCCAAAAATTGACACGTCGTACTGAGGGGTAATCGAGGACGGAGAAACCGAGACAATCAGGGTTTTTCGAACAACGAGACCAGTAGTTTCTGCAGGCCGATACGAACGTGCTGGTGGAACGTCGATGACGCGATATCGAGTCGGTCAGCCACTTCCTCGGCGGTGCTCCGCCGCGGCCAGTCGAAGTACCCCTCGACGTAGGCAGTCTGGAGACTCGCCTGTTGCCGGTCGGTGAGTGACGACAGCAGCAGGTGGCGACACTCGTTGACCGTTTTGACGGGTTGGCTGCGCTCGTGGATGGCGACGACCTCGGTCTCGGGGAAGCGGTCGACCAGCAAGTCGACCACGTCACGGATGTCTTCGTGCGTCGGGGCCTCGGCGACGATGCGCGTCGTCCCGTCGGAGACGTGCTGTTCGCGGACTCGGATGCCGTAGCTCACGAGTGCGTGGACGAGTGAACCGCCCGAGAAGTCGAACGCGAGCAGCGATTCGCCGTTGCGCTCGCTGATGACTTCGACGCGCTCGACGCCGGGGTCTTCGCTCACTCGCTCGATGACGGCCGCCGCCGGCGCGTCTTCGAGCAGGTAGTAGTAGCGCGTCCCGTCGTCGCCGTCCGCGACGATGCCCGCGAGGGACAACGTGCAGTCGAGGTCGGCCGTGACGGCGACGAGTGCCGCGTGCTGGTCGTAGCTCTCGAACTCGACTTCGACGAGCGAGTCGCTGAACAGCAACTCGCGGTCGGTCGTCGCCCGGATAGCGTAGCCGACCAGTTCCCCGAGCATCGCGAACAGTTCGGTCTCGAACTCGCCGAAGGCGTCGGGGTGGCTGGCGATGACGACCAGTCCGCCGTAGTTCCGTCCTTCGTAGGTCAGCGGGACGGCGATGGCCTCTTCGAAGCCGCGTTCGAACGCGGCCCGCCGGACCGGTTCGTGCAACCGAACGTCGCCCTCGATGCCGCGGACGACCTGTACCTCGCTGGATTCGATAGCGACGTCGAGTGCGCGCTGTTCGGCGTCGGTGGGCTGTATCTGTGCGATTTCGTCGAGCAGTCCTTCGTCGACGCCTGCGGCGGCACGGGGGACGATGCGGCCGCGGCCGGGACTGTACTGACCGATCCACGCGAAGTGGTACAGTTCCGAGTTGGCCAGTTGCTCACAGACGGTCCGCTCGATGTCTGCTCGGTTGGTCGCGCGCAGGGTCGCGTCCGCGATGTCGCTCACGAGTTCGCTGACCCCGAGCAACATCGACTGTTTATCGCGCTGGGTCAGGAGTTCGTCGCGCTGGGCGGCGAGACTGGTCTGCATCTCGCGCAGCGTTCGCTCGCGGGTCGCCTGCCGCAGGGCGACGGTGACGTTCGCGGCCAACAGTTCCGCGAGGTCGATTTGCGCCCGTTCGAACCCGCTGGGGGCGGTGGTACCGATACTGACGACGCCGTGGTCGCCGAGCGGGACGTAGATACTCTCGGAGAGTGGGTAGCGACCGTACTGGTCACCCTCGTCGACGACGGTGATGACGGTCTCGTCGGTCTGGAACGCGCGGCCGGCCGGCGTCGTTGCAACGTCGTACACCGGGCGCGGCCCGAGTGCATCGGCGACGGTGTCGGGCGCTTCGGCCAGCACCAGCGTCTCCGAGTCGGCGTCGTAGCGTCGAATCGCGTGGAGGGGGAGGCCGATGATTTCCGTGATTGCCCGGCTACCGAGTGCGAGAACCGCCGCTTCCGACTCGGCTTCCATCAGTTCCCGGGTCACTTCGTTCAGGTCGCGGAATCGCTGCAGTTGGTCTTTCCGGTCGCTGATGTCTCTGACCACACAGACGAGGCTGCCGTCGTCGAGCTCACTCAGGGAGAGTTCCTGTGGGAACGTCGCGCCGTCGGTCCGTTGCCCGGTTGCCTCGCCGCGCCAGCCACCGTCGCGTTCGACGACTGGGACGACCTGCCAGGCGAGTCGCCGCCACTCCTCCTCGGTGTAGTGGGCCTGCCAGTTCGACCCGACCACGTCGTCGAGTCCCGACCCGTGCAGCGACGCGAACGCCCGATTCGCGTATGTCACGGTGTAGTTGGCGTCCAGCAAGGCCATTCCGTCGAGTGCTGCGTCCATCGCTCGGAGGTGTCGCTGGCTCTCGCGAGCGTAGTGTTCTCGCTCCGAGATGTCTTTGACGAACGTGAGAACGACTGGCTGGTCGTCGACGGTGACGACCGACCCGGCCAGTTCCGCTCTGAACCGCCGGCCGTCGTTGGTGACACAGTCGAGTTCGTCGGTCCACGACGACTCGGCCTCGCGAGTACGCTCGAAGAACGTGGGCTCGCCGGTCGCGACGACGAGGTCGTCCGGTGACCGGCCGACCAGCGCCGCACAATCGTATCCGAACAGTTCACACGCGCGAGGGTTCACGTCACGGATGGTGTCCCTGCCGGTGTCGACGAGCAACACCGCGTCGGGGCTCCGGGTGAACACGTCTCGGTACCACGTCGGTTGCTCGCTGTCGTCGTTGGTGTCTGTCGATGGAGTCGACGCTTCGGCCTCGGCCGTCGTCGCTGTTCTACCGTCGCCGGTCGGCATCTTGTCGTCGCCGGTCGGCATCTTGTCGTCGCCGGTCGGTGCGTGGACGACGACGGTGTACTCTACTTCGCTCTCGTCGTCGAGTCGACTCGCGGAGACCGAAAGCGGGAGTACGTGCCCGTCGTGATGTCGGTGCGGGACCGCCACGGTCACGTCGACGGCGGCGATGTGTGCGAGTCGACTGAGTGCCGACTCGACGGTCTCCTCCGAAAACAGGGCCGACACCGGTCTGCCCACGAGTGCGTCGGATTCGTACCCGAGCGCGCTCGTGACGACCGGTGTGGTAGTCACTATCGTTCCTGTACCGTCTACTTCGATTAGCCCGATGCCTGACTCAGCGAGTGCTCGGTCGACCGTCGAGTACTCGGCCGTGTCGTGAGGCGATGCGAGCCGCTCCCCCCGGTGGGCTCTGTTGAATTCCTCTTCCAACCCCCCTCACCTACCCGTAGAATAGTCTCTGTATCTATTTAAGTATAGCACGGTGAGGTATCAAAAAACATGCACTTTACGCTGCCTGTAATGCGTCGAGATGCCGGCCCACGGGGGTCGTGCAGGCCGACCCGATGTCAGAGGGAGTACCGCTGCCCCGGCACTGTGTGCCCGGCTCAGGCTCGGCGAGCTTCGAACTCGCCTCTCCCATAGTTGAAGCCGGACTCCCAGTCGAGTTGGACACTGAGCCCGCGATACTCCAGTTCGTGGTGCTCGTACGAGTTACAGTTCCACTCGAGTTTCGCGCCGTCGATGACCAGTTCGAGGTCCTTACTGACCGGGTCCCACTCGAGGTCGATGAACCCACCGCGATACTCGATTTCGTTGTTGTCGTCTTCGAACTTGCCGACGGGCCCGGCCGCCTCGAACTCCACTTCCCAGTTCTCGTCGACTTCGAGGTCGACGTAGTCGGGACCGACGACCGCGGTCAGTTCGAGACTGGTCCCACCGTACTTCGTCTCGAAGTCGATGAAGATGCCCACGTCGTCGACGACGAATTCGACGTCGATGTCGCCGCCGTTCGTCTCGAACGTCATGCCGTCCCAGTCGAAGTCGACGTTGCCGTAGTCGTCGCGCTCGTAGTCGAGCGGCCCGACGTAGCCCGCGGCACAGCAATCCCCGTAGGGTTCGGTCCCCTGTGGGTTGGTCGCCGCCGCGTCACCACTGGGTCCTGCGGACGCTGCGGCGGGTGGGGCCGTCTTGTCGCCCGCCGGGCTGGCGGCCGGAGTCGACCCACTGCCACCGGGCTTGGCCGCCGGCGAGACTTCACTCGTCGCTGCCACGTTCGATGTGAGTGCGGTGTCGGCGGCGAGCTTGCCACCCACGCCGAGTGAGACCGCCGCGAGGGACGCGCCGGCCAACCGCAGATACTGCCGTTTTGAACTGGTAACCATTCACTGCCTCCACTCTGTACCTAGCCGGAATCACGGATAAAGCAGGAAATATCCGCCCCCACATCACGTGAGTACTACGAGATACCGTTTCGCTCACGTGGTTTCGTTACGCGTTCTCCCTGGTCAGATGAGACGAGCGTCGAACCCTTTCACGGGGTCACCGCCGGTTTCCCAGTCGAGGACGACTTCGAGGCCCCAGTAGTCGAACTGGTCGCCGTCCCACTCCAGATTGACGAGTCCCTTCACTTCGAGCATGTGGTCGTCGCGGTGCCACTCCAGGTCGACGAGTGCGCCCTCGTACTCTAGCTCGTCCGGGTCGTGTTCGACCCTGAGACCGTCGCGGACCACGTAGAGTTCGACGTTGCGGCCGTTCACGTCGAGCGTCACCTCGGTGTCGGCTTCGACCAGCGTGAACTCCAGATTCGACCCGTCCTCGGTCGACTCGAAGTCGACGTAGACGCCGCCGTCGGTGGCGGTAAACTCCACGTCTCGGTCACCCTCGTGGGTCTGAAAGCGCATGCCGCGCCAGTAGAAGTCGATGTCGCCGTTCGGTTTGCGCTCGTAGTCGATGTACCCGTCTGGACCGACCCGCCCGAGATATGGGTCGACCGGTGTCTGCGGCTCGACTGCCGCTTGCTGGTCGACCGGTCGCTGCTCGGGGGCCGCTGCAGGGGAGGATTTGGTAGGTCGCTCGGCGTCGTTCTGGCTGGCTCGGTCGACTGCCAGTTTGCCACCCACGCCGAGGGTGACGGCCGCGAGCGCCGCGCCCGCGTAGCCGAGGAACTGTCGCTTCGATTGGTCTGCCATGGTGCTACCTCATCGTGAGAGAGGCGTGGAACGCGCATAAAGCATCAAATAACTGTGGGGTTGTGCGGTAACCGGACAGAGACGAGTGCCCGGGAACACTGTCCGTGGAAACAGTGTACTCGATCGCTCTCGTCCACGAAAACAGGTGGTTGCGAGTTCCGAATTTCCTCAGCGCAATCGGGCTTCGAACTCGCCGACTTTCCAGTCGTGGTGGCCGGGCGTCCCCTCGCTGGCTTCCCAGTCCAGTCGTACGTCCAGGCCGCGGTACTCGAACTCGTCGCCGTCCCAGTCGAGGTTCACGACACCGCGAATCTTCAGTTGGTGGCGGTACGGGTCCCACTCCAGTTGGATGAGTGCACTGTCGAAGTCGATTTCGTCGTCGGCGTCGCGCTCGAAGCTGTGGCCCGACCCGACGGCGTCGAACTCGACGTTGTCGTAGCCGTCGACCTCCAACTCGATGGCGTCGCCGTCGACGACCATCACCAAATCGAGGTCGTGGCCGTCCTGACTCGTCTCGAAGTCGATGTAGATGCCCGGCTCCTCGGCGTAGAACTCGATGTCTTTGTCACCCTCGTCGGTCTCGAACTCGATGAGTCCCCACATGAAGTCGATGTTGCCGTCGTCGGCGTCGCGCTCGAACTCCAGTGGGGTCCCGTAGACGTTGTGTCCCAGATTCTCGGCCTCGTCGCCACCCGCATCGACGGCCGGTGCCGGGTCGTCAGGGGTGACACCGTCGGGCGCGGGGCTGTCGGGCGTGTGCCCATCGCTCACGAGTCCGCCGTCCAGTTCCGTCTCGACTGGTGGGGTGTCGACCGACGCGGACCCGGGTGTCGTCGTCTGTTCGATGGCCAACTTCCCCCCGACGCCGAAGACGAGCGTCGCCAGTCCGATACCGGCGTACTTCAGGTACTCTCGCTTCGAATTGGAAACCATCTGCCTCTACAGATATCTGAGGAGTCCGACGTGGATAAAGTGTCAAATTACGCAGTGGTAGGACCGTTACCGCGCCGAGACGTCGTCTCCGTGCGTTGGTCGAGAGAAGAATTCAGTCGCCGGTTCGTCGTCTCTGCCGCCGAAGCGAACTCGGTGGACGACGTGTCGTCGTCCGGTGTCAGAGGCAGCGATGTTCGCTCAGAGGTGTCGTGCTTCGAACTCGTCGTCCACGCCGCGGGTCACGTAGTCCCACTCGAGGTAGACGGTCTCACCGACGTACTCGAGGTCGAGCGAGCCGACGTCGAGGTCGATGCCGATGCGGCCGTCGTCGTAGTCGAGGTCCATGTCTCCGTTGGTCTCCAGTTCGAGGTCGAACTTGATCGCACCCTTGATTTCGAGACTGCGGGCGTCGTCGTCGAATTCGAAGTCGATGAAGTATCCACGGTACTGGATGTCCTTGCCCTGGCCGTCGTCCTCGAACTTGTCGCCAGCACCAGATGCTTCGAACTCCACGTCACCGTTGCCGTTGTACTCGAAGTCGATCCACTCGTCGCCGATGGCGACGGTCAGCTCGTAGCGAGTGTCCTTGGCCTTGCCACCGCGGTAGTGGTAGCCCCGGTCCATGGTCGCTTCGAGGTCGAAGAACAGCGCACCACAGTCACAGTCGAGGTCCTCGATGAGGATTTCGAGGCTGTCGACGGCGTCGTCGGTGCCCTTGCCGTATCGGTGGTTGTAGCTGCCGGAGAGGTCGACTTCGATGTCGACACCGAGGTCGTCGATTTCGATGCTGCCGTCTTCTTCAGACTCGAACGAGAGGAAGCCCCAGTCGAATTCGACGCTGCCGTCCTCTTTGCGCTCGTAGTCGAGGACGTCACCGGCTTGGACGCCACGGTAGTACGGCTCGGGAGCCGCTTCGGAGCCGGGGTTGGCTGCCGGTGCCACTTCGGTGGTCCCGGCTACGTTCGATGAGAGTGCGCCATCGGCGGCGAGCTTGCCACCCACGCCGAGGGAGAGGGCGGCCATGCCCGCTCCGGCGTACTTCAGGTACTGTCGCTTGGAAAGGTCTGCCATTTCAGTGCCTCAACTCTACGAAGGCTACGTTCGGATATGAAGTATCAAATTACTGTTTGGTTTGGTCGTTACCACGTCGAACTGGCACAGGTTCGAACGCCTCGACCAGCCGAGCAGCGGCTGTGCTTGCTGTAACGTCACAGAAAAACCGAAGGGTCGTCGTCCGTGCCGGGTGGCACGGCGGGCAATCGTCTCAGAGGTGGCGTGCTTCGAACTCGTCGTCGACGCCGCGGGTCACGTAGTCCCACTCGAGGTAGACGGTCTCACCGACGTATTCGAGGTCGAGCGAGCCGACGTCGAGGTCGACGGCGATACGACCGTCGTCGTAGTCGAGGTCGAGGTTGCCGAAGTTGTCGAGCTCGAGGTCGAGCTTGATAGCGCCCTTGATCTCGAGTTCCTGCGCCTCGGAGTCGTACTCGAAGTCGATGAAGTAGCCGCGGTACTCGATGTCGGTACCCGGGCCATCGTCTTCGAACTTGTCGCCGTGGCCGGACGCCTCGAACTCGACGTCACCACCCTTGTACTCGAAGTCGATCCACTCGTCGGCGATAGCGATGGTCAGCTCGAAGTCGACGTCGCTCTTCTTGGCGTTGCCGTAGTGGTGGTGGTAGCCGTTCCGCATCATCGCTTCGAGGTCGAAGAACAGCGCACCACAGTCACAGTCGAGGTCCTCGATGGTCATCTCGAGGCTATCGACGTCGTCGTCGGAGCCCTTGCCGTGGCGGCGGTGGTAGCTGCCTGCGAGGTCGACTTCGATGTCGACGCCGAGGTCGGAGATTTCGATGCTGCCGTCTTCCTCAGACTCGAAGTCGAGGAAGTCCCAGGTGAACTCGACGCTGCCGTCTTCCTTGCGCTCGTAGTCGAGCACGTCACCAGCTTGGACGCCACGGTAGTACGGCTCGGGAGCTGCCTCGGAGCCGGGGTTGGCTGCCGGGGCGACCTCAGAGGTCTCAGCGACGTTCGAGACGAGCGAACCGTCGGCCGCCAGCTTCCCACCCACACCGAGTGAGAGGGCAGCCATGCCCGCTCCTGCGTACTTCAGATACTGCCGTTTGGAAAGGTCTGCCATTTCAGTGCCTCACTCCTACAGAAGCCAGCACCAGCAATTAAGTATCAAATTTCGAACTGGTTGCTACGTTACCGCCGACACGGTGACTATCCGTACAGACAGGACGTACCCGGAAACTGACGTAGGGAGGCGGTCTCTGCAGTCGTCTGTACGTGAATCTTCGTCTCCCGTCACCACTGTCCTCGGTGTGCCGACAGTCGCGTCACGTCGGTCTCGTCACGTCACACCGGTCTCGGCGTGTCGGTCACATCACGTCGTCGACCGTCGCCGTCGCTCTCGGTTGCAGTGGCTGAAAAATCGAACCGTTTGTCTCGAACGACAGTACCGTGAGGTACGTGTCGCCGCCTAGAGGTGGCGGGCTTCGAACTCGTCGTCGACGCCGCGGGTTACGTACTCCCACTCGAGGTAGACGGTCTCACCGATGTACTCGAGGTCGAGTGAGCCGACGTCGAGGTCGACACCGATGCGACCGTCGTCGTAGTCGAGGTCGAGGTTGCCGTTGGCGTCGAACTCGAGGTCGAGCTTGATGGCACCCTTGATTTCGAGACTCTGGCCGTTGTCATCGAACTCGAAGTCGATGAAGTAGCCGCGGTACTCGATGTCGGTACCCTGGCCGTCGTCTTCGAACTTGTCGCCAGCGCCGGAGGCTTCGAACTCCACGTCGCCGTTGCCGTTGTACTCGAAGTCGATCCACTCGTCGCCGATGGCGACGGTCAGCTCGTAGCGAGTCTGGGTCTTGCCACCGCGGTGGTGGTAGCCGTGTTCCATCTCTGCTTCGAGGTCGAAGAACAGGTCACCGTCCTCGATGAGCATCTCTAGCTTGTCGACGTCGTCGTCGCTGCCACCGTAGTAGCGGCTGTTGTAGCTGCCTGCGAGGTCGACTTCGATGTCGACACCGAGGTCGGAGATTTCGATGCTACCGTCTTCCTCAGACTCGAAGTCGAGGAAGCCCCAGGTGAACTCGACGCTGCCGTCTTCCTTGCGCTCGTAGTCGAGGACGTCACCGGCCTGGACGCCGCGGTAGTACGGCTCGGGAGCCGCCTCGGAGCCGGGCTTGGCTGCCGGCGCCACTTCGGTCGTCTCAGCGACGTTCGAGACGAGCGAGCCGTCGGCGGCCAGCTTCCCGCCCACACCGAGCGAGAGCGCGGCCATCGACGCGCCTGCATACTTCAGATACTGCCGTTTGGAAAGGTCTGCCATTTCAGTGCCTCACTCCTACAGAAGTTCGCTTCGAAGATTAAGTGTCAAATTACGTGCCAGTCGGTACGTTACTCGCACCACGTTCCCTTTCCGTCTCGGTCGGTCGTGATGGAACACGGCTACCACCACCGCGGTTGGTACTCTCGCGTGTGTGGCCAGCGTTCGCCGTCGGCTTCCGCTCTTCACGCCGAGGGGAAAGACGACAGTGTCACCGACACAGAACCGGCTCTGTGTCGGAGTGCAACTGCGTCAGAAAAACCGAACCGGCCCGTGTCGGACGACAGTACCGGGGGGTACGTGTCTGCTGTTTGTTCGCCTCAGAGGTGGCGGGCTTCGAACTCGTCGTCGACACCGCGCTGGATGTACTCCCACTCGAAGGCCACGCTCTCGCCGATGTATTCGAGGTCGAGCGAGCCAGTGTCGAGGTCGACGCCGATGCGGCCGTCGTCGTAGTCGAGGTCCACGTCGTTGAACTCGTTGATGTCCAGGTCGAGTTTGATTGCGCCCTTTATCTCCAGACTGTGCGAGGCCTCCTCGTACTCGAAGTCGATGAAGTAACCACGGTACTCGATGTCGGTCCCCGGGCCGTCGTCTTCGAACTGGTCGCCGTGGCCAGACGCTTCGAACTCCACGTCGGCGGGCTCGTAGCCGTTGCCCTTGTACTCGAAGTCGATCCACTCGTCGCCGATGGCGATGCTCAGTTCGAATTCGGTGTAGGCGCTCCCGCGTCCGCCCGCACGAGCGTGGCCACCACCGCCGGCGTGCTTCGCTTCGAGGTCGAAGAACAGTTCGGCGTCCTCGACGAGCATGTCCAGGCTCTCGAAGTTGCCGTAGCCGTCCTGCGTCATCTCGATGTCGACGCCGAGGTCGGAGATTTCGAACCCACCGAACTCGTCGGACTCGAACGAGAGCAGGTCCCAGTCGAACTCGATGCTACCGAATTCGTCCCGCTCGTAGTCGAGGACGTCGCCGCTCGCAGCGCCGCGGACGATGGGTTCGGGGGCGGCTTCAGACCCGGGCTTGGCAGCCGGGGAGATTTCGGTGGTCTGGGCGACGTTCGAGACGAGTGTCCCGTCGGCGGCGAGTTTCCCACCGACACCGAGCGAGAGTGCTGCCATCGACGCGCCTGCGTACTTCAGATACTGCCGTTTGGAAAGGTCTGCCATCTTGCTGCCTCACTCAAAGGAAAGTCAGTTTCCGATATGAAGGACAAAATTACAGACACGAAATATTGTGAGGGCGAGGTAGTCACCTCCCGGTAGCGGGCGCTCTAGTCCTCGAAAACGGTCGGCGGCGTCGGCGACAGGCCGGTGGCGTCAGTTGCGCCGACCCGCGGGCGTCACCTTCCACGTCGTCCCCGACGAGTAGCCCCACTTCTCGATGTGGAGGCCCACGTCGCGGTCGTTCTGGAGTATCTGTGCGAGGTTCGCACCGACCTCCTTGGCGGAGAGGCCGACTGCCTCTCCGATGAGCCGCGACTTGAAGTACGTCTGACTACCTGCGTGTGCCCGCAAGTAGCCGACGATGCGTCGTTGTTTCTCGGTCATCCCCGCGTCTGCGTGTCCGACGTTTACGTGAATCGTCGTTTCGGTCACTGTTTCTCCCCCAGAACGACACGTCGTGTCTGTGTCGCGCTTCGATGACGAGAGTACGTCTCACGAGAGCATAAGTATCTTCTAACCGACCTGTTACTGACTTACGCGGCTCGAACGACGTGCAGCGACGATAGCCCGTCGACAGCGACACTCCATCGCCGATAGCGGCGTGTGCTGCGTCGACGCGAAAAATCCGAACTGACGAACCGAACTGAACAAAGGGTGCGTCTGTCGGTCCAGTGACCGACCACCCGGATGGCCAACCGGGTACGAGACGCACCCGGCACCATGACGACAGGCGAATCAGCGACTGGGGTTGCGAGACGGCACTGCGACCGTACACGCTCCCCGTCGTCTAGTTTGTCCGCTCCAGATTTATACCAGCACGAACCCGTCAGTTCACGCCTTACACCAGTGTTAGCTGCTCTCATAGACAGTTCACTGTCGTGAGGTCATCCCCGGGCCAGTCCCCCATAGCACCGCGACTCGGGCCGTGGTGACCGTCCCGCGACGACCGTCGACCGCACTCTCGGTGACTGGATGGTGAGAACCGGCCAGCGGCTACCCTGTCGTAAGGCGAATATGATATACTCCGGTCGCATACAGGATACCAGTACGACGCACACGAGTGCGACCGGTCGCTGGGCTCTACAGCCGACCGAGGAATCTCACAATGCTATCGAATAGACTCTGGGAGGGGGTGGCGTCACTGTCGACCGGAGCGGCCGGGACACCGTTACTCGACATCAACATGGCCACCAGCGCGATTGCGCTGTTCGTCAACGCGTTCAACGTCGTCGGAACGGCACCGTTCCACACGCTCACGCTAGTACTCGCCGTGGCTCGGGTGTTCGTCCTCATGCGGGCGAAAGAACTCCGCGTGACCGAAGACCTCGTGCTGGCGTTCTTCCCGTGGGTCGCCGTCGCGGCGGCGCTGCTCGTCTTCGGTGAGGTCGTCGTCCTCCCCGAGGTCGTCCTGCCGTTCCTCGACTCGCCGCTCGCGTATCTGACCGCGTTCGTCATCGGGGCAGAGCTCTGGTTGTTCGTCTCGACATCGGAGAAGTCCTCACGCGAAGTCGCAGAAGCAGTCGCTATCGGCGGCGTCCTCTGTCTCGCGCCCATCACCGGCGCGACGCTCGCCCTGAGCGGCCGGGAGGTCCACCCGCTCTGGTCACTCGTGGCGGTCCTCGTCGCCGTCTCGTTCTCCATCCTGCTCTGGGCGTACATCGACGAGTATCACCCCGGCGTCACCGGGTCGTCGGGGCTGCTCGGCCTCGCCGTGGTGTTCGGCCACCTGCTCGACGCGAGCACGACCGTCATCGGCATCGACATCTTCGGGCTGGCCGAGCAGACGCCGCTCTCGCGCGAGATCATGGAGTTCGCGGCGACCCTCCCGACCGCGCCCGTACTCGGGCAGGCGTGGCTGTTCCTCGTCGTGAAGGTCGTCATCGCGATGGCCATCGTCTACGTCTTCAGTCACAGTATCACGGACGCGCGCCACCGCGCCATCGTCCTCGGTATTGCGGCGACTGCAGGCCTCGGCCCGGCGCTGCACAACCTCTTCCTGTACGCGATTCTCTGAGTCGCACATCGGCGTTACTGCTGGCACTTTCTCGGCTATGCACCCCCCTCGTTCAGAGTGATAGCGAGAACGGATTACCATCGGTCAGTCGCCGGCGTTTCGGTCGTCGGCTTCGCGCCGTCGCGTTTCTGGCTTCGCCCATGACGGCCTCGTCCGCCGGCTCTCGGTCCGTTTCGAAGGTGCAGCGCGTACACCGCTAGCCCGGCGCTCGCCGCCAGCCAGCCGCCGCCGAGGACGGTCACGAGGGCGTGGAGCGGCCGCACGACGAGGCTGGTTCCAGTCCCGTGTGAGACGAACAGCACCGCGTACACGTCGACGAGCGGCTGGACGAGCAGTATCGGTAGCAGTGCGAAGGGTGCGCCGACCGCGACGGCCCAACCGACCGGATGCGGAATCGCACGCTCGTGGGCGTGTCGCGCGACCAGCCAGCAGACGAGTGCACTGACGGGTATCGAGAAGAGGGTGACCAGCACGTCGAGACCGGCGGGGACGGGATGGGGCATCTGGTGTCGTTGTTCGTCGTGCTGGGCTGTCAATCTTGTTCGCTAGCAGTTGTGGTCGTCGTTTCGAACGTGGGTTGTGTGAGGCTGTTTCTTCGTGCTCCTTCGTCGTCGCCGGTGTTGGTTCCGGGAAGCAGGCCACGACTGCCGGCGGAACATGACCGCACCGCCGCTTCCCCCGCGCCTCGCCACAACCACCCCAACCGATTCGCGTCACTCACTCTGCTCACGGGTCGGTTCACTCCCCGTTCGCTTCGGAGGCGACTGCATCGCCTCTCGCTCGGCACGCTCACGAGCGCGCGCCAGACCGGCTGTGGAGGAATCGTCGCCACCGACGAGTTGGCAGTCGTCGAAACGCAGAAACTGTCCAGTCGGGCGAAAATCCGGCGACGGAAAACGAGTCTGAGGGGGACAGGCCGAGAGGGGATACGTGCAGCGTAAGTTCTGCGTGTCTTCAGGCGGTGAAGCCGGCGTACTCCGGCGTCGCCTCCAAGAGTTCTTTGTAGCGGGTCCGAATCGTCACCGTGCTCATGTTGGCGACTTCCGAGATGTCTCGCTGGGTGATGTCTTCGTCGGTGACGACGGAGGCTGCGTAGACGGCCGCCGCGGCGAGCGTGACGGGGCTCTTGCCGCTGTCGAGGCCCTTCGACTGGGCGTTTTCGAGCAGCAGGTGGGCGATTCGCTCGCCCTCGCTGGAGAGGCTCAGTTCCGAGGCGTACCGGCGTACGTAGTCGTGTGGGTCGGCCAGTTGGACGACGAGGTTGAGTTCGCGCACAAGCGTGCGGTACGCCCGGCGGAAGTCGCGGTCGGCGATGCGACTCACCATGACGATTTCGTCGATGGTTCGCGGGATTCCGACCTGTCGGGCCGCGATGTACAGCGACGCGGTCGCCATCGACTCGATGGAGCGCCCGGGGAGGAGGTCCTCTTCGAGCGCGCGCCGATAGATGACCGAGGCGGTCTCGCGCACGTCACTCGGCAGACCGAGGGCGCTGGCCATCCGGTCGATTTCGCCGAGGGCCTGGCGGAGGTTGCGCTTTCGGGAGTTCTCCATAGTGAAGCGCTGGTTCCACACGCGGAGGCGCTCCATCTGTCGGCGTTGGTTGTGGCTCAGGGGTGTCCCACTGCTGTCGGCGTTCTTCCAGTCGATGGTCGTCGACAGGCCTTTGTCGTGCCAGAGGACGGAGACTGGCGCGCCCACCCGGGAACGCTGGTCTGATTCGTCGGCGGAGAACGCCTGCCACTCCGGTCCGTGGTCGATTTCTTTCTCGGCGACGACGAGCCCACAGTCGCGACAGATGGTCTCACCGTGTGCTTCGTCGTCCAGAAGGTCCCCCGAACACTCCGGACACTGGAGTGGTGCGTTCTCTCGGCCGGACGGAACGTCGTATTCGCTGCTGTCCTTTGCTGTCATAGCTAGATAGTCCTTGGTCGGGCTGGTCGACGCGCCACCCAGGGCTCGTCGCTGTCCCCCTCGCGCGGTGACCACTCGCTGTTCAGTCGTCGATACCCGTCGCTACGCGACCGGTCGCCGAGCCGAGCGGTGGTCTCTCCGCCCTTGGGAGGACTTAGTTACAGAGCATCTTAACCTTCTTCTAACCCCGAAGAGACTACAGAGAGTAGTCTCGTCACCCGGGGGAACCGGGCTAACTGTGTGTGAACGAATACTTGCGCGATGTGAGGCGAGATACAGGTGCCTTAGTAACAATGTTGTAAGCTAGCAGTTAACATGGTCCGTCGCGTATGTATCAGTACGCACTCTGGCAGACAGCCCGGGGGGACGACATGAGATACTCGAAGAAGAAGCGAGAAACCGTAGTGACTGCCGACACGACCAGCGGCCTACCGGACACGATCCCGCCCTATGCTTCGCTCTTGCTCACACAAGGCGAGGTCATTATCTACGACACGACCAACCACAAGGCGTGGATTCAGTCCACACTCGCACTCGGGCTCGAAGACGCCCGGTGACCCGGCCGCAGACCGACTCGGTTCGAGAAATCAGATTCCGCTTTCTTACCGCATCAAATCTCCGTGACGCGCTCGTATCCGTCGTCGAGCGCCGCGGCGTCTTCTGGCAACAACGCGACGACGAGGTGCGTCGCGTAGTCGGCGAAGTAGTCCACGAGCGTGGCGATACGCGCCGAGTCGATGGCTTCGAGCGAGTCCAGCAGGACGAACGGGACGTGGTCGTACGCCTCGTGGACGAGGAAGCCTGCGAGGGCGAACACCAGTCCGATGACCTCACGTTCGGACTCGCTCAGGTGGTCGACGCTGTCTTCGTACACCTCGCCGGCGTCGGTCTGGCGCACGACGTGCAGGTCGAACGTCGTGCCGGTCGTCTCTGCGAGTCGTTCGATCCACACTCTATCGACGTTTTCGTACGCCAGCAGGTCGAGGACGGTCGCCATGTGGTCGTTGAACTGTTCGACCGCGTCGCCCTCGATACGCTCGATACGCCGGCGCAGGTCCGCCAGTTCGTCGGTCACACGCTCGTGCTCGTCGGCGAGTGAGTCACGGGCGTCGAGTTTCTGGACGACTTCGGTTCGCTCGTCCTCGATTTCGCGCCGTTCCTTCTCCAGACGCTCTATCTCGAACTGTTTGCGGTTCGCCTCGCGGTGGTTCTCGAGTAGCGCGTCGTACTCGTCACGTTCGAGCGATTCGACCGTCTCCTCCAGTTCCTCGATGCGGTCGTGCACGGCCAGTTCGTCGTGTTTGCGGTCGGCCAGCCGCGACTCGTGTTCGCCGAGTTCGTCGCCGATACGTTCGAGTTCGTTCACCACTGTCTCGCGTCGGTCGCGGCGGTCGCGACGCTCGGCCAGTCTCGCCTCCAGTTCGTCGATGTTCTCGTCGACCTCGCGGCGTTCGGCCAGTTTCTCTTCTCGGAGGTCGGTCAACAGGTCGACCGTCTCACGGATGGCTGTGGTGGTCGCTTCGTTCCCACAGGTCCAGCAGACGAGTCGGTCCGCGGTGTCGTCGACGAGCGCGTCGGTCACGCCGCCACTGCCGTCGGCTTTGGCCCCGTCGTCGGCGAGCGACTCGAACACTCCCGAACTCGACTCGTCGAGTTGCTCACGGTTGAACTGGACGACGGTCTGGAGGCGCGTCACCGTCGAGTTCACCTCGCGCTTTCGTTCGTGCAATCGGTCGACACGGCCGGCGAGGTCGTCGAGTCCGGTACCCGGTTCGTCGGCGAGTTCTTCCCGCTCGGCTTCCAGTTCGCCCTGTCGTGCGCGGAGCGCGTTCAGACTCTCGTGTTCCGTCTCCTGCTCGTACCGGATGTCTTCCAGTCTGGCGCGGGCGTCGCGCAACTCGTCGAGTGCCGCCTCCAGTTCGGCGGCTTCGTCGCCCGAGGCCGACAGTGACACGTCGGTCTCGTCGATGTCGGCTTCGACGGCGGCCAGTGCCTCGCGCTCTGTGTCGAGTTCATCCGCGAGCGTCTCTAGCCGACTGTCGAGGCGGTCCAGCGTTCGTTCGAGGTCGTCTCGTTCGTCCAGTTGCTCGTCGAGCTGGCGCTTTCTGGCTTCGAGTCGCGTCACTTCGGCTCGGATGGCCGCGGTGTCGACGGGACGCATGATGAGTTCGTGGAGGTCGTCACCGCGCGCGACTGCGCGGCGCGCCTCGTTCGACTCCAGCAAGAAGGCGTACAGGTCGGCCAGCGTCGGGTCGTCGAGGTAGGGCTCGCCTCCCGTGACGACCCCGTCGTCGGTCCGGGTGAGTTCGCGTGTGTACGTCTCTCCGGCCAGTGTCAGGTCGACCCGACCCGACTCGGCATCGGCCTTCAGCGACGCCCGGTCGCTGCCGAGGCCGGCCATCAGCGCTTGCAAGAACGAGGTCCGATTCGTGGCGTTTCGCCCAGCCAGCACCGTCACCCCGGGTGAGAACTCTACGGTGGTCTCGTCGATGCCGCCCACGTTCGACGCGCGGACGGTGACCCGTTCGACGGTCTCCTGCGCACTCATTCGGCCAGAAATTACCGGGCGGGTACAAATATCCTGTGGCTGGTTAGCGGTATCGGTAAGTGCTGACGGTGTACAATCTGTGCCGGCTGGGCACACACTGTTACGGCGTTACAGCTGTAACGGATTTGGCTGTCACTCGCTCGGTTCGCCACACGCACAGTGGCCGCGCGCGAGCAGGTCCGAGAAATCGTAGGAACGACCACAGTCCGTACAGAGGACGGTCACGTCGACCAGGACCTCGGTGTCGCCGACGGTCAGGTCGTCCGCCGCTGCCAGTCGGTCGAGGTTCGACGCCGCGACCGCAGTCGTCCGACTGGCCAGTCGTTGCATCGCTTGGCTCGCCGACGCCGTGCGGTCACGGTCGGAGTCGCTCGTCTCGTGGTCGACGCCACGGTAGTTCGTCAAGTAGCGATACACGGTCTGGTGCGAGACGAAGTCGCGCGTAACACCCTCGACGTCGACGCCGTCGCGTTCGAGACCGCGGCGGACCTGTGTGCGAGCGCTCGGACTCACGTCGTCACCGGCGAGCAGGTCGTACTTCGTCGCCACCTCGGCGTCGGGGAGTGAGACATCGGCCCGCGCCAGTGCTGCTGCCAGCAGCCGGCGGTTCACCCGGTCGGCGAGGTCGCGCAGACTGGCCTGTTCGCTCCCGGTGCCAGTCCACGCTCGTTCGAGTTCGTCGCCGAGGCCAGAGAGGTCGTACTCGTCGACGAGTCGTCCGACTTTCCCGTGGTCGCGTTCGTCGCTCTCGGTACTGGTCGAAGTCACGCGCTGTGCTTCCCGTGTTCGGAACAAATAGCTACCGACGCGATGTCGGTCGGAGTCGCTTCGATGCTGCTACTGGTCGTCCCCGAGGTCGAGTTCGACCGTCGAGCCGGCCACGACGTCGTGGCTGGCCGCCCAACCCTGGTTCAGGGCGATGACGTACTGGACCGCGTCACCGCTCTCGTAGCGGGTGAGATCTGCGTCCGCCACGCCCGGTTCGGGGCTGGCTTCAGCGACGTTCGTGACGGTCCCGTCACTCTTGACGAAGATGAGGTCGAGCGGAATGTTCGTGTCCTTCATCCACATCGAGACGAAGTATTCCTGGTCGAAGACGAACACCATCCCGGTGCCCGGAGCGAGTTCGGTCCGGCCACCGAGGCCGGCCTCTAGCTCGGCGGGCGTGTCTGCGACCTCTAGCTCGGCGCTACCGACGGTGAAGCCATCGACGACGAAGATGGCCGTCCCTTCGGGAGCGGTCGGGTCGTCAGTGGTGGGGTCGGTGACGTTGCTGTCGTTGTCGGTGGCCGGGTCGGTCACGTTGTCCCCAGCGTCCGTGGTGGGGTCAGCGACGTCGCCACCGTCGCCAGTAGTGGGGTCGGTGACACCGTCACCAGCACCGGTGGTGGGGTCAGAAACACCGTCACCAGCGCCAGTGGTCGGGTCTGTCACGCCGTCTCCAGCGCTACCGCTATCGCCCGCATCGTTCCCGGTGTCGCCAGTGGCGGGGTCACCCACGTCGCCGACGACCCCGTCGTCACCGACGTCTGGCGAGCCGTCTCCCGCCGGGTCGTTCGGTGTATCCGGTACCTCGGTCGCGGGGTCTGCTGCGGAGCTGCCGCCTTGCAGTATCACTGCGCCAATCAACACGACGACGATGGCGACGAGTAGTACTGACTCGGTTCGCACCTTCATGCCCCTATCTACTGTCGGGAACGAGAAAAGCGCGCGATAACCGACAGGTCAGGGACAAACGGGTATCTGAGCAACCACACAGTGTGTGCTGCAACGGGTGTCCTCACGGGGTCAGAAGACGAAAAACGAACGTGTAGTGGCGGCGGCATACCGCCACGAAAGAGAGTGGCACCGAAATGGCAGACAGGTCGGACACCGAGCGACCGGGCGGGACGCTCAGTAGTAGTACCGGCGGCGTCCGTAGTACGGACGGTAGTACCCGCCACCGGGGCTGTCGACCGTGATGCGCCCGCCGTCGGCGTAGGTGATGTCGAGTTCACCGTCTGCTTCGTCAACCTGGAAGTTGACGATGGGGCTCGGGCCGTCGAGAATCTCGACGTCGAGACCGCTGGAGTCACACTCGATGATGATGTCGAGGCTGGTGAAGCGGAAGCCGTCGTAGTCGACCTCGAAGACGGCCGGACCGTACGGACCGAACCACTCGATGTCGGTCCCTTCGACCCAGGTGTCCCAGGCGAAGTTCGTCGAGTCGAAGTCGAACGCGGTCCCAGTCCCGCCGTAGTTGAAGATGCGGAACTCGAAGGCGTTGTTGTACCACCAGTACCGGCGAGAGTAGGCGTACCCACGGCCGTATCCGCGGCGATAGCCGTAGTAGTTGCTGGCGGCAGCCGACCCGGTGCTCGCCGCAGCGGTGCCGGCCGTGGAGGCCGCTCCACCGAGTGAGAGCAGCCCGAGGCCGACGGTCTTGATCAGCGAACGACGCGTGCATCGAGAGTTGTTTGTGCTGTCCATTGGGTGATTTCCTCCTTCTCACTTACTCATAGGTGGTTTCCGCTCATAATAGGTCGACTATCCGACCAGTTATGATACAACGTCGAAGTTGTACAGTGGTCTGGAACAATCGGCTGATCGGGCAATCGTGAGAAATTGAGTGTTTCCACGCTCGACCCATCGTCTGTGGTGGCAGTGTGGGTCTCGACCGTCGACGAACGAGTGGTTCGAACGTGCTTGACCGGCCGAATCGACTGTTCGACGTTGTGGCGAGGCGAACCCTCGGACCCAGTGATAGCTGGAACTGCTGACACTCGGACTGCATCATGCTGTCACTCGGGCTGCATCACGGCTGGAGTCGGTCGTAACTCGGACTCGCCCTGGGTCTGTCGCTCGCGCGAGTTCGACCCTGTGCGCAGTCGCTCTGTGTGTGATGTTCGGTAGAAGGAACGAACGTGTCGGTTCGGGTGGCAGCCCGTCGCGACAGCGTGTGGTGGGTGATGGGGCCTTTCCTTCCCATCGCCGCACCGGGACTGAATGGCAGTTCAGTTCGGTCGTGTCGGGCGTTCCCGACGTGGTAGAGTCGAGGAGGCTGCGGCGGTGTGGCCGCGTCAGTGTGTCCCCGTGTCGTTGGGACGGGGTAGTTTCCTCCCTCTCACTTACCCATAGGTGGTTTCCACGTATAAAATGTCCACTGGCAGACTGGTTACCCGGCTACCGACCGGTCACCCCGAATACGCCGTCTCCCAATACGCAACACCCCGAATACGTCATCGACGCTGACTCGGCGAGAGCTACCGTCGACGACATCGACGAGCAAGGGGTTCGACGTGCAGTCGGCTCTCCGGGCAGAACGTGTTGGACACGCGAGGCATGACAGTCGAAGAGACACTCGATGTCGGGACGAAGTGAAACAGACCGACAAAAGGAACTGGTCCGTCGCGCCGGGTGGCAGCCCGGAACGACAGGTGTTGCGGGCGGTGGGGCCTTTCCTTCCCACCGGCCGCGACTGTGACTGAATGGCAGTTCAGTTGGGGTGTGTCGAGGGGTCCCCGACGCGTGGTAGAGTCAGTGACGCGGCGACGGCGGTCGGGCCGTCAGTGCGCCCCACTGTCGTTGGGACGGGGTAGTTTCCTCCCTCTCACTTACCCATACGTGGTTTCTCCGTATAACTGGTCGACTTTCCGAGAAGAAACGGGGCTTCCGTGGCGTTACCTGTCGGTCGTCAGGTCGAAGTCGTCCGAAAATGGGTCAAAAGTGTCGTAATCGGTCGGGTAGACGGAGGATACGGCGTCACACCTAGAAGCAGACGTCGTAGTCCACTTCGACTTCGTCGTAGTCGACCTCGAACTTGCGGATGCGGCAGTAGCCCAGCGACTCGTACTCTATCTCGCCCGTGTAGGCGTCGTACTCGAAGTCGACCTCGCCGCTCTCGAACTCGACGCTGCCGTCGAAGTCGCGCTCGTACTCGAAGCCACCCGCGAGGATGTCACCACGTGCTTCGACCTCGTCGTAGTCGAACTCGAACTTCCCGCCGGGGGCGGCGTACGGTCCGGCGTACGGTCCATAGTACGGGGATGGAGCGGGGCCGTAGCCACCGGCGGCGACGTCCACATCGGGGCCACCGTACGGGTTGCGACCGAAGCGGGCGTATCGGCCACCACGCCGGAGCGAGCGGTTCGGGCGACCAGCGCGGAGGCTCCGGTTGCGTCGACTTCGCACGTAGTTGCTGTCCTGCCCGGCCGCAGCCACGGTCTGGCTGCCGACGCCGAGCGCGAGTAAGCCAGTCCCGACGGTCTTGAGCAGCGTTCGCCGCGAGGTGTTGTGAGTCATCGTTGTTTTCCTCTCAGTGACAAGATAGGGATTGTTAAAGAATATACCTTAGCTAATAATAAAGTCACCCGGGTACCACTGAGTTGCGCGACGACACGGAATTACCGACCTGAATGCACTTGTCGAGAGGGAGTTACGACCTGGTTGTGAGGCCGGAGCGCGTTCGTTCCCGCCCGGTTCGTTTCGCCGCGGTTGGTCCGACGACGACACCTGTGGCTCGTCGACGGGCACGCGATTCACGAAAGAATGGGCCGGTCGCGGTCGACCGGGTGGTCACGACGACGCAATCCCTACTGTTCAGTACCAGTAGTAGCTGTAGTACGGCCCGTAGCCGTAGGAGTACGGATAGTAGTACGGGTAGCCGTAGTAGATCCTGACGTCGTCGTCGTAGTACCGGCGTCTGCCGTAGTAGCGACGCCCACCGTAGTACCCACCGCCGTGGTACCGGCGGCCACCGTAGTAGCGACGTCCGCCACCGTGATACCGACGGCTCCCACCGTGGTACCGACGACCGCTACCACCGTAGCGACGGCCGCCTCCGCCGTGATACCGACGACCGCCACCGCCGTAGCGACGGCCACCACCGTTTCCACCACGACCCCGGCCGCGGCCGTGTTGGAACTGACCGCTTTCGCCGGTGGGTTCGATGGCCGGGCTCTGGGTTCGGCCTTCGGCAGCGCTCGCTGCGCCGCTCCCCAGCCCAACTGCGAGCAAGCCGAGTCCGACGGTTTTCAGCACTTTTCGTCGATACAGTTCTCGCTCCTGTGGTCTATACATTGACTACTCCCTCCCTCGGTGAGAATTAGGATTTATTTCCGGATAATGAGTGGGTAATTTGGACGTTACTCGGCTACTACGAAGTTACTCGACGATACGTCGTTACGTGGTGGTACGTCCGCCACGTTCGCACGTTTCTGTGAACAGTCGAACCGCGGGTCGCCGATAGTTCTCGAAAAACACATGGTCGGACTGCGCCGACCGTCAGTACAGGAGGTAGCCGTCGAAGTCGACGTAGCCACAGCGGCCGTAGTCGAGTTCGATTACTTCGTTCACGTAGTCGATGCCAGTAATCTGGCACGGCTGGCCACGGACCCAGACGACGTCGAGGTCGGTGTCGTCGTAGTAGACGAGGATGGTCGACCGGCGACGGGGGCCGTAGTTCTTGTACGTGTGGCGGCCACGCCAGTAGTTCCGGTGTTTGCTGCCCGCACGGCGGTGTCGTCCTCGACCACGACCTCTACGCCAGTCGTCATCGTCCCAGCCACCGCGGCGGCCACGGTCACGACCTCTGCGCCAGTCGTCGTCCCAGCCACCGCGGCGGCCACGGTCACGACCTCTGCGCCAGTCGTCGTCCCAGCCACCGCGGCGGCCACGGTCACGACCTCTGCGCCAGTCGTCGTCCCAACCGCCGCGGTGCCCACGGTCACGACCTCTGCGCCAGTCGTCGTCCCAACCGCCGCGGTGCCCACGGTCACGACCTCTGCGCCAGTCGTCGTCCCAACCGCCGCGGCGGCCACGGCCACCACGCCGGTCGTCGTCCCAGCCACCGTGGTTGCCTCGGCGGCCGCCGCCGCGGTGACCACTGTTTCCACCGCGATGTCCGCCACCGCCGCCACCGCCGCGACGACCACGTCCATCGTGTCCACCGCCACCGCCGCCACGGCTGCGTCCACCGTCACTACCGCGTCGGCCCCTGCCCTCCTGAGCAGCTGCGGTTCCGACGCCGCCCCCGACGGCGAGTAGGCCCACGCCGACGGTTTTGACCAATCGTCGTCGTGAGCGATCTGACGCTGCGTTAGTTGACATCTTCAGGTGAACCTCCTTCGACCGTAGTAGGTCACTCCGGGGGATAATTACGCGCTGATAACTACGTTACCGAGACACCACGGAGTTATTCAACGAAACGTAGTTTCGTACCCGAAGGTACCTTCCGGTATGTGTTCGATATCGACACGAAGTGGTCGTTTCGCTCACTGTCGGCACTCGCGACGACTACGCGACACTAAAAATGGCAGGAGACTGTACGATGACGGCTGGACAGCAGACCGTCACCACGTCGGATTATCCGATGCGGATGCGGGTCCCGTAGAACCCACGGCGGTAGCCGAAGTAGCCGCGGCGGCCGTAGAGTCGGCGACCGTAGATGCCGCCAGAGAGCTGGCTGCACGGGTCGGCGCACGGGTCGACGGCGCACGGGTCGACGGCACACGGGTCAGCACACGGGTCGACATCGGCGCACGGATCGACGGCGCACGGGTCAGCACATGGGTCGACGAGGATTTCACCGCACGGGTCTGCACACGGGTCGACGGCTGCACAACACGGGTTGGCACCGTAGTAGCCGAAGCGGCGGCCGTGGAGACCGCGGTAGCCGTAGGTGCGGCGTGCCTTGGCGAAGCCACGGCGGCCAACCCAGGCGTTCTGGCCGTGGGCGGCGCTCTGTCCCTCAGCTGCGGATGCAGCACCACTGCCAACACCCAGCGCGAGCAGGCCCACACCGACGGTCTTGATCATACGACGTCGCGACAGCATTGAATCTTGTTTCATCTGAATTTCAACCCCCAATGACAGTGTATGTGTTATTAAGACATAACTGCGAGGTAATAACACAGTAACTGGACTACTACGGAATCACACGACAATACTGAGTTACCAGTCAGAGATTACGATGCAGTGTCGAAATCTCCCTCCACGCGCGCGAGCGCCCAACTACGCGGTATCGATGCGTTGCGGAAGCACTCGGCGACGGTTTCGGATGAAAAAGAACGCTGTGAGTTCTCGGTCGATTCGGCGCTCAGTAGAGGACGGGACGGACGCGAGGTCCGTAGAACCGGCGACCGTAGACTAAGCCACCTGCACACGGGTCAGCGCACGGGTCGACTTCTGCACACGGGTCGGCGCATGGGTCGATTTCCGCACACGGGTCAGCGCATGGGTCAACCGCAGCACAGCACGGGTCGACGCCGTAGTAGCGGAAGCGGGCACCGTAGAACCGGCGACCGTAGAAGCGACGGCCGTGGAAGCGGCGACCGTAGAAGCGGCGGCCGTGGAAGCGGCGGCCGTAGAATCGACCACGGTAGCCGTAGGCGCGGCGCGCTCTGGCGAAGCCGCGGCGGCGCACCCAGTAGTTCTGGCCATCGGCGGCGCTCTGTCCTTCAGCGGCGGATGCAGCACCACTGCCGACCCCCAGGGCGAGCAGACCGACACCGACGGTCTTGATCATTCGTCGTCGCGACAGCGTTGGATCTCTGGTCATCTGTATTTCAACCCCCTCGTCATCGTAGGGGTTATTAATTAATAGCTTCGAGGTAATAACACGGTAACTTGACTACCACGAAATCACACGACGATACTGAGTTACCAGCACGAAATTACGTGGCGGTGTGAGGTCGATGTGTGTGGTCAGTGCTCGACTGGAGCGGACGACTTCGGAGCGGTCGCTCACGGGACTCTCGACCGTGAACCGTCGCAAAAAGGCCGCTTCGAGTTTCGAGTCGTCGAGCGCGTCGGCGACTGAGTTAGTAGTACCGCACCCGGACCCGGCCGCCGCGGGCGCGGACCGAGATTCCACCGTAGTACGGCCCGTAACCGTAGTAGCCGCGGTAGTACGGCCGATAGTACCCACGGTAGTACGGACGGTAGTACCCCCGGTAGCCATACGGGCGGTAACCGTAGCCACGGTAGCCGTAACCACGCCAGTACGGACGGTAATACTCCTCGGTCGCTCCCGTGCCGGGTGCGACGGCCGGACTTCGGCTCTCGGCCGCGCTGGCCGCACCGCTGCCGGCCCCCAGGGCGAGCAGGCCGAGGCCGACGGTCTTGATCACACGGCGACGCGACAGCTGTGAGTGTTGAGTCATCGTTGTTTTCAACCCCCTAACCTAGGTAGGGTAGTTCGTTCGATAACCTCGCGGTAATCTCACAGTTACGAGACTACCACGAAATCACCCGACGATACTGAGTTACCAGTACGAAATTACGACCGGGTATCTGGTCGGTCAGAGCGTCAGCAGACGTCGGCGTCGCCCGTGACGCACCACGTGGAGTGACACTGTGAATACGGTCGCATCTCGACGACGCTCCGAATCAAAAAAGACGGATGGTGTGTGGTCAGCTCGACGACTCGGGTCAGTTCTCGCTGGCGGTATTTCCGCCCTGGCTGTAACTTCGACCGTAGCCGTAGCCGCCGCGGCCGTAGCCGCCGTGGCCATAGCCACCTCGGCCGTAGCCATAGCCGCCGTGGCCATAGCCACCTCGGCCGTAGCCATAGCCGCCGCGACCGTAGCCACCTCGGCCGTAGCCATAGCCGCCGCGACCGTAGCCACCGCGACCGTATCCGTAGCCACCTCGACCGTAGCCGTAGCCGCCGCGGCCATAGCCACCTCGGCCGTAGCCGTAGCCGCCGCGGCCATAGCCACCCTGGCCGTAACCGCCGCGACCGTATCCATAGCCGCCGCGACCATAGCCGTATCCGCTGTTGCCACTGCGTGTGGCGCCTCGGTCGTATCCACCGGTGTCGTCGCCGTCGTATCCACCGGTGTCGTCGCCGTCGTACCCACTGGTGTCGTCACGGCCGTATCCACCGGTGTCGTCACGGTCGTATCCGTCAGTTTCGCTGCCGTAGTCTGGCTCCTGCGAGGGGTCGAGATAGACGTTCTCGGGAGTGTCGTAGACGGACTCGTCTTCCTGTTCGTCCTCCTGCTCCTCGTCTTGCTCGCCCTCTCGGTAGAAGTCGTCAGCGGGAGACCGCTCCTGCCCGGGGGCGTCTGCTCGCTCCCGGGTCTCTCCCTCGAGTGCGCTGACAGCTCCGCTGCCAGCCCCCAGTGCGAGCAGGCCGACACCGACGGTCTTGAGCGTTCGCCGCCGCGACAGGATTGAATCGTAAGTCATGTGAATTTCAGCTCCTCACCGAGAGTATAGGGAGTGATTGGTGATAACCTATTGGTAATATTACAGTAGCCCGGGTACTACGAAATCAAACCACTTAGTTGACTTTCGTGAGTAAAATAATACAATCCTATACTAAAATTGCCATAGTGAACTTGGGTCTCTCCGCGTCTCGACGAACTGGTCCGTGAACGGACAGTGGTTGCACCCGTCGATGTCGAAAGCGACCGGCGCAGTGAGCGCAAAAAAGAGGGCAAAGATGTAGAGTTGACAACGACGTACTCTACTCTCGGTTGGTCGATTCTATCAGTAGTAGAGTCGGGGACCGTAGATGCCTCGGCGGTAGATGCCACGGCGGTAGACGAGGCCACCCGCGCACGGGTCAGCACACGGGTCGACCTCGGCGCAGGGGTCTGCGCACGGGTCGACGGCTGCACAGCACGGGTTCGCACCGTACACACCGATGCCGGTGCCGTAGAAGCCACGTCCGTAGAAGCCGCGGTAGCCGTAGCCACCCCAGTACGGGCGGTAGCCGTAGCCGCGGTAGCCATAGCCGTAGAAGCCACGTCCGTAGAAGCGGCGACCGTAGAAGCCACGTCCGTAGAAGCGGCGACCGTAGAAGCCACGTCCGTAGAAGCGGCGGCCGTAGAAGCCACGGCCGTAGTAGTATCCCTCAGTGGGTGCCTGTCCCTTTCCAGGCATGATCGACGGGCTCGACGTTCGACCTTCGGCTGCAGCGGCGGCACCACTGCTGACCCCCAGGGCGAGCAGACCGACACCGACGGTCTTGATCATTCGGCGACGCGACAGCATTGATTCTTGGGTCATCTGTGTTTCAACCCCGACGTACCATAGGGAGTTACGGGTGATAACCTATCGGTAATCATGCAGTTACTCAGATACCACGAAATCGCACGAAGAAACGAAGTTACTCGCACGAAATTACTATCTGGTACCATTATTTTGTCCTAATATACATCCGTCACATCACAGCGTCGCTTGAACACCGGTCGGTAACTTGTAGTACTGAATTACCTCTCCGCTAGAAGGAAGGTCGCGCGATGGCACACGAGAAAGGTAGCACACTCGTCGAGTTGCAGGTACGGCACTAAATCCCGACGCAGCGACGAAGTTCTCCGTGGATGGCGTTCCCGCTGCGCTGGTGGAGATTCTTTGTCGTACACGCGTAGCGACGTCGAGGATTCCAGAACGACGTCTGCTATCGGCGTCGTTCGAGCAGCGTACGTAGACGGCGCTATCGCGTGGAACTTGGTCGCTCGCAAAAGAAACTGTTCGTCGTTCGATCTGCCGTCCCGGGGTTCAGTAGCCGTGTGTGCCGAGACAGCGATCGTCGTCGAAGTTACCGACGTACCGGCCTAGAGGCACGGGTCAGCGCACGGGTCGACGAGGACGTCAGCACACGGGTCGGCGCAGGGGTCGACACAGGGGTCGACCAGGATTTCACCGCACGGGTCGGCGCAGGGGTCGATGCAGGGGTCGACGCAGGGGTCGACCAGGATGTCCGCACACGGGTCAGCACACGGGTCGACGCAGGGGTCGACCAGGATGTCTGCACAGGGGTCAGCGCACGGGTCGAAGCACGGGTCGAAGCAGCCACCGTAGCCACCGTATGGGCCGTAGCCGCCGTAGCCACCGTACGGGCCGTAGCCACGGTACGAGAAGGCGAGGCGCGCTCTGGCGAAGCCGCGGCGCGGGACCCAGTAGTTCTGGCCCGGCGAACCCACCTGTGCTGCGGAGACAGCACTGCTTCCGAGACCGATCGCGAGCAGACCGACACCGACGTTCTTGAGCATTCGACGACGCGACTGCATTGAATCTTGAGTCATGTAGTTCAACTCCCTCATCAGTATCAAAGGGAGGCATCAGTGATAACGTATCGGTAATCACACAGTTACTTGGGCACCACAAAATCAAGAGATGAAACGAAGTTTTAGATACGAAATTACGTAGTACTGTAAATATAATTTACTAAAAAGGCCCGCGTCGCTCCGTGTTCGTTCGACTGGCATCACCGACTCGTCGCACCGTCTCGTCGAGCGGACCGCGCACGAACTGTTCGAGACAGTAACGTCCTGATGAAATGAAGGAATGAGAAAAGGGAAGGCTGTCGAGTTGTCAACCAAGTTCTCGACAGCCGGGGATTGAATGTCCCTTTGCTGTTACCCGTTGCCACGGCGAGACGGAGCTACCCCGCCTGCACCGTGGTCGTCGCCGTCGGACCGGCGTACTGTGGCGAGCCGCGGCCGGGGACCCAGTCGTTCTGGTTTGTCCGGGTGTGGGGCCGGGTACTGTCCCTCGGCTGCAGTGCCAGTAGTGGTTCCGACGGCGTTTGTCGCTTTAGGTCGCGACACCAGGAGATCTTTTACCATTCGTGTTTCGACCTCCAGTCTATCATAGGGAGTCCCCAGTGATAACCTATCGGTAATGTTACAGTCACGAGAGTACGACTAAATCAACAGAATGTACTCACTTTCACCTGAAAAATAATACAGTCATGTTATTTGTTGGTCACTGCTGGATGGTGGTCATATCTGGGCGGTGAGACTGCCTCAAATCCTCAGTACGTCGTGTTGGTGCGGTCGTCGCAGGTGGCACGAATAGCCGGTCACCAGACAAAACGGCACGGACGAATCTACAGCGTAAAAAATCGGATACGAGGATGTCGAGCTCGAACGCTCGACGCTCTGCGGTCGGTTCTATCAGTAGTAGCGCTGGAACGGGCTGATGTAGACACGGTACGGGCTCACGTACGGGACGTAGCCGCCGTAGTACGGTCCGAACGCACACGGGTCGGCGCACGGGTCGTAGCACGGGTCGAAGCAGCCGCCGTAGCCGCCGTACGCACCGTAGCCACCGCCCCAGTAGCCGCGGTAGCCGCCCCAGTATCCGCCGTAATACTCGTCCGTGGGCGCAGTCCCTTTTCCAGGCGTGACGGACTGGCTCTTCCCGTCGGCTGCGGCGACGGCACCACTGCCGATGCCCAGTGCGAGCAGGCCGATTCCTGCGTTCTTGAGCATTCGGCGACGCGACAGCATTGATTCTTGAGTCATCTGTATTTCAACTCCCTCGTCACTCTCATAGGGAGTGAATGGTGATAACCTGTCGGTAATAACGCAGTTACTCAGATACTACAAAATCAATAAACAATACCGACTTACAGATGAGAAATTACGTTCTAGTACAATTAATTTGTATTTATTTCAAATCGACAGAACTGGCTGTCGCCAGTTCGCAACAGTGAGTCGGTGGCCACGTGGACAGTACAAAATGGAGTCGAGCGAGCAGCGACGCGCTCGACGGTTCGCCGGCGATTCTACCAGTAGTAGCCGCGGTAGCCGTAGCCGCGCCAGTACGGGCGGTAGCCGTAGCCGCGGTAGCCGTAGTAGCCATACGGGCGGTAACCGTAGCCGCGGTAGCCGTAGTAGCCGTACGGACGGTAGTAGCCACGGTAGCCGTAGCCGCGGTAGCCGTAGTAGCCATACGGGCGGTAGTAGCCGCGGTAGCCATACCCGCGCCAGTACGGGCGGTAGCCGTAGCCGCGGTAGCCGTAGCCGCGATAATACTCCTCGGTTGGTGCGGCACCCTTTCCCGGCGTGACGGACGGGCTCTTCCCCTCAGATGCGGCGGCAGCACCGCTGCCAACGCCCAAGGCGAGCAGCCCGACGCCGACGGTCTTGATCATACGACGACGCGATAGCTGTGAGTTCTGGGTCATTTGTGTCTCCCCCTCCACGGTGTCCATACGGGACGTTTCCGCATAACCCCGCGGTAAGCTACTAGTATTAGGATACGTCGAAATCGTATTACTGCGTTGTGCTACTTACCGGAAAGTTCGAAAAGTATGCAGCTAACGTTGACGTGACTCGCGTGTCGGTGTGCCGACTTGCACTGTCCCAAGACCGGCGTGGTGTCGACGCCGTCGTCCACTCCGGGTACGACCGTCTGTCGGCGCTGTCACAGCGGCGTCCACCCGAACAGTCGGGCGTCTCGTCGAGCGGACAGCTCACGACTGGCGTGTCGTCGCCCGGAAACGTAGAGAGATGAAGTAGTGCGTCTAGCGATTCACGACGGCTCGACGCGCTGGTTCGAGAATCTCGGAAGTAGTCGTGGCTGCGGTAGTACTGGCGGTAGTGGGTTCCGTAATACGTCCTGTAGCCACCGTAGCCGTCGAACCGGCGCGTCGTGACGAAGCCGTAGCGGGGAACGCAGTACGTGACGGCAGGGCACTGCCCGCCGGTTGCAGCGGCAACGCTGCTGCTGCCTTCCAGAGCGAGCGGCCCACCATCGACGTTTTGACCATACGATGACGCGGTAGCGGTGGGTGTTGGGTCATGTGTGTGGTTCCCCAGCGCGAGATACGAGACGTTTCTGCATAATCTCGCGGTAAGCTACTAGAATTTAGATACCTGAAAATCAATTGACTGCGTTGTGCTACGGTAGGAAATTTCTGAATTTCACGCAGTTTTTCCTCGGCGTCGACGGTGCGTTCTCAGCACTCCACTGGC
Organism: Haloarchaeobius caseinilyticus; assembly: GCF_051207395.1. Lineage (NCBI taxonomy): Archaea > Methanobacteriati > Methanobacteriota > Halobacteria > Halobacteriales > Halorubellaceae > Haloarchaeobius > Haloarchaeobius caseinilyticus. Next base: position 337,668 of record NZ_JBPJZC010000005.1, on the reverse strand, counting down.
GACGGACGGGTGACGAACGACGCAGCGCCGACGCTCGCTCTCCGACGACGCGATGGCTGGTGTACTGAGACAGGGTCGCTCTGCGTGAGGAAAAAATACGTGAGTCGAGCGGTCGAGGACTGCTCGACGGTCGTGCGGCGGTTCTACCGGAAGTGGGTAGCGGGTCTACCAGAAGTAACCACGGTAGCCGTAGCCACCGTAGCCGTAGCCGCCGTAGAGCCCAGCACACGGGTCAGCGCACGGGTCGAAGCAGCCACCGTAGCCGTAGCCGCCGTAGCCATAGCCACCATAGCCGCCATAACCGCCCCAGTACGCGCCGTAATACTCATCGGTGGGTGCGGTACCCGTTCCGGGCGTAACGGACAGGCTCTTTCCCTCGGACGCGGCGACAGCACCGCTGCCGACACTCAGCGCGAGCAGGCCGATTCCTGCGTTCTTGAGCATTCGACGACGCGACAGCATTGATTCTTGAGTCATGTGTAACTCCCTCAGCGGTATCGTAGGTACTATATGGTGATAACCTATCGGTAATCCCACAGTTACTGGGACACCACGAAATCACGTGGTAGTTTTGATTTTCACAATCAAGATGATTCTGTCATGCGCTATATCTGCTATAATTTTGGCTCGGAAACAACTCCGCACGCGAGTGACTACGATTGGTAGTCAGTATGGGTCGGTCCCGTTGTCGAGACAGTCTCGTGGCCGTCTACGATGCCTCGCTGTGTCTGCGTTCTGGAGCGGGCAGTCGCGGGCAGTTCGCTGAATACTCGCGAGTACGGAGACAGGGACTCCCAGAGAGTGAGAGGACGGGGCGACGGGAGCCAAGAAAAACAGTCAGTACGGTCGGTGTCGATTCTCCTATCTGCTGCCGACGTCGACGTCGCTTTCGGCGCGGGCTTCCCCACCAGCCCCCGAGCCGAACGTGAACTCGCCGAAGGCGTCGTTGGCTGCCTCGGCAAGCCGGGTGAGCAGCGTGTTCTCACGAGCTTTCTCGCCTGCGAGTGCGACCGTCAGCACTTCGCCGATGTGGCGGACGGGGACGATTTCGACCCGCTCTGCCATCTCGGGCGAGATGAGCACGTCTCGCTCGTTCGCGATGGGGATGACGACCGTCGAGCAGCCCGCTTTGACCGCTGCTTCGACTTTGTGAGTCACCCCGCCGACGGGGAGGACGTCGCCACGGACCGAGAGCGACCCGGTCATGGCGACGTGCTGGTCGACCGGCACGTCGGTGAGCGCCGAGAGGATGGCGGTCGCCACCGTCACGGAGGCGGAGTCGCCGTCGACGCCGTCGTACGCCTGCACGAACTGGACGTGGATGTCGGTCTCGTTCAGGTCGACCTCGGAGTACTTCTTCACGACTGCGGAGACGTTCTTGACCGACTCCTCGGCCATCTCCTGTAGCTTCCCGGTTGCGATGACCGCGCCGCTGCCCTGTGAGGGCGCGACTTCGGCCATGATGGGCATGACGATACCCGAGTCTTCGCCCATCACCGCGAGACCGTTCACACGGCCGACGACCGAACCCTGGTTCACAGAGAGGTCGTATTCGCGGCGGCGGTCGATGTACTCGTCGGCGATCTGTTGCTCGATGGAGCGTGCCTTCGTCTTCGCTTCGACGACGTGCTCACGCGTGGTGACGAGCGCGTCGTCCGCACGGGCGAGGTCACCAGCGACCCGCACCAGTCCACCCAGGTCGCGGAAGCGCAGCGTGAGGTGGCCCTGTCTACCCGCCCGCCGCTGTGCTTCGCGGATGACCTCCGCGATGGCTTCGGCGGTGAACGGTGGCAGCCGGCCGTCGTTCTCGACTTCTTGGGCGACGAAGCGCGCGTACTTCTGGCGCGTCTCGGGCGTATCCGTGATGGTCTCGTCCATGTAGACCTCGTAACCGTAGCCTTTGACGCGCGAGCGCAGCGCCGGGTGCATGTTCTCCATCGCGTCTAAGTTGCCCGCGGCGACCATGACGAACTCACACGGGACGGGTTCGGTGTGGACCATCGCGCCCGAGGAGGTCTCGGACTGTGCCGTAATCGAGAACTCCTGCTCTTGCAGTGCGGTCAGGAGCTTCTGCTGGGTGCGAATTTCGAGCGTGTTTATTTCGTCGATGAACAGCACGCCCCGGTTCGCCTTGTGAATCGCGCCGGGTTCGACCCGGTCGTGACTCGGCGTCTCCATCCCACCGGACTGGTAGGGGTCGTGGCGAACGTCGCCGAGCAGTGCGCCTGCGTGGGCACCGCTCGCGTCCTCGAACGGCGCGGTCTTGCGGTCGGCGTTGCTTATCAGTATCTTCGGAACGACGCGGGTCCGCCCGCGAGCGCCCAGCCGGAAGATGTAGTAGACGATACCGGCCGCGAGGATACCGAGCAACAGTTGCCCGGTCATCAGCGTGTAGACGAAGATGAGCAGTATCGTCAGCCACATCGCGAACCAGCGGAGCTGGAGCCCTTTGCGGGAGCGCTGCCGGTGCTCTTCGACGACGAGGTCACCCATGCCCGCGGGGACCGTCTCTACCTTCGGTCGGTTCCCGTCGTCCGGGTTGTGGACGACGAGGACGTCTTCTAGTTCGCGACTGGGGAGCAACTCGGCCATCGCCTTGGCCAGCATGGACTTGCCCGTCCCCGGCTCGCCTATCATCATGACGTGGCGGCGTTGATGGGCTGCCTTCTCCACGATGTCGCGTGCTTCGTCTTGTCCGATGACCTGGTCGATGAGCATTCGTGGGACTTCGATGTCCTCGGTACTCTCGATAACCAAGCCGCCGAGGAGCCTCGTCGTCTCATCGTCGGCGTCCGGATCGATGACCGGCGCGTCGACGACGACCCCCCGGTCGTCGGACGAGTGTTCGGTGCCTGCAGCTAACTCAGAGTTTTCCTTCTCGGTGTCCATAATCGGGTCGGTGCATCACACGTGTGTAAACTAGTCTCACAGAGTTCATATACTTTCTACACTTCTGTCAGGAAACACGCGTTACCTCCTTACTGCGAGGCGTGGAAGCCTTATCAGAAGACGTAGCTTTCTGCTACACATGAATGGGGTATCCGGCGACAGTGTGTCGGCAGCACTCGTCGCGCTCCTCGTCGTGCTCTCGGGGACGGTCGTCCTCGTTTCGATGGACGCGCCTACGACGGACGTGGGAGATCAGCCAGCGGACGTGTACGACCCACCGAACGGCGACGACCCCAGTGTCAACGACCCGGGCGACGGACCGGTCGGTGACGGGGTCGGCGACACGCCCGACGTGACCGGCCCCGACGGTGACGCCGGGAGTCAAGACGGACCCGACGTGCCCGGCGACGGCGGGAGCGGTCCCGACGTGACCGACCCGACCGACCCCGGTGACGTCGACCCGAACAACGACGGGGCGACCGACGGCGGTATCCCCGGCGACGGCGACACGCCGACGCCCGACCCTGAGTACGTCGACGACGGCGTCCTCGGCTTCGAGAACGGCTACTGGTACAACCAGACGGTCGCCATCGACCAGTCTGATGGCCTCTCCGACGACGAACTCGACGCGCTCGTCTCCGTGACGATGGCTCGCATCGAGTACATCCGCGGGTTGGAGTTCCTCCAGCCGGTCGACACGAAGGTCATGTCGCGCGCGGAGTACCGCACACAGGTCGAGGCGAAGTACAACGAGACGTACGAGCACTCGCTGTGGAACAATCAGGTCTGGGAGGCGCTGTTCGTCACCGGCGAAGACGCCAACGTGAGCGAGGAGTTCAAGAAGCTCTACGGCGGCAACGTCCTTGGCTACTACGCGCCCAAGACCGACGAGATGGTCATCGTCTCGTCGAACCCGAACAGCCCGCAGGTCGACCCGAAGGTGCTCACGCACGAACTGGTCCACGCGCTGCAGGACCAGCACTTCGACCTCACGGCGTCGCTGAAGACGGTACAGGACGAACAACTCGGACGTAACGGACTGGTCGAGGGCGAGGCGAACTACGTCGCCGCGCTCTACGACGAATACTGTGGCAACCTGTGGACCTGCACCCAGACGCCGAGCAACACCGACGAGTCGAACCCCGAATCGCCCGCGACCGGCGTCCTCATCGCCGTCTTCCACCCGTACTCTGACGGCCCGGTCTGGATGGAGTACATGGTCGAGAACTACGGCTGGGACGCTATCACGGCCCAGTGGGAGCAGGTGCCCCGGACCACCGAGTCCATCATCCACCCCGGCACGAGTGACGAGTCGACTATCGTCGCGGTCGAAGACCGCACCGACGGGACGTGGACTCGCTTCGACGCCGGACAAGACGGTGCGGACGTCCTCGGTGAGGCGTCCATCTACTCGATGTTCTACCACCTCGCCAAGGAGGACAACGTCCGCGTCGTCAACCAGTGGGAGTTCGCAGAAGTCGACTCCGACTACGACACGTTCAACTACGAGAGCGACCCGTCCGCCGGCTGGGCTGGCGACCGTATCGTCCCGTACCAGAAGAACGGCGAGTACGGCTACGTGTGGGTCACGCAGTGGGACACCGAGCGTGACGCACGCGAGTTCTTCGAGGCGTACCGCGACGTCCTCGACTCGAAGCGCGCACAGGCGGTCGGCGTGAACACCTGGGTCATCCAGTCCGGCCCGTTCGCCGACGCCTTCCACGTCGTCCTCGACGGGACGACGGTGACCATCGTCAACGCGCCGACGGTCGAACAGCTGACCGAAATCAAGACCGACACGGACGTCCAGGTCTGGCAGCGCCGCTAACGCTCTGGCGACGCACTACCGGCTTTCCTGCAGGTACGGCGGTCTCTTCGATGTTATCAGACGATCTCGGTGCGCTCGTTAAGCCGTTTGGTCGCGTATTCGTACACACGATGGTGACGACACCGCTATTCATCGGAGGCATCGGCGGGCCCGAGATCATCGTCGTCTTCCTGCTCGTTATTCTCCTCTTCGGGGCGGACAAACTCCCGAAGCTGGCGCGAGCGAGTGGTGAGGCGATGGGTGAGTATCAGAAAGGACGCGAGAAACTCGAAGCCGAGATTACCGGCGTGAAAGAGGAAACGCGCCGTGCAGTCGTCGGTGACGACGACGAAGACGAGGTCGACATGCCGGCCGATGCGGCGGCTGCAGCCAGTACGACCGAGACTCGCGAAACCGAGTCGACGGCCGCGACCGACACCGAGACGTCCGAGTCGACGACCGAGTCGCGTGACGAGCGCGAATTCGACGCCGAACCCGCGGACTGACGGAACCCGCGGACTGAGACCGAATCGGCGGGCCGGCACCGACGCCGTGGGCTGACACCCAGCCGATTGTCGAACGCTATTACTTCGGTTCGTTGTCCCTGTCTCGAACGCTGTCTGCGCGACGCATACGCCGTATCGTCGTATCTGTGTATTATCTGTCTCTGCGTATCTGCTGCCCGCGCTCGTGTTTTTAGTAGTACCGACTCAGTGGCCACGGACCCGTTCGATGGCTGCACGGGCGGCAGCCCGGACCTCGGGTTCCTCGTCGGTCTGGCGGTCGTAGAGGTCGTCGAGCGCCGTCGGCGTCCCGAGGTTACCCAGTGCGGTACAGGCGTTCGCGCGGACGGTCGGGTCGTCGTGTGCGAGGAGTCGGCTGACCGGGCGGAGCGGGTCGACCGTGACGGTGTGGTCGCTCGTGGTCAGTTCGACCAGCCCGACGCTAGCGAGGCGCACGTCGTGTCTGGCCGTTTCGCTGGTGAGCATCGTGAGGACTGCGTCGACGGCGGTCGGCGGTGGGTCGCCGACGAGTCCGAGTGCGATGGCGGCGTTCCCACGAACCGCCGGGTCGTCTGCGCCCATCGCCCCGTGGAGAGTATCGGCGTGGTCACGCACCGGGTCTGGGTAGCCCTCCGCGACGATGGCGACCGCCCACGTTCCGTTTCGGCTGACCCGAGTGGCGTCGTCGTCGATGGCCGCTGCCAGCCCGTCGAGGTGGTCCGCGACCAGTTCTGGATACGTCCGGCCGACGACGCCGAGCGCGTAACTCCCGTTGTGCCGGCAGTCCTCGTCACGGTCGAGGACAGAAGCGATGGCTGCGGTGTGCGCTGTCAGCGACTCTGGGTGCGTCCACGCGACCGTCCCGAGGACGAGTGCGGCGTTCGAGGCGACGCGCAGGTCGTCGTCCGAGAGCGCGTCGACCAGTGCCGGTGCGTGGGTGGCGACCGCCGCGGGCCGGTCGTCGGCGACGACGTTCAGCACGTTCGTCGCGCTCGTGCGTGTCTCTGCGTTCTCGTCGTCCAGCAGTTCGACGACGGTTTCGACCTCGTCGCGGACGACGTCCGGGAACGACTTGACGACCTGCTGGACGACCGCGGTCGCGTTCTGGCGTATCCGGGGGTCGTCGTCGTGCAGACAGTGGCACAACTGCTGGCCGTGCGGTTCGACCGCGCCGGGGAATTCGGTGGCGAGCGGCCCGAGTGCGGCCGTCGACAGCACCCGAACGTCGCGCCGTCTGTCGATACAGCGGGCCATGATGTCGCCCACTGCCGGGAGACAGTCGCCCGGGTGTGCCGCCGCCAGCGCGCGGAACACCGCGACCGTACTCAGCCGGGTCGTTCCATCGATGGCGTCGAGGTGGGACCGAAGGCCGTCGACACCCGGCCGGACCGCGTCGGGGTACTCACGTGCGATGGGCCAGAGCGCCGTCACCACGTTGTGGCTCACACCTGGTCGGTCGTCGTCGAGCAACAGACACAGGTCTTCGGCGATGGGTTTCGTCAGTTCGGGGTCTGCGTCCCCGACGATGGCGAGGACGCTCACACTCCGGCGGGCGACCCGGTCGTCTTCGTCCCGCAGGAGCGGGACGACAGCGTCGACCTCGTCGGCGACTGCTGTGGGAGCATCCTGTGCGAGTTCCCACAGTCCTTCGACGGCCGCGAGTCGGACTTCGGGGTCCGGATTTCGGGACAGTGAGGTGAGGTCTCGCGCCAGGCCAGCAGGGTCGGCTGTGTCCCCCGCCGCCTCGCGGAGCTGCGCTGCCCGCTCGCGGTCGTCGTCTCCTCCCATGATGAAGGTGTACACACGCGGGAACACCTTATGTCTGTGCCATGCGACAACACGGGGTGGTTATTCGTGGTGCCGCCTGCTCGTGTTCCCAACGAGTTCGGTACGTCGCTCACTCGCAGTGGCTTCCAGATCTCGTGTGTGGGAGATAGCACATATGAAGTACGCGTCGTCGCTCGTCGCTTCGTCGGTCGCGGGCCGAGGCGCACCGGAGAGATAGGAAACCCCAACTGGTGGGGAAGCCGCGCCGAAGACACCGACACGACGCTTTCCTGCGGCCCCGAGCAGACTTCCCGTTGGCGAACGTTCTTGTCGCAGACCGCACAAGTCCCGACAATGCGAGTCGGCGTCATCTCGGACGTACACGCGAATCTGGTTGCCCTCGAAGCGGTCCTCGACGATATGCCGGCCGTGGACACCCTCGTCTGCGTCGGCGACGTGGTCGGCTACAACCCGTGGCCGGCAGCGTGTGTCGAACTGGTCCGTGAAAACGCCGACACGACGGTCATCGGGAACCACGACCGGACGCTGTCGACGCCGGAACGCTATCGTTCCCACCGGCAAGCACACGCTGGTCTCGAACTCGCCGCCGAGCGAGTCTCTGCCGAACAGTTCGAGTGGGTCATCTCCCGGCCGCGAACCACGACCGTCGCCGACGGCCGATTCGAGTTGGTCCACAGCCACCCCGACGAGATGCGTCGTGGCACGTACGTCTACCCGGACGATTTCTCGGAACTCGGCGAGTACGTCGAAGACATCGACGTGCTGGCGCTCGGACACACCCACGTACAGGGTTCGCAGACAGTCGAGGGCACGCTCGTGTTGAACCCCGGGAGCGTCGGCCAGCCACGCGACGACGACCCGCGGGCGGCCTACGCCGTCGTCGACCTCGGTTCGAACACGCCGACAGCGGACTTGCAGCGAGTCGAGTACGACGTCGAGCGTGTGCAGGACGCCTGTGCTGAGGCGGGTCTGCCAGAAGAGACGGGAGAGCGGTTGGCCGATGGCGAGTGAGGCTGGCCGAGGGCGAGTGAGACTGAACAGCAACTTTCCGCTGCCTGTGTCCATTTAGGCTTCCAGCACCTACCACCAGCCATGACCGAGACTGCGACGTTCGGCGGTGGCTGTTTCTGGTGTACCGAGGCGGCGATGAAGGAACTCGACGGCGTCGAGTCCGTCACCTCCGGCTACGCCGGGGGACACGTCGAAGACCCCTCCTACGAGGCCGTCTGTCGCGGCGAGACTGGCCACGCCGAAGTGGTGCAGGTCGAGTACGACCCCGACGTACTCGGCTACGAGGACCTGCTCAAGGTGTTCTTCACGGTCCACGACCCGACCCAGTTGAACCGGCAGGGACCGGACGTGGGCACGCAGTATCGCTCCATCATCCTCGCCCACGACGACGACCAACTCGAACTGGCGAAGGCGTTCGTCGTCGAACTCACCGAAGAGGGCGCGTACGACGACGATATCGTCACCGAAATCGAGCGCCTGGAGACGTTCTACGAGGCAGAGCAGTACCACCAGGACTACTACGAGAAGAACCCGAACGACAGCTACTGTACGTTCAACGCACAGCCGAAGATCGAGAAGGTTCGCCAGAAGTTCGCGACGAAGGCGAACTGACGCGGCCACGTCGCTCGATTTCTCGTCACCGACTACTCCTCGATTACTTCGGGCGCAGCGGGCACTCGGACCGTCACGACTGTCCCAGCGTCGGAGGCGTCGATGTCCACCGAGCCGTCGGACTTCGAGACGAGCCAGTGGACGAACCAGAGGCCAAGCCCGCTGGAGTGTTCGAGCGGCGTCTCCGCGCTCGATGCGAGCACGTCGACCTCGCGCTCGGGGATGCCCGGACCGTTGTCCCGGACCGTCACGACGACCTGTCCGTCGGCGTGGTCGAGGCTGACCGTCGCGTGTGGCTCGGCGGCGTCGTTGTGCTCGATGGCGTTCTCCAGCAGGTGTTCGAACGCGAGGTGGAACCGGGCGTGGACGACGGCCGATGGCGACCCCTGGTCGACGACCTCGAACGTCGCGTCGGGGTACGTCTCACGCGTACTGTCGGCCGCGTTCTCCGCCATCCGTGCGAGGTCGACGGTGACGACCCCGTCAGTCTCGAACGCGTCTTCGATACGCCGGGCACTCCGGCTGACGGCTTCGAGGTCGTCGAGGGACGTCTGGATGTCATCGACGTGAGTCGGCGACACGTCACAGGACTCCTCTATCAGGTCGAGGACGCCACCGATGATGGTGAGGTTCGTCCGCAGGTCGTGTCGAAGCACGCGGTTGAGGACGCTCACGCGTTCGGCCTGATTCTCCACGGCCTGTTCGCGCTGTTTCTGCTCCGTGATGTCCGAGAAGGAGACGATGACCTCGCCGTCGCCCGTGCTGACCGGGGCCGCGTTGACGTGGAGCCAGCGGCGGTCGCCGTCGGTCCGGTGGAGGACGTAAATCTCGTTGAACAGCGGTTCGCCGCTCTCTCGAACATGGGTGAATCCGAGGACCGAGCCCGGGAGCTGGACCCCGCGTTCGTCCGTGACGACCCACGAGTCGCGTGCGAACGACTCGGTGACGGTCTCGTCTGGCCCGACGCCGAGTATCTCCTTCGCTCGCCGGTTCTCGCGGCGAATCTCACCACCGGGACCCATGACGAGGATACCGACCGGACTCGTCTCTAGCAGTCGGGTCTGGCGTTCTCGCTCCGCATCTAAGTCGGCCTGTGCGAGTCGCCGCTGGAGGACGACACCGAGGTGCGTCGACACGGACGAGAGGAGTTCGAGGAATCGGTCGTCACGCTCGCGTGGGGTTCGACTCAGGAACACGAGGACAGCGACTGGCTCGTCGGACGCGTTTAGAATCGGCACACCGACCGCACTGTGCAGGCCGTGGTCGCTGGCGAGTTCCTGTCGTGGAAGGACTTCGCTGTTCGCCGCTGCGAGGTCTTCGACCCACTCCGATTCGCGGTGTTTCCACACCCGGCCCGGGAGGCCCTCACCGATGCCGAAGACGAGCCGTTCGCTCCGGTCGCCGAAACTCGTCAGGTCCTCGTCGTCGGTCCACCACGCGTCGGTCAGTTCGAGCTGGTCGTCGGTCTGGACCCACGCCTCGCCGTAGGCGACCTCGCTGGAGGCCACCACGCGCTGGAGCGTCTCGACGAGGGCGTCGTCGAACGTCTCCGCACCCGCCGCCTGCTGGATCGTTTCGAGCAGGAGTTCGCGCTCGCGGTTCGCCACGACCTGTTCGCTGATGTCGATGCCCTCTGCGACGATGGAGACGACCGCCCCGTCGTCGTCGGTGACCGGTCGGAACGAACAGTCGAGGTGCATGAGTGCGTCGCCGTCGCCGACGTTCGTCGTCGTGAGTCGCATGAACTCGCCGTCCGCTGCCCGGTCGAGGGCCGCTTTGAGTCGCTCCTGCTCGGCTGCCGAGTGTGACCACCACGGCAGTCGCCAGAACAGGCCGCCCGTGACCTCTTCGGGAGACTTCCCGATGAACTCACAGGCGTGTTCGTTCACTTCCAGCAGCGTCCCGTCCGGAGCGAGCAAGCCGGTGAACGCCATCGGGTCGTCGAACACCGCGTCGAACCGTCGTTCGGACTCGCGCAACTCGCGGAGGCGACGCTCACGGGTGCGAACGTCGCGGCCGATACCGGTGAAGCCGACGAACTCGCCGTCGATGACTAGCGGCGAGACGGTGAACTCGTGTGGCACTTCGCGGCCGTCGTCGGTCACGAGGTCGATCTTCACGCTCGCCGATGCGCCCTGCTCGACGGTTTCCAGTGCGTCTTCGAGCGTCTGTACGTCGTCCGGCACGACCAACTCCGTCACTTCGGTGTCGGTGAGGTCGACGTCGCGTCGTCCGGAGACGGCCCGGACCTGCGCGTTCCACCGCCGAAGTCGGTGTTCGACGTCGAGAACGAAAAAGAGGTCCGTGAGCGAACCGAGGATGCCGTCGGTGAACTCTCGCTCACGACGGAGACGCTCTTCGCGTTCTTTCCTGTGGGTCACGTCCCGGACGCTGACGACGAACCCGTCGACGGCCACGTTTTCAGCGTCGGTCTGTCCACGGGCTTCGAGCCAGCGCCACGACCCGTCGGCGTGTCGCGCCCGGTACTCACTGGAGTCGATGACTGCGTCTGTTCCGTACACCACGCCAGCGAACGTCTCGAGCAGGCTCTCTCGGTCGTCCGGGTGGACGTGCTCGAAGGCGTTCTCGCCGACGAACGACTCCGGTGAGTAGCCGAGCACCGTTTCGACGGCCGGGTTCGCGTACTGGACGTCGCCATCGTCGTCGACGACGAGTATCATGTCCTGTGCGTGGTCCGCGAGCGTATCCGGGAGGTCGGTCGCGGTGTCAACTGCTGGGTCCGCTTCTGTCGCTGGTTCTTCCGCCGTCGCTGCGTCTGCCGCCTGCGCCACGAGTGCCCGTTCGACTGCCCGCTCTAAGAGCACGGGGAGGGCGGTCACGCTCTGGCTCCCGACGATGTGGTCGATGCCTGCCGCCTCGGCACGCTCGACCGCGTCACCACTCGACGCGACGAGGACGAACGCTGGTGGTTCTCGATTCGTGGCGAGGCGTTCGTACAGGTCGACGCCGGCGGCGTCCTGTCCGACGACGCAGCACGACGAGACGATGTCCGCGAGCGTCGAGATGTCCTCGGGAGCGGTCCCACACGCTGTTCGCCACGTCTCGGCGAACTGGTCACGACCGTAGAGTGTGTGGAGGGTGTCGCCGCTCTCACAGGCGAAAACGACCGTCGGAGGTGAGGCGAACGAACTCATTGTGGGAGGGTCTGGCCGTTGCCGGGCGCTGGCGCGGATAGTAACCGATTCTGGTAACCCTTTGGCGTTCTCGTATATAAGCAGACGGGCCGCTAGTCCCTGTTCTTCGCTGGATAGCCGTCAGTAGGAAAGCCGAGGAGTAGTTCACGAATCACGACGGTACACGACCGCACCGCCTCCGCTCACGTAACTCCTCACGTAGCCTCGCATCCACGACCTCCTCGCCCGCCTCACGAAACGGCGCTCGCGCCGTTTCGCTCACCCTCGCGTCGTCGGCCTCAGAGGAAGCCGAGCGGGTGGTCCTTCGCGTCGGCGAGTCGCTCGAACTGCTCCTCGGAGAGGTCGATTTCGGCTGCACCGAGGTTCTCTTCGAGTTGGTCGACTGTCCGCGCGCCGATGAGTGGCACCGACACCTGCTCGTGGTGCATGAGCCACGCGAGGGCGACCTGCGCGGGCGAGGCGTCGACTTCGTCGGCGACGGTCTGGAGTTCGTCGAGGACCGCGAAGTTCTCGTCGGTGAGGTAGTTCTCGCGGAACCGGCTTTCCGCGCTGACCTTCGAGTCCTCGGGGTTCTGGTCGTCGCGGGTGTACTTGCCGGTCAGGAAGCCCTGGCCGAGCGGACTCCACGGGCAGACGCCGAGGTCGTAGTCGGCGCACATCTCCAGGTAGTCGACTTCGACCTCGCGGTCGACGAGGTTGTACCGCGGCTGCGTGACGGTGAACGGCTCGTAGCCGCGCTTGTCGGCGAGTTCGTTCGCCTTCGTCACCTTCCAGGCGTTCGGGTAGAGCGTCGACGCGCCGAGGTAGTTCACCTTCCCGTCCTCGACGAAGCCGTTGAGGGTGCGCATGAACTCCTCGGCCGGCGTCTCGTCGTCCCAGCGGTGGATGTACAGCAGGTCGATGTAGTCCGTTCCTAACCGCTCCAGCATGAGGTCTATCTGTCGGCGGAGGTGCTTTCGCGAGAGGCCGCGGCCGTTCGGGTCCTCCTCGCGTGTCGGCCAGTAAATCTTGGAGGCGAGCACGTAGTCCTCGCGGTCGCGGTCGGCGAGCCAGTTACCGATCCACGTCTCAGACTGGCCGTCGCCGTAGATGTCTGCGGTGTCGATGAAGCGCCCGCCGTGCTCTTCGTAGGCGTCGAGCAGGTCGTACGCTCGCTCTTCGCCGATTTCGAGTCCGCCTTCGGACTCGCGGCCGAAACGCCACGTTCCGAACGCGAGTTCGCTCACCTGCGTGCCGGTCCGACCCAGTGGGACGTAATCGAGGTCCATGGCCGCCCTTGTTCGGCGGCGGAGTTAAAAACAGAACACCCGGCAGAGGCTGCCGTCTCCCGTGTGAGTCAGGTCGTCGCTGGTGGGGGCTACCTTGTCGCAGGTCCAGTCGCCCGTGTTAGCCTCTCCCACACGATGTGTGTTAATGACAAACTATGCTATGTGGACCAACAGATATAGGACGACGGTGGGGGTACCATATCAGAACGTTGTGCATTTCGGGCGGGTTAGAGAAAAAGGTGTTGAAGCTCGTATAAAGTTTTTAGGCGTTTCTGTGGCTGTCTCGTGACTCGGCGTCAGACGGTTAGGTGGTGCGAAATGACTCGAATTCCGTACAACGCTCGTGGCGTTATATGTGGGGTTCGTGCATAGTCTTCTTCGCCGACGAGGTCATCCCGATGCCCACCGCGCTCCCCTCTCCGTCCGACTCCCGAATCGACCCGCAAACGCTACTGGCCCCCATCCGGCGGCTGAGCTTCTGGCTCGCCGTCGGGCTCCCGTTCGCCTTGCTGTTGCTCCTGCTGTCGGGTCTCGGGTCACCCACCGAGACGGGCACGTTCCTCGTCCTCTTCGCCCTGAATCTGGTCACACTCGTCGTCGGCCACGGTCACGGTGGCGGTGACGGGGAGTCCGGAGCAACCAGCGCTTGACATCCTCCCGCGCCTGAAGACGCGGGAATCCCGAGCGTTGGGATATTAGGGTTCGCAACTCGCCTGTTCGCTCGGTGCGAAACGCCCCGAGGTTTGATTGAACAAGCGAACTGCTGGCCGTGCCAAACGACCGTTACTCATATCCCCCGTAGGAGGACTCTGAGTTATCTTTCTGTGAATATTCACTGCACCGTTCACGTCTGCGTTCATCGTCGCACCGCACGACTCACAGACGTACAAGCCACGCTCCACACGATTCGCATCTCGCTTCCGACCACAACACGAACACGTCTTGCTCGTGTCTCGCTCTGAAACACGGTCAACGAGTATCCCGTGTTCCTCCGCCTTGTACTCCAAGAGCGTCGTGAAACGGTCAAACTCCCAACCGTGGAGTTTCTTGTTCCTACGTTTGCCCCAGTTTCGAGACCCACCGTTCTCGTCCTCTCGAATCTTGCTCAAGTCACCGATAGCGATGCGACCGACCGCGTGGTCGATGCACTGCTCAACGACGTGCTTGGCCAGGGTGTGCAAGAAGTGGGCTTTCCGCCGAGACAACTTCTGTCGGGCACGTAACGCACGCTTCGATGGCCCGTTCTTACCTTCAGTGTTGTACTCGTCACGGGTGAAGTAGTGCTTGTCCTGTTTCAGCACGTTCCCCGGATACAACTCGGCTTCACCGTCGTCGTAGGCGATGGCGAGGTAGTTGTTGATACCGAGGTCGATTCCAGCCGTGTTGTCACCGGGAGCGTCCTCGACAGGGATTTCGACCTTGCAGACGAGGTGGAGTTCCCAATGGCCGCCGTTCCAGACGGCTCTGACCTGCTGGATGTTCTCCACGGTCACGTCGGGTCGTGTTTCGTACTCTGTGAGGATAAAATCAGAGCGGTAGTTCTTCAGGTTGAAGCCCTTGCTCAGACGGAGTTTGTTGTGCTTGGTGTCGTGTTTGATGCCGTTCTGCTTCCATGTCACGGTGGAGCGTGGGTGGTTGTCGCCTCGCTTTCTGTATCCGGGTGGATTCGCGTCGGCATCGCCGTTCTTACGCTTTTTGAACCAACCGTTGAACGCCTCAGCGAGTTCTTCGAGAACGCGCTGACTTGATTGAGAATGTAGGTCACTGTAGCGTTCGTGGTCTTTTATTTCACGCTTGAGGTCGGCTTCGGACGGAATCTCTCCGGTGTCGTTCCATTCTTGTTGAGAGTGGTAGCGGGCGACGTTCCACAGTTTGGATGCTGCGTGTCCGCAGTCATCGAGGACGTCACTCACTTGAGAGTGGTTAACGATTTTCGCTCGATAGGTGCGGGTTGTCTTTAGCATCGTACTGTGCCCATAAGCACTTATGGGGATTAGTGTATTAAAAGGAGTGATTGTGGCGTGGAATATCCAGCCATGTCATCGAACGGTGGGTGGTGTAGGACCGTGTCGGATTCATCCTGACCCTAAAGGGTCAGGTATTCTCCTTGATTTCGTATAATCGGCGAATGGCGGCACGAATATCCCTGCTGATGACTGTCTTGGACCTTGAACCTAATTATTTGTCGCACACGTAGAAACCGTTATAAATGTTCTAACGGCCTCTAATCCGCTCGTGAAGGGTCTGGTACCAGTTCACAAATCATTGCAACCGAACCGGGAGATGTGAAACCAACCGAACGATGCTCGGCGTATAAGGTCTTCTCGGCCCCAGATTCGGGTGAGAACGCTCATGTCATCCGGAACCCGCACGCCGGTCGTCGACGCGTCCAGCACGTCGGTCACTGACTCGCTCGGCCCCGGGCGCGGCACAGGTGAGACGGTCACGGTCGCCGTGGACGCGCGACTCGTCCGTGGTGCCCGTTCTGCCCTCGGCTATCTCGACGACGCCGACGAGTTACCG
This sequence comes from Haloarchaeobius caseinilyticus, assembly GCF_051207395.1. Taxonomy (NCBI): domain Archaea; kingdom Methanobacteriati; phylum Methanobacteriota; class Halobacteria; order Halobacteriales; family Halorubellaceae; genus Haloarchaeobius; species Haloarchaeobius caseinilyticus. The sequence continues at coordinate 322,112 of NZ_JBPJZC010000005.1, read as the reverse complement.
GCACAGGACCGGTCCACCATCGAGGACGTCCGGATGCACGTCGAGTCGCTCGACGCACGCGTTCAGTCACAGTCCCGCGACTCGTTCACCGAGGGCTTCGCGGCTGGTGACCTCGTCCTCCTCGTCAGCGGCCTGCTCGGCGTCGCACGACACTACAGCGAGCGTGACGACGAGGTCGCCGCAGATTTCCACCGTCTGTGTGCGAAGCGCGTCCTCGACGCACTCGTCGACCAGCGCCCGGACCTCGTCGACAACCTGCGAGTCATCGCCCAGGATTCGCGCGAGGAGTGAGCTGTCGGACCGGCTCCTTCCGAACCGGTCTCCCGCACGCTTCGGCCTTCACTCAGTGTGAGATACCCTGCACCAGCGCCAGCACGTTTTCTGCCTCCCGCTGGAGGTCGGCTGGATAGCCACCGAACAGCACCACCACGTCGCCAGCGTGCCGGGCCGTTCCGAGTTCGAGTCGCACGTCAAAGTCGACACCCGCGAGCGTCGCCACTCCCGCGAACCGTGCCAGTTCCCGGGCCGCACCGAGGGCTTGCACCTGCTGGTTCCCGAGGTGCTCCTCGATTCGCATCGTCCCGTAGGTCTGCTGTGCGCGCTTCGCCAGCGCTTCTTTCTTCAACTCGCCGAGCGGGTTCAGCGACTGCCCGAACACCTCGACCGTCGGCGAGGCGAGCGCGACGAACGTCGCGGCGGGCTGTTTACCGATACCCGGCAGCGAGACCAGTTTCTGGTACGTGCTGAGGTAGTTCGTCAGCGTGACCGTCTGTTCCTGTCCCTCGATTTCGAACGTGTGCGTGAGCGTCTGCGGGTCGGTCCCGAGGTGTTCGTAGCTCGTCTGTGCGAGGACGTCGGCCCCGACCGTCGCCGCGGTCGCCTCGGCAGACTGCTCACCACTGAGTAGGCCACCGACACACCCGGCCGTCGCGGCCAGTCCGCCAACCCCCGTCGTCGTCAGAAACTCCCGCCGTGAGAACTGCATGCGCCAGTACTGGTGAGAAAAATCATAAATATTGTGACCAGTGCCGCCGACCACCCTACCAGTCGCCGTCGCCGGTAATCGCCCGGGCGAGCAGCGGCCGCAGCACGCGTACGAGCGGCGCGTCGTCGCTGTCTGTCCACACGGCGCGGTGGGTCCGAACGCCGGGCAGGTCGGTCGGCGCGTCCGCGCTGACGAGCAGCGAGCGCCCGTCGACCATCAGGACGCTGCTCATCGCGCCGGGGCGAATCGGGTGGTCCTCCCACCACGTCCAGGTCTCGACCGCAGTGGCTTCGGGGACGGCCGCACCGACTCGCTCACGGATGTCGGCCGACGGCGAACCAACCGTCACCGAAACACCACGGTCGGCCGCACTGGCCAGGGCCTCGACTACGGCCTCGGTCAGCAGGTCCTCGACGGCGACCGCGAGCAAGATTTCTGTGTCGCTCTCGGCGACGAGTCTGGCCGTGCGCTCTGCCACTTCGTCGTCACCCTCGGTGACCCAGATTTCCCCGCCCTTCTCGGGGCGATTGTCGGCCCGGAGCCGTGGGAGAACGTCGCCGAGCCGGTCGAGTTTCGCGTGCACGTCGCGCTCTAAGGTCTCGACAGCTTCGTCGGGAGCGGCCCCGCGGTAGCGCCGCGGCTTCGACTGCTGGCTGTCGGCCAGACCGCGCTCACAGAGCGTCTCCATGCAGTCGTACACGCGGGCCTGTGGCACGTCCGCTACCTCGCTCACTTCCTTTGCAGTTCCCTGCCCGATGCGGGCGAGGGCGGTGAAACACTTCGCTTCGTACTCGGTCAACTCGAACGACCGGAGTAACTCGACGGTCTCGTTCGTGCGGTCTCCCGTGGGGTCGGTGTCGGACATGGCTGCGGGTTCGTTGCCGTGGCTTGGAAACGGACTTCGATAGTCGTTGCTACTCGGGGACTCGTATCGTCCTCACCTTCCGGCGGGCGAGAGCGGGGTGACGATTTAGGCAGTCGCCTGCGAGGGCGTCCCGTCGTCGCCGCCTTCCTCGTCGTCGGCACGCAACAGTTCCTTGTACCGGTTGCGAATCGTGACCTCGCTCACGTCGGTGACCTCGGCGACCTCCTTCTGGGTTCGCTTCTGGTTCGTGAGCAACGAGGCGGCGTAGATAGCCGCCGCAGCCAGTCCGACCGGGGACTTCCCACTGATGACGTGCTGGCGCTTGCCCGCCTCGACGAGTTCGCGTGCTCGTTGGGCGACCTCGTTCGAGACGCCGAGGTCCGAACAGAACCGCGGCAGGTACTCCGCGGGGTCGGCGGGTTCGAGCGCGAGACCCAGTTCACGGCAGATGTAGCGGTATGCCCGGGCGAACTCGCGACGGTCGACGCGGCTGACCGGTGCGAACTCGTCCAGACTGCGCGGGACGTTGCCCTGTCGGGCCGCGGCGTACAGCGACGCCGTCGCCATCGCCTCGATAGAGCGGCCGGGAAGCAGGTCGTCTTCGAGCGCGCGCCGGTAGATGACCGACGCGGTCTCCTCGACGGGTTGGGGCAGGTCGAGCGCGCTCGCCATCCGCGTAATCTCGCCGAGTGCCTGCTTCAGGTTGCGGTCGCGGGCGCTGGTCGCGCGGAACCGTTCGTCCCACGTCCGCAACCGAGCCATCTGCTGGCGTTTTCGAGACGACAGCTGGGTGCCGTAGGCGTCGCGGTTCTGCCAGTCGATGACCGACGACAGGCCCTTGTCGTGCATCGTATTCGTCGTCGGCGCGCCGACGCGGGACTTGCGGTCCTTCTCGGCGGCGTCGAACGCGCGCCACTCCGGCCCGTGGTCCACGAGCCCCTCTTCGACGACGATGCCGCACTCCTCGCACACGGTCTCGCCGTGTTCGTCGTCGGTGATGCTGTCGGCACCACACTCGGGACAGGTGTAGCGGTCGCGGACGCGGTCGTCCGTCTCCTCGTCCCGGGTGTCGGACCGGTCGGCTTGCTCCCGTGTTCGTCGGTTCTCCGTGAACTCGGGGCGGCGGTCCTCGGTCGTCTCGACCGTCTGGTTGGCTCCGTTCATGATTGCTCGTCCGAGCGGGGGTCGCTCGGGCTCCACGAGTGGAGGTAGTGAGTTGACTACTATAATAGTTTCTCCGAACAGAGTACGATAGTAGAAACAGGAATCGGGTGCGGGCTGGTGGTTTCGGCTATCGTTTACACTATACGTAAACTATTTGTGTCTCGGACGGCCACACGTTCCACTGCCGGCTCTCAACCACCGCAATTCGGGCTGCACTGCCGTAGCCGTACTCCAGTACAACCTGCCCGCTCGCATCACGGACGACGACCGTGTCGCCGCCGTTGTTCCAGATTGCGCCGTCGCTACCCCAGTAGCGCGTCCCGTCGCCGTCGGTCCCCTGCCCACTGCGGAGTGTGAGTCGGTCGCCCGGCGCGAGGGTCACGCCGTCAGGAACGGTGTACGTGTGGTCGGCCTCGTCGGCGACGGTGTAGCCGGAGAGGTCGATGGCCTCCTCGCCGCGGTTCACGAAGACGACGTACTCGCCGGTCGGGTCCTGATTATCGTTGCCCGGCGCGTCGGCGCGCACCTGCAAGACGGCGAGGCCGTTCGCGGCGGTCCGGCCGTCCTCGCCGTCTGTGGTTCCTGTGCCGCCACCGCCGTCCGTCCGCGCGGCGAAGCCCCACACGCCACGCTCGGCCGACTGCGCTTCGGCCTCGATGCTGTAGTACTGGTCGCGCTTCGAGAACTTCGAGTCGTACACCCGGGCGAGGCCGCGACTGAGCAGTTCTTCGTTCAGGCTCACCCCGTCGTGGTAGACGTACGCCAGCAGGCGACCGTAGTAGCCGCGGCGGTCGCTCTCGGGGTCGACGACGACTTCGACCGTCTCCCCATCGAGTTCGTCTTTCACGAACTGACTCGCGTTTTCGCCCCAGTTCTGGAGCCAGTCCCGTCCAGCGAGCGTGTCGGGGATGCCGTACTCGTCCGGTTCGACGCCCTTGTGTACCTCCGGGGTGTCGACGCCGAGCAGTCGGACCGTGTCCTCGGTCCCGTTCCGGTAGCGAATCTCGATTGTGTCGCCGTCGATGACCCGGGTGACCGTCACGCTCACGCCGTCTTCCAGTGCTGGTGCCTCGCCGTCGCCGGATTCACCGCCGGGGAAGAACGGTCCCGTCGTGATACAGCCCGCACTGACGACGCACAGGACGAGTGCGACGATGAGGGCGCGAAATCGCCACGAATCGGGACGCATTACACGTCTAGACGCGCCCATCCGCTATCTGGTTGTGCAGGAACCTGTTAGGGTCGCTCGCACTCCGGCAACTTTCTGGGGCGTCACGTCGAAATTTATTTCTGACTCTTTCGAAAACGAACAGACATGTCTGCCAGTCAGTCGACACAGCCCATCCAGTCCCCCGAGCGACTGGACACGCGCTTCGGACTGGTGGTTGGCTGCTACGTCGCCGCGCTGGTCTCACCTGCACTCTTGTTCGCCGTTGCCGACCGGTTGCGGCCCGACAGTGCCCTCGTCGTCCTCGGACTGCTCGCGGCGGTGGTCGTCGCCGTCGTGACGTGGGGCGTCACGCGCTGGGGGTCGCTGGTCGAGCGACTCGACTCGCCCGTGCTCCTCTGGCTGTTGCCCGCTATCGGCGTGCTACCGTTCTTCGCGTACGGATTGCTAGCACTCGTCTTCCTCGGCACGACCATCGCATCGCTCGAGATACACGATGCGGCCCCCGCCATCGGCTTCGCCGGGGTCGTACTGGGAATCGTGGCCATGTGCCTGGGCGGTGGTATCGTCGCCATGGCTCGTACTCGGCTGGCGGCCGCCTCGGTCGGCGACGAGTTCGACGTCGAGTGGTCGGCTAGCTGGCCGCGACGGGCCCGGTTCAAACTCGGGGGTGCGATGCTCGGCGTCTTGCTCCCGCTCTGTGGATTCGCTGTCTGGTACCTCGGCTTGCAGGCGATGCTGACCGTCGTACCTGCCGTGTTGCCACTGCAACTCGGTGTGCAGAACGTCGCGGACGAGCGTACCTATCGCGTGTCACCAGCGGGACTGGAACAGCGCCAGGAGGGACGATGGACGACCGCTCGTCGGTTCATCCCGTGGTCGCAGTTCGAGGGCTTTAGCGTCACCGACGACGGACTCGTGCTCCACCGGCCGCGGCCCTCTCTCGATATTCGATGTTCGAAGTGGGACCTCGACACTGCGGAGGCCGACGTTATCGCGGCGCTGGAAGAACACCTCAACCCGACGGAGTAACGGCGGGCACTTTCAGTCGACTAGAACAAATTATTGATATAATTGCATTCAGATGTCGAAGTATGCATACCGACATCTCCCGGAACTCCTTCGGTCTGGGATTTCTCGTCTGTTATTCGCTCGTTCTCGCGATGCTGCCAGTTGTCGGCCTCTTCCTCCTCGAACCAGACGAGTCGCTCATCGACACACCACTAATCCTCATCGCGACCATGCTCACTGCCACTGCAATTGCTGCAGTGCTTCTCTACACGCGCACGACCGCACTCGAAACCGTCGTCTACGATGCCGACTCGACCGAAACCATCTGGGGTGAACTCATCAGCTACACCGCCGTGCTCATCGCTACCTTCGTCGTGACTGCGTTCGTCTTTGCCCCACTCGAAACTCGCTTCGGACGGCCCCGCCTCATCAGTTTCGTCCAGTTCGTCCTCTCCACCGCCATCGCAGCGACCGTCGTCGGCCTCCACCGCAACGGCACGCTCGACTTGCCGACGTGGATTACCGCCACCAACTGGGGACTCTGGGACTTTTTCGCGCTTTTCGCTGCCGTCGCCGCGCTCACGCTCATCTACGCGAACACCGTCTTCGACTCCACGAGTGGCCTTCTCTCCATCACTGCCGTCTTCTTCTCCGCCATCGCCGTCTTCCTCCGCAAGCAGAATACGCTGGTCGCGCCGAGCACCCCAGACCAGACGGACACCGTCTAATCTCGCTTACTCTCCGTTCCCGTCCTCGTCACGCTCGCTCAACCGCAACTCCGCGACCAGTCGCTTCGTGACGATTCGCTCCACGATGTCGACGAGCTCCGCCTCCTCGTCTGCGTCGGCGAACAGCCCGAGCGGAATATGCCCGCCTGCCATCTGTCGGTGGCCGCCGGCACTCCCTACGTCGCCGAAGGCGTCGTGCATCGCGTCGCCGACGTGGATACGCGAGTCGGTCGAGCGCGCGCTCAACTCCACCGCGTCGCCGATGATGGCGAAGACGACTGCCGTCTCGACACCCTCTACGTCCGAGAGGTAGTCCGCCGCCTGCGGCAGCGCGTCGCGCTCGCTCGTTCGTCCGGCGTGTGAGATGAGCACTGACCCGCGAATCGTCCGGTTGTCGATCGTGTCGCTGATGGCGTCGATGGTCGCCTCGCTGATAGCCGGGTGTGACAATCGCCGGAGCAGGTCCATGTCGACCGTGCCCTGTAACTGCCCTGCCGCCTCGAACTCGGCTCCGGAGACGCCACGTAGGAACTCCAGCGTCTCGCGCCGCAGCGCGAACATCAGCGCGGTCGCCAGCGTCCCGTCGAGGGGGAGGTCCAGTTCGTCGAGATACTCGGTGAGGATAGTCGCCGTCGCGCCGATGTCCTCTCGCCGGTCGACGAAATCTGCCTCCACGTTGTCCGCCGGATGGTGGTCGATGACGATGTCGACGCCGATTTCGGTCGGGACGGGGTTGTTCCGGCCGGGAATCGAGTGGTCGACGAACGCGACGAGGTCGGCCGCGTCGACGATTTCTTCGGAGTATGGCTGGCAGTTCACGTCCAGCAGGTTCACCATCGCGCGGTTCTCCTGATGCGTAATCTCGCCGCCGTACAGTATCGACACCTCTTCGATGCCCGCGTTGCGGGCGATGGCCTCCAGCGCCATCGCGCTGGCCAGACTGTCCGGGTCGGGGTTGTCGTGACAGACGATGGCCAGCGACGAGGCGTTCGAAAGGAGGTCGTGAAGTTCACGAGCGCGGCCCATTATCGGCTTCGTGTTGGACGGGAGGGGTGAAGGGTGTGTGGGAAATACGTCTGTTTCGCGGCTGTTTCTGTCGTCGTCTCTGTCGTCGGGGTTTCTGTCTTAGTGAAGCAGTTCACGAATCACGACGGTACATGACCGCACCGCCTCCCACGCACCTCGCTTCCACAACCTCCCCAACCGATTCGCTTGGGATGCTCACGGGTCGTTCCACTCCCCGCTCACACCGCGCGCTCATCCCTCGCGCGATGTCCGCTCGCAGCCTTCGGCATGCTCGCCAGCGCGCGCCAGGCCGGTTGTGACGGCTCTCATCGCCCTTCCATCTCGTCACAGAACGACAGACCGATTACTTTCCACCCGAAAGAGGGTGGAACATGAGTTATCGCTATCGCGCCGTGTTCGTCGACCTCGACGACACGCTCTACCCCTACGAACCCTGTAACGAGGCGGGGAAGGAGGCTGCCTGGAAGACTGCGCTGGACCTCGGCTACGACGTGGACCGCGACGAGTTCGACGACCTGTACATGGAGGCAAGAAGCGAGGTCAAACGCGAACTCGCCGGGACCGCGTCGGCGCACGAGCGCTTCCTCTACTTCAAACGGCTCATCGAGATTTACACGGGCACGCACAAGTCCCGGCACGCGCTGGAACTAGGCGAGGCGTACTGGGAGACCTACATCGAGGAGATGGAACTGTTCGACGGCGTGGCGGAGACGTTGCAGAAACTCCACGACGAGGGCGTGAAAGTCGCGGTCGTGAGCAACCTCACGACGCGGATTCAGCTGAAGAAGTTGGAGAAACTCGGCCTTGAATCGGTCATCGACCTTGTGGTCACCTCCGAGGAGACGGGCAACGAGAAGCCGGCCTCGGTGATGTTCACGCTCCCGCTGGCGCAACTCGACCTGCGCCCGAGCGAAGTCGTGATGGTCGGCGACGACGTGGCCGCCGACATCGAGGGCGGGAACGCGCTCGGCCTGACGACGGTGCTGTTCAACGCCGAGGCGGGTGAGTTGCAGGGCCGCCGCCAGCCCGATTTCCGAACAGATAACTTCGCGGACCTCACAGAGTTGATACTATGAAACTCGCAGCCGAACGCGACGCGGTCGTCGAGTGGGCACCCGACCTCGCAGACCTGACCCCGGGCCGGACCGGGAACCTGAGCGTGCGCGCCGACGACGCCTTCGCGGTCACGCCGACCGGCGTCCCCTACGACAGTTTCGACGCTGAGGACGTGCCGGTCGTCGACTTCGAGGGTGAGCAACTCGCGGGCGAGATGTCCCCCTCCAGTGAGGTGCCGATGCACCGCTACCTCTACCGCGACATGGACGCTGGTGCCATCGTCCACACCCACTCGACGTGGGCGACGACGATGTCGGTCCTGCACGAACCGCTCCCGGCGCTGCATTACATGGTCGTCGCCGTCGGCCACGAGGTCCCAGTCGCCGAGTACGCGCCGTACGGCACGCAGGAACTCGCCGAGAACTGCGTCGAAGCGATGGAGGAAGCCGACTCGCGGGCGTGTTTCATCGAGAACCACGGCCTCGTCGTCGTCGCCGACGACCTGCCGACCGCGATGGAGAACACCGGTCACGTCGAGAACCTGTGCCAGGTGTACCTGCAGGCGCGCTCCGTTGGGGAGCCGAACTTGCTGTCGACCGAGCAGCTAGCAACGGTCGAGGAGAAGTTCGAGTCGTACGGGCAGTAACCGATTTCTGTCTGTTTACTTACTGTCTCTATTCCTGCGAATCCGATGGCCATTGCCATCGAAAACGGCGACATGAGAGCGAAAGCAATGAAGTTAAATATATAACATGTATTCGAACGAACGGGAGTTGCGGGGGGTCGTCACCTGACAGTCTAACTTTAGCATACCCCGATTCTCCCGTTCCACCAGCCGAGGGCGTCTCCGGAGCCATCCACCACCGGGGCAGCCCTCGATGCAGTTTCTCGCGGCCGTCGTGTGTTCTACGTCGACTGTCTGTCCCGAACGCCTACCGTGTCCCGAGTTCTACGTCCGCGACGACGGGGAAGTGGTCAGACGGGTACGGCGCGTCGTCGGCGAGCGTCTCGACCCGACGCACGTCGAAGTGGTCACTTGTCAGCACGTAGTCGATGCGTGCGTGGGCGTCGCCGGTGAACTCGTGGAACGTTTGGGCTGGGCCGGTTGCGGTCGCAGCAGCCTCGCGGGCGGGTCGAAGCCCGTCTGAAGTTACCGTCTCAACCGGACGTGATTCCGGCGTCGCGTTGAAGTCGCCGACGACGAGCGCGGGGTCGTCGGTGTCGACCCACTCACGGAGCAGTCGTGCGCCCTCTTCGCGCGCTCGCTCACCCTCGTGGTCGAGGTGGGTCACGACGAACTGGCAGGGTTGGCCGTCGATGCGGCAGTCCGCCCACGTGGTGACACGGGGGTACGAGGCGTCCCAGCCGACGCTCGGTTCGTCGGGTGTCTCGGAGAGCCAGAACGCACCCCAGTCCTCGCAGGTGATCCGGTCCGGGTGGTAGGCGACGGGAACGTGTTCACCGTCGTCACCGCCACGGCGACCGACGCCGAGCCACTCGTAGTCGGGCAGGTGCTCGCGGAGGTAGTCGAGTTGGTGCGGCGTCGCTTCCTGGAGCCCGAGTAGGTCCGCGTCGATGTCTGTCAGTCGGTCGACCACCCGCTCGCGGCGGTGTGGCCAGGCGTCGTCACCGTCGTCCGGAGTGTCGTAGCGGACGTTGAACGTCGCTACGCGGAGTGCCGTCATCCTCGTCGCCGAACAGGGGAGGGATAGACAAGGCCGTTTCGCTCGCTAGAACTGGAGGTGCGAACTCGACCCCGGCATGTCGTCGCCATCGTCGTCCTCGTCCGCAGCCGCATCGATGCCGCCCTCGTTGTGGAACTCGACGCTTCCGTCCGTGAGATAGACGGTTCCGTCCTCGACGGCCGTGTCGATGTTCACCAGCGTCTCGCCCGCGGCGTCGCCGTTGTCGCAGTAGCCGCTACAGGCGTCGAACATCGACCCGTGTTTGGGACAGATGACTTCGCCGTCACGCATCGCCGCGCCCATCCCGCGGTCGAGTCGCTGGTCGGGTTCGTGCAGACAGAAGTTCTTCCACGCCTCGATGCAGTCGTCGCCGCGGACGAGGATGACCTCCTCCAGCGCGCCGCTTGGCTCCTGTACCGTGAACAGGTACGAGCCACGTTCTGGGATTTCGCTCTCTGGAACGAGTCGCGTCCAGTCGTCAACACTCATCGACCGCGGATTGGTCACCTTCCAACATAGTTCCTCTGCGAATCGGTTCGAAGCCAGTACTATTGCGCGCCGCTGCACGCTCGTAACCCGTGTCCCATTCGTTTTCCCTACCGATAACGTGACCAAAAAGGTCGGTACGGTCGCCGAACCGGCGAGCCTCGGATGGTAGGCTCAATCTTTAACCCCCTCGGTGGCGCGCTTTCGCACGATGAGCGAGAGTGATAGCCCTCCGGCGTCGTCCGCCGCCGATGCCGCAGGTGCGCCCTCCAGCCTCGCGCGTGGTGACGTGTACGAGTTATTGACAAACGCGCGCCGCCGTGCAGCAGTCGATATCTTGCGCGAGTCCGACGGCTCGCTCGAACTCGGGACGCTCGCTGAGCGTGTCGCCGCCGCCGAAGAAGGCACTACCGTCGACGAGTTAGGATCCAACGAACGCCAGCGTGTCTACATCTCGTTGTACCAGTCGCACGTCCCCGCGCTGGTCGACGCGGACGTCGTCGAGTACGACAAGGACTCCGGCGTCATCACGCCTGGCCCACATGCGCACGTCCTGTACCGCTACCTCGACATGGGAGCCGAAGCGACCGCCAACGCTGGCCGCCGCTGGGCGTTCTACCACGCTCTCGCGGCCGCTGTCGGTCTCGTCTTCCTTACTCTCAATGCCCTACAACTCACCGCGACGTCGCCCCTCGTTCTGCACGCTGGCACGGTCGCCGCCAGTCTCTTCGCGGTGGTAGGACACGTTCTCGACCGCGCGGGCGTCCTGTTCTCGACGGCCAGCTGAGGCCGGCTAACTGAGACGACGATACATTCGGTTCCTGTACGGTTTCTTCACCCGTTGAGGGCACTATCCTCAAAATAAAGAGTTGGGTTTGTTGCAGTTGTGAATTTGACAGAAACGACTGGAATCAAGGGACGGGCTTTAGGTATAGTTGTTCTGCCTCCCGCCGTATCCAAAGCACATTGGGAACCATTTAATCGACCGTGGCCGCAAGCTATACAAGTGATGGCAGTCCGAAACCCCGAATCCGACGCTGCAACATCTGGGACGACGTTCGTATCCCGTCTTCAGAACAACTGGGACTCGATGAAATCTCTCGCGTCCGACGCAATCGGTTCGTTAACCTCGGCCGACGACGAGGACGACGTCGAGACGAGCGACACCCATACGCACGAGACGACTACCGACGGTATCGACCGCGAGTTCATGACCACGAGTGAAGAGATCCTCTACGTCGTCGAGCTGAGTGGCGGCCGCATGTGGCAGTCCGACATCGTCGACGAGGTCGACGCGTCCTCCTCCACGGTCAGCCGACACCTGACTTCCCTCGAAGGTGACGACGAGATTCAGCGCGTCACCGTCGGTCGCGAGAAGATCGTCGCCCTCCCCGACCAGGAGTTCGAGGCGACCAACACTATCCAGCAGTCGGAACCTGCAGTCGAGGCGGACGGCGCGGTGGACAAGCGGGCAGCGTGAGCCGGTTCACAGGGGTGACCGGAACACACGTCTTTTTCCGCTGATCGACGGCTACATTTTAGAACGCCTACTGTTTCACCGGGGTGCAACGGAGTGAAACAGTCTCTCGTCGTTTTACTGACTCGATTAACGGGGGGTTAATAAATACTGGATAGTTGAAGGGCGGGTTGCTTGTCGGTCCTGTTCGTGGGAATTGTTAGGTGGATGAGTAACGAACTTTCGAACGGGGCTTCGGACGAGCGGACCGCCGTGGTGGGCGGCACGACCGAAGACTCGACTGACGAGCGGACAGAGAATTATAGTCGACGGCACTGCCTGCAACTCGCGGGTGCAGCGGGCATCGCCGCCGCAGGGCTGACCGGTACGGCAGCGGCTGGTGACCGCGCCGTGGCCGACGTCGACGTGTACAACGTAGTCGAAGAGGGTGCAGACCCGCATGGTAACGAGCCGATCGACCCCGTCATCGACGACCTCGAACGCGATAACGTCACGTTAGAGTTCCCGAACGGGACGTATTTGGTAAATTCGCTGAACTTCTACGGCCGAGAAAACTTCACTGTCCGTGGCATCGGCGACGACGTGACGTTCGTCCCCGGCCCGAACTGGAACGAGCAGTACTGGATCGCCGGCTGGAGCATGAACAACTTCACCTTCGAGAACGTCACCCTCGACAACTCGGAGAAAGGTGTCGCGCCGACCGTCACGTTCGGCTGTCACGACGGCCTGCTCGTGCGCGACGTCGAGAAGGTCGGCTACCACGACGGCAACAACACGGCCTTTGGCTTCTGGGTGCTCGATTCGGCCGGGACCGGCCTCGTCGAGAACCTCGAGATGCGCGACGGCAGCATTCCGGTCAATCCGGTCGGTGTGTACACCGGGTCTGACGGCGAACTCACGTACCGTGACTGCCACATCGAGGGCTTCGGCAACAACGGGCTCTACGCCTCGACGGGCGAGGGTGCGGTCAAAGTCGAAGGCGGCGTGTTCAAGAACAACGACCGGACGCAGGTCCGCCTCGGTGCCCCTGGCAGCTACGTCAAGGACGCAGAGATCATCGTCGACGACCCCGAGCGCGGTGGACAGAACCAGCGCGGGATTCGGCTCTCGGACAACTCCGGCCCGATCACCATCGAGAACTGCGACATCAAGATGCTCGCAGGTCGTGGCTTCGGAGCCATCGTCTGTGCCTTCGACGGCGGCACGATGCACGTGAAGGACACGCGCATCCACGTCGAAGAAGAGTACTACAGCTACTGGAGCGACCACACTGCACCGGCCATCTACGTCGACGAGGCGACCGACCGCGCGCAGTCGGACGGTATCGGCGAGCGGACGTTCGAGAACGTCTCCATCACCGGTGGTGGCCACGACGAATACCCCGTCTTCGCCACGCGACGCTCGAACAACACGTTCCGGAACTGCTGTATCCAGCAGACGGGCAACGACCGAAACGGGCTCGAAACGTGGAGCGACGCGGGCGACACCGTCGTCGAGGACTCGACCGTGAACGTCCCCGGGCAAGTCGCGACCGGTAACGTCGAAGAGGTGAACATCGTCGAGAGCGACACCTGTCCGGTGCCGTCTGGTGTCGACCCGATGCCGGACCAGGATGAGACGTTCGACGAGCCGGTCGCAAATGTACCGCTCTCCGAAGCACCGCTTCCGGGCAACGCTAGCAAACTCGACTACCCCGTGATGGGGACCGACTCGGACAACCCGACGCTCACCGTCTACGGGAACTTCGTCTACGACACTACGCAGCGGTTCGCAGCGGAGAACCTCCCGAAGATTCTGAGCGAGTACGTCGTCTCCGGTGAGATGAACGTGGAGTTCCGCTCCGTCGCCTACCCCGACGACCACTATCTCAATTCGGTGAAAGGCGAAGTCCGAATCGCACAGCTGGCGCTCGGTACCTGGCGGAAGAACTGCTGGGACGACTACTGGGGCCTCTTCGAGTACATCTGTGCGAACGAGGACAGCATCGAGTGGAACAGCTACAACGAGGCGCGCGACCTGCTGAAGCGAAACGACGTGCGCACGTACGGCTGGGTCACTGGACTGGTCGAGAACGACGAGTGGGAAGACGACGTGTACGCGTCGCGCCGCGCCGCGGCCGACGCTGGCCTCTCGTACATCACGCAGGTCGAACTCGACGGCGACCTCGCCGGTGCGAACTGGCGCTGGGACATCCTGGATAGCTGGATCGACCGGCGACTCTAAGTCTCCCAGTCAGAGTTTTTCCGTCTCACACTTCGACGCATCTCGACGTTCGAGATCCGTCTCCACCGCTTGCTCTCCGTCACCCGTTTTCTGCCGAAAATTTCCCGACTACCAGCCTCAGCTAGCGACGCGCCTCGCGGCTGCGACGGCGAACAGGCCACCCAGCAGGAGGCCGCCGTTCGTCGACCCAAACAGGCCACCGACGCCAGCCTGGTCGAGCTGTCGACTGTCACTGCGACTGCTGTTTTCGACGTCGAACAGGCCATCGTCCGTCGTCGTGGTGCCCGGACTGGACGTCGCCGTTCCCGGGCCAGACGTGGTGGTCGTCGTGCCTGGGCCGGACGTGGTCGTGGTCCCGGGGCCAGATGTGGTCGTGGTTCCGGGACCAGTCGTGGTCGTGGTGCCCGGTCCACTGGTGGTGGTCGTCCCCGGCCCAGTCGTGGTCGTCGTGGTGCCTGGGCCGGACGTGGTCGTGGTGCCCGGTTCGGTAGCCGTCGTGGTCGGCGTCTCCGTGGTGGTATCGTCCTGTCCGTCGTCGGGTTGGGTAGTCGTCTGTGGCTGGTCGTTCCCGCCGTCGTCGGTGTTCTGTTGCCCGTCTTCGTCCTCGTTCGGGTTTTGCGGGTCGTTCATCTGGGCGTCGTCGTCGTTCCCGACACACAGCGTCACGTCACCGTTCGCGTAGATTTTACTCTTGTCCGGACCACAGATGTCGGATTTCTGGACCGGGACGATACCCGACGTCGAGCCGATGTCCCAGATGGGCGCACCGGAGGTGTGGTAGTTCCGGTACACGATGATGTCGTCGACAGTCCGACTCGTGTTCGGATTCACCGCCGCCATCGTCGCCTGTGGTTGTGTTCCGGTCCGTCTGAACACCTCCGTGTACGGCGAGTCGGTGTAGAGTGGCTCCTCGTCTGGGACGTATGCGGCCGTGTCGCGCATCCCTTCGAGTTCGGCCTCGGTGTAGCTGAACCGGGGCTGGTCGTGGTCGAACACGGGCGAGTCGATGGTCGCGTCCGTCGAGACGAACATCGCGGCCGGGTAGGCCAGCGCGATGAGCAAGAACACCGCCACCGTGAGTGACGGGTTCAGGTTCGACCCGAGGTAGGCGAGGCCGAGCGCGCCGAGCATCGCCATCGGGAGGTACATGAACGCGTACCAGCGGCCGGGCAGGAACAGCCCGATGCCCAGGATGGGCAGGAACAGCGCGAACAGAATCATCGCGGTGATGACGAACACGAGCAGCAGGCGCTCCAGCGAGGTGTCGTCGCTCTTGAGGGCGTACAGACACCCGAGGACGGCGACGCCGAGGATGAGCAGGAAGCCCGCGACGTTCAGGTACGGGATGACGATGTCGAGTAGCGTCGGTTCCCGAACGGCCATGTTCCCGCCCGACGCTCCGCTCGTGTCGACACCGAGACCGACGGACTCGGTCAGGGTCTCGCGCAGCTTGTTCAGCATCACTTCGGTGAACGTCTCACCACGGTACGGCGTGATACTCCACACCAGCGAGAGCAGGCCGGCCTGGAAGACGAACAACCCGGAGAGGTCGCGGGCGTTCACCTCGGGGTAGAGCCAGTCACTCGTGACGACGTACTGGACGACCGCGGCCGTCCCGATGGTCACCAGCATGATGAACGCCGACACCTGGTGTGAGAGGGTGACCGCGACCATGAAGAACACGAGCATGGCGATGTCGCGCGCGTCGCGGTCTTGCAACACCCTGACGAAGTAGTAGAACCCGGCGATGTAGAACAGGACGCCGAGGCTGGTCGGGATGAGGTTGAACCCCCACTTGATGGCGTGGTCGCTGAAGACGTACAGCGCGGTCGCCGCCAGTGCCCAGCGCGCGGGAGCGAAGAGCTTGCCCGCCGCGTACACGAGAGGGATGGTCAAAACCATTCCGGCGGCGAGTGAGAGGTAGAGCGCCGTTTCGAGCGCTGTACCCGCCATTAACGCTGTTGCAACGACGAGCAGGTGGTACAACGGTGAGGCGAAGTATTTCGCGCCGCGCGAGGCGTTCTCGCGCATCACCGAGAGGCTCCCAGCGTCCTGCACGTCGACGGCGAGGTTCGTGATGTGCGTCCAGACGTCGATACCGACGAAGCCGGCGGTCGTCTGGAGCGCCATGAGCCGGATGACGCCGGAGAGTACGACGAGCTGGACCATCACGAGTCCCGGGACGAGGTCGTCGTCGTGTCCGAACAGGACTTGGAAGAGTATCGAACTCGACGCCATCGCCGCGATGAAGTGGAACAGCGGCGTGCGGGCGTTCGAGACGGTGGCGACGAGGACCATCGCACCGATGGCGAAGAACGTGAACGACGGCGCGAACCGCGTCACTGGGGCTGGTAACGTCGGTAGCTCGTGGGACACGTTAGACCGAGTGCGAGTCGAGGCCTTCCACGCAAGGAGGTAGAGGACACACGCCGTGGCGAGGACCAGTGGCATGGTCTTCGCGAACAAGTGACTCAGGACGAACCGGAGCGGTAGCATGAGTACCGCGATCACCAGGCCGATGATGGCGACGTCCCTGTCGAACGGCCGGCGGTGTATCCAGTCTGCAACACGATTCCCTGTGCTCATTGGACTGAGGATGGATTCGGGGGGCCATTGTTATCGGTCGAATAAGCTACGATGGGCCGGTTTTAGGCCGTGATTCTATCGTGAACAGTTTGGGAACGTGCCTAAAATGGTTCTAAATCCACAACCGTCGGAAACGAACTCGCAGATTCAAGTGGAATACCCGATGTGACTTGGGATGATGTCTAATAGGATGACGGACGATATGGGTCTCGGTCGACGGCAGCTTCTTCGCTCTGCGGGTGGGCTTGCTGGGGCAGCTGTTCTCTCCGGCACAACACTCGCATCCGCGAGCAACTACGATAGAGTCGTAAATATCGTCGATGCAGGTGCAGATCCCACAGGTGAAGAGCCAATAGACGACGTCCTCGGCGCTCTCGAAGCTGACGACACGCTCGTCGAATTCCCGAACGGGGAGTACAAGCTCGACCAAATCAACCTCTACGGTCGCGAAAACTTCGGTATGCGTGGAGTCGGTGACGATGTTACCCTCGTCGCCGAAGAGAGTCACGGCGACGACTTCTGGATTGCGGGCGCGAGCACCAGCGACATCGTCTTCGAGAACTTCACTATCGACACTACTGCGGACGGTACGGACCCCTCCATTCAGTTCGGGACGTACGGCGGACTCGTCGTCCGCGATATCGACAAGGTGGGCGCACAGGACGGGGCGGGTGTCCCGTTCGGCTTCCGCACCTACAACTCCGGCAGCGAGGCACTCGTCGAGAACGTGAGTATGACCGACGGCGGCGACGGGCACGGTTTCTGGGTCGACGGCAACGGTACTATCACGTTCCGTGACTGCCACGTCCACCGGTTCGGCGACAACGGTCTGTACGCGTCCTGGGCGGACGGTGCCGTGCAGGTCGAAGGCGGGACGTACAAGAACAACGACCGGACGCAGGTCCGCCTCGGCGGCGAAGACAGCTACGCCGAGGGCGTCGAAATCGTGGTCGACGACCCAATCGACGTTCACCCGCAACTCGGTGTCCGCGTCTCGAACGGACTCGGTCCCGTCGAGGTACGCGACTGTGACATCCTGATGCAGAACGGACGCGGTAGCGGGGGTATCGTCGTCGCCGAGAACGGTGGTGCGATTCGAGTCGACAACTGCCGCATCGAGATCGGCGACGAGTACCACGCGAACAAGTCCGGTGGGTCGCGTAACGCACCGGCTATCTACATCGACTACCCGCCGAACGCGGACTACGTGCAGGCGCGCATACAGGACACGTCGATGGTCGGCGGTGGCGGTGGCGACCACTACCCCGCAGTGCTCTCCCGTCGTGACGCCACCGACATCGACCGTATCTGTGTCGACTGGGACGGCTCCGACGGTGTCTGGTTCCAGTCCGACGGCAACACGCTGTACGACAGCACCGTCGACGTCCCCGGCGACGTGTTCGGCGGCGACGCGGACGTCGCCGGTATCTCGACCTCCGGCAGCTGTCCCGCACCGGACTTCGGTGACGGCTCTGGCGGCGGTGACGGCGGTGACGATGGCGGTGACGGCGACGGTGGCAGCGCCTCCCTCGCCGACGCGCCGGTCCCGGGCAACGCGGACTATCTCGACTACCCCGTGATGGGGACCGACTCGGACAACCCGACGCTCACCGTGTATGGGAACTTCGTCTACCCCAACACGCGCAAATTCGCGATGAACAACCTCCCCGAAATCATGGAGGAGTACGTCCTCTCGGGCGACCTGAACGTAGAGTTCCGCTCCATCGCGTACCCCGACGGGCACTACCTCAACACGACCGAGGGTGAAGAGCGCCTCGCACAGCTCGCGCTCGGCACCTGGGACAAGGACTGGTCCTCGTACTGGGGCCTGTTCGAGTATCTGTTCGAGAACCAGGGCGACTTCGAGTGGGGCAGCTACTCCGAGGCACGCTCGCTGCTAAACCAGAACGACGTGCGCACGTACGGCTGGATTCCGGCACTCGCCGGCGACGACGAGTGGTCGGACGAAGTCGTCGACTCCCGACGTGCTGCGGCCGACGCAGGGCTCTCGTACGTGCCGCAGGTCGAACTCGACGGCGACCTCGCTGGCGCGAACTGGGACACCGGTCACCTCCTCACCTGGATCGGTAACCGGCTCTAAATTCCCACTGTCCCGAAGATTTACGCTTCCGATAACGTCCGTTTAACCGCCAGAATCGACCGATTTGGCGACTATCACGACTGCCAGCGAACGTCGCAGTTCCCCATCATCCATCCCCCAATCCCCCGCTGGCTGGTGTTCAGTCGCTGCTACACCCGCATCCCCCCACTTTCGACCCGCCGAGTTCACTGTTTTTTACGACCGTTTCGGCGGGTCTCGTCGCTTATTTGGCTTATAATATTAGCCGTATGCAGCCAAGGAGTAGTTGATGGTAGACCACAGCACCAGACGCCGTGCCCTCAAAGCTATCGGACTCGGCACCCTGACTGGGCTGGCCGGATGTATGGGCGGCAGCGACCCGGGTACCTCCAACCCGACCAGTGCAACGGGCACTCAGACGGCTACGAGCACGACCGGAACCACCGCGCAGAAAGGAAGCGAGACGACCACCAAGGACGACGCCCAGCAGAAAGACGGCGACGTCATGGACGACTTCGAAAACCTGGGCGCGTGGAAGAACAAGTCCGGGAAATTCGGCAAGGTGACTGGCGAAGACGCCTACATGGGCAGCCAGTCCGCGGTGATGGTCCGCACGAGTGGCGAACCCGTCATCGAGCGAGAGCTCGAAGTCGACCTCGCCAAGTCGAACATGTCCATCGCGATCAAGCTCGAAGCAGACAGCCACGCCGTCTGTGACGTCACCCTGTTCAACGACGACGACGGCAACTCGGTGACGTTCGCCGAGTCCATCCGCTCGTCCGCGAGTGGCTACTGGCACCGCCTCGACCTCGGCGCGTCGAACGTCAGCGGCCTGCCGGACCTGTCCAAGGTGACGCACATACGCATCACCATGAAGGGTGGTGGCAGCGGTGGCAAGCTCATGCTCGACGACCTGCGGAAGGTCCCGTCGCCGGACAAGGGCTACGTCGCTCTCGTCTTCGACGACGCGCAGGATTCTGACTACACGAAAGCGTTCCAGACGCTCAAGCAGTACGACATCCCTGCGACCTCTGCGCTCGTCACCAACCACGTCGACG
Organism: Haloarchaeobius caseinilyticus; assembly: GCF_051207395.1. NCBI lineage: Archaea > Methanobacteriati > Methanobacteriota > Halobacteria > Halobacteriales > Halorubellaceae > Haloarchaeobius > Haloarchaeobius caseinilyticus. Next base: position 302,514 of record NZ_JBPJZC010000005.1, on the reverse strand, counting down.
GCGACGGCTTCCTCTCGATGAAGCAGATCGACGAGATGAAGTCCGCTGGCTGGGAGATGACCTCTCAGACCGCCAACCACGCGAACCTGCTGGAAGCGGGCCGCCTCGAAGCCGAGCGCGAAATCGTCGGCGCGAAGGAGTGGCTCGTCGACCACGGCTTCAAGCAGGGAGCCAAGAGCTTCACCTACCCGTACGGCCTGTACAACGAGCAGGTGAACGCCTTCGTGAACAAGCACCACGACATGGCGTACGGGTACTTCAGCGCCCGGAACGCGACGAGCGGGTACATCACTGACCCGATGACCATCTCGCGCGGTGACGCGACGAACAACCCACGTGCGAAGTCGATGGTCGACCTCGCACACCTCTACAACGAGGTCGCAGTCCTCACCTTCCACGGCATCGACCGCGGCGGTGAACTCGACGTGTCGTCGCAGCAGTTCAACGACTTCGCGAAGTACCTCGCGGACAGCAAGGTCGAGACGATCACGCTCTCGCAGGTCGCGGATGTGGCACAGCCGAAAGGCGGCTGGTAAGTTCGGATTTCGACGATTCGTCTCCTTTTCTGCGGTCTCACCGGGTCGACAGTGACGACACTCGCCCGTCGGTCGTTTAAGTGCTTCTGGTGATAACGGCTCATAGTGAAGCATTCTACCGGACCCTACGACACCGAGCGACGGCTGTTTCGTCGCTCACTGCTGTGCCACGTCGATGACTTCGAGGCATGACTCGATTCGTTGCTCACGTCTCGACTGCTCGGACAGCACTGGACGAACTGTCACTCGTTCTCGACTGCACCCACCGTGAACCCTTTAAGTGCTTCTGGTGATAACGGCTCATAGTGAAGCATTCTCCTGACGCTCACATCCCTGAGCAACTGCACCGCCTGTACTCCCGTCGACGAGTCACCACCCTGCTCGCGACGAGTCGCCCGTCGAGGCCATCCTCGCGATGTTCACTAGGAGTTCGGGCGGGGCCAACCGGCTGGTTCCACCGAGCCCGACGCTCCCCGCCGTCCTTTAAGTAGTTCTGGTGATAACGGCTCATAGTGAAGCATTCTACGGGAACTCACGACAGCGAGCGAGTGCTATCCTCGTTCTTTGAACGGGTGAAATACGGTTCTCGTCGTCGCAGTCGCACTACTGTGGGGCCGTCGTCCGGCGTCAGTCCGTGATGCTGGCCACCATGTGATACTGCGTCGTCTCGAACCCGAGTTTTTCGTAGAACGCGATGGCTCGCTCGTTGTCCACGTGTGGGTCGAGGCTGCACTCCGTACACCCGGTTTCGCGACCCCACGTTCTGAGACGGTCGAACAGGTCTTCGGCCAGTCCCGTTCCGCGATACGACTCGCGAACGTAGATGTCACAGACGAACAGTCGGTCGGAGCGGTCGAAGACGCTCGGCGCGTCGTCGATTTCTGCCGCGACAAACCCGGCGAATTCACCATCGCTCTCGGCGAGAGTGGTCGCCTCAGTGGCATCGTCGACGGCGATCCACAACCGGTAGCCATCCGTGTCGACGCGGTCGAGTCGGAAGGGGAGTTCCGCCGTGACGAGGTCGACGTCGTCGGCGAGCGCGAACTGTTCGACGGTCGCTTCGAGTTCGCGGTTGTACGGCAGCCAAAGCTCCTCCACGAAACGACGGACGGCAGCCGGTTCAGCGGGGAGTTCTACGAGGTCCATAGCTGTCTGCATTCGCACCGAGCACTTGTCACTGTTGCAGCTTTACCTGGTAATGCACGACTCTCTATAGTCGCGAAATCATGCCTCCTCTATCACTTTCGCTGGCGTCCGACCGCCGCCCGATAGAGGTCACTGACGACGGGGAAGCCGTCGACCGCCCACAAGAGACCGACGAAGACGGCGAGGGCCAGGTTGAACGTGAGGACGGGCGAGGGGTCGGCCGCCGTAACCTCCCGGAGGAAGCGGTCGAAGTATCGCGAGAACTGTGCGACGAGACCCGGGTCGTTCGTCCCCTCTAACTCGATGAGGGGCCAGAGGACGGCGTGGATGGCGGGTCCCTGTCCGCGGACGATGGGGTAGACGATGTCGCCCACGAGGTGTGAGCCGTAGCCGACGGCGAACGCGAGTGAGAGGTGTGGGCGGTCGACGCGGATCGCCAACAGCGAGACGGCGAAGACGACGAACGGGGCGACGAACATCGAGTGGCCGATGGAGTAGCCGGTCGCCGTGATATCGAACGACCACGCGAGGGGTTTGTCGACGAGGTCCGGGAGCTGGGTCGCCAGCGCGACGACGACGACGGCGTCGCCACGAGGGGAGTCACCGTTCACCACACGAGCGACCAGAGAATAGAGCACGTAGCCGAACGCGAGGTGTTCCCACGGCCACATTCGTTCGGACCTATTGGTGTCCCACGGTTGTGTGTTTCGTTGCCAGCATTCTACGCGACCCGCAGGGTGACGACGCGATAGGCGGACTCGCGCGAGGGGTCAGACGGTGCGTCACCCTGGTACAGGAGGACGACGACGCGGTTGCCGCCGGGGTTCACGTCGAGCGTGGTCGTCGCGCGCTCGCCAGCGCCGACGCTCATGCTGTTTCGGGTCAGTTCCTGTTCGCTCTGGACCACGGCTTCTCCGTTTTCACCTTCTTGGACCTGCTGGGAGAGGACGACCATGGTGTACTGCTGGTCGCTCCCCTCGTGGTTCTCGACGACCATGGTGGGGCTCTCGCCACCTTCGAGGACGGCCGTCTGCTGGGCAGTCTGTCCTTCGCTGTCGACTGCGAGGTCGGTGAAGCCCGTTCCAGAGGGGGTGTAGGCTGCGGCGAAGCCGACGCTGGCGATGGCGAAGAGGACGCTCACCGCGAGGACGATGTTGTAAATCGCGGTGCTGTCGCCGCGCATCTCGTCACGGTCGCTTCCGATGGCGAGCGCGCCGAGCGGGACGACGAACGCGTAGCGGTCTTCGGCAGTGACGCGCCAGCGGACGAGCAGGCCGAGGACGGCCAGCACACCGGTCAGCGCACAGGTACCGACGACGATGGGTAGGACCGTGATTCCCCACGGGGTGAAGTTCGCCACCAGCGTGACCAACGAGACCAGGGCGAGACTCAGTGCGACCGAGACACCGAAGCGCTCGCCAGCAGTCCGGCTCGCACTGGTCGACCCGGCCGTCCGTCGACGGGGGAAGACGATGGTCGTCGCGGCGTACCCCGGTAGCAGGAGGACGAGCAGTGCTGTCCCCGCGATTCGTACCCCCGGTATCTCCATCCAGATGGCTGCCCCACTGACCGCGGTGAGGGCGAGGACGACGAGCGCATCCAGAAACCACAGCTTCGTACGACTCATTGGTCCTCTGTACTGCTTCCAGCAGGATTACTACCGGGAGGGTAAAGCGTGCATCAGTCGAGAACCACGGTGTGCGATGGTTGCATCGCCCCGCAGAGAGACACGTTACGGCCGTCGTAAACCGCGAGTTCGGTGGCAACTGTTGGGACGAGCAACCCCGTTTACGTCCATGGCCGCGAAAGGTGTGGGTATGGTCCACCACGACGTCGTCTCTGCGGCGCTCTCTGAGACCACCACGAGAGACGACTTGACTGCGGCGTTGGCCACGATATTGGCTACAGCCGACGAGAACGGCGTCGACCTCGACAGTACGCTCACCGAACACGACCGCCGCGCCCTCGAGTCCGAGTTCGCGTTCTCGTTCTCACTGTTCGGTGGGGCCACAGAACAGGACGACTGAGGCGTCGGGCCCCCTGACTGACTAGACCGCGCGCGAGCCATCGACCGATATATTCTGCCCCGTTCGGCGAGAGCCAAACCTGTATAGGCCGTTCCTTTAAGTGTTGAATCGCTATCCAATTCACTTTGGGCCCATCTTTTTAAGTAATGGGTGGTTAGAAGTGTAACTTCGGCCACTGCTTTTTTATATCGTCGGATTTGTGTAGTTGCCAATGGCGGATGATGGTGAAGTAAAAAGCGTAATGGATACCGAGGTGGCGCCGGCGGGGACCGGTGCTGCGCTGGTATCCGCGGGTGAGACGGGTATTACACGCGAGGTCTACGACCTCACGACGGTGGTGCGTGTGGTCCATCCGGACCTCCCCCTTCGACCGACGACCGCAGCGGTGCCGTCGGTCTCGATCGATCTTGGGTATCAAACGACAGACAACGGAACGACAGTCCTCTTTTTCTCGGCAGCGGGAGAGGACCTCGACGAGTTCGAGTCGGCGCTCCAGCGCGACCCGACCGTCGAATCGCCTCGGGTGGAGGCGGAACACGACGGGTCACGCGACTACCGCGTCGAGTTCGGTGACTGTCTCCGTGTGCAGCCGCGTCTCGTCGAATCGGACGCGCGAATCACGGCGACCGAAGTCACCAGTTCGGGCTGGCGTATCGAGTTCGACGCGCCTAACCGGGACGCACTCTCTGCACTTTCGGACTTCTGCTCGGCGAACGGCGTCAGACTGCAGGTCAGAAAGGTGTCGACCGGCGACGAGCGCGAACTGGATGGCGCGCTCGGCATGGAGGAGTGCCGGAAAGAACTCCTCCGAACCGCGTTCTCCGAGGGCTACTTCGACGTGCCGCGGAAGGCGTCACAGGACGAACTCGCCGAGACGTTCGACGTCTCGCGTTCGGCCATCTCACAGCAGCTCCGGACCGTGACGAGAGACCTCGTCTCTCGAACACTGACCGTCGACGACGACTCGACCCCGGCGCAGAATCGATTCGTCTCGAAGTCGCACATATAAAAAGTGAACATCGACGAACGTAGGCTTAGGGAGCTGGCGATTCGATGACCAGTATGGATGACGAAAGCTGTTCGTCGCGGGTGCGGCGTGGGGATATCGAGTTCGAGGTGGCGATGCAGCGGCTCCTCCGCGAAGCACACGGCAACGGTGTACAGTTCGACCGCTCCTGGACGTTTCGAGACCTCGACAGCGATGCGCCTGATTTGATGGTCGAAGTGACCGTCCTCGCCTCTCAGGCGTAACAGTTAGCTGCTTGGTGGCTGCGACCGGGTGTGGCGGTGCAGTAACTGGTGGGTTACGAGGTGAGCTCGGACGATTCGATGTGTTCTTGCTCCCACTTGAAGCGTTCGTGGATCGCTTCTTCACCGCTCGCGGATATCTCGTAGTAGTTGGTGCGTCCGTCGATACAGCCCTTCTTGACGAGCTCTTTGTCGACGAGCGTGTCGAGGTTACGGTACAGGCGACCGTGGGGCAGCGAGCAATCGAGCGACTCTTCGAGCTTCTGCTTCAGTTCTCGGCCACTGGGCTCTTCCATGTTCGTCAGGACGACGAGCATGTTGTACTGGAATCCGGTCAGGTCGGTCCTCATCTCTACTCCATTCTTGCCGGGGATAGACCAAATACCCGTACAGTCGTTGCCGAACCTACACCAATGATAATGCCGTGCAACGGTCGCAACTTCGGGCTTTGGCCGCGTGTAATCAGAGGGTAACGGGGTGAACTAAGCCCGGCTTAGTCCGGAAACGGATGGGATTCGGGGGTTACTCTACCCATAGTTAGGCGTATCTCTAGTGATATCGAGAACAATGTTCGGAACCAGCGGAATCCGCGGGCAGTTCGGCAGCGACGTGACCAGCGACCTGGCGCTGTCTGTCGGTCGTGCGGTCGCGTCGGCCGGCTACGACCGGGTCGTCGTGGGTCGAGACACGCGAGAAACGGGAACCATCCTCAGAGATGCGATCGTCGCGGGCCTGCGCGAGTGCGGAACCGACGTCGTCTGGGTCGGTGTCGCGGCGACGCCGACGGTCGCGCGCGCCATCGAGACGCACGACGCGGACGCGGGCGTCGTCATCACGGCGTCGCACAACCCCGCGCCAGACAACGGTATCAAACTGTGGAATCCCTCGGGGCAGGCGTTCGATACCGCCCAGCGCGAGGAGATTACCCGCCGCGTCGAGGAAGACGACGTGGAACTCGTCGACTGGGAGGGCATCGGCTCGTACGAGGAAGCCGCGGGCGCGACCGGGGCACACGCGGAGACGCTCCGCGGCGTCGCCGACGTGGTCTCGGACCTCTCGGTCGTCGTCGACGTTGGTAACGGAGCCGGCGCGGTGACGGCGGACGTCCTGCACGACCTCGGCTGCGACGTGGAGACACTGAACGGCCAGCCAGACGGCCGCTTCCCCGGGCGACCGAGCGAGCCGACTGCCGAGAACTGCGAGGCGCTCACACAGCTGGTCGCCGCCTCGGACGCAGACCTCGGTATCGCCCACGACGGCGACGCAGACCGCATGATGGCGGTCACGGGCGACGGCGAGTTCGTCGCCGGTGACGTGCTACTCGCACTGTTCGCGCGCGACGCCGCGGGCGAGGGCGAGCGCGTCGCCGCGCCGCTCAACACGAGTCTGGCCGTCGACGACGCGCTGGCCGAGGTCGGCGCGACCGTCACGCACACGCCGGTCGGTGACGTGTACGTCGCCGAAGCCGCGACCGCGGACGACGTGCCCTTCGGTGGCGAGCCGAGCGGGGCGTGGATCTGGTCCGACCAGACGCTCTGTCCGGACGGCCCGATGGCCGCGGTCACGCTGGTCGAACTCGTCTCTCGGCGCGGGTCGCTGTCGGACCTCGTCGCCGAAATCGAGACGTACCCGATTCGCCGCGACAGCGTCGAAACCGACGACAAGGCGGGCGTGATGGCGCAGGTCGAAGACGCCCTGCGCGAGCGCTACGACGAGGTCGACGACTTAGACGGCGTGCGCGTCGACACCGGCGACGGCTGGTTCCTCGTCCGCCCGAGCGGAACCCAGCCGCTCGTGCGCATCACGGCCGAGGCCAGAAGCGACGAGCGCGCCGACGAACTGTTCTCGGACGCGAAAGCACTCGTCGAGGCGCAGGCTGGCCACGCGGTCGCCGACGACTGAACTGACGACGACGTTCTGCTCGCGATTCGCGTTTTCTCACCCGTCGCAGTTACCGCTAGGTTAGTGCTAGTAAACACGGTAGAACCCGTCTACTGGCCTGATGCCCGACGACGCCTCCCCCCGCACGCACAGACGCCGATTTCTCGCGGCAGTTACCGGGTCTCTGCCGCTCGCTTTGGCTGGCTGTCTCGGCGGGTCCGACGACGGTGCGACCGATTCGTCGACCGCAGACCCGACCACGAACACGCCGGAACCGACCGAGTCAGACGCGACGACCAGTGAGGGGACGCCGGAGACCACCGACCAGCCGACCACCGAGCCGACGACGACTCAGTCCGCCCCCCGCGACGTGTCCTTTCAGTCGTCTGCCGGCGAGACCATCGAGGCAACACTGTACGGACAGGGTTCGTGTGGCTTGATTCTCGTCCCGCAGATAAACTTGGACAGGGAGAGCTGGGAGCCGCAGGCGCGCCGCTGGGCCGAGCAGGGTCACCTCGTCGCCGCCATCGACGAAGGGGAACAGAAGACGGCTGGAGTTCGTGCGGCCGTCCAGTATCTCACGACCGAACAGGGCGTCTCGACCGTGGTCCTCGTCGGGGCCAGCGCGGGTGGGAAGGCGGCCATCGAGGCCGCAGCGGCCGAATCGGCCGTCAGCGGGGTGGCCGGCCTCTCCGCGTCGGGCGGGGCCGACGTCGCCGACCAACTCGATATGCGCGTGTTCCTCGCGGTCAGCGAGGGCGACGCCGACCGATTCGTCCAGACCACAAAGGACGTTCGCGCACGCGCGGGCGAGCCGAAGGAACTGCAACTCTACGACGGGAGCGCGCACGGCCAGCGACTGTTCGACAGCGACCACGCCGACGACCTGCTCGCTCGGCTGGACACGTTCGTCGAAAAATCGTGTGTGGGGCAGTGATTCGTCCGCGCCGTTCACCGGGTGGGCCGACCGGTGGCTCGGTCGGCCGAGAGCTGGACCGCCGCGTGCGGTCCAGCCCGGTCTACAGTACGAACGAGACGATGACGAGGACCAGGAACACCACCACGAGCAGTTTCGCGATGCTCATCGACAGCCCAGCGATACCGCGGAAGCCGGCGACTGCGGCGACGATGGCGAGGACGCCGAACAACACGACCAGCTCGATGATAGCCATGGTCAGCGGCCCTCCGTGACTGCTGGTGAGTTACTGCGCGTGCGACTATGGGTGGTAGCGTGTCGCATGTGCAGGACTTCGCCGGTTCAGTGTATCGTTAGTTTGCTGGTAAGCGAGACGGAATGATTGGTATCGTCCGTTACGGCGTGCATAGCAATGGTCCTCTAGTCGCAAACCTTCAGATGCCAGTGTCAGCCCACTGGTGTAGGTGCGTCCCCACCGCACCGACGTTGCCATCCACGCCCAGGTGGCTGCCTCCCCACCAGGCAGCCACCACTGTTTCCAACCTGTGATTCGGAGAGCGGCTGGACGGTTTAAACAGACACAGAAACACATCCCGCGTCTACCACCCCAATCTTTTCGTCGGTTTCACGACCGCTTCAGTGCTTAACTCGCCGATAACAAAAGGTCTCTGTGGTGAATTCGCTAGTGAACGAACGATGCAAGCTGTGATACTCGCTGCCGGAGAAGGGACGCGGATACGGCCGCTGTCGCGCACAGTGCCGAAGCCGATGCTGCCGACCGCCGACGGACCGCTCGTCGAGCGGACGGTGAAGACGGCCATCGCGGCTGGCGCAGACGAAATTCTGCTGGTCATCGGCTACGAGGCACAGGCCGTCCGCGACCACTTCGGCGACGACTACGAGGGAACCCCCATCAAGTACGCCGTGCAGGAAGAACAGCTCGGGACGGCACACGCCGTCGAACAGGCCGCAGAATATATCGACGGCCCGTTCGCGGTCCTGAACGGTGACAACTGCTTCGACGAGGAGAGTATCACCGAACTGTTCGACCGCTCGCCTAGTATTCTCGCCTACCGCGCCGACAACCCGTCGGCTTACGGCGTGCTGTCGACGACCGACGGCACGGTCGATGGCATCGTCGAGAAACCTGACGACCCGCCGGGCAACCTCGTCAACGCTGGCGCGTACGTCTTCCCCGAGGAAGCGCGCGACTGGCTCTCGGTCCCCGAGAGCGAACGCGGGGAACACGAAATCACGGACGTCCTCGACCGCGTCATCGAGGAGTTCAGCGTCACGCCGGTCGAGGTCGACCGCTGGCTCGATGTCGGTCGCCCGTGGGAACTGCTGGAGGCGAACGAGACGTACATCGCCGAGATGGAGCGACGAATCGAGGGCGACGTGAGCGAGGACGCTCACCTCGAAGGGATGGTCGTCGTCGAGGAAGGCGCGACCATCAAGCCGGGCGTGCTCATCGAAGGGCCGGTGCTGGTTCGCTCGGGCGCGACCGTCGGACCCAACGCCTACGTCCGCGGCACGACGCTCATAGACGAAGGCGCGAAAGTCGGCAACGCCGTCGAAGTGAAGAACAGCGTCATCGGGAAGAACTCGTCCGTCTCGCACCTCTCGTACGTCGGCGACAGTGTCCTCGGCGAGGACGTGAACTTCGGCGCGGGCACGAAGGTGGCGAACCTCCGCCACGACGACGAGGCGGTCAAGTTCACCGTCAAAGGTGAGCGCGTCTCGACCGGCCGCCGAAAGTTCGGCGTCGTCTGTGGCGACGGGGTGAAGACGGGCATCAATTCGAGCCTCAACGCTGGCCTGAAGCTCACGCCCGGCGCGATGACTAAACCGGGGGAGTCGGTAACCCGCGACCGCTAGTGATGCGACGACCTGCCGCCCGAACCACACGGCCGACTGACCCCCCCACCGGAGTATCCACTACATGAGCCGAAATATCGTCACTGCGTTCATCTCGACCGTCGGGAGCAGGCTCGCCGGACTACTGGTGACTGCCGCCATCACGCCCCTCCTCATCCACTACCTGGGTGTCGGGACGTACGGGCAGTACGCCACCATCATGTCCGTCTTCGCGCTGCTCACCATCTTCACGAGTTCCGGGACGAACAGTGGTGTCAAGAAGTACATCGCGGAAGAACGCGAGATGGAGGGCTGGAAGGGCCACGTCTTCGGCTACTACTTCCGGCTCGCGACCGTCCTCGCGCTCATCGCAGCGATCGGCTTCGCCGTCGCCGGATACACCGGTATCGGCGCAATCCTGCTGAGCGAGGAGATCCTCCCGTACTTCTACCTCCTCGGCGCGATGGCGCTCGCAGTCCAGTACCGCGAGTACGTCCGTCGGTCCCTGATGGGACTCAAGCTCGAACACATCTCCGAACCGGTCAACGTCGTCTACCGGATCATCTTCGGCATCGTCGGCATCGGACTGGCGGCCGTCGGCTTCGGCGTCCCCGGACTCATCGCGGCACAGATCGTCGCGAGTCTCGTCGCCGTCGCCATCAGCCTCGTCTACATCCGAAAGCGCATCTCCCTCGATGCCATCGTGACGCGGACACCCGACGACTTCCCCTCCTCTGACCTGTTCAACTTCAACCACCTCACGGTCGCGTACGTGTTCTTGCTCACGTCGCTGTATCACATCGACGTGTTGATGCTCGGCTCCATCACGAACAACTCGGACCTCGTCGGCTACTACAAGGCCTCGCTCGTGCTGGTCCAGTTCCTCTGGATTCTGCCCCGCTCCGTGCAGGGCGTGATGATCCAGTCGACCTCCGACCTCTGGGAGAAGGGCAAGACGAAGCGCATCACCGACCTCGCCTCGCGGACGACCCGGTACGTCCTCCTGCTCACCATCCTGCTCGCGCTAGGGATGGCCGCACTGGCGGAGACGTTCGTCCCGCTCTACCTCGGTGAGGGCATGACACCGGCCGTGACGCCGCTACTGCTCCTCCTCCCGGGGACGGTCGGCTTCGCGGTCGCCCGCCCGCTGCTCGCCATCAGCCACGCGAAGGGTGAAGTGAAGACGCTCATCGCGGCCACCTGGGCCTCGGCGTGTCTGAACTTCTCGCTCAACCTGATACTCATCCCCGAGTTCGGGATGACCGGGGCGGCGGTGGCGACGACCATCGGCTACGGCTCGCTGCCCATCTTCAACCTCGTCGCGGCGCGTGATCTCGGCTACAAGCCGCTGGCGGACATCCGCCTCACGCGCGTCGCCATCACCACGCTGGTCGCCGCAGTGCCCATCTATCTGCTGTCGACCAGCCTGACGAACCCGTGGGTCGCCCTCGCGGTCGTCCCGCCTGTCGGCTTCATCGTGTACGCCACTGCGGCGGTCCTGACCCGCGCGGTCGACCCCAGCGAGGTCGTCGACTTCCTGTCGGCACTGCCCGACCCTGTGGGCCAGAAGGCGACCGAACTCGGTCGGCGGTTCGAAGACAGCGCCTAGTCGCTTTTCCGGTCGTTCGTCGGTGGCGGATTTTCGCTTCACTCTCGTGACGAGGATCTGTTCTGCCGAGCAGTTCACTCGCGCCGACGGTAGCTGACCACGCCTCTCCCTCCCGGGGGTTTCGTTTCCAGATACGATTCGGCACAGCCGAGGTCGTCGCTCGGCCAGCCGACGACCTGTGGCGCGCGTCGCAGCCGACCGCCTCATTGCGAACGAAGAGCGAAGCGACTCGTGAGCGAGGCGTGTCGGCATGCTTCGCGCGAGGGACGAAGGCGCGAACCGAAGGTGAGCGCCGAGTCGGTTGGGGAGGGTGTGGCGATATCTTCCGTCAGCGCGAGTACGCTGCTCGTCGTCGCCAGTACTCGTGACTCACGAATTCGTGGTTCTCGGAGATAGAACAGGGCCGCAGTCGGTCTCAGCCGGAGCAGTCGAATCAACCGAGCCGCGCTCAACTAGACATCTTGTCGCCGAGCGCCGACAGCACCTCACCGACCGGCGACTGCCGGTCGTACAGCGGGCGGTCCTCGGTCTCCTCCAGCAACCGTCTCGTCTCGCGTTTCACCCGGGGCGTCCGCAGGTCGTCGCGCTTGCCCGTCTCGACTTCGAGCGCGGTCTGCATCAGCGCGTTGTGCGACTCGTTCCGGATGAGGTTCAACAGGGCGAGGCGCTGTGACTCGCGGTCGTCGGCGTCCCAGAGGTAGTCGGCCTCGAAGTGCTGACTCGGGTTCTTCAGCTGGGAGACGAGGTCGCCCGCGAGCGACCGGCGTAGCCACGTCGCGTAGCGCTGGCGGAACACGGCGACGGCGATTTCCTGCCAGTGGGCCTGCACCTGGTCCGTGTCGCTCGTAATCTCCGAAAGGCGCTGGAGATACGCGAGTCGGTCTTTGGGGTCGTTTCGCGCGCCGTCGAGTTCGGCCATCTCCTCGACGGTTTCGTCCTGCACCTCGGTCGGGACCACCTCGAAGCCGACGGGTGTCGCGCCGTCGAATTCGAGTTCGACGACGTAGGCCCACTGGGTCTTCGGGCGGCCACTCTGGCGCGGGAACAGGAAGTTCCCGAGGCTGTAGAAGATGGGCGTGTCGTCGTACAGTTCCCAGCCCTGTGCGACGTGGGGGTGGTGGCCGACGACGAGGTCGGCACCGGCTTCGGCGAACTCGCGGAAGAGTTTCTGGCGGTGCGGCGGCGACAGCGGGGCGTACTCCACGCCGCCGTGGGCCGCGACGACGACCACGTCGGCGTCACAGGTGGCGACGCGGCGAATCGCGCCGGGGTCGCTGACCCACGCCACGCCAGGTTCGTCCGCTTCGGCGATGCCGAACTCTTTCTCGCAGAAGCTGAAGACGGCGACCGAGGTCCCGTCGACCTCGAAGCGCGCGGGCGCCATCGCTTCGTCTTCGTTCTGGCCCGCGCCGCAGGTGGGCAGGCCGACATCGTCGCAGGCGGCGAGTGTGGCGTCGAGGCCGTCCGCGCCGTAGTCCATCAGGTGGTTGTTCGCCAGCGTCGCCACGTCGACCCCCGAAGATTCGAGGACTGTAGGGAGTTCCGTGTCCGCATCGAGTGACGGCCCGGACTTCGTGATGGGGTCGGCGTCGCTCGTGACGGGGGCTTCGAGGTTCGCTACGGTCACGGCGGCGCGCTGGAACCGACTCGTGAGTGCCGGTCCGATTGGGTCGTCTGCCGACTCGCGGTTCCGGTAGGCCGTATCGCCGGCGGCGACGAGCGTCCAGGTGTCGTCGGTCGCTCCCGGCGCGAGGGAGACCTGCTCGCCGGGGTCGAGCGGGTCGTCCTGCTCGCCACGCCAGTCACGTCTGCTCATGCACGGTACATTCGCGCCAGAAGCGAAAAGGCCTGTAGACCGTTCCGCCACTTCACCAACTGTTCCGCGGCTTAACCCCCGGGTAACAAACGTCTTGTAGCGTCTACGGTCGAGACAGACAGCTATGACTGGCGTGACACCTCCGGCACCGTCCGCTCGCCACGGGCGCACACTGCCCAGACACAGTGACCGACGCGGCCCCTGTGGGGCGGTCGGATGAGCGCGTCGCAGAAAGGACTGGCCCTGCTGGGCATCCTGTTCCTCTGTGTCGGCCTGGTCGTCTCGATGACCCCCATCGGGACGGCTCTCCTCGGCGGCGACGACGATGGTGGTGACCCGGGCACCGAGGCACCGACCGGTACGGACACGCCGGCGACGACCGCACAGGAGACCGCGACGACCGGTGGCGGCGACTCCACAGACACCGGTGGTGACGAGACGACGGCGACCGACGCGCCGACTGCGACTGCCACGCAGACTACCGGCGACCCCGGCACGACGTCGACGGAGCAGCCGACGACCACGACGCAGACCACCGACGGTCCAGACACGACGACTGAAGAGCCGGAGACGACGAGCGAGGACCCGGAACCCGATCCGACCCCGACTGCGACCGAGGAACCGACTCCCACGGCAACACAGACGCCGACATCGACGGCAACGTCGACCGCCACCGCGACGCCGACGGCAACGTCAACTGCCACTGCGACGCCAACGTCAACTTCTACCGCAACGCCGACGCCAACATCAACTGCGACGGCTACGTCGACCGCGACATCGACGCAGACCACGACCGCGGCTCGCCTCGAACGATCCGGACTGAGCGGCTTCTCGGCCATCAGCTCTACCCCCGGTCAGCTGTTGCTCGTGGGCCTGCTGGGCATCGCCGCCGGTCGCCAACTGCTACACTGACGCCGACTCGTCTGCGATTTTTCTCCTCGGTCCGGTTTCACGCCGCTGGAGCCGCTGCCACCGGCGCAGCGAACTCGAACCGAGCACCCCCGGTTTCGCTCTCCCGCACCGAGATGGTCCACCCGTGCGACTCGGCGATTTGGCGGACGATTGGCAGACCGAATCCGGTGCCCTGTTCTTCGGTGGAGAAGCCGCCCTCGAAGATGCGTTCTCGTTCTTCGAGTGGCACACCCACGCCATCGTCCTCGACGACGAACCCGACTGCACTGGTGCTGACGCGGATGGTCGTTATCTCTGGGGCCCCGTGGACGACCGCGTTTCGGAACAGGTTCTCGAACAAGGTCCGCAGACGCTCGGGGTTCGCCTCCACCTGAGCGTCCGTCTCGACGACGACCTCGACAGCACCGGTCTCGACGGTCGATGCCGCCTGGGTCGCGACGAGGCTGAGGTCGACGGTCGAGCGTTTCGCCGGGTGAGATTCCGACGTTCTCGCGAGTGTCAGCACCTCGTTGACCAACTGGTCCATCCGGTCGGTCGCTTCCTCGATGGCGTCGAAGTGTGACGCATCGCCCGTCTCACGGGCGAGTGGGAGGTGGCCCTGTACGACGTTGAGCGGGTTCCGAAGGTCGTGTGAGACGATGCTCGCGAAGTCGTCGAGCCGTTCGTTCGCCTGCTGTAGCTCACGAACCCGCCGTTTCGTCTTGACGCAGAAGTAGCCGACAATCGAGGTGAACATCACGCCCGAGGCGACGCTGTTCGCGTTCATCGCGACCGGGTCTCCGGTCGGCGTCCCGTCCAACGAGACGATCAGGAAGAACCACTGGCTGATGGCCAGCCCGAAGAGGACACCGATGCCGAGCCAGCGCGCGAATATCCGTCTGGATTCGAAGCTCCACCGGTGCTGAATCGCTCTTCCGCCGCCGACGAGGCCGATACCTATTGTAAATGGAAATAGCATTTCGAGAGAATCAACCAGAAATTCACCGGTAGAGGCGAGTAAATGAACTCCCGAAATACCGAGAAAAACGACCCCTAGGAGCACTGGTGACCATGTGACGAGTGTTGGGGGACACCATCGAGTCGTTTCTGACATCTAGGTGGATGTTCAATTCAGACAATATAACTTCATTGGTCATTCGTAGGGGAGTTCATGACTTGGCTGGCACCGTCGCTACCCGACGATAGTCTCACAGAATCCGCGGCCGCCCGAGAACTCGTGACAGGACAGCAGTCGAAACCCGATTATTCGAGGTACCCGAGGTCGCTGAGGCGAGATTCGACCGCCTCCTCGGGTGACTGCGTCTTCTCGTCGATACCCTTCGAGCGGTACGCTCGTGCGCCGATGTCCTCGACGACCGGGAGCGTTTTCCCGTCCGTCTTCTCGTTGTACGGGACGCCGAGTGCGGACATGATGGTCGGCGCGACGTCGAACAGGTGTGCGCCCTCGATCGAAGCGGTCTCGTCGACGCCTTCGCCGAAGGCCGCCACGACGCCGTCTAACTTGTGGTTGTACGGCTCTGTCGGCGGCGCGAAGTACTCGTCTCGGATCTGGTCCGAGAGGAAGTAGTTCATGTTCCGCGGGATGGTGACGATGTCGACGGCCTCGTCGACGTGGTCACCCTCGAAGTAGCGCTCGCGCGGGACGACCTCGTCGAAGACGGGATTTCCGTCGGGGTCGGTCACACCTCGTAGCGACTCGATGACTTCGGCGCGAACGTCGTCGTAGTCTTCTTGCGCGACGACGCCCTCGGGGTCGCGGCCCTCGACGTTCAGTCGAACGCCGAGTTCGGTGCGCGAGCGCAGGTACGCGATGGAGTCGGGGAAACTGACCTGCTTGTTCCCCGTCCGGGCCACGTCCTCGGGCGCGTAGCGCATGGCGACCTGGTCGAGTTTGACCTTCTCCAGTCCTTTGCGGATGCGCGTCGCGGTGAGGCCCATCTTCGCGGCGGCCGAGGCCAGCTTCTCTGCCATGCCCGGCTCCCACGAGTCGACGTCTTTCCCCTCGCGGAGTTCGTTCCGGATGGGGTTCCACGACGGCATGCCCTTGCCGCCGTTGGTGACCTCGACGAAGCCTTCGTCGTGCAGGTAGTCGTTGACACGGAACTCGTAGGCGTCGTACTCGCCCATGCCGTGGTCGCTGGCGATGAAGACGGTGTCGGGGTTCGTCTCCTCCAGTATCTGCTCTATCTGCTTGTCGGCCTCCGCGTACACCTGGTGGACTTTGTCCCAGTCGCCCTCGAACTCGTGGAAGACGGTGTCCGTCTTCTGGAACTGCACGAAGCCGAAGTCCGGCTTGTGCTTATCCACGAGGTACTGGAACGCTTCGCTGCGCATGCGGACGAGCGAGGTGTACTCCTCCATCTTCTCCTCGTCAGTCCAGTTCTCGTCACCGCGCGAGTATTCGGGGTAGACGCGGTACTCGCCGATCTCTCGGCGAATCTCGTCGAGCGTCCCCTCGGGGTGACAGCGCGGGTTCTCCGGCCCGATGAAGCCCGGCACGACGGCCCCGTCGATGGCCGGCGGCGGGTGCGTGACCGGGGCGTTGACGACGACGCTGGAGACGTCGTTCTGGTCGAGCATCTCCCACATCGTCGGTTCGTCGATGTGGTCCGCGCGGCTGACGTGCCAGTCGTAGCCGTCGTACGAGACGAAGCCGAACACGCCGTGCTTACCCGGATTAACGCCGGTGTACAGCGACGGCCACGCGCTCGGCGTCCACGGCGGAATCTGAGACCGCAGCGGTCCCATCGCGCTCTCCTCGCGGATGCGACTGAGCGTCGGTGTGGTGTCTCGTTCTTCGAGCTCGTCGAAGACCGAGAGACAGCCCGCGTCGATACCGATGAGCAGGACGTCGAGTCCGTCGTCGTCGTCACTCATCGGATGACCACCGCTGTCGCATTCCCGTTGTTCTCACAGCCTGTGCCTCTGACGTGCCGTATTGGTGGGTCGGTTTTGGTCGCATACGAGTCCATACGCTTCTCAGTGAGTTTATTATCGGACGAATAAGCCGATAGTTGGGATACCCATACAGTTCGGGAATGGTCGAAAACTCGCGGGATGGACGGTCCGATTGGCGCGTTACTGCGCCCTACCCGCGGACCGTCCGGGGTGGCGGTGATTTGTCGAAACACTCCCATGACCTGAGTGACACCGCCGTCGTGAGTCTCGTGCCGCGTCGCTACTCTACCGTGACGCTCTTCGCGAGGTTACGCGGCTTGTCGATGGGGCGGCTGAGCTGGTCTGCCGCGTAGTAGGAGACCAGCTGAAGCTGGACGTTGGCCAGCAGGCCCGCCCAGGCCGAGTTCGTCGACGGCACTTCGAGGTGTTCGTCTGCGAACTCGAGCGACGGGTGGTCCTTCGGCGCGATGGCGATTATCGGCGCGCCACGCGTCTGCGCTTCCTGCGCGTTCGTCAGTGTCTTCTTGTCCTGCTCTTCGTCGCCGGTGAACACCGCGAACACCGGGGTCCGGTCCGTGATGAGCGCGAGCGGACCGTGCTTCAGCTCACCTGCAGCGAACCCTTCGGCGTGTTCGTAGGTGATCTCCTTGAACTTCAGCGCACCCTCCAGCGCGACGGCGTTCGCCGTCCCGCGGCCGATGAAGAAGTACGACTTCGCGTCGCTGTAGCGACGCGCGATGTTCTTCGCGTCGTCGTGTTCCAGGACGCGCTCGATGTCGTCGGGGAGACGCTGCAGCGATTCGAGGAACTCGGGCATGTCACCGCGTGGGGTGCCACGTTCGAGGTCGTCGAGGATGCGCTGGCTCAGCATCGTGAGCGAGACGACCTGCGACGAGAACGTCTTCGTCGCGGCGACGCCGATCTCCGGGCCGGCCCGGATGTACAGCGGCTGGTCGGCCTCGCGGGCGGCGGTCGAGCCGACGACGTTCGTCACGGCGACGACCTCTGCACCCTTCTCCTTCGCGGTGCGCATCGCACCGAGCGTGTCTGCGGTCTCACCACTCTGGGTGACCGCGATGACGAGCGTGTTCTCGTCGATGGTGTTCGTGTGGAGTTCGTACTCGCTGGCGCGGAACGCCGTCGTCGCGACGCCGCCCTCGCTCAGCATGTTCGAACCGTACATCGCGGCGTGGTACGAGGTACCACAGGCGACGAGGTGGATGCTGTCGATGTCCTCGAACGTCCCCGGCGGGAACTCTTCGAGGTTCACCTGCCCGTTCTCTACGTCAGCGCGGCCCTGAATGGTGTTCGAGAGCGCGGTGGGCTGCGTGTTGATCTCCTTCAGCATGTAGTGGTCGTACGAGCCCTTGCCGGTCTCGCTGGGGTCCCAGTCGACCGTCTCCACGTCGCGGTCGACGGTCACGCCCTCGATGTCCGACAGCTGGAGGTCGCCCTTGCGGATGATGGCGACGTCACCGTCTTCGAGGTACATGACGCGGTCCGTGTAGTCCAGGAACGCGGGCACGTCACTCGCGAGGTAGAACGCGTCGTCGTCGACGCCGAGGACCAGCGGGGACCCCTGTCGCGTCGCCATCACAGCACCGTGGTTGTCCACGATGCAGCCGATGGCGTAGCTGCCTTCCAGCATCTTGATCGTCTCGCGGAAGGCCGTTTCGGGGTCCTTCCCCTCGTCGAGGAAGTCCTGAACGAGGTGCGGGATGACCTCGGTGTCCGTGTCGCTCGTGAACTCGTGGCCCTTCGCCTCGAGCTTGTGGCGGAGGTCACTGTAGTTCTCGATGATGCCGTTGTGGACGACGGCGACGTCTTCCTTGGTACTCGTGTGCGGGTGGGCGTTGTCGTCGGTCGGCGGTCCGTGGGTACTCCAGCGCGTGTGACCGATACCGATTTCGGCGTGCTTGTCCGGCGTCGCCTTCTTGAGCTCGTCGACGCGGCCGGAGCGCTTGTACACCTCGACGCCCTTACCGTTCTGAATCGCGACCCCGGCGGAGTCGTAGCCGCGGTACTCCAGGTTCTCGAGTCCGGTGATGAGTCGCCCCATCGAGTCACGGACGCCGACGCAACCGATGATTCCGCACATCAGACGATCACCCCGTGGTGGTCGCCGTCGCGGAGTTTCGGCTGATACACGCGCCGCGTCCAGAGCGGCTCGGAGAGCGCCTCGGCGGACTCGCCCTCTTCCTGAGTCCTCGTCTTGGTGGTGTCTTCTGTGACGGTCATGGTATGCGGGTGTGGGTCCCCACCAGTGCCACGATGGGCCTCGCGGGGCTTACTCAACGCTTGGACTCCATGGGGGTTTACTATACAGCGGGTAAGGCTGTGTTAGTGCGGCGGTAAGGGTCACCGCAACGTTCGGTCGGCGCTGAACTGGTCTGAACTGTCGATTTCTCCCCTTATGATTAAACACAAAACGCGCTTCTCAGGCCCCAAAAGTGGTGATATCGTGGCTTTATCCGACTCCCTTTGCAGGTAGGGTACCCCTTTATTTACCGATAACATTCACGGAATCGTGAATGTCTGCGCCACCAACTCCCTACGTAGGTTGGTTCGGCTGAAGGGGCAGAAACCACCGGTTAGCGGCCGCAGTGTCGCGCGACGGTGTGCGACTGGCTCGGAGGTCTCGCGTGTGCGCGAAAGTTGACTACCGTTGCAGCCGGTGGGAGCGTGTCTGACACGCGTCTGACCCGGTTGAAACGCCCGAGAACCACAGACCGAACGCATCGTCGTCGTCACGCGAGCCAGTCTTCGACATCGCGGACTCTGCGTCGAGTCGCCACTGCCCGACTCGCTGTGACGGTTCGTCCTCGACCTGCTCACACGCGATACGACGCGTTTCCTCGTGTGGACAGGGCAATCGTGAGAGTGCGGCCACCACCCGTGTGACTTCACCCTTGCTGACGGAACCTCTCACGGATGGACACTGCTTCGACGAAAACTCGGACGCCACCTGTTCGCTACTGCGGTCCAACTACTCGTGGCCATGCGCGCTGCGCTTTCGGAACTGGACGTTGAGCACCGTCGCCCGGCCTCTCTGGTCCTGGTTCGTCGGCAACGTACTCCGTCACGAGGCTGCGAGTCGCTGCCAAGCTCGACAACCCCGATACGTGGCGCCGACGTTGCCCTCGTCGAAACCGACGACGACGGGCAGCGGTCCGGACAGTCGAGCTACTGTGAGAACAGAATCGATGGTCGCTGGTTCGAAAAGCGAGAAAAGAGCGCCAACCGCGCGGACGAGGGGATGTACGCGCGGTCGTCAGAAGAACGGACGAGAGCCTTCGGGTTCGTCCTCGGGGAGCGTGATGAGGTTCTCGCGGCCGACACTGATCTTGCGGATCTGGTCGTCCTTCTCCATCTTCGAGAGCAGACGGCTCACCTTGGACTTCGACCAGTCGGTCTCCTCGATGATCTCCTTCTGCTGGAGTCTACCGCCGTTATCGCGGAGTATCTGCTTGACGCGGCCTTCGTCGGTCATCACCGCCATCGGGTCGTCGGTGCCCGACGGCGGGACCGGTTCTGGTTCGTGGTCGGGAACCGGTTCCGTGTCCGTCGCCGACATCGAGGAGGAGTCGTCGACGTCTGCCGACGCCGTCACCGCGCCGTCGTCGGTGCGACGCCGGTCGAGTAACCGGTCGACGGTCGACTGGAGACCAGACGTCTCGAACCGACCACCCATCGAGAGCGCAGCGACGGCCAGCACGAGCAAGCCGACCAGGAGGAAGCCCCACGGTGAGAGCGCACTCGTCGGGCTGGTCCCGATATCTGACTCTAACTTGTCAGAGAGCAAATCGCCATCCGTGTCGCTCTCGATCGGGCTCGTCCCGAGTTCCTCGAGTTCGGTGCTGTCGTTGAGGCCGTCGCCGTCGGTGTCCGCGAGCGTCGCGTTCGTCTTGCCTTTCAGCTCTTCGAGGTCTTCCAGTCCGTCGCCGTCCGTGTCCGCTTTCGCGGGGTCGGTTCTGACCTCGTTCACCTCGTCGGCGTCGGTGATACCGTCGTTGTCGGTGTCGGGCGAGGTCGCGTTGAGGCCCATCTCGAGTTCGACGCTGTCGTTGAGGCCGTCGTCGTCGGTGTCGGACTTGTTCACGTTCGTGTCGCCGGACACCTCCTGCGGGTCTTTGAGGCCGTCGTCGTCGGTGTCTTTCGACAGCGGCGAACTTCCGTAGTTCTTGACCTCTTCACCGTCCGGCAGCGTGTCTTCGTCGGTATCGGAGACGGTCAGATTGGTACCGGCCTCGATCTCTTCCGCGTTCGTGAGTCCATCCGGCTCGATGTCGCCATCCTTCGAGATGACGTACACGTCGAGCGTCGTCCAGTCGAACACGGTGCCGTTGTTCTTGGCGACGACCGTAACGTTCTGCGCTCCAGTAGTGTTGAACGGCCACTGTTGAGTGGTGAGTTCCACCGTAGTCTCGTTGCCTTCGAGCGTCGCCTCCGTACAAGGCGCACGGTCGGAGCTAGTGCCGGGGTCGCCACTCGGTCGTTGCAGGCACACCGTGACCGGTTGCGAGGCGTTCTCACTCGCGTTAGCAGCTAGTCGAACGTTGAGCGTCTGGTTGGCGGACTGCCACAGGAACGTCCGGTCGCCGCTCGTGTTGTAGTCGACAACGGCGTCACCAGTGAAGTACGCATCTGCGACGGAGACCGACGCAGGGGTCCGCTCGCTGGCAGTGCTACTGGCTGCCGTTTCGGCCCCAACTGGAACCGCTGCCCCAGCGACGACGAGTAACAGGCAGACGAATATTCGACCGATGGTAGTGTACGAACTCATACTCCTACGTGGGTGTCGACCGCGCGCGGTGGTCTAATGTCATCTCTCACGTCTCGTGGTCTCGACTCAGTTGGCCGTCTCGCGGCCTGCGAGGACCATCGTGCCCGTGAGGAGCGCGAACAGTGCGACGACGCTGAGCGCCGCGACACTGCTCGAGAGACCGGTGATGCCGAACTCGGTGCCCGCGAGTAGTGCGACACCGAAGCCGGTCGCTGCGAGGTTGTAACGCGTCCAGTTCTGGGTGGTCTCTGCGAGCTCGACTTCCTCGTGTTCGTCGTCGGTCGACGGCGTGCCGAGGTACGGGTCGAGTTCGTCGGCGAGCTCACAGCGCTCGACGATGCCACGGTCCTGGTTGTAGTCGATGACGCCCTGTTCGTCCAGCGCAGGCAAGTGAGACTGATAGAGAGCGATGTACACGCGCTGGCGTTCTTTGGAGGTGAGTCGCTGGACCGTGGTGTCGTGTTCCCACGCGGCGACCTGTTCTGCGATGTCGCGCATGCGTACGGGGTCGTCGACGCCCTGGAGGTAGCGGAGGACGTCACGGCGGCGGCGGTTCTGGAGCAGATGGAACATATCGTCCTTCGTAAAGTCGTCCGCGTCGTCAGAGAGAAGCTCTTCGGGGACCTCGGTGGTTCGTTCCCCCTCGTCTACTGTGGCGCTCATTGGTTCATCCGATACATTTGAGACAGCGATAATAAACCCGGTAAGCCATCCCACCAAACAACCGATATGTTGTCTGTTTCAGACTGTTGCAAACAATCGGAACTGACTGGTTATAGTCTAAAAATTGCTTCGCTGGGCGCTCTAAACGATGTTTGGGATTTCGACAGCGTTCGTGTTCCTAAACCAGACTGTTCCGACGTTATCGCTGTTTTCAGCCCCTAAGGACACCATTTTATTTCTTTTTACGCGCGGCAAATTTTTCTTCCCAAATCGGTTTGGCATCTAGAGGGGGGTGGATTATAGTCGGCGGTAGGCGATACCGGCTGCTCCCAACGTGTCTTGGTCGAAGACCCCGGGTACGTCCACGACGAAACCATCACCGTTGAGACCACCCAGATCGGCGACGTCGATGTCGTCGAACGCGTCGTGGCCCGTCCCGACGATAACGCCGTCGTAGCCCTCGAAGGAGACGTCTTCCTGGACCTCGACGCCGAAGTTCGTTCGGACCGCGTCGTCGTCGGCGTGGGGGTCGTGTGCGACGATTTCGACGCCGTACCCCTGCAGGTCCTCGATGATCTTGTCGACCTTCGAGGTCCGAATATCGCCGACGTTACCCTTGTAGGCGACGCCGAGGAGCAACACACGGCTGTCCTTCGGGACGTTACCGGTGTCGTTCATCGCCTTGCGGACGAGTTCGGCGACGTGGCTGGGGACGTACTCGTTGATGTCGCGCGCTTGCTCGACGAGTTCGGGGACGAAGCCGGCCTGCTCGGAACCGTAGGCGAACAGGTGCGGGTCGACCGGGATACAGTGGCCACCGACGAGGCCGGGGCGATACTCGTCGTGGAAGTTCCACTTCGTGCCCGCCGCCTTGAGGACCTCGCGTGCGTCGAGTCCCATGTGTTCGCTGGCGATGGCGAGTTCGTTGACCAGTGCGATGTTAATGTCACGCTGGACGTTCTCGATTGCCTTGGCAGCCTCTGCGGTCTTGATGTCGGGTGCGCAGTAGACGCCCGCGTCGACGACCGTCTCGTACAGCCCGGCGATCTGTTCGCGGGCGGCCGTGGTGTTGCCGCTGACGATCTTCTGGACGTCGCGCAGGCCGCGACCGGCGTCGCCGGGCGAGACGCGCTCCGGCGAGTAGCCGACTTCGAATTCCTCGCCGAGCGTGAAGCCGGAGGCCTTCTCGATGGCGGGGACGAGTTCTTCGCGCGTGACCCCGGGGTAGACGGTCGATTCGAGGACGACCGTCGTTCGCGGGCTCATGTGTTCGCCGACCGTCTCGCCCGCGCCCGTGATGTAGTCGAGGTTCGGCGTCCCGTGGCCGTCGACGGGGGTCGGAACCGCGATGATGACCACGTCGGCCTCGCCGATGGCCGTCGGGTCGACGGTGAACGTCGCCTCGGTCGCGGCGATCTTGTCCGCGCCGAAGTCGCCGGTCGGGTCTTCGCCGTTCTGGAACTGCTCGACTTTCTCCGCGGAGACGTCGAAGCCGATGACGTCGCGACCTTCCTCGGCGAACGCGAGTGCGAGCGGCAGCCCGACGTAGCCGAGCCCGACGACGCAGATGGTTCCCTCGGTCGCGAGGTCCGTGTCGGTGGCGCTGGTCGCGTGACTCATCGCGTCGCACCTCCGGCGGTATCTCGTTCGGTCGTACCCGCGTGCGCGTACTGTCTTTCCGTCGACGTGACCCGCCGCGGAGCGGGGGTGGTGTGGCGTGCTGTCGGTTGCATCCGTACGAAATACACTGGTTCCCACCCCTTTCATTATACGTCGCCATAGCTTCGCTTACACCTTCTGTAACGCCGATTCTCACCGTCCCGCCGCGTTCGGAACGGCTGAAACAATCGGTCTTTCACTTATCCAATCTATAATAATGGGCCTATGGTGCCGGTGTTCAAACGAAGCCAGACCAGGGTTGGGCCAGTCTCCCCACCCGGAGGCACGCAAACGATGATACCAGGTTCACGAAACGGCGAAAGCTCGGTCGTCCCGAACGCCACGACCCGGCTCGACGAAGCGGCGAGCGAACACCTCGTGACACTACTCACGGATGGGCTCGAGCGCCAGGGCCGTCGAGAGGACGCACGCGTGCTGATCCTCGGCATGGAACAGGGTCTCGGTTCGAACACCCCCGAACTCGTCTTGCAGGTCGTGATGGACCTGCAGGCACGTAGTATCGACGCGACCGCGTACTCGACCGACGAGGCCGCGCAGACGCTCGCGCCGGGTGACGACGCACCGACGGATTGTTACGACGCTATCGTCCTCTTCGCGCCGCTGAGCGCTATCGAGGGCGTCGGACTCGACGACCTGCTCTCCTCGGAAACGGAGGGACAGCTCCTCGTCGACGTCGTCGGCTCGGTCGAGCCGGCGGCAGTCGCACAGCGTGGTGGCATCAGCGTCACCTACGGAGGGCTCTGATGTACGGGGATAGTTCGGTCGCCGTGGTCGTCCCGGCGTACAACGAGGAGAATCACGTGGCCGACGTGCTACAGGATATCCCGGCGTTCGTGGACAGAGTGTACGCCATCGACGACCAGTCGAGCGACGGTACCTGGGACGAAATTCTCCGTGTCGCGGACGAGGAGGCGGACGAGCAGACCGTCACCGACGGTGGGACGGCCTCCGAAGGCTACCCGACCGCTGACGACACCGACCATCCGACGATTCCCTCCCCGGACCTGGACGGGGTGGAGACACCGACCGATGGACGAATCGTCCCCATCAAGCACGAAGTGAACCGCGGCGCGGGCGGTGCGCTCAAGACCGGCTTCGAGCGCGCGATGGAAGACGAGATGGACGTGACGGTGACGCTCGACGCCGACGGCCAGATGGACCCCGGCCTGATGGACGGTTTCGTCGAACCCATCGCCGAGGGCGAGGCCGACTACACGAAGGGCAACCGACTCGCACGCGCGGAACACCGTGCGAAGATGCCGACGTTCCGCCTCGTCGGCAACTGGATGCTCTCGGTCCTCACGAAGGTCGCCAGCGGCTACTGGCACGTGATGGACCCACAGAACGGCTACACCGCCATCTCGCTGGACGCGCTCGAAGCTATCGACCTCGACGCGGTCGGCAACGACCACGAGTACACGAACGACATGCTCGTCCAGCTGAACGTCGAGGAGATGCGCGTCGTCGACGTCCCCATGGAGGCGAAGTACGGCGACGAGGAGAGTACTATCTCGCTCACCGGTTTCGTCCCGATGACCTCGATGACGCTGCTCCGCGGGTTCTTCCGCCGACTGTACGAGCGCTACGTCGCCCGGAACTTCCACCCGCTGTCGCTGTTCTACGGCATCGGCGTGGTGGCCATCGTCGCTGGTGTCATCCGAAAACTGCTCTCGGACGACGACGACACCTCGCTGCTCGTCGCGCTACAGGGCGTCTTCTTCGTCCTCGTGGGGATGGCGCTCGACCACTACGAGAACGCGACCAACGGAGGTGACGACCGATGAAGGTCGTCGTCACGATTCAGCATCCGGGTCACGTGCACTTCTTCAAGCACGCCATCGAGGAACTGAAAGAGAGCGGCCACGAGGTCCACGTCTTCGCTCGCGAGATGGGCGTCAACGTCGAACTGCTCGAAGCGTACGACATCGACTACGAGTTGCTGGCCGGTGAGTCCGACTCGCTCACCTCGCTCGCGTTCGTCCAGGCCGTCTACGAGGGCAAACTGCTCAAGCGCGCCCGCAAGATCAAGCCGGACGTGATGATGGCCATCGGCGGCGTCGCTATCTCGCACGTCGCGAAGCTCGTCGGCGCGGAGAGCATCGTGTTCTACGACACGGAACACGCGAAGCTCATCACGTCGCTCGCGTACCCCTTCGCCGACCGCATCGTCACGCCGGACTGTTACGACGGTCGCCACGGCGACAAGCAGTTCACCTACCCCGGCTACCACGAACTCGCGTACCTGCACCCGGACCGCTTCGAGCCGGACCCGTCCGTGCTCGACGAGGCCGGACTGGACCCCGACGACACGTTCGTCGTCGGCCGATTCAACGGCTGGGGCGCCTCCCACGACATCGGCGAGGGTGGCTTCAGCGACGTGCGCGAGGTGTTTGAGCGCATCGAAGACGCCGGCGCGGAGATGGTGTTCACCTCCGAGAAGCCGCTCCCGGACGACCTCGAAGAACACCGGATGACGGTCGACCCCGACAAGATGCACGACCTGCTCTACTACGCCGACATGTTCGTCGGCGAAGGGGCGACGAGTGCAGTCGAGGCGGCCGTCATGGGCACGCCCGCAGTGTACGTGAACACCTTGACGATGGGCTACACCCGCGAACTCGAAGACGAGTACGGGCTGCTGTACAACTTCGACGGGCCGAACCGCCACGAGGAGGCGCTTCGCAAGGCGGAGTTCGTGCTGGAGAATCACGATCCAGCGCGCTACAATCGCCGCCGCCAGCACCTCCTCTCGGAGAAGGTCGACGTGACGAACGTCATCTTAGACGAAGTGGTCGACGGCTGGTCGAAGACGGACAAACCCGACCAGAAGGCGGTCGGCGCACACGTCTGAGGGGTCGCCCATGAAGGTTCTCAACCTCATCACGTCCACTCGGACGTTCTTCGAGACGCAAGTCGAGACGCTCGAAGACCGCGGGATCGAGTGTACGACCATCGCGGTCCCCGGGAGCTACTCGGCGGACGACCCGCGGACGGTCGAAGACTACCTTCGGTTCGCGCCCCGGGTACTGAAGTCGTCGCTCGACGACTACGACGTGATTCACGCGAACTACGGCCTCGTCGGCCCGTACGCCGTCTGTCAACCTCACCGCCCCATCGTCGTCACGTTCTGGGGAACCGACCTGATGAGCGAGATGACCTGGCTACGCAAACTCAGTCAGTTCAGCGCGCGCATGGCCGACGAGGTCGTCCTCCCGAGTCACGCGATGGCCGACGCCATCCCGACGAACTACACCCACATCCCCTTCGGCGTCGATACGGACATGTTCCGTCCCATCGACCGCACCGAGGCGCGTGAGCACATCGGCTGGGACCCCGACGAGCGAATCGCGCTGTTCCCCTACGACACGGACCGCGCCGAGAAGGACTTCGACCGCGCGGAGCGCCTCGTCGCGCAGGCCGAATCCGACCTGACGCTCAAACCGCTCCACGGGGTCGACTATGCCGACATGCCCTACTACATGAACGCGAGCGACCTGCTGTTGCTCACGTCGAAGCGCGAGAGTGGCCCGATGACCGTGAAAGAGGCCGCCGCCTGCAACCTCCCCGTCGTCTCCACTGACGTGGGCTTCGTCTCACAGGTTCTCGACGATGTGGACAACTGCTACATCTCCGACGCCGACGCGGAACTCGCGGCCGGCATCGACCAGGTCGTCGACTCAGACCGTCGGTCGAACGGTCGCAACTCGGACGAACTCGTGAGCCACGACGAGATGGGCGACCGACTCGTCTCGGTGTACGAGTCGGTCGTGGCGTGAGTCGGGTGCGGGCGGTCGCTGGTTCTCTCGGTATCGCTCGTCATCAGCCGTGAGTGGTCCGGTGACTCTCGTCGTGCCCTGCTGGGTCTGGTCCTGCCAAATGAGTAGTGACCGTGCGTGGGCGCGCGAAGCGTCGTCGACGGTCCTGAACCCTGTCCCAATTTTTCTATCACCGAATCGACACCCGATGGTGTGGGTGAGTCAGCGACGCTGCCCGACTCTGTGACCTCGGCCAGTGGGATGAGTGGGGAGGGGTTATTCCTTTGCGTGTCGATACGCGCCTTAGCCTCGAAATAGTCTGGCTTACCACAATAATATGTGATATGTTGGGGTTCGAACGTGACTACTATGGGTGACGATTCCCCTCGCCTGACCCGGAGACGATTCCTGACGACCACCGCCGCCGTCGGCGGCACAGCCCTCACGGCCGATGCATTCGCCAGCGTCGGGTCCGGTTCGCGTTCGGCACCGGCTGCGAGCGGGGCGGGCTGGCCGCAGTTCGCTGCCGATTACGGAAACACCGGTTTCGGTGCCGACACGAACGGTTTCGACGGTCGATACCAGCAGGAAGCCTGGGCGTACGAGTACGACGCGTCCATCTCGGCCTCGGAGGCGCAGCCGGTCGTCGTCGACGACACGGTGTACGTGACCACGTACGACGGGACGCTGTTGGCGCTCGATTTCGACGACGGAACGACGCAGTGGACGAAGTCACTCCCCGGCGAGACGAAGGGGACGGTCGCCGCCCACGACGGCGTCCTCTTCGTCACGACGAAGGTCGGGGTGCTGGCTATCGATACCGACACGCAGGAGACCCTGTGGCAGTTCGACCACGGGAGCGTCGCCTCACCGACGGTCGTCCCCGCAGGCATTGAGGGCGTCGAAACCGGACGGACACTCGACACCGCGACCGTGTTCGTCGTCGCGATGAAAGAACCCGGGTCGTTCGACGAAGACGGGGTGTTCGCGGCGTTCGCGCTCGACGCAGTGACAGGCGAGGCCCACTGGTCGGCGGAGACGTACGAGTTCCGCACGGTGCCCGCCTACACCGACGGCGTCGTCGTTGTGAGCGAGGACGCCCGGGACGCCGTGACCGGGGCGAAGCTCTGGACCGGCGAAGCTGGCCAGTTCAGCGACTCGACCGCCGTCGACGGCCGCGTGTACACGCACAGCTTCTTCGGAACCTTCGCCTACGAGGCCCGGACCGGCACGAAATTGTGGGGAGAGAAGGGCAACGAGCAGCAACCACCAGACGTCCTCAGTATCCCGAACTACACGCCAGCCGTCTGGAACGGCATCGTCTACGTGCTGGTCAACGAACTCGCGACCGACATCGAGCGGCCAGTCCTCGTCGCACTCGACGCGGAGACCGGCGAGGAGCAGTGGCGATACGACCAGTTCGCACCGAACCGAGGCGGTGACCTCGCCGGCTCACCGACCGTGGTCGATGGCGAAGTGTACGTCACGGGCGTGTTCGCGGCGACAGTCGGCGTGCTCGTCTTCGACGCAGAGACCGGCGAGGTCGTCCACGCTAGCTGGAGCGAAGACTACCTCCCTTCCGGTGGCGCACCGACCGTGGTCAACGGGCGCGTGCTGTACCAGAGCGTCAGTGAACTCCCCATCTTCCCCTACGACGCCGCCTCGGACCCCGTCAACGACGAGGGAACGCCCGCACTCGTCGCGGTCGAGGCCACCGACGAATCACCGGCCGAACCACCCGCAGAGCCGTCACTCGTGCCCGCCCCCGACGTCGGCTGTACGTCGTGGGAAGGGTCAATCGACGTGCCTGTGACGGTGACGTTCGACGGCGACCACCCCGACGGCTACCGAGACCAGTTCCTCTACTTGCTCGACGCGGGCGACGACGGAACTATCGACGCGGCGGGTTGGGTTGGTCGCCCCGGCGACTACTCCTACCCATCCGCCACCCGACCGACCGACCTCTCACTCGCGCTCACTGAAGGCGAACACGAGATTCGCGTCGTCGCCATGGACCGCTACGGCCAGACGACCGAGACGGTCACGACGCTCGACACGCGAGAGGCCTGTGGTCCCGGTGCCAATTACAGCATCGAGTACGAGCCACAGACCCCGACGGCCGACGAGCCGGTAACGTTCGTGGCCGACGCGACCGGCGAACCCGAAGACGGGACGACGTTCGAGTGGCGGTTCGCCTGTGGTGACGGGGTCGACCGCACCGGGCAGGAAGTCACGGTCACGTTCGGCTCTTCCGGGACGAAAGACGTGGACTTGGAAATCTTCCGCGAGGGTGACCGCTCGATTCCGAGCGAGACGGAGTGGACGACCGTCGACGTCGAAGCGCGGTAACGAACCCACTTCGCCGGCAGTCACTCGACACGACGACTTTTTCGAGCAATCGGACTGGTGACTCCGCCGAGAACAGTTCGCTCAGAGAACGAACAAAGAGCACGGTCGGGAGGCGGTACGACCGAGAGAATCAGAATTACTCGGAGAGGACTATACTCGCCCAGCCTGCGGGTCGAGCAGCCACGTGTGCGATTGCTCGTCGGCGTCTTCCATCGCCAGGTCCGTCCACTGGCGGAAGTCGTTCATCCGCAGTTTGTGTCGCACCGGCAGGTCGTGCAGGTGACGGTGGTTGGGGAACAGCTGCTGGTCTAAGTCGTAGCGCTCGAAGATTTCCCGGCGGTCGGGCCACGCGGGTTCGAACGATTCGAGCAGCGGCGTCTTGCGACGGATGAACCGCTCCATCTCGTTCCGGATGAACGAGTCGGTCGGCCGGTCCGGCGGGCGGTTGTCGAGGATGTTCGAGTCGATGCGCCGGAGCGCGTCGAGGAACGTCTGCGTGTTGCGGTACTTCGGCGGCGCGGTGAGGTGCCAGTCGATGAGCTCGGTGTCCGCGACGAAGAACGATTCGAGGTAGTTGTCGAACAGGTGTCGCCGGAAGGGAATCGACGGCTGGTTGCTGATGCCGGCGACGGCCATCACGTTCTGGATGTCGTCGGCGCGTGATTTCGCCTTCTCGACTTCGGTGGCGACGGCGTCCTGGACGAACGCGTGTGGGTCGTCGCTCCAGAGGCCGGTCTGTTCGACCAGCGCGGTGCTCGCGTCGCGGTCGTAGCCGAACTTACCGAGCAGGCTCTCGACGGGGTCCGGGTCGGATTCGAGTCGCGGGAGCGGGAACGGTTTTCCGAACACGTCGACAGTGTCTCGCTGGAGGAAGTGGCCACGGATGAAGGTGTCACACAGCAGCCCGTGGTACATCGTGTCGACCTCGATGCCGTCTTCGTAGCCGGCGTGGTGGATGTGCAGCGACTCCTTGATGCCCTGCGAGTACGGAACCTTGTTCTCGTACGCGGCGAGGTACCGTTCGGACGGTTCGAACACGACGTGTTCGGCCCCGTACTGTTCGGCGACGTCGGCGGCACCCTGTGTCTCCTGTGCGGTCGACCGACCGACCGTGTAGGCGGCCTCGATGTCGTCGATAGCCGAGAGCAGCACACGGGAGTCGTACCCGGCAGAGAGTAACACACCCTTGCGGCCGGGGTAGTGCGACCGCCGCTCTAACGCGCGTTCGAGGCGGTCCGCGAGTTCTTGGACGTAGTCGAACTCCTTCTTCTCGTGGACGAAGCGGCGCAGTTCCACCACGTCGTTTCGGGTGACGTAGCTGTCGAGGGGTGCGCGATGTACCTGTTCGAACGCGGCTTTCTCACCCAGCGTGACGCCGAGGTGGAGGAACTCCCGGACCGCCTGCTCGTCGACGGTCGGGTTGGCGACGGTTCGAGAGACGGTCGCCGCGTCGGTCCCGAACACGCGGTAGCCGGGGTCGTCGGTGTAGTAACACTCCCACGACCGGATCGGGTCGGTGGCGACGATGGCCGCGCCGTCGCGTTCGACGATCGCGAGGAACGACCCGTTCAGGTCGGCCAGTGCGTCGGTGCCACGTTCGCCGAAGGCGTCGAGTAGCCAACTTGCGGCGTCGGTGCCACGCTCTGCGGGGGTGAACACTTCACCCCAGATGACACAGCAGCCCCGGTCGTCGTCGGCGACCGCGCTCCGGTTGGGCATGCCCAGCGCCGGGTCGCGGATACCGACCGTCACGGCGTCACCTTCGACGACGGCGTCGAACCGTCGCCCTGTCGTCTGTGCTTCGAACTCGTCTCGCTCGCCGTAGATACCGAACAGTTCCTTGTTCATGGAGCGGTCTCGTGTCGTCAGCGTCGCTAGCTCACTCATCGCCGTCACGCCCTCGTGCGGGTCACGCACGGTTCTCCCCCCTCCCACGGGTCACGGTGTACGCGAGGACGACAGTTCCGAGTGCCAGTGCACCGAGCGTGACTGCCGTCCCGCGCTTTCGCTGACTGGCACCGCGTGCCGCCGCAGCGAGGAGGCCGGGGAAGTCTCGCGGGCCGAAGGTGGCCGTCGCGAGATGGGTCAGGCTCTGTACCGGCCGTCCTTCCGAGAGGTAGTGCTTCGTCACGAAGAGCCGGCGTTGGCCACGGATGTCTGCGCCCTCGGCTTCGAGTCGTTCGACCGTCTCGCCGTACTTCGACAGCAGGTGTTCGTTCGCTTCCTTGTACGTGTCTGCAGAGGGGCTGCCGGTGTCGTGACGAATCATCAGCGGCTCGCGGACGTGTGCGAGCTTGCCAGCCATGACGACCCGCAGTGCGAACTCGGTGTCCTGGAACCGGTCGAGCTCCTCGTCGAAGCCGTCGACCTCACGGGCGACGTCCGTCTTCACGATGAGCGTCGACCCGGCCCCGGTGTGGAGTCGGTCGGCCAGAATCTCCTCTACGAGCACCTCTTTCCCGCCTTCGGTCGGGTAGTCACCGTCGTCGAGGGTGGCGAGTAGGTCGGCGATGCGGCGCTTGACGCTCCCGCTCGCGTCGCCGAGTTGGTACTCCCAGTCGCAGTAGGCGGCGACCCAGTCCTCGTCTTCGTTCTCTAGTCGTTCGAGTTGTCGTTCTAGCTTTCGCGGTTTCCACTCGTCGTCGGAGTCGAGGAGCGCGACGTACTCCCCCTCGGCCGCGTCCAGTCCGGTGTTCCGGGCGGCGTTTCCGCCCTGGTTCACTTCGTGGAGAAGCGTCCGGACGCGTTGCTCGTCCTCGTATTGTTCGAGGACGGCCTGCGTGTCGTCGGTCGAGGCGTCGTCGACGACGATGCACTCGACGTCGTCGACGGTCTGTGTGAGCACACTGTCGATGGCTCTCGTGACCGAGTCGGCGCGATTGTAGGTCGGGATGACGACGCTGACTTTCGGCATTTGCTATCGCTTCGATTTCCGGGGTTATCGTTATCGGTCAGTTAAGTGCGTGGGACGGAGAAATCGGTCGATGGGACGGTCCTAGAACGGTCTAAACGAGGGCTTAGGACTCGCATCACTCGCCATCGATGATGGTTCGGTCGATGAGTTGACTGAGTGCGTTTCGGAGTCGCTGGGACAGCCCAGAGGTCGAGATACCGAGCATTTCAGCGAGTTCGTTCTGCGAGATTCGTCGCGGCACGTCGAAGTAGCCCGCGTCGAACGCGGTCCGAAGCGTCGCGAGTTGGGTCTCGGTCATGCCGAGGAACGCTTCCTGCTCGGAGCCGTTGGTGTACAGCCGTCGGATGTGGAATCGGATGCCGCTCTCGCGACAGAAGTCACGAAACGCCATCAGCGAGTCCCGCGAGGGAATCTGTAGGCGGACGATCCAGCCACCGTCGCTGCTGCGCGTGTCGAGCATCCGGATGTCGAGTTCGGCGGTCTTCGGCGTCACGGTCACCGTGTCCGGTTTGACCGACACTCGGTACACCCGGTAGCCGTCTTCGTCACCGACGAGGGCCGGGTCGTCGACGGTGTGGTCCTCGACGAGCGCGCGTTCGAACTCGTCCATCGGCCCACCGGTGACGGTGAAAAAGAGCGTCTGTGAGTCGGGGGCGACCACGGTCTGGTACTCCGGCCGGATGGTGACGTTGGGGACGGTCGCCACCGTCTGCGCCAACAGCATGTCGGGGTGGACCAGATGTATCTCCGCGACCAGCGGCGCGCCCTCTTCCTGGACGAGTCGCGGAATCTCTTCGCGGTCCGCCTCGGAGATGTCTATCAGGACGGAATCGCCCCAGTCGCCGTTCTCCTCGTCGTTCGGGTCGTTCGTACTCATTGCCATCGGTCGAACACGGTTTCGAGCAGCGCCTGTTCAGCCGAACGAAGCAGTTTGTTCGTCTTCACGCCGTCCGCGTCGACGAGGGCTGCGACTTCACTCGCACTGTATCTGCGCGGCCAGTCGAAGTATCCTGCGCCGTAGGCGGTTCGAAGCAGTTCGTACTCTCGGTCGGTGAGTTTGCGCCGGAGGTCGGCCAGCACGCCGTCCTGTGTGCGGAGTCGGTGCGTCGACTGGCGACGGGCGACGAGTTCGACGCCGTCACTGCCGGTCGAACAGCCGCGGACGAACTCGTCGCCGTCCGTCTGCACGGGCACGTCCACGGCGAGGTGGACGCCATCGTCACGCGGGCTAATCGACAGGACCTCCCCGTCGAACTTCGTGACCGTCTGTAAGATGGGGTCGGCGGTGACGACGTGGAATCGCCCGGCCTCGCGGTCGACGACGTGGAAGTCGGCCACGTCGGGGTCGATACGTGCCAGCCCTTCGGCCACCTCGACGGTGCCCATCGGGACGCGGACGAACGCGCTCGTGCCTGCCGCGCCGTCGAGTGTCTCCTCGACGACGACCGACGTATCGAGGCGGCGCGCCAGCGTCGGCAGGAACGTCCGCGGTGTCGTCACCTGACAGTCGAACTCCAGTCTGGCCGCAGTCAGCGCTTCTTTGCGGACGTTCGCCGCGTCGATGGCGTACGCCGCCGTGGTCGCCAGTTCCCGGACGACGGTACCGACCGCGCCCTGGAACGCGCCGATTTCGTCGGCGTACACCGAGAGGACGCCGTGTTGCATGCCGTCGAAGGCGACCGGGACGCTCACGATGCTCTGGTGGTTACAGCGGGCGGCGACCGACTGCCAGCCGTCGCCGTGTTTCTCCGGTGGGATGTGCGAAACTTCGACTGCCTCGCCGTGGTTCGCGGCGCGAGCGGTCGGTTCGTCACCGTCGATGTCGACCGTCGTCTCTGCGAGGTAGTCGCCGTCGCCCGCCCACGACCGGGGGGTCACGCTGTCGTTGACCGCGTCGACGCGGCCGATCCACGCCAGGTTGACGCCGTCGACTCCCGCGATTCGTTCACAGAGGACTTGTTCGATGGCTTCCGCGGACTCGGCTTGCACGAGTTCGTCCTCGATGGCTCGCGTCTGGTCGGCGAGGTCGAACAGGAATTCGCGACGCTGACCTTCGCGCCGTCGCTGCGTCGTCGTCGACGTGGCGTCACCCTCGCCGAACAGGGCGAGTTCACCGACCGACGCGAGCAGTCTGGCCATCTCGACGCCGCGGGTGTCGAGGGTCGAGGACGACCCACGAATCACGACGACGCCGCAGTCTTCGATGGGTGCGACGACGGCCCGCTCGTCGGCCGTCTCGTCCGGGTCGCAGATGAGCGTCTTCTCGGTCGTGAACGCCCGGGCCGCGTCCGATTCACCGTCGAGCGGGAAGGCGGGTGCAGGGTCGTCGCGCTCGCCGCCCGTGTACGCGGTCAACTGGAGTGCGCCGACGCCGGGGTCGTGGAGGTAGACGTCGACGGTCGCGTCGTCGAACAGGTCACGCCCGGCGTCGACCAGTCGGCGGCTCACGTCGACCGGTGTCTCGCCCGCGAGTACCCGCCCGGCGACGCTGTCCGGGTCGAGCGCCCCGAGCGACTCGTCGCGCGCTGGGCCGAAGCTGGCCTGTGCGTCGTCGATGGCTCGCTCGATTCGACCGGCGAACACGTCGTTTCCGGTCACACCGTGCCAGACCACGTCCGTCGCGCCGGCAGCCAGCGCGTCGTCGACCGTGAGGCTGGCTGCGTCGTCCACGACGACGAACAACGGCGTCTCGCCCAGTGCCCCGCGCAGGCTCTCGATGACCATCGCGGTGCGGTCGCCCCCGGCGTGGGCGTCGACGATAGCGCAGTCGACGTCGAACGGGAGCGACGACCAGTCGGCGTCGGCGACGACCGAGTGTGTCAGGACCGTCGGGTCAGAGAGCGCGGAATCGAGCGTCTCGACCGGTCTCGTGAGTCGGCCCTCGTCGCCGACGAGGAGCAGTCGTGGGGACGTCGACCTGACGTGAGTCCGCGATTCTCGGCGACTCGGCTCTCGGCGACTCATCTGTCCGCACCTCCCGCAGGAGCCACCTGCGCCGTGGCGATTCGCGCCGTCGGGGCACTCGCCTCGCCCGTGGTGTTCGAGGCGGACCGCACCGCCGCGGCGTGCTGGTCGGCCGAGCGGCCGGTCGACGCGGGGACACGACCGGGAGTGTACGCTACCATTGCTGTTTCGTGCTTGGACGTATCACGCCGTTATTATCCGGCGCATTAGGATAGCTTACAGTGTGGGTAACCGGACGAAACGGTCGGTCTCCGGTGGTCGTAGGGGAGCCGTGACGAAACGCGATCGAACCGTGACTATAACAGACCTTTTGCGGTCTTCGTGGCGTAGGTAACGACGGGCTTCCCCTGTGGCAGCGTGTACAGGTCACCCAGTTCGTCGGGGCGACGCGGCTCCTCGCCGCCGATTATGGAGTCGACGGCTTCGGGGAGCAGTCGCTGGGACTCGGTGTACAGTCGACGCCGGACTTCGCCCCACGTCTTCGCGTCGTCGATGCGAACCTCGTCGTAGGCGTAGATTTCTCCGGCGTCGAGTTCGTCGCTGATGCGCTGGACGGTCATGCCGGCCGTGTCCTCGCCGTGGACGAACTCCCAGAACCCTGCGGGCTGGCCGCGGTACTCTTCGAGGTTGCCGTGGTGGTAGCTCAGGACCCCGTAGGTCGGCGCGGTCAGCGCGTCGCCGACGAGGATGCCGAAGCCGAAGCGGACCGCCACGTCTGTCGGTTCGAGTGCTTCGACGCCCTCGTCGGGGAGTTCCTGCCCGAAGCCGGGTGTGTCGACCGGTTCGCAGTAGAGTCGTTCCGCGTCCGCGAGCGCGGGCACGTCGTCGATGGACACCTGCTGGGCGTACTCCGGCGTGTTCTTGAGCGAGATGGCCGCCGCGAAGGGTGCCCACTCGCGCAGTTCCTTCAATCGCTTCACCGTGTCGACGGGACTTCGCTCTGCGGTGCTGTCGTCGATGACGAGTTGGGTCACGGTCGCGTCCGTGCGCGATTCTACCTTCTGAATGGCGTGCGCCATCCAGCGCGGGAGCGTCTCGCCGTTGAGCAACACGCCGACTGTCGGCCCCTCAGACATACGACTGCACCTCGCGTTCGGCCCGCACGCGGTCGTTCAGCTCTGCCATCGTCAGCACTTCGAGGTCGGTCTGGTTTTCGAGCGTGGACAGTTCCGTGAGGAAGTCGCGAATCGCCTGGAACTGGGCTTCGTTCGAGAGGTCGTACAGGTGCGCCCACAGGTGGACCGGCGTGTCCTCTTCGACCGCCAACTCGGCGGCACGACGCAGGTACCGGGTGTGCAACTGCTTGCGCTTGTCCTCGTCGAGCGGGAGGTAGCGGAACGCCGGGTGCGTCTCGCGCCGACCCGACGGGAGCAGCGCCGAGGTCAGCGACGGGTACTCGGTACAATAGGTGTACACCACGTCGTCTTTCACCTCGATGGCTGGCTCGAACGTCGGGTGCGGCCCGAACATCAGGCGCTTGAACTTCCGAGGCGGCGAGAGCTTCTCGTCGCGGTGCATCCGGATGATTTCGATGCCCGCGTCGCGCAGGACGTGATTCGGCGGCTGTTCGTGCTTCGGCGGGACGAACGATTTGGTCTGCTCACCGAGGACGTGCTCGTGGACCGTCTGCGCGCGTTCTAGGTCCCAGTGGATGGCCTCGTCGCTCGCCTCGTCACACGAGACGTGCGAGTACGAGTGGGTGCAGATCTCGTGGTCCACGTCCGTCTCCTTGATGGAGGAGACGATGTCTGGCGCGTAGAACAGCGGGTCAGTCTGCCAGTCGGTGCCGGGGTCTTCGTCGAACCAGCCGTCACGGTGTGGACTGTAGTGGTCGCCACTGCACGCTGCGTGGAACAGGTGGCCCACCACGTCGAAGCTGAACGGCACGTCGACGTCGTCGCAGTGCTGGAGGAGTCGCTGGAGGTACCGCGTCTCCTGTTCTCGACGGTCGCTCACGCGCTCGTACTCGTCGATGTCGTGGACGCCCCAGCCGAGTTCGATCTCCAGGCTCAGGGTGACGATGCTCATCGACATCGCCTCCGAAGCAGGCCGTTCGTGTGATTCATCACTCGGTTCTACGTAGTCCGGGGCTTTCGTTATCTACCTCGTAGATGGGCTTACAGCCCGCATAATAAACGTCGCTGCAGCCGTCTCTCCGAGCGAGCGACATGAACTGGGAGCCTCTGCTGACCGTCGCCGTCGCCCTCTGCTGTCTCCTCGCCGTCTCGACAGCGGCAACGACACTGGAGTCCTCTATCTCGACGGACCCCGACGACGTCATCGACATCGACTCGGAGAAGACGCCGCTCGGGGAAGACGGTGTCAGCAGCCTCAAAGACCAAGTACAGTCCGACGGGACACCGAATTCGAGCAGTTCCGAGGACGGTGACGAACAGCGAACGACCGCGAAACCGGGCGAGGGCGACGAGTCGATGCAGACGAGCGACCCCTCCGGTAGCGATGACGACGAGTCGATGCAGACGAGTGACCCCTCCGGTAGCGACGGCGGCGAGTCGAAACCGGCCGACAGCGGCACGCCGAACGAAGAGCAAGCCGGTGGCGACGGCACGCCGACCGAGCAGCAAGCCGCAGGCAGCGGCGCGGCCGAATCGGGTGGTGGCAGTGCCGGACCACCGTCACTGCTGGAACTGTTGATGCAACTGCTGCGCGAACTCCTCGCGCTCTTGCTCTCGCTCGCGCCGGTCCTCTTCGGCCTGCTCTGCCTCGGTCTGGCTGTCCACCAGCGAGAGCGGCTGTGGGCCTCGATTCGGGTCTATCTCGAACGCTGGGGACTCGTGGACCCCGCCGATGAAACGGTCGAATCTCCCACTGTTTCGTCGTATCCCGCCCCGCAGAACGAGGTCGCCGAAGCCTGGTACGAGTTCGCCGACGCGCTCGGCTTCGGTGACCAGATTTCGCGGGCACCCCAAGAGTGCGCCGCCGCGGCGCGCGACGCAGGTGTCGACGAGGAGACCATCGCCGACGTGACCGAACCGTTCGAAGAGGTCCGGTACGGGCAGCGTCCAGTCACCGACGAACGCTGTCGCCGGGCGAAGAACGGGCTCGAACGCTTCCGCGCGCAGCACGGAGGTGGCCGATGAAACGCGCTCGGATGGCGGTCGGCGCGATCGGGCTCTTCCTCGGGCTCGCCGCCATCACCGCGGTCGGCACGCCCCTCGGTGGTGTCGCCACCGACGCGCTCGTCGCGGCGCTCGGAAACGACTATCTCGCCGCGGTCGTCATCGCTAGCCTCGGCGTCCTCGTCGCCATCCCGATTCTCATTTCGTCGCGGTCGGGGACGCTCGACCAGGCGAGTCTTCCCGCACCCGAAGTCTCACTGGCGATGCCCGCCCCGGGCGACGACTTCGACGACGCGCTCGACTCGTCGGTGCTGTTCGTTCCGTACCTCGACAGCGACCGGAAGGACGAGGTTCGCAGTGAGTTACGCGACGCGGCCATCGACGTGCTCGCGCGCACCTCGGCGTCCAGCCGACGCGATGCGATTTCGCAGGTCGTGTCGGGTGAGTGGACCGAGGACGCGGCCGCGGCGGCGTTCCTCGCGGACGGAAAGCGCGGATTCGAATTCGGAGCTCGCGCGAGCGCGCTCGCGCGCGGTGACAACCTGTTCCAGCACCGAGCGCGCCGAACTGCTCGTGCTATCGTCGAGCGGGCGAACGGAGGTGGCGCGTGAGCCGAACCAGAACCACCCGTCGCTGG
Organism: Haloarchaeobius caseinilyticus; assembly: GCF_051207395.1. NCBI lineage: Archaea > Methanobacteriati > Methanobacteriota > Halobacteria > Halobacteriales > Halorubellaceae > Haloarchaeobius > Haloarchaeobius caseinilyticus. The sequence continues at coordinate 262,843 of NZ_JBPJZC010000005.1, read as the reverse complement.
CGGGGCGTCGTCGCCATCTCGCTCGTGGCGAGTGCGGTCGGTGTCGTCGCGGACCGGCCAGACGTGCTGTTGCTCTCGGTACTCGGCGTCGTCTTCGCCACCTACCCGCGACTCACGTCGGCCCCGGAGCCGACGCTCGATATCGACCGCCGCGTCAGCGACGACGACCCAGAACACGGTGACCTCGTCGACGTGACCGTCACGGTCACCAACACCGGGTCGTCGTACCTGCCCGACGTGCGCGTCGTCGACGGCGTCCCGCCGATGCTCACCGTGGTCGACGGGATGGCCCGGCGGGGGACGAGTCTCCGCCCCGGGTCGTCGGCCACGTTCGAGTACACGGTCGAAGCGAAGCGCGGCAAACACACGTTCGACCCGGCGACCGTCCTCTCGCGCGACCTGAGCGGGGCGCACGAACTGGAGACGACCATCGCCGCCTCGACCGAAATCGACTGTACCAGTGGCGTCGACACCGTGACCGCGCGGTCGCAGACGCTCTCGCGTAGTGGCCAGATCGCCGCGAACGAAGGCGGTGCAGGCATCGAGTTCCACCGCACTCGCGAGTACCAGCGCGGCGACCCGATGAACCGCATCGACTGGAACCGCTACGCCAGAACGGGCGAACTCACGACGACGGAGTTCCGCGCCGACCAGGCCGCGAGCATCGTCTGTCTGGTCGACGCCCGCCCCGCGGCCTACCGGGCGCTTCCCTCGGAACCGCACGCGGTCGCGCTGTGTTCCTCCGCCGCCGAACAGCTCATCACGGCGTTCCTCGGCGACCGCAACATGGTCGGCCTCGCCGCGTTCTCCGACGAACTGGTCTGGCACCCGCCCGGGATGGGCCCGGACCACTTCGCCAGCGTCCAGCAGATGCTGTCGACCCACGAGGCGTTCTCCTCGCACCACTCGGACGAGGACCCGGCGATGGACAAACTGCTCGCAGACCTCCGAATGCGCATGGAAAAGCAGTCGCAGGTCGTGTTGCTCTCGCCGCTGTGTGACGACGGCATCGTCGAGGCCGCCCGTCACCTCGACGAGTACGGTCACCGTGTCACCATCGTCAGTCCCGACGTGACCGGTGGTGATTCGCTCGGCAACCAGCTCGCGAAGGTTCGTCGGACCAATCGCCTCCGCAAACTGCGGAGTGCGGGCATCCCGACGCTGGAGTGGCAGAGCGACGAACCGCTGGCGACCGCACTGGCCACGCAACAGAAAGCCAACCAGCGCGGCGGCAAAGGGGGTGTTCCGGCGTGAGTAACGCCACCGAAACGACGCCGATTACGGTCACGCACCGACCGACTGCCGTCTCGACGGCTGCTTCGGTGCTGGCCGTCGTCACCGTCTCGTTCCTGCTCGGGACCGCGACCGACACGACGTTCCCCGTCATCGTCGGCAGCGTAGGTGTCGTCATCACCGCGCTCGCGCTCTGGATCGCCAGCCACGACGAGTTCGCCATCGGTCTCGTGGTCGGACTCATCGGGCTCCCCGTCGCCCTCGCCGGAGTCGCCCTCGCGTGGGCTGGGGTCGGTCGCCTGACCGTCACGCTCGCGCTCGCCCCGACGATTTTGGGTGGCCTCCTCGTCGCTGCCGCGGTCATCCCCAGAAGCGGCACCGGGTCGCGCCTGCTGCTCAAAGTCGGTGCCGCCGTCGTCATGGTCGGCATCCTCGTCGCCGGCATCACCAAACAGGTGTCGTTCGGCGAACTCCTGCTCGCTGGCGTCGTCCTCGTCTTCGCGTGGGACGCCGGTGAGAACGCGATGAACGTCGGCGAACAACTCGGACGCGAACCGAAGACGTGGCCCGTCGAAGCCGCCCACCTCTGTGGTACCGCCATCGTCGGCGCGGTGACCATCGGCCTCGGGCAGGTGACGAAGGGCCTCGGGACGCCGGGGCTCCCACTCGGCCAGTTCGCACTCCTGCTCGTCGCCGTCGTCGTGCTGACCGCGGCGCTGCACGAGTAACTGGCTGTCGACCGCTTCTTCACGAACTCTCTGGCGTGCGCTGTCTCAGAATCGCTCTGCGATTCTGATGGCCAGTGGGAGCTTGCTCTCACGCTGGCGAGTGTGTCCGCGCCTCGGCGCGGACCACGAGATGTAGCCGCGCGAGGGATGAGTCAGTCGGAACGTAGGCGTTCGAAAGACCTCCGGTCTTTCGTGATGACGAGAGACCGCTGGTCTCTCGGATCATGACGACTGGCGAGTCGGATGGGGAGGCTGTGGCTGCGGTATCTATCGTCGTGATTCGTGAACTGCTTCGTCCAACCAAGAACCGTCTCAGCAGAGTCGTGATTCGTGAACTGCTCCGCCACACCGCAAACCCCGACGACAGAAGTTTCCCACCAGCCACAGAGCGTTCACGCCCGGCGTAAACGCACTAGCCGCCACTTTCTCCATCCGTCAGTGACTCGACCAGTACATGCAGTCTCCGCTCGACCCCGCCGAACTTCACGACCACTCGGACATCACGACGAGAACAGAGGCCGCGACCGTCGACGACGAGGCGTTCGCCTATCGCGAAGCCCACGCCGGGATGGCCATCGTCGGCGTCCCGAGCGATACTGGCTCGGTCCTACTCATGCGGAGCCCCCACGGGTGGCGACTCCCCTACGTTCCCGTTCGCCGCGACGCGGACTGGCTAGCGGTCGTCCGCGAGGCGGGCGCGGCGATGACCGGCGAGGCGGTCGACTTCGCGGCCGCAGAACGAGTGTGCGAGATTACGTACCGGCTCGACGGCGAGACTGCCTCGACAGCAGCAGTCGAACACGACGACGAGAAACGGAATGACGAGAAACAGGTAATCGGCCACGACGTGGTCCTCCGCGCGTCGCCGGTCTCTGGCGAACCGGTCGCCGCCAACCCAGTAGTCCACCCGTGGGGCGAACTGACGCTCTCGTGGTTCGACTCGGTGCCCGACGACGCCTACGCCGCGCACGAGGACACGGTACCGGACATCCGGTCGATTCTCGGATAGGCGCGGTCGTCTCGGGTCGTCGAAATCAGTCGCTGTGACTTCCGCGCTGGCTTCCGCCGTTCGACTCCGTCTCTCTGTTCTCTCGCGGCACCGGCGTCTGGTCCAGCACGTCGTTGAGTACGTCTGATTTCGTCACGTCGTTCACGCGAGCGTCGGGGGTGAGCACGAGGCGGTGGTCGAGGGCGGGATGTGCCACGGCCTTCACGTCGTCGGGGGTGACGTACGAGCGACCGGAGAGGGCGGCCCACGCGCGAGACATCTCGTACAGCCGGATGCAGCCACGAGGAGAGACACCGACCGTGACGCGGGGGTCGTCGCGGGTCGCTTCGACCACGTCGACCATGTAGCGAGACACGTCTTCGCTCACGTCGACCGTCTCTGGGACGGTCTGCATCTCCTTCAGGTCGCCAGGTTCGATAGCCCGGCCCGCTTCCGGCTGTTGTTCGTCGCGCTGGCCGCGGCGCATGAGCATCTCGACGCCGCCGTCGGTGTCGGGGTAACCGAGACTCGTCTTCACGAGGAAACGGTCCTGCTGTGCTTCGGGCAGGGGGAACGTCCCCTCGCCCTGTTCGACCGGGTTCTGCGTCGCGAGGACGAAGAACGGGTCGGGCAGTTCCCACGTCTCGCCGTCGACGGTCACCTGCTGTTCCTCCATGGCTTCGAGCAGGGCGGACTGGGTCTTCGGCGAGGCACGGTTGATCTCGTCGGCGAGGACGACGTTCGCGAACAGCGGCCCTTCGTTGAACTCGAACTCGCCACTTCGCTCGTTGAACACGTAGGTCCCGGTCACGTCGGCGGGCAAGAGGTCCGGTGTGAACTGAACTCGCGAGAAGGACAGGCCGAGGGCGTCGGCGAAACTCCGTGCGGTCAGCGTCTTGCCGGTGCCGGGGACGTCTTCGAGGAGGACGTGGCCGCGAGCGAGGATGGCCGTGAAGATGGTGTCGAGGACGGACTGGTCGGCGATGACCGCTCGTTCGACCTCCGACAGGATGTCGTCGGCCTTCGTACCGGTCTGATGAACGTCCATACGCGCAGTACAGGCTATGGGTTCCTTATTATCGGCGACCTAGACGGTAGTTACGGGAATTATGGGGAGGATAGAGAGATGGGCATCCCAATCACTCTTCGTCGATTATTCGTCGATTAGTGCTTCTCGGCACTCCTCACTACAGAACTGATGAATTGTCAGCGAGTCGTCTCCCTCGTCCTCACGGATGGCGACGGTCGGATGCCACTCGTCGAGCGGCACGTCCGCCCCACAGGTCGAACAGGGGGCGGTGTCGTCTGGTTTCGAGTCGAACGCGGACGTGTCTGTCGGTCTGTTAACCATATCTCGTCAGTCTCGTGCTCGTCTGCACTGCACTCGTGTCACCACGGACTCAGTCTAGGTGGCTCGGGTCGCGTCCTCGCGTTGCCTCCTCGAACGACTCGACGGTCACTTCGATAGTGTCGTCAGCCGCGACGTCGATGGTCACGAGGCGGTCCTCGAACGGGAACGATATCGTTCCACGTCTTCCATCGCCGGTCCGCGACTCGAACAGTCGCGTGAGTGCTGTGGTGTCGATGGCATCGTCGAGCCGTGTCTCCAGTGCATCTGGAGGCACGTCTTTCGCGTCGGATATCGTCTCGGCGACGACGACCTCCAGTGACGGCCCATCGTCGTAGCCGTCTGTAGGTGCCCGAACGGTTCGTGCCATTCTCCGTCTCGTCATTTGGCTTCCTGCCGTATGACCCTTTCTCGAAGATAATTAATTTTCCCCCGCCGGTGGGGCTATATGTATAAATCGCCTCGCTCAGTTCTCGTCGCCGCCGAATAATGCCTCGAAAACGGTTCGCTCGCCAGCACGAATGTGACGGGTCACCGTCGGCTGGCTCACGTCGAGGATATCGGCGACGTCTTCACCCGAACTCTGGCGGGGCCACTCGAAGAAGCCGCTGTTGTACGCGGTCTCGATGACCTCCACCTGTCTGGGCGTGAGTTCGGTGAGGATGTCGTTCTCGAACGTTTCGCGAGTGAGGACGGGTTCGTCGCGTTCCTCACGACCGCGGAGTTCGGTGGTCCCGAACTCGTCGTCGAGGAGGCGACTGACCGCGCGGAGGTCGGCGTTGCGTGCCATCCGGAGGCGGAGCGTGGCCTCGTCGTCGGTGAGAACCAGGTGTTCGATGCGTGCGCCCCGTTCGACCAGCGTGGTCACGACCGTCGCTTCGGACAGGGTGACCTCCACCAGGGTCGTCTCGTCGTCAGCCGAGACGACGTGGACCTCGTCGACCGGGTCGGTCTCTCGAATCGACGTGCAGAGGGCGTCGTCGTCGTCCTCAGCGCTGACGGTCAGGAAGACGTGGTAGCGTCCATCCTGTCGCTGGACGACGTTCTGTAGTTCGAGGCGGCCATACCCCGGCGGGATGAATCCGACGTGCGGTTCGCCGAGGTCGCTGATGCGGAAGTCGAGTGCGACCGACTGTTCGCTCACCAGCGCTTCTTTGCGTTCGAGCGCACTCAGGGCGAACGCGACGAGCGACCCGACCTCGTCGAGGACCGCGACAGTCACGTCGTCGAACACGTCCGGCGTGTCGTCGTACAGCGTCAGCGTCCCGTAGTCGATGCCCTGATGATGGAGCGGAACGCTCGCGCTCGACCGGAACCCGCGTTGCAGCGACTGCTGTCGCCACGGGCCGTCCGTGTCGCTGTCGACCAGACTGTTGTACACCTGTCTCTCGCCCGTCTCGTTCGCTTCGAGTGCGGCCCTGTCGTTGGTCTCGCCGTCGTCTCCCCGTATCACGTCGAGTAAGCCGCGTCCATCGCCGGCACTCGCGGCTGGGACGAGGTCACCGGTCGTTCCGTCACACCGCCCAGCCCACACGAACGCGAACGAGCCAGTGTCGACGAGTGTCTCACAGACGGTAGCCTCGATGTCTTCTCGCGAGTTTTCGTACAGTGCTGCCCGGACGACACCACGGAGGACGTGGTTCAATCGATTGATGCGGTCGAGTTGGCGCTCTTTCGCTTCGAGCTGTTCGTGCTGGACGCGGAGCGAACTCTCGCGGTCGACCCGGTCGAGTGCCGCCGTGGCCGTGGCACACAGCATGTCGACGAGCGTGTAGTCGCAGTCGTCGAACACGCCGACGGTCTCCTCGACGGCGACGAAGACGCCGTGCGTCCCGAGTGGGACCACGAAGACGCTCGCGACCGGGGCATCCTCGTCGACCGCCGTCAGGTCACTCACGATGGTGGGTTCGCCCTGGACGTAGGCTTCCCACACGGGGCTGTCGACCTCCGCAGTCAGGAGTACACTGTCCCCCGGTGGCGTCTCCGGGTCGGTCCCGGTGAGTCGTTCGAGCGACCCGTCGACCGCGTCGTAGGTCGCGACGTAGGCCGAGGAGAAGCCGAGGAGTTCGTCGACGGTCTCGACGACGAGTTCTCCCACGTCTTCCGCGGTCTTGGCGGTCGAGAGTTCTTGAGACCGGCGGTTGAGTGCTTCGAGCCGCCGCGCTCGCTCGGTTCTGTCGGTGATGTCTTCGAAGGTGAACACCGCGCGGTCGCTTTCTTCCTCGGCGAGCAGTCGGCCACTCACCGAGAGCCAGCGGTGGTCGCCGTCGGGGCGAGTCATTCCGAGCGTGACGCCGTGAACCGGTTCGGCCGTCTCGAAGATGCGAGCGAACGGGAGGCTCTCGTGAGTGAGTGCCCCGCCGTCGGCGATGGCCTCGCTGTCGGGTTCGGCGTGTTCGAACTGGAGCGTGTCCTGTGTGAGTTCAGACTGACTGACGCCGGTGAGCGTCTCGAGGAACTCGTTCGCGAACAGCGGCTCACCCGACGCGTCGACCACGGCGATGCCGACCTGTGCGGTCTGGAGGGCGTCCTGGTCGAGCGTGGTCTCGTCGTGACCCACGCCACTGGCCGCGTCGTCGGTGAAGTGTGTCGGGTCCCACTCGCCGTCGCCGTCTTCGGTCTGTTCTTCCTGCACTCTAGCGAGTGCGTGCTGGAGGAGGGTCTCGGCGTGGTCGCCGCTCCGGTCGACGACCGTGGTAGCACCGGCTTCGAGTGCGGCCTCGACGGTGGCGGAGTCGGTCGATTCGAGGTAGGCGATGACGGGAACGTCTGGGGTCCGGTCTCGGAGTGCGGCGACGACGTTTTGGCCCATCTCGTCGTAGACGACTGTGGTGACGACCGCGTCTACGTCGGTCGATTCGACGATTTGTTCGTACGTAGAGATATCAGAGACGGTTTGAACGCTCGGAACCCGGAGTTCCGTCTCGACTGGCGTGCCGTCCGACTCGTCAGTCAGACCGTCGCATCGCTCGGTGAGATAGACGAGAGAGAAATCCGTGAGCATCCTATGGATAACTAGTATCTCACGCGCACGATGTATCAGTCGTCTCCCTAATTGGTTACGCCTTTCGTGAACAATCGACAGGTTGCGGGCTGATGGACGGCACTCAACACTTGCCCCTTCGATATGAGTGACTGGCGCTGCGAACCGCGCTCGGCCGACCGGTGGTCGTCACCCAACGGCCCCATGGTCCACGCTGTAATCGCCTGCACTGGACGCATTCGCAGGCTACGTGCCACCCGATACGGGACGCCTGCCGAATTAGAATTGAACCGACAAGGGACCGCTGACTGATAGAACGCACGACTGCAACCGGACTAACGAACTCGACCAGTTTCAGACTCGGGTTCGAACTCCCTAGATAGTTCGTTCCGTGCTCGAATTGCGTGTGTGACCGGCGTAGATCAGTGCTGCTCAGTACCCATCATTCGTCCCGCGGTGCGAACGCTTATCCCCTGCCATCCACTCTACATTTAGATGGACGATGTTTTCGCCGGGAGTCTCATGTCTTCGCCAGTCCACACAGTGAGTACCGATACGTCACTTCGAGATGCCGGGCGTCTGATGCTCGAACACGCTATCGGCTCGGTCATCGTCGTCGGCGACGATGAGCAACTCGAAGGGATTCTCACTGCAACCGATTTCGTCGGCGTCATCGCGGACGGAGACCCGAATCCGAACGCGACCGTCGGAGCATCGATGACTGCAGACGTTATCACGACCACCGTGAACGAACCAATTCGTAGTGTCGCGGACCTGATGATCGAACACGGCTTCCACCACGTTCCAGTTATCGACGACGGCGTCGTCATCGGTGTCATCACGACGACGGACCTGACGGCGTACATCTCTCACGGAGAGGCACCGAGTTCGAACGAGAGAGACGAGTAAATCCTTCGATAACAGGGGCTACGTATCGGTGGGAATACCAGTCCTTTTCCCTCGCCGCGGTGTTACTGTAGTGTGTTCTTCTCTCCCGCTTCGTTGGCAGCTCAAGGGGTAGCCTCGACGTCCGTAACGGTCGAGATGCTCGTCGTTTTTGCGATTATCCTGCTCGCGCTCGTGTTGTTCGCCACCGAGTGGTTCCCTATCGACGTCACCGCAATTCTGGTGATGGTGTTGTTGATCATCTTCGAACCCTGGACACAAATCTCTCCACGGGAAGGAATCTCGGGATTCGCCAATCCGGCCACGATTACAGTTCTCGCGATGCTCATCCTGAGCACTGGCATCAACCGAACCGGTATTGTGCAGTTACTCGGCCGGAAGATGGCGGCGTTCGCGGGGACCAACCGACACAAGCAACTCGCGGCGACGATTGGCATCACCGGCCCCATCTCGGGACTCATCAACAACACACCGGTCGTCGCGATTCTGGTCCCCGTCATCAACGACCTCGCACACAACGGGAAGACCTCGCCGTCGAAGCTGCTGATGCCACTGTCGTTCGCCTCGATGCTCGGCGGCACGTTGACGCTCATCGGGACGTCGACGAACATCCTCGCGAGCGATATCTCGGCGCAACTCGGGGCGGAGTCTCCCGACCTCGGTCTGCACGCGTTCGGGATGTTCGAGTTCACCAAGCTCGGTATCATCGTCTTCGCGGTCGGGTCCCTCTATCTGCTGACGGTCGGCGTTCGACTGCTTCCCAGACGGATTCCCGCCGACGAGGACCTCGTCGAAGAGTACGCCCTCCAGGAGTACCTCGCAGACGTTATCGTTCCTGCCAACTCGACGTTGATCGGGCAGACAGTCGAGGAAGCGCTCGGCGACGACGAACTCGACATCGACGTGTTACAACTGATTCGATACGGCGAGCGATTCTCTGACCCACTCGCCCGCAAGGAGATTCGCAAGAACGACACGCTTCGGCTCAGGACGAACCGGGAGACGCTCGAAGAGATCATGGACACCGAGGGACTCACGCTGTCCGGCGGTCCTCGGACCGAAGACGACCTGCACCCCGGTGAAGAGGAACCGGTCCTCGTCGAGGTGGTCATCCCATCGGGGTCGTTCCTCGTCGGCGAGACGCTCGCGAGCTCGACGTTCCGACAGCGGTACGACGCGAACGTCCTCGCGTTCCGAACCCGTGGTGACGTCGTCCGGGACCGGTTCGAGGACATTCGCATCCGGGTCGGTGACACGCTCCTCGTGCAGGCCCCGCCCGATAGCCTCACCCGCCTCGTCGAAAACAAGGACTTCATCGTCGCCCACGAGTTCGACGACGTGACGTACCGGAGCGAGAAGATTCCGTTCGCAGTGGGAATCATCGCCGGTGTCGTCGCACTTCCGGCACTGAACCTCCTACCAATCGTCGTCTCTGCGTTAACAGGGGTGGTGGCGATGGTCCTCACCGGCGTCCTGAAACCGACCGAACTCTACTCGTCGGTCGAGTGGAACGTGATCTTCCTCCTCGCTGGCGTCATCCCGCTCGGTATCGCACTGCAGCAGACCGGGGCTGCGGCGCTACTCGGAGATGCCGTCGCCTCGACTGCGGCGTTCTTACCAGCTATCGGTGTCCTCTGGGTGTTCTACGTCGCGACTGGACTGTTGACGAGCGTCATCAGTAACAACGCGAGCGTCGTGTTGATGATTCCTGTCGCGGCCAGTGCGGCCCAGTCGATCGGTGCGAACGCGTTCGCGTTCGTCCTCGCCGTGACGTTCGCCGCCTCGACGGCGTTCATGACGCCGGTCGGCTACCAGACGAACCTCTTCGTCTACGGGCCTGGTGGCTACAAATTCTCGGACTTCATCCGCGTCGGCGCGCCGTTACAGTTGCTGCTCTCGGTCGTCACTGTCCTCGGCATCGCGTTCTTCTGGGGGGTTTGAGAACAGTCACGTTCCGACGCCGACTGAGAGACCACCGCTCCGCCATACCCTGTCCACGCGTTCGTGTCACGGGTGTAACAACACCGGTCCTGCTGATAGCGACCGATCGGACGAGCGTGTCCGTATCGAAGGGTCATCGTCAGCATACCCGTCGCTCTGATTCACTGTCCGAACGTTGATTCGTCTCGCCGTCCTCCTAGAATTATGGCAGAGTTTCCAGACGAGCGTCAGCTCGTCCTCCGTGCGCGGTCCCAGTTGGAGCAATGGACGAGAGATGCCCGGAGAGAGGCATACGCTGAACTGTTCGAAGGCGACCAACCGATTCTTACCGAAGCGGAACTCCGTCTGCTCGACGCGCTCGACTCCGAATTGGAGCGAGAGGGCGGCGATGGCGTCTGGGGGACTGACCAATACGGAATCCACACGGCTGGAACCTCGAGTTCGGATATCTCCCTTGGGGTGGTCTGTGTCTATCACCCACAGATCACCAAGGACTCTGTCCTTCGCGGGCGAGACGAACTCGACGACGAGACCGAAGAGCGACTCAATGCAGCGCTCTGGCAGTATAGTGAACGGGTTTCGACACGCATCGAAGTAGCACTCGACGAGTTCATCCGCCAAACACAGCGCTAACCCAGTGCTTCGTCGATTCGGCTCGCTCCTGCTGAATACGTGCCGCGGCAGTGACTACTGGCTGGTTCGCTCGTACTTCGCTTCGCTCTACCCCTTGGACCGGTCCTGAAGAGACGTGCTCGTGAGGTCGATGACCGACTTCGTCCCTGGTGGTGTGTCCGACGCATCAAGGGCGGATACTGGCTCGATGTGCCAGAGTCACTGCTCTCTGTCACTCGACCTCTGAGCGTTCACGGTTCCGCGTCCAGCACCGTCGTCATCCCACACGAACGGACGATTCATCTGGAATCGGGATGGACCGTCATCCGCCGAGCCACCAGCCATACAGATGTTCTTGGGGTTCAGCCTCGGGGTTCTTCTTCGACTGTCCGTACGTCTTCCCTTTCAGGACTTGCCGTTCGATTGCGTTCGCAGCCAGACGGAGTGCGTGGGTGGCTCCGTACCCTTCTCCATCGGCGGTGAAGTAGCCGCGGTCGGTAACGAGCCGAATCCGTGCCAGTACCAGCGGGATTCCCCGCGATTGTTCCTTGTGCTCGTGGAGTTCGATACTGGCCTTGACCACGCTCATGTCGCCGTACTTCGCAGTCACGCTCTCGATCAACTCGGCGACGTCGTCGTAGTCCATCCCCTCCAGTAAGTCGAGACCGAACACTTGCACTGCACGCCGGTCGTCACGTTCCCAGGTGAGTGCCTCGATGATGTCCGTCTTCGTGATGATTCCGACTGGTTCGTCGCTCTCGTCGGCCGTGACGACGAGCGAGGAAATCTCTCGCTCGAACATCGTTTCGACGACGTCGTCGAGCGGTGCGTTCAGACGAACGGTTGCGACCGTCTCGGACATCAGGTTTCGTACCGGGAGGTCGAGTATCCGGTCGGAGTCGCCCTCACGGGCACCGAATCCGCCGTGACTCCCGCTTGTCCGTCCACCGCCACCGAAACTGCCTGCCGACCCACCCTGGCTCTTGCTGCCGCCGCGAACCGTGAAGTCGATGACATCGTAGAGGCTCACTATCCCCACGAGGTCGTTCTCATCGACGACGGGTAGGTGTGCGATTCGTGCCTCTCGGAGCGTGTTGAGTGCTTTCCCGACCGTCGTGTCGGGGGTCGCGCTGACCAGCTTCTCCGTATACGCGTCCGCCACAGTCACGGAGTCGAGGAACGGCCGGACGGCTTTGAGGACGGCATCTGCAGTCACTACACCGACGAGTTGGCCTTTATTCAACACGGGAAGCGTCTTAGCGTCGCTCCCGATCATGAGTCGCGCGACCTCTCGTACGTCTTCTGTCCGTTCGACCGTCGGGACGTGTTGCACCTGAGACCCTACCTTGGCCGAGGGCTGTATAGACGAGGAGGCGAGCTGTCGGCGGCTGACGATGCCCCGGTACTCGTCACCGTCTGTGACGACGACAGCGTCGAGTTCCTGGTTCTCGAAGGCCCCAGCGACCTTCGAGAGTGGTGAACCGATATCGAATTCGGTGAAGTTGGTCGAAAGGACTTCTGAGATATCCATGTATCCTCTAGTGGGAGGGCTGCTGGACGGTTATGCTTGTTCCACCGTCTGCGTTCTGCGGTGGCACCGCTGCGCACTGACTGCGAATGGGCGTCTCTGGTGGAACACGCTCTACAGTGGGCAGTGCTGCACAGCGGCGAGTATTTGATATAGCGAAATGAAGTTTATCCAGACTCTGCGGTCTCGCGATGTTCTGTTCGTCTTCAAACAGACTCTACCAGTCTGTGTGTACTCGAAATCTATTCAAAATTCTACTGTTCTGTGCTTCCTGCTGAATCCGGCCGACTCAGAAAACCAGCCGAACTCCGCGAGTCGGCTTCTCCAGAACTGAGACCGGAGAATCTGGCCCAAACCCCGGCAATTCTGCAGACCCGTCTTCACCACGCGAACCCCTGGGGTCACGTCCCGAAAACCGGGTTCCAGGATTCGGCGGTCGTGACCGACCCGACCACGCGACCACTGGCCCCGCGGCACAACCTTGAAACACCATCCCGACGAAATCGCGCCAGTGACAGTCGGGGAGTCAGATTCGACCGCTGCCGACGTACCGTGGACCACGCTCGACCGCGAGGGCCTCGTCGACGCCTACCAGCGCGTGGTCGACCCCATTCTGCGCGCTGACGGGTTCGACCCCGGTACTCACAAACCGACCCACGACTGGCTCCGCGACCACGACTTCGGCACGCTCGTCTACGCCCTGCGAACCTACCACGACCTGACCTTCGGCGAGTTCTGGACCGACGACCTCGGCAGAAACGAGACCGACACCGGCCACGCGTGGGCGACCGACGACGAGCGGACCGTCGACGCCCTCGACTCGTTCCTCGACTCACGCCGGACCAGAAAGGGCCTCGCCGACTCCTCACTCGACACCCTCAGATACCGCCTCGACCGCTACGTCCAGGCGTACGCCGCGGCCAACGGCCACACCGACCTCGTCTCGCCGGTCGCTCGCGACGGCGACGTCCCGGTCCACGAGGCCGTCGACGAGTGCTGGGCGGCGTTCGACCACCTGCACTCCGAACTCGGTTCCGGCCGGACGAAACGGCGCATCCACGGCGTCGTCTCGAACTGGTACGACCACCTCGTCCGGCGACGCTGGGCGCGAGCGAACCCCGCGAGCGGCCTCGACGAGGAGTTCGACTGGCGGGCCGACGCCGATTCCGACCCGCCACACCTCGCCGCCGAGCAGGTCCGGGTGCTGTACGAGACAGCGGCCGACGACCGCGAGCGACTGCTCGTCCTCGCGCTGTGTGCGTGGGGCCTGCGCTCGGGCGAAGTCGCGCGACTCCACCGCTCGAACGTCGTGTTGGACGGCGACGGCGTGGCTCATCTCCGCTTCGAACGCCGGAAGAACGGCCCCGGGCAGGTGTCGCTGCTGTACGGTGTCTCGCACGTCGAGCGACGGCTCGCTGCGTTGGCTGACGAGGACGACTGGGCCGGCTACCTGTTCCCGTCGCCCCGGGCCGACCGCGACCACGTCGGGCGCTGGACCGTCTGGAACTGGTTCACCGACCTCGCCGATAGGGCCGACATCGAGCAGGTCGCAGGCGAATCGCCGGTCCCGCAGATGGGCCGGCGGTTCTGGTACGACGCGTACTCCTCGGCACTGGAGCAAGTCGCCGCCGGTATCGAAGACGTCGCCGCAGAACAGGGCAGTTCGAGTCCGGCAGTCGTCCTACAGAACTATCTCTCGGAAGAACGGGTTCGCACGCTCAGGCGTGACCACATGCGAGAGCGCCTCGCTAGCGCGTTCGACGGCGTCGCGTGAGCTACTCGGTGCTGAGAACGGCTCCGGGGCCGGCCGGCCTGTCAGAGGCACGGCGTGGCCGGCCAAGCGGAACCAGAAGACGAGGCCGCGGTCTATCGATGACCAGGCGCGTGGCGCCGCCAAAGATGGTGGAATCCAGTAACGACGCGGCGTTGCGCCCGGTGGCCCCCAACCCCCCGGTTGCACGACCTGACCGTCAGCCTCTGTTTTAGCATCACACGCATACGGGTTCAACTCACCGGGTGACCGAGTTCGTCGGACCGTGACGTACCGTGTCGGTGACCCCGCCATCGCCCGCAGACCGTGCTGTCAGCGTTACTACCGCCCAAGGACCAGCTTCACGCCGACCAGTCTGGTTAACATCTCGTTGGGAACTAACCCGCGGTCTAACGGGAATCCTTATTATTTCAGTGCTGTTCTGTTATTACATGACAGTCGTCAGCGTCTCCATGCCCCAAGAACTCCTCGACCGTATCGACCAGTTCGCCGACGAACACGGTTACACCGGCCGCAGCGAGGTCATCCGAGAGGCCTCGCGGAACCTGCTGGGCGAGTTCGAGGACAAGAAACTCGAAGAGCGCAACCTGATGGGCGTCGTCACCGTCCTGTTCGACTACGAGTCGACGAAGGTCGAACACCGGATGATGAGTCTGCGCCACGAACACGAAGACCTCGTCGCCTCGAACGTCCACAACCACGTCGGCGACCACTACTGCATGGAACTGTTCATCCTCGAAGGCTCGCTGGAGGACATCTCCGCCTTCGTCGGGAAGATTCGCGCCACGAAAGACACCCTCTCGGTGGACTACTCGGTCATGCCCATCGACGAAGTCGGCTCCATCGCCTGAACACTGCTGCCTGTACCTGTGGACCCACGAGGAGTGGAAAACAGTTCGACAGACTGAACGTTGCCTAGGCAGTCCACTACAGTCCCCTGCATCTCGTCCTCGACTACGGCGGCGTCATCGTCCAAAACGGGGACGACGAGACGCCGTACCGAGAGCCCGACGTGTGGATTTCGTCGTTTGCGGAGCTTCCGGACGTGCTCGGTAGGGACGGAATTCAGTCGACTCGCTAGTGGCGAACGCGTATTTTTCGGAGTAGCAGAGTGGAACGGCGCACTACACGTGTATCCCAAAGGTTAGCAGTAACGTCGATATGATGAGGTACAGGACAGACAACCCGAAGAACCCTACGACTGCTAGTATCACGACCGTCTGGAGAGTTGAATGCCCAGAACCCGTCGCATCTCTCTCCGTTCCAGCATCGCTATCTACGTATCCCATCGACTGGAGGGCTGACATCCCGGAATCTCCGTCCGCATTCTCCATTCTCGCCTCTGTATCCCCATCTATGTCTGTGTTTCCAACACTATGCGCACTCCCCAGTCCGCCACTACCCATCCCTCCGTCATCTCCGTCCATACATATGAAATTTCCCCGACACCAATACGGGTTTTCCGAGGTCTGCCTCCGACTCCAAGGCGCACTAGAGACGCGCTGCGTTCGTCTGCTGCATGCAGCAGGAAATCACTGCCAAGTTCGGCTCAGAATACGGGGTGACGCGACGGACCAAGAATTCTGCGTCTGATAGTGGCGTGACCTACGTCACGCAGAAACGCGGGTCAATACAGGAGATAGCGGCGAGCTGCTTCGCCCATCGCCAGCAGGCCGCCGATGGCGAGCCCGATGACTGCCAGTCCCACCGGTTCCGTCGCCGGGAAGGTGTTCTGGTAGGCGAACGTATGGACCGTTCCCTGTTTGTTCACTTTCATGTGCTTCGGTTCCAGCGCGAACTGGGCCGTACCGGGAAGCGGCTCGCTGGTCTCTAACACGTACTTCTTTCCATCGAGCGCACCGTCGACGATGCGTTGTTCCTGCGGCGTGAGCGTCTCGTATTCGTTGACCCGTTGTCCGTCAGCTACTCCGTCTGAATCCTGCTGGAACTCGTACTGGAGTGCAGGGAGGAACAGCGCTATCGAGGCGACGAGCATGAACACGCCGAGAAAGAACAACCCGTACTGAATCCGCTTTCGTCTGGATTGCGCCGACGAAGCGACTGTTCGAGCCATAGTCCGAACTGATTGGCCGATGGTGATAAGTTTTCTTCATATCTGGTGGTTTTATTATCGGTTCGGCATCGGTACCACGGTCTACGTCCGTCGAAAACAGCCGTCTCAGTCAGGCGGTTGCTGCCGACCAGCGCCTCAGAGCCGACCGTCACGCGCCGCCGCGCGGATGGCCGTCTCGGCGACGTTGCCGCCGTACTCGGCGGTTCTACCGATGCTGTCGACCGCGCGCGTAAGCAGGTACTCGTCGGCCCCGGAGGTCTCGAACAGCGTCTGGTCGACTCGTTCGACCGTCGCCAGCACGTCGTCGCGGCGGTCGAGTGCGGCGTATGCTCGCTGCACGTCGCCGTCGCCCAGTACGACGCTCGTGGCCGCTTCGACGACGTGTCGCGCCTCTGCTGCAGCCGCGTCTATCTCTGCTGCCATCTCTTCGCTCGGCGTCCCGCCGAGTCGGTCGGCCGTGGTGGCGATGCGCTCGGCGTGGTCGGCGACGCGTTCGAGTTGTCTGGCCGTCCGGTAGAGGACGAACAGTCGATTTCGCCCGACGCCGAGTTGGTCCACTTCGGCGAGACTGGTCAGCGACCGGTTGAAGTGGCGATGGACCATCTCGTACAGTCGGTCGACCTCGTCGTCGCGTTCGACCACTCTGGCTATCTTCCCCGCGTCGCCCGTGAGCAGCGCGTCGATGGCCGTCTCGTTCATCGACAGCGCGATGCTCCGCAGTTGGAGTACGGACTGGAGGACCGACACCTCGGCCGCGTTGATGAGGTTCTGCACGACGACCTCGTCCGTCGTCTCGGTGACGATCTCCATCCCCATGAGGTCACGGACGGTTTTGACCACGCTTCGGCGCTGTTCGGGGGTGAACTCTTCCTCGCTTCGCAGCACGATTTCGTCGTACCCGGTGACGTAGGCCGGGCGCAACAGCTCTCCGACCGACCGCTCTCTCGTCTCGTCGACCGCCAGTTCGATGCGATTCAGGTCGCCGCCGTCGTGTCGTTCCGTCTTGACGACGAGCGCGTCGTCCAGATGCGTGTGCAGGTGGACGACGGTCCCCGCTTCGATGCCCTGTTCGGTCGCCCAGTGCTTCGGTATCGACACCGTGTACGTCGACCCGCCGACCTTCTGGACCTTCCGCGTGTCCATCGTCGAGTCGGACGCGTCCGTGTGCGGTTCGGAGGCCATCGTGGCTGGATTACCCGAACTTGCCCGTGATGTAGTCTTCGACGCGTTGACTCTCCGGATTCTCGAATATCTTCTCCGTGTCGCCGTATTCGACGAGTTCGCCACCTGTCAGGAAGACGGCCGTCTGGTCCGAGATACGCGCCGCCTGCTGCATGTTGTGCGTGACGATGACGACCGTGTAGTCCTCGGCCAGCGAGTGGATGAGGTCCTCGATTTTCGAGGTGGCGATGGGGTCCAGTGCCGATGCTGGCTCGTCCATCAGGATGACGTCCGGGTCGACGGCGAGACAGCGTGCGATACAGAGACGCTGCTGTTGCCCACCGGAGAGGCCGAGCGCGTTGTCGTCGAGACGGTCGTTGACCTCGCTCCAGATGGCAGCCTGCTTCAGCGAGCGCTCGACGAGTTCGTCTTCCTCGCCCTTGTTGTCGCGGCCCATCAGCCGGGCGAGCAGGCCCGTGTTGATGTCGCCGTGTTTCCGCGGGCCGTAGGCGATGTTGTCGCGGATGGACTTCGGGAACGGGTTCGGGTGTTGGAACACCATGCCGACGCGCTTTCTGAGTTCGACGAGGTTCGCACCGTCCTGGTAGATCTCCTCGCCGTCGAGTTTGACAGAGCCGTCGATACTGGCGCTCTTGATACGGTCGTTCATCCGGTTCAAGCACCGGAGGAACGTCGACTTCCCACAACCCGACGGCCCGATGAGCGCGGTGACGCTCTCCTCGGGGATGTCCATCGAGATGGACTGCAGGGCGTGGTCGTCGCCGTAGTACACGTCGAGGTCTTCGACCGACATCTTCGCGTCGCCCGCGAAATCGTACTCCGTCCACTCGTCTTGGAGTTCCTCCGAGGTCTCGCCGGAGACGGTCTGGCTCTGGCTGGAAAGCGGTTCGTTCTCTTGGTCGGTCGACATGCTTGTCGTCTGGTTCTCGTTCTTACTCATGGTTCAGCTTTCTGCGGAAGTAGATGCGCGATGCGACGCCGATGGCGTACAGGCTGAGGACGACGACGAGCAGGACGAGTGCCGTCCCCCAGCCGAACTGTGACTGCGTGAACTGGGTGCCCGGTGCCTGTCCCGCCGTGATGGTCGTGTACAGTTGATACGGAAGCGCACTCGATGCCTGCATGAGTGCCTCGTTGGTGACGAACGGCGGCGACGTAGTGAACTCGAAGCCAGACAGTATACTCGTCTTCTGGCTCGGGAACGGCTTGCCGCCGGTCACGAGGAGCAGGGGTGCCGTCTCGCCTGCGATGCGGCCGACACCGAGGATGATACCGGTGATGACGCCGGGCATCGCGGCCGGGAGGACGACGCTTCTGATGGTCTGCCACTGCGAGACGCCGAGTGCGGCGCTCGCGTCGCGGTACTCGTCCGGGACGGCTTTGAGCGACTCACGGCTGGTGATGACGACCAGCGGGAGCAGCATGAAGCCGAGGACGAGCATCCCCGAGATGAGGGACTTCGAGTTACCGAAGCGGGGCACGAGGAACGCGGCCCCGAACAGCCCGTACACGATACTCGGCGTACTCCACAGGCCGTTCGTGGTGATCTCGATGCTGTCGGTGAAGCGGCCCTGTTCGGCGTACTCGGTGAGGAAGATGGCCGCACCGACGCCGAGCGGGACCGCGAGTGCGATGGCACCGACGATGAGCCAGAGCGTCCCCAGCACTGCCGGGAGGATGCCCGGAACGACGACCCCGAGCGGGGCCGCGTTCATCACGAACGGGATGTCGATGGGGAGGACGAGTGACGTCCCAGTGATGTCGGTGATGATGGGGATGCCGACGCTGGGGCCGACACCGAGGCCGACTTCGACGCCGGTGCCGACCGTGCCGAGGCCCTTTTGGACGATGAACGCGATGAGCAGGAGCAACACGGCGAGCATCGCCGCGACGACCGTCGAGACGAGCATGTACGCGCCGCGCTGGCGGCCACGGGTACCGAACCCTTCGCTGGCCTTGCCGGACGACCACGCGGCGAAGAGGCCAGCGAACGCCGACAGCAACGGGATGAACACGGTCCCGGTCGCAGACGCGGAGAAGTCCGACGGGCGGAACTCCCACGCGACGGTCATCGTGTCCGTGAGGAAGACGAGGCCAAACCCGGCGATGAGGAGGCCGGGAACGAGCGTCGACCCGATGTCCTCACGCGGCAGTACCGTCACTGCGAGCACGACTGCGCCGGCGACGACCGCCGCCAGGAACCAGCCGATGGTGCCGAGTCCGAGCAGCTGTGAAGCGACGAGACCGCCGAGGACGAACCCGGTGCCGCCGAAGGCGATGCCGGGGATGAGTCCCGCGGTCGTGTCGGGCGTCGTGTCGGCCATCTCGGCGCGCGAGACCAGCCCGAGACCGAGCGTGGCGAGGCCGAGGACGACGAGCAGGACGCCGAAGATGTCGACGACCGGGAGGCCCGCGAGCGAGGAGTCGATTTCGACCCACTCGAACAGGGCGGCCCAGCCGAACGCGAACGTCGCGATACCGAGTGCGACGGCGACGTTCGCCGCGTTCTGATACGCCGACTCGTCGTCGAGGACGAGTTTGCCAGTGTGTTGTGTATCGGTGCTCATTCGTTACCACCCAGCTTCGCTTTCATGCGGCGCTCGATGAGCTGTGAGCCGATGCTGATGAACAGCACCGTGACGAACAGGAGCACGCCGGCGAAGAACAGCGCGCTGAGTTCCATCTCGCCAGCGTTCCCGTAGTTGAACGCGATGAGACTGGTCAGTGCCTCGGTGTTCTCCGTGAAGTCGTACAGCGGTTTCGGGACATTCGGACTGTGTGCGAGGATGACGGTCGCCGCCATCGTCTCGCCGACTGCACGGCCGACGCCGAGGAGGACCGCCGCGGAGACGCCAGAGAACGCGGCCGGGACGGTGATGCCGCCCATGGTCTGCCACTCCGTCGCGCCGACGGCGACCGAGCCGTCTTTCATCGAGTCTGGAACGCTCGACAGCGCGTCCTCGGCGACCGACACGACCGTCGGCAGTGCCATGATGCCGACGACGAGTCCGGTGAGGAACAGACTCCCACCGAGGACTGCCGCGTTGAGGTTGGCTCGCATGTAGTCGCTCAGGATGAGCCAGCCGATGAAGCCGTACACGATGGAGGGGATACCGGCCATCAGTTCGATGCCGGGCTTGACTATCTCCCGTGCCCACGCGGGTGCGATTTCACTGACGAACAGCGCGCCAGCGATGCCGAGGGGACCGGCGACGAGCGTTGCCACGAACGTGACAGCGATCGTCCCCCAGATCATCGGCGTCAGCGAGATGATGCCGCTGGTGGGCTGGTAGTACGGCGGGCCCGACTTGTACAGGAGGTCGAAGCCGTGTTCCTCCCAGGCTGGGAGCGATTCCAGGAAGAGGAACACGGTGATGAGCCCGAGGATCGTTACTGTTGCAATCGTGGTGATGAACGCGAGTCCTTTGACCGTCGCGGCCTGGGTCGTAAACCAGCCGTAGACGACGGTGACGGCGAAGGCTAGCAGCGGAAACGCTGTCCAGTTCGCCTGAAGGACGAAGCCTGCGAACGTGACGAGGAGTGTCACGAACATCAGGCCCCACACCACGAACGCACCCTGCTCTTCTTGCGAGAGCAGGTTCTGCGCGCGTGTTTGGACGGTTTCAAACATGTTTTTGCTGTAGTACTGAAAGAAAGACGGTTGGCGGTCGATGTCTGCGCCAGTCTCGGTGGCTACTTACTCGTACTTCGACGCTGCGACCTTCCCGCGCTCCTCCTTCAGGCGCTCCTGCGGGAGCTTGAAGTAGTTGTTCGGTGCGACGAACCGCTCCTGACCGAAGTCGCTGAGCAGGAAGTTGAGGAACGCGGCTTCCTTGCGCGAGGTGTCCTCCCACGTGTAGCAGTGAAGGTCACGCGAGAGCGGGTAATCCTTCGCGCCGAGGTTCTCGCCGTACGTGTAGGTCGTCCCTTCGACCTTGAGGGAGATCGGCTGGACGCCTGCATCGACGTCGACGAACGCGAGCGCGATGTACGCGATTGCGGCGTCGGAGCCAGCGATTGCCTGCTTGAGCTGCTGGTTCTGCCCGAAGCGACGGTCGGGGTTCGTCTGGGCTTCCGGGTCGCCGAAGACGTTCGCGCGGAACGCCGTCGCGGTACCGGACCCGGTCGCGCGACCGAGTGCGACGATTTCCTTGTCCGGGCCACCGACCTCGGACCAGTTGTTGATGTCGCCCTTGTAGATGCCCTTCAGCTCCTCGATGTCGATCTGCTCGACGCCAGCGTCGTAGATCGCCTTCGAGACGACGATGGGCTGGCCGTCGACACCGACGACGTGGTCGATGAACTTGTTGAGCTTCTCGTCCGAGGCGTCCGGGAGCTCGTCTGCGACAGGTGCGCTGGAGTCACCGATGTCGACGCGCCCCTGCGAGACACCTTCGACACCAGTCCCGGAGTGGCTCAGTGCGACGTTCGTGAGGAACGGCGGCTGCGAGCGGTTGCCCGTCGCTTCGTAGCCGTACAGACCCGCCCAGTAGTCGGCGAGGCGCTTGTCCGTGCCGACCTTCTCGGCGGCCTCCGTCGGCCAGTAGTCACCGTCGCCCTTCTCGGGGTTGGAGTTCCAGTAGGAGGCACCGGTGTTCGTGATGGGGAAGACGGTCGAGGAACCGTCGGCGGTCAGCGGCTGCGTGTCCATGCCGCCGGAGTTGTCTCCGCTTTCAGTCTCCTCGGTGTCGGAGTCGGAGTTCCCGCCTTCGTTTCCGTTCCCGCTGTCGGTCGGGGCGTCGGTGTCTTCACCGTCGCTGCTTTCGGTACACCCTGCGAGGGCTGCGACGCCAGCAGCACCTGTTGTTGCGATAAGCTTCCGACGCGATACACCGTCCACCAGACGCGTTTTCTCGCTCGTCATCGACTAAGCATCGACCAGATTGTTGTAAAGCAGTTGCTAATAGGGCTATACACCGCAAATTCGGGGGTATAGAGAAAATAGAAAACAATCGATAGGATGTGACACACATTCACATAATAGTCGGCTATATATCGTTCTGATTTCGATCACGTACCCCGCGATAGCCGGTGCTGGGTGGTCGCTGCCGTCGAAGAAAACCCACCGTCAGCCGCGGACTCTCTCGCCCGTCGTCACTCCGCTCACTCCCGACGCGCCTGGTCTTTCACCGCTGTGAGTCGCTCGCGCTCGCGCTTCTTGCCGATGATGCGCTCCATCGCTGCCCGGTCCAGGTCGTACCGGCCGGACTCGTCTCGGGCGACGACCGACTGCTTTCGCAGTTCGGTCAGTGCGCTCTGAATCCGCTCTGCGTCCGTGTCGACCACCTGTTCGACCGCCGCGACGGTCATCGGTGCTTTCTCGCTCAGCACCGCGATGGTGTCCCACGTGTAGCGCTCGTTGCACTCCGCCTCGCGAATCGCTTCTTCGACGCGCTCCTCGACCGGGTCGGTGTGGACGAGGTTGACGAGCGAGAGGGCACTCTCGTCGTCGCCATCGGTCGAACTCGTCGACGAGCGTGCCGGTTCGGAGAAGCGCCGCTGAAGCTGTTCGAGCGCCATCTCCAGGAAAGAGATGCGGTCACGCTGGTCTTCGATGATGTCGGTGTCACCGCTCGATTCGCGCAGTTTCTCGGCGTCCTCGCGCAACTGCTCGTTCCGCGCTTCGAGGCGTTCGACCTCACCTTCGAGTTCGCGGACGCGTCGCCGGAACTCGTTGCGTTCCACCTCGATTTCGGCGTTCGACTTCTCCTCGTCCGGTTTCCCGTCCTCGTCCTCGGCCGTGGGCAGTTTTGACTGCTCGGTCGGCGCCTCGATACCGGTGTTCCCCGCGAGGGCGTCGGCCATCTGCTTCGCCGCTGCCGAGATGTCTTTCGCCCGGTCGAGTTCGTCTTCGAGCGTCTCGATGCGTTTGTCCTTCTTCGCGATCTCGTTCTCCAGTTCGATGATGCGGTTCTCGCGCTCGGCCTTCTCCTCGCTGATGTCCGAGAGGTCTTCGACCAGCGTGTCGCTCACCGACTTGAGTTCCGGACGCTCGAAGTCGTCGAGTCCCGGCGTCGCGCCCGCGTCGAACGTGCGCTTGCGCCGGAACTGGATGGTCCGGATGTCCGCCTCGGCCCAGTCGGCCATCATGAACGCCTGTCCAGCGTTCATGTCTGTAATGCGGTTCTCGTACTCGCTGCCGAGGATGCGCCCGACGACTTTCGTGTCGTTCTCCCAGGTCAGTCGGTGCCAGACCAGCCAGTTCGCCTGCGTGATGAAGTCCTTTTTTACGTCGGCCGGACGCTGGCTGACGCCGACGACGCCCAGTCCGTGCTTGCGCCCGCGCTTGCCCACCTTGATGAGCATCTTGCCCGTCTCGTCCATCCCACCGCCCTCTGGGATGTACTCGTGGACTTCCTCGACGACGAGCAAGAACGGCTTCTTCAGCTTCTTTTCCTTCGCGAAGAGGTGCTTCGTCGTCTCCAGAATCAGTTCGTTCGCGACCGACTCGTCGAGGTAGCCGGACACGTCGAGGATGATGGGGACGTTCTCCTCCAGTGCGATGTGTGCCATCCGCTCGGCGTGTTCTGGCGTAATCTGGATGTCGCACTCCTCGTCCGCGCCAGCGTGTAATAGTTCATATTCCTCTTTTAAACCATAATATTCGCCATCTGTATCAACAATGAGGAGGGGGAAACCAGATTCGAGTAATTCTTCGGCTAAAACACTCGCTGTGTTCGACTTTCCCGAACCTGACTTGCCCGTCACGAATCCGCGGCCGGTCAGCATCTCGACGACTGGCACCTGCACCGTCGACCCATCCATCGTCTCCCCGATTTCGATCTGTTTTGTGTCGCTCATGCGGCCCGTTAGGGGCACCTCTTCGCGTGCCTACCTGTATCTTTCGTGCGAACTACCAGTCTGGGAGTCCCGACTGTGTACACTGTGTACACTGTTTAGACTGTGTACGCTCCGGAACGTTCGGTTTCGTCGTCGACGAGGACGGAGGCTACCGACCTCAGAAGGTTCATGTAGCGGTGCTCACTGTGTTTTCGCATGGACCGTGAGACGCTGGCACAGGCGCTGTCGTACGCCGACCTGACCGAGTATCAGGCGGAGGCGTACCTCTGTCTCCTCGACATGGGCGTCTCGCCCGCCATCGAGGTCGGTCGGGAGAGCGACGTGCCAGTCTCACAGGTGTACGACGTGTTGCGGAGTCTAGAGTCGAAGGGGTACGTCGAGACCATCGACCGCGAGAAGCTGTACGTGCGCCCCTGCGACCCGGACACTTCGATGAGTGCTCTCGAATCGCGCGGCGAACTGCTCCACGACGCCGCCGACGAGATTCGCGAGCGCTACCGGCAGCCGAACCGGATGGACGCGCGAGTCGGCGTGACCAAACGCGGCGAGACCGCCGTCGAGAACGCCCGTGACCTCATCGGCGACGCCGACACCGTCGTCGAACTCGCCGGGACCTACGAACAGATCCAGCAGCTCTTTCCGGCCCTTCGCGCGGCACGCGACCGGGGTGTGGTCGTTCGTGCGTCGGTGTACGCCCACGGTGACCAGACGCCACCGGAGGGGTTCGACCCGACGGGCGCGCTCTCGGAACTTCGGGCGTGCAGTATCCCTGGGCCGTTCCTCGTCATCGTCGACCGGCACCGAACCTGCTTCGCACCGAACACCCGGTCGGACGAGGATTACGGCGTGATGATCTACGACCGTATCCTCCCGTTCGTGTTCCACTGGTACTACCTCACCTGTCTGTGGAACCTCTACCCGACGCTGTACGCGGCGGACTCGGACCGGATTACCTACGTCACGATGGAGGAGTTCATGTGCGACTGCCACTTCCTCTGGGAGGCGGGGTACGAGTTACAGGTCGTCGTCGATGGCGTCGACATCGAGGGCGAGTCGCGCCGGACCGTCGAAGGACTCGTGGTCGGGCTCTCGCACTTCCACGACGACCAGAACCTCCCGCGACTGGCGCTCTCGGACATGGGCGCGTACAAGAGCGTCGTCCTCGCCACGGGCGATGGCGTGGTCGAGGTCGGCGGCTGGGGGGCCGTCTTCGAGGACATGGAGATGCGGACGATGTCACTGGTCGGCATCGACCCCGGAACGACGGCGTTCAGCGACCGCTAAGCGAGCGACTCGTCGTGGGCGACGGACCGAAGAAAAACCGCGCGAAAAGTGTGGTGACAGGTTCGTACTCGTGCCTTCTCAGTTTTCGCCGACCACCTCCAGTGACGTTTCCTGTTCGTCACACCAGAGGGTGACTGAGCCAGCTTCGGGGCGACTCGTGCCGTCGGGGTGGACCACATCGAAGGTGTCAGCAGGTACCTCGAACGTCACGGTCGTCTCGTCGCCAGGGTCGAGCGAGACGCGCTCGAACGCGACCAGCTCCCTCACCGGGGTCACGACCGACGAGTAGTCGCGGCCACCGAAGAGCTGGACGACTTCGTCACCGGCCCGGTCGCCCGTGTTCGTGAGCGTCACCGAGACCGCTGTGGACTCCCCGGCAGCGACCGACTCCTCGGCGACCGAGAGGTCGCGGTACTCGAAGTCGGTGTAGCTCAGGCCGTGGCCGAACGCGAACAGCGGGTCGTACGACGGTAGGTGTTCGTCCTCGCCGATGGGCGAGGGGTTCGGGAGGTGGTTGTGTCGAACCGGCAGGTGACCTTCTGACCGCGGGACCGAGATGGGGAGTTTCCCACTCGGGTTGTTCGCGCCGAAGAGCGTCTCGGCGACGGCGTGGCCACCCTGTGCACCCGGATAGTACGCCTGCACGATGGCATCGACGTGCTCGGCAGCCCACGAAATCGCCAGCGGGCGGCCCGTGACGAGGACGAGTGCGGTCGGCGTCCCGGTGTCGACGACGGCTTCCAGCAGGTCGCGCTGAGACTGGGGCAGGTCGAGTTCGGACCGGTTCGGGAAGTCGTCGGTCGGGCCGGTCACGTCCTGCGGGCCGAACTCGTGGATGTACCAGTTCTCGCCGAGGACGACGACGGCGGCGTCGGCGTCTGCAGCGGCTTCGGCGGCCGACTCGCGGTCGGCAGTTGCGTCGTCGCCCGTGCTGTCGATGCCAGCGCCCGGTTCGTACCGGACGGTCGTCTCGTCGGCGACGAGGTCTTCGATGCCCTCGCGAATCGTCGTCCCGGCGAGTTCGTGTTCTTCCTTCAGGCTCCAGCCGCCGACCTGATTGACGAGCGAGTCGGCGTTCGGCCCGGTGACGAGCACTTCGCTCGCGTCGGGGTCGAACGGCAGGCAGTCGTCGTCGTTCTTGAGCAGCGTCATCGACTTCCGCGCGGCTTCGAGCGACACCGACTGGTGGTCGCTGTTGCCGAGCGTCTCGGCCGAGTCGTCGGGGTCGACGAACGGGTCGTCGAACAGGCCGAGGTCGGCCTTGAGTTGGAGGACCCGACGGATCGATTCGTCGAGGGCAGCTTCGTCGACAGTCCCCGATTCCACGAGGTCGGCGAGATGGTCGACGTGGTCGATTTCACCGAGCGAGTGAACGTCGACACCGGCGTCGAACGACCGCCGAATCGCCTCCCGCGGCGTCGTCGCCACCTTGTGGTCGTCGTGAAGCATGTTCACACCGTTCCAGTCCGAGGCGACGTAACCATCGAAGCCGAACTCGTCGCGGAGCACGTCGGTCAGCCAGTGCTGGGAACCGTGCGACGGCTCGCCGTTGATGGAGTTGTAGCTCGGCATGATGCCCTCGACGCCCGCGCCGATGACCTTCTCGAACGACGGGACGAAATCACGGTAGAGCGACGAAATCGACCGGTCGACCGGGGCGGTGTCTTCGCCACGCTCGGGTTCGCCGTAGGCTGGGAAGTGCTTCGCCATGGCAGCGACGTGGACCGGCGCGTCGTGGATGCCCTGAACTTTCGCGGCTGCCAGTTCCCCGACGAGGTAGGGCGATTCGCCGAAGGTCTCGAACGTGCGGCCCCAGCGAGGGTCGCGGGCCACGTCGCAGGTCGGACCGTAGGTCAGACTCGACCCGGTCGCGGCGACTTCAGTCGCCGTGACGGACCCGACTTCTGCTGCGAGCGAGCGGTCGCGAGCCGCGGCGACGCCGAGGTTGTGCGGGAAGACCGTCGTATCCTCGACGTAGGCGTTCCCGTGGATGGCGTCGACCGGGATGAGGATGGGAACCCCGAGGCGGGACTCCTCCATGGCGACGCGCTGGAGGTCGTTCGCGATTTCGACGACCTCGTCGGAGGCCCGGTGCGGGGAGGCCCCGTAGCCGAACGGCGTCACGAAGCCGAGGCTGTGTTCGCGGACCATCTCGGCGGCGTCGTCGACAGTGCGGGTCTCGCCCATCGTGCCGACGTAGGTGCCGGCGAGTTGGGCGGCCTTCTCTCGAATCGTCATCTCGTCTATGAGCGTCTCGACGCGGCTGTCGGTTTCGTCTCGATTCGTCTGCGGTATCTGCGAGTCGTGTGTCGTCATACTGTCGTAGTCGTGGAGGTCGTATTGCTCGCCCCGTCGGTCACGGTCACGGCGACCACGTCGGGGGTGTTCTTCGTCTTGAGGTCGGTCGTCCCCGACGCGCTCGCGCCGGAGACGGTCGTGGTCGTCGAATCGAGAGTCGACCCGCTGGCGTCACGGAGTTCGACCGTCACCGACTGGAGGTCGCCATCGTCGTCGGCGACCGCCCAGTCGACGGTGGCGTCGGTCCAGGGACCTCTCGAACTGGTCGTCACCGAGACGGACTCGACGGTTGGGTCACTCGACCCGCCGGAGCCGCCATCGCCCGAGTCACCACCTTTCGTCGCCAACTGATTCGCCGGCACGGAGAGCGATGTGCCATCGGAGAAGGAGACGGTCGTCGCGGTGTCTGCGGCGTTGTAGGCGACGTACGTCTTCGTCGAGCCGTCGTCGAAGACGGCCGCGAGGGGCGTGTCCGCGGTGACACTCGCGTCGACTGCACCGAGGCCCTCCATGGCCGACACCCACCGGTAGGTGTGCGCTTTCGACTCGCCGAACTCGACGGGGTAGGAGGCGGCGTCGGCCTCGAACAGGTTCCGGGCGTCGGCGGGGTCGCTGAACGAGCGGTACGACCACAGCACGTCGGGCCAGTAGTCGAAGCTGTCGCCGCCGTTGGCCGCGACGAGTTCGTCGTAGGTGGCCGCCGCGGCCGCCTGGTTGCGGCCGAGTGAGAGCGTGTGGCCGCCGACCGGCAGGACGTTGATGCCGTGGATGGCCTCCACGTCGTCGGTCCACCAGGTGTCGTACTTGTAGCCGCCGCCCCAGACCATTCCGGCGTAGCTGTAGTCCCAGTCGGTGGGGTGGTTCTGCTCGTCCACGTCGTACCAGTACTCGTCGACGGCAGCCGTTTCGTGCGCGAGCAGATACGCGCCGAGGTCACGAATCGTCGTGTCGCCGATGTACTCGCCGTACATGAGTACGGCGGCGTAGGCGTTGACCGCCTCAGAGGAGGACTCCTGGTTGTTCCCGAGGTCGAACGCCGGGTTCCCGGCGGCCCACGAGTGGCCCTCGTAGGGCGCGAAGTTCCGCAGGAACGGGAACATCGAATCGTCGCGCGAGGGGTTGGCGAAGTCCCGAATCAGCAGGTCGACCATGCCGCCCCAGTTGCCGTCGTCTGCCCACGTCGGGTCGGTCCGGGCGATTTCGGCGGCCGCCTTGACGTAGTAGCCGTAGTGGAAGTGGTGGTCGTTCAATTCGGGTCCGGAGCCGAAGGAGTCGTTGTAGCCGATGAGCGTGCCCCACGTGTCGTCGTAGTAGAACACGTCTTCGGAGGTAGAGGACCCAGAGACGGTCGCGTCGAGCCACGTCTCCAACTCGTCCTGCATCGCGCCGAGGAAGGCGTCTGCGGCCGTGGTGTCGCCGACCTGTTCGGCGATTGGCCGCAACTGCAGCAGGCGTTCGTAGTTCTTCCCGGTCCAGTACGTCCCGTCGCCGGGCTGTTCCGGCCCGGTGCGGACGAGTGGCGATTCGGCCGCCACGTCGTCGACGTAGCCAGCGAGTCGAGACTGGTCGAAGTCACCGACTGCGGGTAGATAGGGCACGATGGGTGGCAGGGAAAGGGTCGTCTCGAACGACGAGCCAGTCGTCACCTGCATCGTCCCGCGCGGGGAGGCGAACGTCTCGCCGGAAAGCGTCGCGTCCGTGTGCTTGTGCTGATGCGGGTACAGCGCCGCGATGGTCCCGCTCGTCGAGGACTCGGCGCGGGCGGCCGTCTCGAACGAGAACGTCGTTTGTACTTCGGCACTCGCCTCGTCGTAGCTCCACGAGACAGTCGTCCCGGTGAGCGTGTTGTACGCGTAGGATTCGTAGCGCGAGAGTGCCGCGGTGGTCGCCTCGGGCAGCACGGCGACCGTGAGGTAGCTGTTGCCGGCGAGGCCGCTCGAAAGGGTGGCCGACCCGATGCCGGCCCACGTCGCGCCGCTGGGCGCGAACAGGCCGTAGTGGTGGCCGTTCACGGTCACGCCGAGGACGTTGCCTTGCTCGGCCCACACGTCGGGCGTCGCGGCGAAGGAGAGTTCGGCGTCGGCCCCGCTCACTTCGGCGAAGACGAAGGGTGAGCCCTGCGCCATCGTCGCGTCGAGCGTCGGCGTGCTGGCGTCTCCTGCGCCCCAGCGAACGTCGACGTGCCAGTCGCCGTAGCCTGCACAGCGGGCGTCTGCGAACGACCCGCCGGTGGTCGACAGCGTGAGGTCGGTGCTGTCGTCCATCTCCGCGATGTTACCCCGATTTTTGTCGCCGTTGGCCTGCGTGAAGTTCCATGCAGTGGGGTACGAAAGGTCGAGTCCGGCACTGGTCGGCGTGCCGACGAGCGGATGCGCCCACATCGGTGCGCCGTACTGGTCGCGGAGCAGGTTGCTCCACCAGTCGTTCGTCGGGAACGGCGCGGACAGGTCTGCCGTCGCGTACACCTGTTCTGGCGGCGTCTCCTCTCCCGAGGGAACCGTCGTGGTGTAACTGCCAGCACCGACCGAGACCACGGTTGCGGCCGCTGCGTCTGCGGTTTCGGTCGTCGTGGTGCTGGTCGCCGACTGCTGGCCGTCGTCGGTCGCGGTCGTCTGTTGCGGCGTAGAGCCGGAACAGCCTGCGAGTCCGACGGTACCGAGGGCGCTGGCCCCGGCGAGATACCGTCGCCGAGAGAGCGTCCTGTGGTCGGATTGGCTGTCTTCGAGCGCCCGTCTGTCGTCGTTGCGTGTCATCAGCGTTCAGCTCCGTCGAGCGGGTCGCTGTCCCAGTACGCGTCGTCTTCTGTCGCGCGATAGCACGCGACGCGATGGTCGCCTGCACTGTTGGCGTCGGTCATGGCCGGAGCGGCACTGCGACACTGCTCGGTCGCGTTCGGACACCGGGTGTGGAACCGGCAGCCTGCGGGCGGGTTCACCGGGTCCGGGATGTCGATTTCGCGGACCGGCGGCCCGGTCGTCTCCTCGTCGATGCCCAGCTCAGGGGTGGCCCACTTCAGCACCTTCGTGTAGGGGTGCTGTGGGTCCTGGAGCACCTCGTCGACGGGTCCGATTTCGACCAGTTCGCCGAGGTACATCACGCCGAGACGACCCCCGGCGTGTTCGGCGATGTAGCGCGCGTTCGAGAGGTCGTGGCTGATGAACAGGAACGAGGTGTCGAACTGTTCTTGCAGTTCGAGCATCAGGTCCATCATCTCGACGCGAAGGCTCACGTCGAGCGCGCTCACTGCCTCGTCCGCGAGGATGAGGTCGGGGTTCATCAGGAGCGCGCGAATCAGCGCGACGCGCTGTTTCTCGCCACCCGAAAGCTGGTGTGGGTAACGGTGTGCGTAGTCTTCCGGCGGCGACATCCCCACCCGTTCGAGGAAGTGGAAGATGCGCGCCTCGCGGTCTTCCGAACCGAGCCCGGACTGCCAGCGCTTCAGCGGGGCCGACAGCGAGGACAGCACCGTCCGGTTCGGGTTCAGCGACGCGCCGGGGTCCTGATGGATAATCTGGAGCGAGCGGCGAATCTCCTCGAAGGAGACGTCTGCGTTCGACCGCCAGCCCTTCGCCTTCCAGATGTCTTGGCCGCGGTAGCTCACACTGCCGCCGGTCGGTTTCTGGAGCCCGATGGCGGTCTTTCCGAGCGTGGTCTTCCCGCTGCCGGACTCACCGACGATGGCGACGACGTCGTTCTCGCCCACGTCGAGGTTGACGCCGTCGACGGCGCGAACCGTTGGCCGGTCGGCGAACGGGTTGAGGCCGCCGCCCTCTTTCTCGAAGTGGACGTCCACGTCCGAGAGCGAGAGGACCGGCTGGTCGGCGTTCGTCGAGCGAGTG
The DNA here is from genome assembly GCF_051207395.1 of Haloarchaeobius caseinilyticus. Taxonomy (NCBI): domain Archaea; kingdom Methanobacteriati; phylum Methanobacteriota; class Halobacteria; order Halobacteriales; family Halorubellaceae; genus Haloarchaeobius; species Haloarchaeobius caseinilyticus. Next base: position 231,327 of record NZ_JBPJZC010000005.1, on the reverse strand, counting down.
TGCTGCTCGTCGAGGCTCATCGGTTCACCCCCGTCGACAGCGGAATCTCGTCGTCGACCTCGTCCCAGTGATAGCAGGCGACTTCGTGCGTCGCAGCGACCGCCTCGACCGGCGGCTTCACCTCGGCGCACTCACCGGTCGCCAGCGGACAGCGTTCGTGGTACGGACAGCCGGCCGGGACGTTGACCGGGTCGGGTGCGGACCCATCGATGGGACGCATCTCCGACAGCGGCGCGTCGAGGTTCGGTGTCGCGTTGAGCAGTGCCCGCGTGTAGGGGTGTTTCGGGTCACGGACCATCGACTCGGTGTCGCCGATTTCGGCGAACTCGAAGGCGTACAACACGCCGATTCGGTCTGCGAGCTTCGTCACCAGCGGCAGGTCGTGGGTGATGAACACCATCGTGAGGTCGTACTTATCGCGGAGGTCGGACAGCAGGCTGATGATGGAGCGTTGCATGAGCAGGTCCAGTGCGGCCGTCGGCTCGTCCATCACGAGCACTTCCGGTTCGAGGACCAGCGCGAGTGCGATGAGCGCCCGCTGTTTCATCCCGCCCGAGAGTTCGTGCGGGTACGAATCGAGCACACGCCCGGGGTCGAGATACAGGTCGGCGAGGAGTTCTTCGGCGCGCTCGATGCCCGCCGCGACGTCGTAGTCGTGGGCGTCGAGCGTCTCCACGAAGTGCTCGCGGAAGTCCATCGTGGGGTTGAACGAACTCATCGCGCCCTGGAACACCATCGAGATGTCTTCCCAGCGGCGCTGTCGAAGCGACCGTTTGTCGAGGTCGAGCACGTCGACTGGTTCGTCTTCCTCCCGTGGATGGAACGTGACGCTGCCCTCGGTGCGACCGGGGTCGACGACGGCGTTCAGCAGCGCCGACGCGAACATCGATTTTCCAGATCCGGACTCGCCGACGATGCCGATGATTTCGCCGCGTCTGATGTCGACTTCGACGTCGTTGAGGACGCGCGAGGTCCCGCGGTCCATCTCGAACGCGACCGTGAGGTCACGACATTCGAGGATGACGTCTTGGTCGCTCGACCGTGCCGTGGCCGAATTCATCGGAGTAGTGCGGCTCATAGCCCACCACCACCGATGGTCGTCTCCTTCGCTGCTGGTTCGTCTGCTTCCAGTTCGTCGCCGCCGATGTTGGCGTGCCGGGCCCGGACGCGGGGGTTGAACACCCGGTCCATCCCCTGTGCGAACAGGATGAGTCCCATGGACAGCAGGATGATGCAGATCATCGGGGTGAGCAGCCAGTGGGCAGCGTCGAGCGTGAGCATCCCACCGTTCTCGTTGGCGAGCTGGAGCGTGACGCCCCAGTTGACGATCTTGTTGAACGGCAGCAGGCCGAGGAAGTACAGGCCGACCGAGGCGAAGATGACGCCCCGCATCGCGTTGACCATGTTGATCATCACGAACGGCATGACGTTCGGGACGATTTCCTTGGCGACGATGGTCGGCGTCGACAGGCCCATGGCCCGCGCGGCCTCGACGTAGGAGGTCGAGCGAATCGTCAGGACCTGCGAGCGAATCGCTCGGCCCATCCCGGCCCACGCCTGGAGCGAGAGGACGACGCCGAGGACGACTGGGTCCTCTGGTTTGAGCAATGCGACGAGGATGAGCAGCAGGGGCAGCCCCGGCAGCGTCATCACGATGTCCATGATGGTCGAGAGGACCTGGTCGACGCGACCGCCGCTGTAGCCGGCGAGTGCACCGACGCTCGTGCCGAGGAAGGTGACGAACAGCCCGGCACTCGCGATCATCTTGAGCATCTTCGGGGTCGCGTGGACGGTCTGTTCGAGGATGCCGCGACCGACGTTGTCGGTCCCGAGCGGCCAATAGAAGGCCACCCACGGCACCGAGATACCGAACAGCGACGTGTTCGTCAGTTCGTACCAGTTTCCGCCGACGATACCGCCGTCGAACGGTCCGACGAGGATGCCCGCCTGGGCGACCCGTGGTTCGACCACGAGGGACGGCCCGATGAGGCCGACGACGATGAACCCGAAGACGAGTGTCGCACCGATGCGGGCACGCACGTCGTTCCAGACCACGCGGGAGGGGGCGACGACCCAGAGGTCGAGCACCTTTCGGGAGCGCTCGACCCGACTCAGCGAGGAGTCGGCGACCGTCCCGAAGCCGCTGGTGTCCTCCGGGAAGGTGCTCGTCTTGTTCTCGCGGCTCACGCGGAATCACCTCCGACGGAGACGCGCGGATCGACGAGGCCGTAGGTCAAGTCGGCGATGAACGCACCGACGACGACGGCGAGCGTGATGAGGACGAACCCGCCCATCATCAGTGGGTAGTCACGCGCCTCGACGGCCTCGACGATGTAGTAGCCGAGTCCCGGGTAGGTGAACACCTGTTCGAGGATGGCAGAGCCGCCGATGACCGCGCCGAAGGCGAGCAACAGGCCGGTGTACATCGGCAGGATGGCGTTGCGAGCTACGTAGCGCAGCGCGATGCGAGTGTCAGAGAGTCCGCGGAGACGGGCGACGCGCAGGTAGTCCTCACCGAGGACCTGGATGCTGTTGCCACGCATCGCCAGTGCGACGCCCCCGAAGCCAGTGATGACGACGGCAGCGATGAGCAGGCTCGCGTGGTAGACCGCGTCGGCGAAGAACTGGAAGGTCGCGACCGGCCGGAGCGGGTCGACGATGGGCAGAACGTCCGAAGCGAGGCGACCGCTCGTGGGGAACCAGCCCAGCTGGAAGCCGAACACGTAGAGGAACAACAGCGCCGTCACGTAGTTCGGCGTCGAGTTGAGGACGATACCGATGCCGGTCGTCCCGATGTCGAAGCGACTCCCCTCCTGATACGCCATGATGGCTCCGAGGGCGATGCCGACGACGAACATGAGCAAGATGGCGACCGAGAACGCGAACACCGTCCACGGGAGTGCATCGCCCAGTATCTCCGCTACTGGTGCGTTCTGACTGATGGACCGGCCGAAGTCGCCCTGCAGGATGCCGGCCACGTAGTCGACGTACTGCTCGTGCAACGGTGCCGTGAAGTCGATGTTGATGTAGTTTGCGACGCGGCGGTTGATCTCCTGTTGGGAGAGGTCCGGGTTGTTCCGGATGAGTTGGCCGCGAAGCTGGTCGGCCGGGTTCCCCGGCATGAGTCTGACCAGCCCGAACGAGAGCGTGACCACGACGAACGCCGTAAAGAGCGCTTGTCCGGTCCGCTTGACGAAGTACTCGTACATCGGCTTACTCGGGCTTGGCCGTGAGCTTCCCCTCCCGGGGCAGGTAGTACTGCGGCCAGTCGACGATGGCGTCCTCGTCGTCTTTCGTGACGGTGTTCCAGTCGTCGGTGGTGAGCCACGCCTGGTCGACCTTCTCCATGAGTGGCGCCATCGGCAGGTGGCGGTTGACGATCCACGCGAGTTCCTGCGTCTTCTGCTTCGCCTCCTCGCCAGTGAGCCCGGCGAGTTCCTGCAGTTCGGGCTCTAATTCGACCGTCTGCTTCTGGCCGTTCGGCTTCCCGAGCGGCGTCACGTCGACCTCCCGCGGGAACTTCAGGATGTCCCGAGAGCGGGTGCCGTTCAGCAGTTTGTTGAGCGAGAAGTACGGGTAGAGCTTCCCGTCTGGCCAGCCGAGGCCGGCGACGCTGTACTCCTGATTGCCGTAGATGTCGCCCCAGTAGGACTGACTCGGGTTGAGCGAGGCCTCGATGCCGAAGTCGTTGAGGTCCTGCACGATGGACTGGCCGCCGGCGGTCCAGTCGTTCCAGCCTGCCGGAATCTTGTACGGGAACTTTAGCGTCTTCCCGTTCGAGTCCTTCCACGAGCCGCCGTCCTTCGAGAACCCGGCGTCTTTGAGGAGCTGTGCGGCCTTGTCCGTGTTCGGTTCGTACTTGTCGAACGACGAGAGCGAGTCGCCGAGCCAGTCCTTGTAGCTGCCGTCGAAGTTGCCCGGGAGCCCGGACGGCACGTCGACGGGGACGTGCATCTTCCCGCCTGCGGTCTGTGCCAGCTTCTCACGGTCGATGACGTACTGAACCGCCCGCTTGACGTTCTGCTGGCCGTAGTGCTCGTGGTCGTGGTTGAACATGATGCCCATGCCCCAGTTGGCGGGCATCGGAATCTCGCGGATGTGGTCGCCGTACCCCTTCGAGATGTTCGCTGGGGTGAAGACGTTGTCAATCCCGTCGACCGTGTCGGACTTGAGCGCCTGCCACTGCTTCTGGTTCGACTGCAGGTAGTCCCACCTGAAGCGCTTGAAGTTGATCTTGTCGGCGTCCGGGTGGTCGTCGAATCGCTCTGCGACCAGTTCCTGATTCCGGGCGTGGACGAACTTGAACGGGCCGGTGCCGACCGGCTTGTCGAGCGTCTTCTCGGTCATTCCAGGCGCTTCGCCGTCGCTTTCGTAGGCGTCGAGGAACTCCTGGAACTCGCTCTTCGGCGTGTCGAGTGCGATGGGCTTCAGCGAGTAGAGGAACACCTCGTCGGAGACGGCGCGCTCCAACCCGAGTTCGACCGTCGACTCGTCGGGGACGTTCACGTTCTCGGGGAGGGCGATGTTGCCGACGGCTGCCCCGTTGTACATCTCGAGTTTCAGCTTGAACGCGACGTCCTCGGCGGTGACTGCGTCGCCGTTGTGCCAGTGGAAGCCGTCGCGAACCGTGAGCGTCACTTTGTCGCTCCCGATGTCCCACGACTCCAGCACGCCAGGCATGAACTTGCTCGTCGCCTCGTTGACGTAGAGCAGGTTCTCGAACAGCGCCAGTGCTGCACGGTCCGGGTACTGCTGGCCGTAGGGGTTGAACTGCATGTCCTTCGGGACGTTCGTCGTGGCTGTGACGAACGTCTCGTCGGTCATTTCGAGGGATTTGGCGTCCGTCGTTCCGGTGCCGGTTCCGTCGGTACCGTCGCCGCCACCCCCGCCGCTCCCGTTCTCTGGGTCGTCCGTGTTCGACCCGGCACAGCCGGCCAGACCGGCCACGCCAGCCGCACCGGCGGCTTGCAGGAACCGCCGCCGCGTCTTTCGTAGGTCTCGTGCTCGCTCGTCCGTGTGATGTTCGGACATACCCCGACAATACTTCTCGGGGTATGTATGTATTTTTGATGATACTTATGATGTAGTGGCCCAATAAATAATTGTGCTGTCACTTGTTGCGGCGGTACTGCCTTCGCGAAAATAGCCGGCCAGCCGGTGTATCGACGGGAAAGAAGCGATTCAGGGTTCGTAGAACGGAATCCCCTGTCGAATCGCGACGACCAACCCGAGCATCGTCAGTATGATAACGACGAGCGACGCCTGCGAGATGGCATGTGCGGGTGTTCCGGGTTCGGTGAACTGGAACCCGACGACGAGGAGGACGAGAAGGATGGTATCGAGCGCGAGGAGAACCGAGAGGAAATTCTGGCGCATACTGGCTCCCGCGAGAGCCACGCTGAAAAGCGTATCGCCGCAGTCGCCCGACTGTTCACCCCAGTTCGAATCGGACTAACAAATTTCCTGACACTTTTCTACCGGCAACGAATTCCGACGATGACGTGGGTCTCACCGAGGACAGCGACGCGTATCACGACAGGTTTGCAGGGCGCAGCGAGTCGGCCTGTTCGTCGTCCGGTTCGACCGGCAGCGTCGGCTTGCCGCCGCGCAACTGCGGACGAATCCAGTCGTGAGTCAGAATCGTCCCTTCGGTCACCGCGTCGCCGGCCTCGTCGACCACGTCGATACCGTCGTCGCGGAGTCGCTCGACCGATACACGCTCGCCGTACGCGCGGATGTCACCGTAGGCGATGAACCGGCCGTCGTCGCCCGCGGCGGTCAGTCCGACCGACCCGAGCGCCCCGATGACGCCCTCGCCGGTGCCGCCGTACTCGTCGAGGAACACGTCGGTTTTGGCCGCAACTTCGTACGCGTCGGTCTTCCTGACGACTGACTCCTGTGCGCGGTGCCCGAAGTCGGTCACTGCCTGGGGAACACCGGCCGCTGGTGTGACACAGAGGCCGGGGTCGGCCACGTCGGCCATCACGTCCTGTAGGTAGGCCCCGGCGTCGGCGACGATGTCCTCGACGGGCGGCGAGTCGGTCTCGAACACGAGGCAGGCCGCGCTGTTGTGGGTCGTGTAGGGGACTCGCGGGTCCACGAGGAACTGCTGGCGGACGCTGCCGACCCAGTCGAGGCCGTGGTCGGCGGCCAGTTGCGCGCCGAGGTTCCGACTGACTCGGCCGGTCCCGTGGTCGCTGTCTATCGAATCGGTGTCGTCGATGCCGACGAGCAGGCGCATCACTCCCTCTCGTCGGCGAATCACTTTAGTCGTTGTGCGCGAAGCGATATTCCAATGACGGAACAACGCTCGCGTCGGCGATTACTTCGGGGGATTGGCGCGCTCGCAGTGGGCGGGGGAACCGCACTGGCTGGCTGTAGCACACAGTCTGATTCGCCGTCGACGGGCGGTGGGGAGACCACGACCAGCAGTGCCGGAGAGACTGGCGACGACACCACCGACACGGAGTCGGGGACGGAGACGCCCGAAGAACGTACCGTGACCGACGCCGTCGGCCGGAGCGTGACGGTGCCCGGGACCGTCGAGCGGGTCGTCGGCCTCGGCTCTGGAGCGCTCCGCTTCGTCGCGTACGCGGGCGGTGTGGACCGAGTCGTCGGCGTCGAGCAACTGGAGACCTCGGACGCCGACCGGCCGTTTCGCCCGTACACACTGGCGAACGACCGACTGACCGGCTTGCCGACCGTCGGGACGCGGAAGAGTCCGGACCTCGAACGTGTGCTCCAGACCGACCCCGACGTGGTCGTGGCCGGCTACGCGAGCGAGTCCGACGCGGACACGATGCAGGAACAACTCGGCGTGCCCGTCGTGGTCATCAAACCGGGCGGACTGACCGCCGACCTCCGCGAGTCGTTCTTCGACTCACTGGACCTGCTCGGGACGATGTTCGCCACCGGCGACCGTGTGAGCGAACTCCGCGGCTACGTCGAGGAGACGATGGCCGACCTCGAAGAACGGGCCGGGCAGGTCGAGACGAAGCCACGCGGCTACGTGGGCTATCTCGGCCGCGGCAAGCACGGCCTGACTTTCACCCAGCCGAGTTACGTCCCGTTCACCTTCGGCGGCGTCAGCAACGTCGCGGCCGATGCGACGGGTAGCGGTGACGGTGGTAGTGGTGGTGGCGGTGGCGGCGGTGGTGGCGGTGGAGGCGGTGGAGGCGGTGGCGGCGGAGGTGGCGGTGGCGGCCAGAAGGGAGCCACGCGCATCGAAATCGACCCCGAGACGCTCATCAAGTGGGACCCGGAGACGCTGTTCGTCGACCTCGGGACCGAGTCCTACGAAGCGCTCGACGCGCCGGAGTATCAGGACGTCACGGCCATCGCGAACGACGACGTGTACGCCGTGATGCCGACACGAGATTACGGGACGAACTTCGGGACGGTTCTCGCCGACGCCTACGCGGTCGGGGCGGCAGCTAACCCCGACGCCTACGACGTGGACCCGGTCGCAAAGGCTAACGAAATCTACGAGATGTTCGTCGGCGAGGGCGTCTATCAGGGCGTCGTCGACGCCTACGGGCGTGGCTACGGCCCGATGTCCTGACCGTGGCCGACGGCGATACCCCCGGAACTACCCAGTCGCAGGCGGGCGGCACGAGTATCGACTCCGCGGCGGCGGTCGACGCCGACCCCGTCGAGGCGTACGAACAGCGTGTCCGCCGGAAGCTCCTCGTGGTCGCTGGCCTCCTCGGACTGTTGCTCGTGCTGGTGACGTACACCCTGCTTTCGGGGCCGATATCGATTCCGCTGGAGTCCCTGCCGTCCATCCTGCTCGGTCAGCAAGAGGGCACCGCCTCGCGGGTTATCTGGAACATCCGACTCCCCAGAATCGTCGCTGCGGTCGGGGCCGGATTCGGCCTCGCTATCGCCGGAACTGTCCTCCAGAGTTTGCTCCGCAATCCGCTCGCGTCGCCGTACACACTCGGTATCTCGCAGGCGGCCGCGTTCGGGGCAGCCGTCGCCATCGTCGTCTTCGGCGCCGGGTCGTCGACGAGCAGTTCGGCGGTCGACTGGGTGCCCTACCTGACGACTGCGGCCGCGTTCACGAGCGCGCTGCTCTCGACAGGGGCCATCCTCGTCGTCGCCAGACTCAGACGGGCGACGCCCGAGACACTGGTCCTCACGGGTATCGCGCTCGGCGCGTTCTTCGCGGCGGGGACTTCCACGCTCGAATACTTCGCCACGAACGTCCAACTCGCCGCGCTCATCGCCTGGAAGTTCGGAACCGTCTCCGGAGCGACCTGGGACGGGAATCTGGTGCTCTGGACGACGGTCGTCGCGGCGAGTTTGTACTTCGTCCGCCGCGCGTGGGCCTACGAAGTGCTCGACGCGGGCGACGACACGGCTCGGTCGCTCGGCGTCGCAGTCACGCGAATTCGACTGACTGGCATGATCGTCGCCTCGCTGGTGACGGCCGTCGTCGTCTCGCTGTTCGGCGTCATCGGCTTCGTCGGCCTCGTCGTCCCGCACATCGTTCGCCGGGTCATCGGCGGCGACGAGCGGTTCCTCGTCGTCGCGTCGAGCGTCGCTGGCGGCGTCCTATTGCTCGCTTCGGACCTCGTCGCGCGGCGGCTCATCGCCCCGGTCGTCCTGCCGGTCGGTATCGTCACCGCCTTCGTCGGCGTGCCGCTGTTCCTCTACCTCATCGTCAACGGGAGGGAGTACTGGTAGGATGATTCGCCTCGACAACGTCACGGTCGGCTACGACGACCCGGTCGTCGAGAACGTCTCCTTCACGGTTGAACAGGGCGAGTGCGTCGCATTGCTCGGCCCCAACGGCGTCGGGAAGTCGACGCTCCTGCGGACGGTCCTCGGGCTGCGGCCACCGATGGGGGGAACGGTCACGGTCGATGGCGACGACGTGACGACGCTCGCCCGCGGGACGCTCGCGGGCCGACTGGGCTACGTCCCACAGGCCGAATCTGGCGGGCTCCCGTCGACTGTCTTCGAGACGGTGCTGACCGGCCGGAAGCCACACACGTCGTGGCGACCGACCGCTGCCGACCGGGAAGTCGTCGGCGACGTGCTGGCACAGGTGGGCATCGAAGACCTGGCGATGCGCTCGCTCACCGACCTCTCCGGCGGCCAGCGACAGCAGGTTCGGTTGGCGCGGGCGCTCGCACAGCAACCGGACGGCCTCGTCCTCGACGAACCGACGAGCAGTCTCGACCTGCGCCACCAACTCGACGTGCTCGACCACGTCCAGAGACTGGCCGACGACGGACTGGCCGTCCTGTTCGCGTTGCACGACCTCGAACTGGCGATGCGCTACGCCGACACGCTCGTCTTCCTCGCGGCCGGCGAGGTTGCCGCAGTCGGTGGCCCGGACGTCGTCACTGACGACCTTGTGAGTGAGGTGTACGACGTGGCCGCGCGGGTCGTCGAGGTCGATGGGCACACGGTCGTCTTGCCAGAGAAGTACCCCGAGTAACTGTCTACACGTTCTACACGGTGTACACAATGTAAGTTGTGTAAGCGGTGTGCTGTCGTGCGGTCACAGCAACATAGTCGGCCCTCGACGCACCTCGATGACGGTCACGACAGGGGGATGACCGCGTCTTCTGCCGGATGTCTCGACTGCCTCGACCTTCTGGACTGCCGACACCGTGTTTCCGGTGTAAACGTTGTGCGCTGTGCACACTGTCCGAACATTGTGGACATTTTCGTCTGTTTGGCGGCTCACTTGCGAGTCGCGTGGTCGCTACACTCCAAAGGCAGTCTAGAAATTTCACACTGTGTAGAACGTCTGAAAAGTGTAGACTTTCCTTGTGGCTGTGGGTACTAAATCTCAGTCACGGCGCGTTTTGCGCCCTGGAAAGTGTACACATTTCAAACGGTGTATAATTTGTAAACGGTGTGAGATTCTTGAACGGCCTGAACAGTGTGGACCACGTACGATGTTCAGGCGGTGCAGGCTGTGTTGGACGTGCTGACCGTCTGGGCGTTCTGTGGGCCGTCGCTATATCTGGTGCAGCAACACTGGACTCTCCGATTCCCACCGACCGTTTCGAGTGACGCTGTGTAGAATGTCTACACTGTGTAAACTGCTTCCCGTTGCGGCGGTCTGCCCGGCGAAACCGCAGACGATTTTCAATCACACTGTCTAAACGGTCTACACAGTGTAAACTGTCTGAACTTTCAGCGGTACCGTTAAGTCGTCGGCCTCAGTCGTACTGGCCGTGAGAAACGCCCGCACCGCCCGGACGGTCGACACAGCCTCGACAGTCTGCACGGTGCGAACCGTCTACACTGTGTACACTTCGCCAACGATATGACGACACCACGCGCGGTCAGCGTCGCCCTCCAGAAAGGCGGCGTCGGAAAGACCACGATAGCCATCAACCTCGCCGAACGACTCGCCAACCGCGGCCACGACGTGCTGCTCGCAGACCTCGACCAGCAGGGGAACGCGACGGAGGGCGTCGGACTCGCCGACGCCTACAAGGCCGACGTCCACCTCGGAGACATCCTCGACGGAGACGGGTCGGTCACGCTCTCTGACCTCATCCGCGAGGCTGAGGACTTCGACGTCCTGCCCGCACACGAGGACTTAGACGGCGTCGAGAACATCATCCGGAGCGCGACCTTCGGCCAACTCTGGATTCGCAACAAGGTCATCGAACCACTGCTCGGCGACGAGTACGACTACATCGTCGTCGACTCACCGCCGAATCTCGGTCCACTCTCTGATGCGTCGCTCATCGCCAGCCAGCACGTCATCGTGCCGCTGCGCATGAGCGAACCCAGCGTGAGCGGGTTCGAGCGGATGTTCACCCAGCAGATGCTGCCCATCCGCGAGGAACTCGACCTCGACATCCTCGCTATCGTCCCGAACGCGACCTCGGGAACGAACGAGGAGAAGCGCATCATCGCAGATCTCGAAGACTCCCAGTTCGGCCAGTACCTCCCCGAGTTCGCCCGGTCTGCTCACTTCGACGACTCGGAGTCGCCGGGGCCGGGAATCCGTGAACGAATCGCGTTCCGGCGCTCCTGGCGCGAGGGCCAGCCCCTCGGTCGCTACGACCCCGAGAACGACATGCTGGACAGGCTCGACCAGCTTGCGGCCGTGGTCGAAGCCGGAGGTGTCGCCGATGCCTGACGGGAACCGCTTCGCCGGTCTCGGCGACGCAGTCGACGAGGAGGACGAACCGGAGTCACCCACCGAAGAAGCGAGTTCGGAGTCGACCGAGTCCGAGCAGGCGTCCACGGACTCACAGCCTGGCGAGTCGGAACTGGAAGAGACCGAACCAGAAGAGCAAGCCGACCCTGCCGCGTTCCCGTTCGACGAGACGACGAAGAAGACTGTCTACGTGCGTGAGGACGCCATCGAGCGACTCGAAGACGCACAGGCACTCGTCGACGCCCAGCTTCGAACCGAGCACGACGTGCGGAATCTGACCGGGAGAGAGTTCTACGACGCGGTTTTCCAGGTTGCAGCGGGTGATACGGACGCACTTATCGACCAGATAATCGACGAGCGCGACGAGTAGCGATATATCGCATTTCGATATACCTTCTCCGTGCACGTGAAGACGTGTGTTTTCGGTACGACGACGAATCAGACCGTACCGATTCCATAATTTTCTCTATTGGTGAACGAATGAAATTGGGTGGATTATGGGCTATATTCGGCCAAAATCAATTCTAAACCCCGTCCATCGGTTCAATCGTCCGAGACAAACGGACCACCCCACTATGCCATCCTAGACGCGATACCACTCTGGGTCGGTACCGCGGTACTGGTCGGGAATGTCACCGATTCCCCAGCCGGCCCCGGTCGTCTCGATGTAGGAGTACAGTCGTTCGTCGTACCTGTACTGATAGCCGCCGTCTTCGTGGGGGTAGTACAGGCCCACGGCCATGTGTCCCGGCGGCTGTACCAAGATGGCGTCGTAGCTGAACGGTTTCGCCTCCAGAATCGACGCCAGCATGATAGAGGTGTCCTCACAGTCGCCCTGCATGTCGACCAGCGTCTCCATGATGAACTTCGTGTAGTCGTCGAAGCCGGTACTCACGTCGTCTTCGACGTACGGGAGGCGCTGGACGAAGTCGATGGCGAACTCTATCTTCTGGTGGTCGGTGGTGAAGCCGTTCGCCTCCGCTGCGTCGGCTAGCAACCCCGCGAGGTCGTCGGCCGCACCTTCGTACAGTTCGACGCCGACGTACTCTCGCCGGGCACGTCCTCGCGACCGATTTCGGGCGATGTCGTACGCAGACTTGAACGAGAGGAAACTCACTCGCCAGTTCTGGCCCTCGGTCCGACCGGTGAGAGTCTGTAGGTACGCGCCTTCGATGGATTTCCGCGAGTAGTTCTCGTGGTCTACGTCGTCGAGTCTGTCCTGTCGGTCCGCTGGACGAATCCGGTCCGCATCGTGGTCGACGACGAACGGGTCGGTCTCCATGACGAGTTCGGAGTTCGCCGCGCCGACGTCTTCGACCGTCGCGTCACCAGAGACGAGGACGGAAACGTAGTGCAGTGTTTCGTCCGGTGGGGCGGCATCGAGCGTCAGTTCGACCGCCACGGACTGGGGGCCGTCCGAACGAACGAACCGGTCGCTCGTTCCCTCGGCGACGAGTTTCCCGTGCGGGTAGACGAACGCGGCGACGTATATCGTCGCGAGTTCGCTGTCGAACGTCGGCTTGCTCGGGTAGGTCTCGACGGTCACGCCGTCGATTCCGTACTCGCTGACGTGGGTCTGGTGTTGCCAGTACTCGTCGACGACGCGGATAGTCCCGTCGTCCATCTGGCGCGAGTCGGGGTCCGAAGCAGGTGGGACCTCGGCATCCTCGGCTGCGTCTTCGGGCGACGGTGCCGGTGCCGGTTGCGTGGTCGCTCTGGTCACCGACAGTCGTGGGACCTTCTCGGCCGCGTACTGGACCTCCGGGTCTTCGTCGACGAAGTTGTCTCGGTCGAGAATACGAGAGTAGCTTCCGGGGTCGTCGACCGGCGGCTTCTGCACTCGTCCCAGACAGCCGCTGACGAGTGGGAGGCTCGTGGCGAGCGCCCCGAGCAGATGCCGACGGTTCATGTTAGGAGACGTTAAAAACCCGAGGGTTATAAAGAATACTGTTGACTATTCACATTCATACCGTCTAGGACGCCCTAAAACGCCGCATTCGGCGGCGCTGTTGGAAATCCCCGATGGAAACAATGTCTTCGCCGTTCGCCGATTCTGTATTTTGGACAGGTCTGGAAGCAAGCAACTTTGCACAGTAAGTCGGCCATATCGAGCCTCGATACGGCAACAATCTTGATACTCGTGTACCGCCGACGTTGGGGACGACTGACTGGCCAGACCCTCATGTATCCCCTATTCGTCGCGGAAAACCTGCCCTGGTGGCTCGCGGTGCCGCTGCTGCAGCTGTTGCTGCTCGTCGGCGGCATCGTCATCGAGAAGACGTACGTCAACCGCGTGACCACCTTCACGGGTGCGCTCGCGCTGTTCGTCCACGTCGTCGTCGCCGGGGGTGCAAACTTCTGGGTCGGCCTCTACCTCGACTTCGGCCTCGTCCTCGGCGTCCTCGGCCTGTTCGCGTACGCACAGAACATCCCGGTGAACCAGAAGGCGGTGACGACGCTCGCGTACTTCGGCTACGCGCCGCTCACGATTCTCGTCGTCATCGCGCTGCCGGACTGGCTGTTCCTCCTCGCTCTGCTGCTCGGCGGCGCCGTGAGCTACCAACTCGCCGCGTTCTTCGACCCGGACAAACCCTACTACTACGGCCACCCTGAGGAAGAACGCGAAGAAGGTGGCGTCGGTGTCGCAGCCATCGTCTCAACCGTCAGCGACCAACTCGACGACGCCCGTGACGTGGTCGAGGAGGCGTTCGAGGACAACGACGTGTTCAAGACTGAGCCGAACGACGTCGAAGACCCGTCCTGAGTCGAGCCGATTGTTCTGTGGTGACGCGACAGGTGCCCATCAGCGCGGCGTCGTTGGACTGGCATCTCTGACGAACACCATCCCGTCGAACTCCGTAATCGCGTTGTGAGGTTCGAGAACGGTCGTCTCGTCCGCCGGGTCGACGATACCGGCGACGAAGTAGTGTGGCCGTGGTTCGTCGAGCCACGCTCGAAGGTGCGACGTGTCTGCGAGTGACCGATAGTCGAGGAACGCCGTCGAAGTGTCGACGTGCGCGAACAGTGACGGGACCGCGTCGGCAGGTGCCTCGGGCACTTCCATCTCCTGCCTGCTGTACTGCTGTCCGTCGAACTCGAACGCACCCTCGCTCGAAACCGTCATGAGTCCGCGAATCGTGCCGTCGCCGAACTGCAAGCCGAGGGCGTAGTACCGGTCGCCGTACTGGCGAGCGAGTCGGTCACCCATCGTCTCGGCGTCACCCTTAATCCCGCACAGTTCGCCCGTCTTGACGTGGTTGTTGTGTGCCCAGAGCGCGATTTGCGCTCGCGATTCGTACTGTCGAATCCACTCGACGGTCCCGGCCATATACCGGTCGCGGACGCCGTGCTGTGTGTTCCTGTCCGTCTCCATCCCGGCACGTGCGAACTCACAGCCCCACTGGAGCGTCCAGACGAGTTGTTTCGCGAGTGTCGGGTCTAGTCCGGGCGACCGTGGCTGGCCCGGGCAGTCGGCGTCGGCTTCGAAGTGTTCGTCGAGTCGCTGGACGACCTGTGCTGCCATCTGGAGTCGGTCTGTCTCCACGTCGTAGCCGTCCACTATCCCGTCTGCAAGCGTCGTCAACGACGCTACCAGGTCGTCGACTTCCGACCCGACATCGTGTTCGTCGACATACTCCCGAAGGGCCGCTGCTGCTCCCGACGGCGACTGCACGTCGAACCCGTACACGGCGATTCGGTCCGACAGCGGCTGGTCCTCGTTGAACGCGCGCATCCAGCGCAGCAGGCTGCCCATCTCCTCGGTGTCGTAGATGGTGAGGACGAGTTCGTCCAGTGCGGATTCGAGGTCGCCGATGCCGTGAACGACGTAGTCGTGGAGGGCGAGTGCTTCGGCGAACTGCGCTTCGAGACCGAACAGTCGGAAACCGTGCTCTCGAACGAGATGCTCGAAGACTCGGTGTTTGACACGGAAGAACTCGCTGGTGCGGTGTGTCGCCTCACCCATGCCGACGATGTCGATGTCGGCGAACGCGGTGAGTCGGTCAGGTTGGTCGTCGGTATCGGTGACTACGCCCTGCTCACCGAGGTCGATGGCTTGTGTTCGAAGACTGTGCATCAGTTCGTCGCAGTGACTGTCTTGTGTCATTGGCTGACCGCTGACGGGCGGTGGCCGGCCACGCTGGGGACGATGCTGCAGCTATGGCCTCTGAGAAGACAGAACCAAATTCTAGGCCGCTGATAAAAAGTATGCCGGAGTCGTCGCGTCGACTCGGAACTCGGCTTCGACGCCTCTCAGTATATTCGGCGTAAATCCTATGTCGTTAGTCAGACGTAGTACGTAGTACGATGGTAGACGCCAAGGACGCAGTCGGCAACAGCGACAATATCACCGTCACGGTGGGCGACAGTCATGTCGTTGCGACCGACGAGGCGACGGGCGTCACGAGCCAGGGAAAGACGAAGCCTGAGGCGTTGGCGAATCTCGCGGAAGCCTTAGAGCTCTACGGACGCCCTGTCGCTGACGAGGACGACGTGACAGATCCATCCGACGCCCCCTGGTTGTGAGTTCGATTTTGGCGTAAGTGCGGTTGTAGGTACACCTGTCCCTACTTCCCCTCGCCTTTTTGTTCAACACGCGTGACGTACTGGATATAGTGTCACGCGGAACGTACTCCGGGAAAGAAATCGTGAAAGCCCTTCAGAAGTGGCGTTTCAGGCGAGTCGGTCAGACCGGGAGTCACGTCAAACTCCGGTACATCCATCCTGAGACCGAGGAGAAGCGGACCGTAATTGTGCCGATGCACGACGAACTCGACACTGGCACGCTTCAGAGCATCGCTACGCAGGCAGGAGCCGACGATTTTCAGGCATTCCTCGATGCGATTGACGAATTGGTCTAGAACTGTCTTTTGAGTAGTCGGCCAATGATTCTCACTCCTCGACTGAACGACGGTTCACGCCTCAGAGCCGTTCGCGGAGCGTCTCGTACAGCACTTCTTCCCGGTCGGCGACCGCGAGCACCGCCTCACCAGCGTCCGCGTAGGCGGCCCGACTCTCACTCTCGTCGTCGGCCAGCCCGGCCCGTTTGAGGTGCTGTCCGACTGCCGACCAGTCGTCGGCGATAGCGCGTGCGTCTTCGGCGAGCGCCGCGTCGACGGCGTCGAGTTCGTCCGTCATCGCGTCGAGGAACGGGGCGAACAGGCCGCGGAACGCGCCGCCGCCGGTCCCGCGCTTCTCGACGTTCTGGTAGGCGAAGCGGGTACACCACGTCGCGTCGGGGAGGTCGTCCCAGTCGGGGAGTTCGCGGCCGAACGCACGCATCCCGTCGAGGCCGTTCTGCGCGTCGCCGGGGAACGAGAGCGAGTCCGGGTCGAGCATCGTCTGCGTCGTGAGTTCCAGGCCGTCGCGGGCAGCGTCGGCGACCGACCGGGTCGGTTCCTCACCGAGCGGGGCGAGCCACGGGTTCTCGATGGCCCCGAAGAAGCCGTGGTCGGAGGCCCACGCCGCGGCGAGGTCAGAGAGCGGGAGCTCTTGTACCGCATCGAACTCGCTGTCGGCCAGCGTCACCGTCTCGGCCGCAGCGTCGTGCCCGACCGCGACGACCACGTGCGGGCTGAAGTGCACGTCGGAGCCGAAGTACGGCAGGCCGAAGATGTCCACGAACAGGAGAACAGGCCGCCCCGAATCGAGGTGGTCGCACACGTCAGCCCACGCCGCGTCGAACGACTGGCCCTCGTTCTCCGCGTAGTCGATGCCGAGGTGGTCGTAGAAACCGCGTTCCAGCCACGGCGACCGGCCGACGAACTGGCGTGTCGGTGAATCCTCGTCTTCGATGTAGCTGAACCCGAGACCGCCGCCGATGCCGAAACAGACCGGTTCAGACAAGCCCCACTCCCGAAAGTCCGCCACGTCGCGCAACGACGTGGAGCCACAGTGGGCCCCCGTCGCGTGGTCGAATCCGCTGAGCATGCATCGAGAGAGTGGGGCCGGTGAGAAAATCGTGCCGAATACCGCCGACGGGTCTCAGAACTCGGTGACGACTTCGATGCCCTCGGTTTCGTACTCGGACATCGCGGCGAGTCGGTCCGGTACCTCGTCCAGCGAGACGCGTCTCGTGACGAGTGCTGCGGGGTTGAGGCGGCCAGACGCGATCATCGTGAGGAGTTCGTCGTAGCGCGACGGCGGCATCCCACGCGACCCGAGGAAGTCCACGTCCCAGCGAGTCATCGAGTCGATGGGGAGCGACACCTCACCGCGTTCGGCTTCGGTCGTCAGGCCGAGTTGGACGTGCGTGCCCCGAGTCGCCAGACAGGCCACGCTGTTCCGACACGTCTCGGCCCGACCGAGCGCGTCGACCGACACGTCGGCCCCGCCGCCCGTGGCGTCCTGAATCGCTTCGGGGACGTCCTCGGCCCGTCTCGCGTCGACGGTGGCGTCTGCCCCGAGGTCGGTCGCCAGTGAGAGAGGGTCGGCCCGCACGTCCACCGCGACGACGCTCGCGCCGAGGGCGGCCGCGATTTGGACGCAGGCGAGGCCGAGGCCACCGCAGCCGTGGACCGCGACCCAGTCGCCGCCAGCGACATCGGCGCGGTGCGAGAGTGCGTGAAAGGCGGTGACGTATCGACAGCCGAGTGCGGCCGCGTCCTCGGTGGAGACGCCGGGCGGCAACTGAACGGCGTTGAAGTCCGCGTGCGGGACGTGCACCTGTTCGGCGAACGCGCCGGGTGCCGACGACTCGAACCCGAGGGCGTACCCGTCCTCGCAGACGTTCCCGTGGCCGTTGCGGCACTGCGGACAG
Source organism: Haloarchaeobius caseinilyticus (assembly GCF_051207395.1). Classification (NCBI taxonomy): domain Archaea; kingdom Methanobacteriati; phylum Methanobacteriota; class Halobacteria; order Halobacteriales; family Halorubellaceae; genus Haloarchaeobius; species Haloarchaeobius caseinilyticus. The sequence goes on along the minus strand of NZ_JBPJZC010000005.1, from coordinate 213,433 downwards.
GTCCCGTCGCCGAGGTTGAAGGGAACCGCGACGCGGTCGCCCGGTTCGACTTCCGTCACCAGTTCTCCGACGGCGGCGACGGTCCCCGCTGGTTCGTGGCCGAGTACCTGCCCGAGGGGGACCTGGTCGTCCGCCCACTCGCCGTGGCCCTGCCAGGCGTGCCAGTCGCTCCGGCAGATACCGCAGGCTTCGACCGCGACGACTGCTCCGTGTGGGGCCAGTTCCGGTGGGTCGACGGTCTCGACCGCCAGTGGTTCCGTGTAGTCTTCGAGCACGAGCGCGCGCATGCCGGAGGCGACCCAGTAGAGGCACATAAAATTTCAGCCCCAATAGTCAACTTTGTTTTATGTCTTGAGAAAAACCTAACACTCTCGTGGCCGACTCTGACACAGAGACGACACAGCCACTGTGCTGTGTCACCTACCGATGGTCTCCACCTACGAACATTACCGAACAACGACAGATTCGACCGATGTGACCGCACCCGGCATCTACCGCGTGGTCGGGACGACAGTCGACGCAGTGACACTCTTGCGTCTCACCGACGGCGACGACCGGCGAATCGCGAGCGGAGAACTCGCGTCCGTCTCTCCGGAGCGGTTGGAAACCGCGTTCGAACCCGCCGGCAACCCCGACGACGAGTTCAGGGCGATGGAGACGCTTCGCGGGTTCGGGAACTGGGTGTACTGGGAGGTCCACATGGTGTTCAGCTTCCTCGCCCGTCTGTTCAGGCTGCTCCCGGGGGTCGGCTCCGGAAACACCCGGCGCTGAGCGTTTCTGCGACCGACTCCACCAGTCTTCACGGTCCTGCGGGCTGAACTACCGCCATGACCGACATCGCCATCACGCCCGTCCCCCGCGGCCACCTCGTCGCCGACGAGTCGTTCGTCTTCGAGGGCGCGGCGGTCGCTACCGCGTCGAACCCCTCACCAACCCACGAGCGCGTGCGCTGTCCGGTGTACAACGTCGTCGTCGAGCACCCCGACGCGACGATTCTCTGGGACACCGGCTCGCACCCCGACGCCGCCGACGGCCACTGGCCCCCCGACCTGTACGACGCGTTCACCCACGAGGGCCTGCGCCCGCTCGCGACCGACCTCGACTCTGTTGGGTACAGCCTCGACGACATCGACGCCGTGATTCAGAGTCATCTGCACCTCGACCACGCGGGCGGCCTCGAAAACTTCGCAGACACCGGGGTTCCGGTGTACGTCCACCGCGACGAGTTCGAGTTCGCGTACGTGAGCGCGAAGACTGACCACGGCGACGAAGCCTACCTGGCACCCGACTTCGACCACGACCTCGACTGGCGACTCGTCTCCGGCCGCCGGTCGACGCCCTTCCCCGACATCGACCTCGTCCACCTGCCCGGCCACTCGCCCGGTCTCGTCGCCACCGTGATTCGCCGCGACGCTGGCACCGTGATTCTCGCTGGCGACGTGGGCTACGTCCGTGAGAACTGGACCGAGCGCCGACCCATGGGCGGCGCACTGCTCTGGGACAAATCGGCGTGGCTCGACAGTTGCGAGCGACTGGACGATGTGGCCGTGCGCGAGGACGCGATGGTCGTCACCGGCCACGACCCCGACGCCGTCGAGAAACTACGGCAGTTGTGAATGGTGTATGTCCTGCGGGTGATACGACGTGGAGCGCATCGGTCGAACTAGCGTGATAAATCGGGGAGAATCGCGGGCCACAAGTAATTTGGCCCCGAGCATTAGTACCCATCTCTCGTTGTACAGAGTATGATAACTCAGGAAACTACGAACGACCATGCGGCACACGACTGCTCTGTCTACCACTGGGACAAGCAGCACAGCGAATACCGGTGTATCGACTGCGACGCGACGCAGTAACAACTCTATTCTTCAGTCTCCGACTTCGTCAAGGCGAGTCTCTTTCACCTCGTGACTGCACAGCGACCACTCCATATTGGTGAGTATTGTCCCGGTTCATCAATAGAGAACTCCCACAGGACAAATCCGTCGTTTGCTAGTTTTATCAAGTCACACTCTTTGGTAGGGACAATAATTCTGAAGTATGGGCATCGAGATACATTATCACGAAAGGTGCGGAAAGTGTGGTAATATTAGGGAATTTTTAAATTCAAGATATATCGACTATGCTGGATACTTCTTTCCGCCACAGAGCGAGAGGGTCAAAGAGATCGTTGGTGATGGTAACAAGCCGGTATTATTCCCGGACAGAGAAAGTGACGAACCGATAGTAGGGCATGGATCAATAATGGAATGGTTGACCCGAAATCATTCGGATTAGAAGGCAATCAATGTGGCCGAATCAAATATCGGACTGTGTTTAGGTAGTCTTCAATTGGCCCGAGTGGGACCCAATCATCCTCATCTACGGTTCTCCCCCGCTCGGTAGTAGTCCAGTGCCCGCTGAACTTTCGCCGTCGACGCGAGGTCCTGCACCTTGTCCAATTTCTTCAGTTCCGTCGCGGCCCACGACCGCCCTTTAGCCAACCGGCGTCGTCACCGCCCGATACCTGTCCGTCGACGTGGCACGATGCCTATCCTACGAGCCAGCCTTTCTGTCACTGAGGACGTATGGCAGCAACACAGCGACCGACCAACGTCGAGATAGTGCGGGGATTGTACGACCCGTTCAACGAGGGTGACCTGGAGACGGTGCTTGCGGCGATGGCGGACGACATCGAGTGGACCGAGCCGGCAGGGTGCACCAGTGGTGGGACGTACGTCGGCCCCGACGAGATACGGGAGAAGGTCTTCGAGGTCTCCATGCGGGAGTTCGACCCGTTCGTGGTCGAACCCGAGCGGTTCATCGACGGCGGGGACACTGTCGTCGTTCTCGGTGTGTTCCACGCGACGACGCAGGGCACGGAGATAGAGAGTCCGTTCGCACACGTCTTGGAGCTCAAAGACGGCAAAGTCACGCGCTTCGAGAACTACACGGACACGGCGCTGTGGCAGTAGCGTGCCCTGTCCGCCTGTGGTTCTGTTTTTCGCAGTGTGCTGTCTTCATCGTCGAATCCGCCAACTGACTCCGCGCCTCGGGTCGTCGTCGAGGGCGGAGGACATAGCGACCGCTCGCAGTGCAGAACGCCCGTAGAATGCTTCACTATAAGCCGTTATCACCAGAACTACTTAAAGGAAGAGCGCGGGGAGCGCAGGTGTGCCCAGTTCGGATATCGCCACACAATCTCGGAAGCCGTACATACTCGGTAGCCGATATTTTTATCCCGGCGGGTCGTCGAACAGTAGATGGATAGGCGAGGGGGCTGTCCACCGAGGGACACCCGGTTTCGACACCGGAGCACCACTGTGTTCCTCACCTTCACCATCCCCACGTGTGGTCGTTCGCGGTCGCACGTCTTTCCCCTCTACTTTCGAAGGTCTTCACACGGAGAGCGTCGCCACTCTGCGAGTCGCGACTGTCCCGAGGTAGTGTACTGCCGTCAGCGTCGGCGAGTCAGTGGCGGGTTGACGTCCCGACTCAGGCTCGCGGTAGCGTGACGACGAAGTGGGCTCCGTCGTTGTCGCCGGTTTCGACGGCCACGGACCCGCCCCAGCTGGTGACGAATTCCTGGACGAGGTAGAGACCGAATCCGCTTCCCGGGCTGTCGAAGCCTTTCTCGCCCCGCTGGAACACGGCTTCTCGGACGTCCGCACCGATGCCCGGCCCGTTGTCGGAGATGTGGACTGCCACGTCGTCCGGTGTGGTGTCGACTGTGACCGCGATGGTCGGCGTCTCCGTGTCGTTGTGTTGGACCGCGTTCGCGAGCAGGTTCTCGAACACCAGCGAGAGGAGGTCGTCGGCGAGGACGGTGACCGAGGGGATGTCCGCGTACTCGTACACGGCTTCGTCGTAGGCGTCGTCGGCCTTCGTTAGCTCGTGCCCGAGGATGTCGTCGAGCGCGACTGCTTCTCGTTCCGGTTCGTCGTCGACGACGACGTTCATGTACGCTCGCATCATCTCGACGTGGTCGATCATGTCCTCGACGCGCCGCTGAACCGTCTCCAGGTGCGTCGCCATCTCGGGCTCGACGTGCCCGTCGAGGAACTCGGTCCGGGCCGAGACGACGTTGAGTCCGTTGAACAGGTTGTGTCGGATGATGCGATTCACGAACTCCAGTCGCTCTCGTTCGTGGGCGACCTGTCGTTCGGTCTGTCGCTCGTCGGTGATGTCGCGGACGCTGCAGACGAAGCCACCCGACGCCGTCTTCGAGAGCGAGTGGTCCTCGACGAAGGTGGTCTGGTCTGCCCTGAGTCCCGTCGTCTCGCCGGTCCAGGTGCCGCCGTCGTCGACTCGCGGAAGGATGTCGTCGTACACTCGTCCGATTTCGTCTGCCGGGTAGAGGTTCTCCCAGTGCATTCCGAGCATCTCCGCTGGGTCGTACGCGTAGAGGTCGGCGTACGTGTCGTTCACGTAGATGAACTCCCCGTCGGCGTCCACCAGACTGATTCCTTCCTGTGACGTGTTCAGTGCCCGGTAGATGCGGTGAATCTCCGCCTCGGACGGGTGGTTCTCCTCGCTCACAGTCGGGACGTTGGCGACCGCCGTTCGAATCCGGTGCGCGAGCAGATCGACGCACTCGCCCGGTGGGAGGTGGACGAAGTCCGTCGCGCCGGCCGCGAGAGCCTCCGATGCGAGTCCGTCGATGGGCTCCCGTGCGACGAGGACGAACGGGAGCGTGGGATACTCGCGCCTGACCGCTTCGAGGACGTCGAGTCCGTCTCGCTCTGAGAGTTGGTAGTCACAGACGACACAGTCCAACTCCTCGATTTGCAACGGCTCTAGGTCCGCTCCATCGTGTATCTCTGTGACCGCAAACCCGGGGCGGTTCGCGAACGTGTCCGTCACTGCTTCGTCGTCATCCGTCGCGGAGACGAACGACACTCGAATCTGCTGTCGTTCCGCCTCGCCCGGAGGAACACCACCGGAACGTTGTCGTTCCAGTAGTTCTTGTTCCTCTGTCATACCTCCGTATCCGGACCTCGCCCTCCTTAAATGCCGGTCCCTAACCGATTGGAAACCCGTCGCCAGCGGGACCGACTACGTGCTGTACAGTGCGTCGGCGACTCGGTCGACTGTGCCCGTGAGTTCGCACTCGTGTCTGGACTATTCACTGTCCGTAACGACGGCCGATTAGCCCACAGAAATTATTACGATTCCGAGAATGGTTCCGGTATGCTACCACAGGACACCGCGGACGACCACGCCGGGCACGACTGTTCCGTCTACCACTGGGACAAACAGCACGGCGAGTACCGGTGCATCGACTGTGACGCCGTACAATAGCGCGTTCGGGCACGTTCAGGTTCTGCGCCGCGGGTGGTCGGTGAGCGCTCGCGTCACCGTCACGACGTGCTCAGTTCGTGGACCGACGTGGTGACGTTCCAGTTTCGCCGGGTCGCGTCGACCCCGAGTTTCTTCCCCACGTCGGTGAAGCGCCCGTCACCCAGTGCGTCCTTGTCGAGTTGACTGTACACGGTCTGTCCGTCGACGACGAACTGCTCGGCGTCGGTCTGCCCGGCTAACAGCGTGTCCACTGCCTCGGTCTCTGGTTCTGTGTCGAGGAACGTGACGTACTGTTTCGTAGTGTCGGTCCTCGGTTCGTCGAACGGGAATCCGGCGACGATGTCGTCGAGTTCGTCGGCCGTCCTGACCAGCACCGAGACGTCGTAGCCGAAGTCGTCCGCGATGGCGGCTTCGAGGTCGGTTTCGAGTGCTTCGGTGCTCGTCTCCGCCGCCTCGAACACGACGTTGCCGCTCTGGATGTACGTCTGCACGTCGTCGAGGCCGAGCGATTCGAACGTCTCGCACAGGTCGTCCATCGTCATGCGGTTGTGCGCGCCGACGTTCACGCCCCGGAGGAACGCGACATAGGTGGGTCGGGTGTCTGTCGCCATCGTGTGTTCTGCTCGACTAGTCACTCTCGGCTGTCATCACTGTACGCCCGTACAATAGCGAACGAAGTGGTTTACAGAACGAGTACTGTCGCCGCCTTTCAGCAGACGAATGGAGTCGAACACCGGCAATAGTTATCGATTTGGCCATGCTATTTAGTAGCTACCCACACATTCTTCTTCCATGCGGATCGAAAGCACGACACCCGACCCTGAGCCCCACAACTGCTCCGTCTTCCACTGGGACAAACAGCACGGCGAGTACCGCTGTATCGACTGCGACACAGCACAGTAGGTCGGCTCTTCCTCGCCTCGTGCAGACTGTCCGGAACCGGTGAATCGCACCGAACACACACTGCCTTCTCGACGATGCAGTCGGCACCCCCTGCCACTTCTGTCCGACCCCGAAGCGGCGCGTCTCTCCCGACGACTGGTCAACTGTGCTACAATCTTCGGACCTCGTGAACCATTATCTAACACATGCCCAGTGATAGCCAGATTCCCCCACAGGTGAAACTAATTTCAGGAAAATTCTATCAGTCGAGACTGCCATCCCTCGAACGGGAACTTGGTGGCTTCTCGCTTCGGCCCTCCACGGTGGTCTTCCCCCACCGTTTTCCTCGCACCTGACGAGCAGTAGTCACTCAGTTTTTAACCGGCTGCATCACTTGTACGCGTATGGCGGGGCCTGACGAGTCCAGACTGCTTCCCGAGGGCGTTTCTGACGCGGAAAGTGCGCGGGCGACGGATGCCTTCGCTGCGCTAGGGAACGAGACGCGACTCGCCGTTTTGTTGGTACTGTGGGACGATTACGAACCGTTCGGCGGAGACAACTCGGTCACGTTCTCGACGCTCCAAGAGCGAGTGGGCGTCGACGATAGCGGGCAGTTCAGTTATCACCTCAATCAACTGCTCGACGACTTCGTCGAGGCGACCGATGACGGCTACAAATTGCGTAAAGCAGGCCACAAAATCGTTCGGACGGTCGTCGCTGGTGTCGGTCTCGAAGAACCAGCACTCGACACGACCGATACCGACCTCCCGTGTGCGCACTGCGACGCGCCGACCGTCATCAGTTACGAGGACCGGACACTCAGCGTCGCCTGTCCCAATTGTGGAGACGCTGGCGAGACCGATGACGACGGAGTCCCATTCACGCTGATGGAAGTGGACTTCAACCCCGCCGGAATCGCCGGACGGACTGCGGATGAGGTGCTCCGGGCGAACTCGTTCAGGGTGAACCGGCAGAACGCGATGCGACTGTTCGGTATCTGTCCGGAGTGTTCCGGTGTCGTCGAATCCTGGTTCGACATCTGTGAGTCCCACGACACAGCGGGGACACAGCCGTGTTCGGACTGTCAGTATCACGAACAATTCCGGGTCCGCTTCGTCTGTACGGCGTGCAAGGATTCGATGGAGGCACCGACACCGATGGTTGCAGCGGTCCATCCAACGGTGCAGTCGTTCCATATCCGCCACGGGTATCCCACAGGATTCGCTGCCGAGACCGTTTCCTTTTTCGACCAATTTAGCGAATACGAGGAGGCGTTGACTCACGAGCACGAAGTGGTCTCGGAGGACCCACTTCGCGTCAGTGCGGCAGTCACCCACGACGACGGCAGTCACATCCGGGTCGTGTTCGACGAGAACGTCGATGTCGTCGACATCGAGGAGTCCGAGTAGCACGGGCCGCGCGACCAGCCGCCCGCATCGACGGCGGCCCCGACACCTAAGCCACCCCCGGTCGAACCCCGGTTCATGACAGGGGACCACACATCGACACCGTACGGTCGGTACCGGCAGACAGCGGTGTTCACGACCGGGATGCTCACGGGGGAGACGCCACCGATTCCACCGTCGTACGAGCGGCTGCAACTCGCCGCCGAGGAGGCGCTCTCGGGCGAAGCGTACGACTACGTCGCCGGAGCGGCGGGGTCGGAGTCGACGAAGCGACACAACCGGTACGCGTTCGAAGCGTACCGAATCGTCCCGCGGATGTTGCGCGACACGAGCGAGCGGGACCTCTCGGTGTCGCTCTTCGGGACCGAGTTCGACGTGCCGCTCTTGCTCGCACCCATCGGTGCGCAGGGAATCATCCACGAGGAAGGTGACCTCGCCAGTGCGCGCGCCGCCGCCCGCGCGAACGTCCCCTACGTCTGTTCGACGCAGTCGTCCGAACCGCTGGAGGACGTGGCGGAAGCGCTCGGTGACACGCCGAAGTGGTTCCAGTTGTACGCGAGCGAAGACCGCGAGTTGACCGAGAGTCTTGTCGGGCGCGCCGAAGCGGCCGGATACGACGCCATCGTCGTCACGCTGGACACGCCTCACCTCGGCTGGCGCGAGCGCGACGTCTCGCGTGGCTTCCTGCCGTTTTTGGCCGGTGACGGTATCGCCAACTACGTCACGGACCCGGTGTTCCGTGACCGGCTGGACCAGCCCCCGGAAGCGAACGAACGTCGCGCTGCACAGGAGTTCGTCGAGGTGTTCTCCGACGCGTCGCTGACGTGGGAGGACCTCGAATGGCTCTGTGACCTGACCGACCTACCTGTGGTGTGCAAGGGGATTTTGCACCCCGACGACGCCCGCGAGGCGGTCGCCCACGGGGCGGCCGGTGTACTCGTCTCGAACCACGGCGGTCGGCAGGTCGACGGCGCGGTGGCGGCGCTCGACCAGTTGCCAGAAGTAGCTGCTGCTGTGGGCGACGAAGCCGCCGTCCTGTTCGACTCCGGAATCCGTCGCGGTGCTGACGCTGTAACGGCGCTCGCACTCGGCGCAGACGCGGTCATGCTCGGTCGTCCGTACGTCTACGGCCTCGCGCTCGACGGCGAAGACGGGGTCCACGAGGTGCTTGAGAACGTCCTCGCGGACCTGGACCTGACCGTCGCACTCGCGGGACACGACACGGTCGCGGCCCTCGACCGGTCGATACTCGCCGAGGGTGACCGGCCCGTGTGATTACCTCGGCCACCGGAAGGCATTTTTTTCTCCGTGGCTGAACATCAATCAGATGAAACGACGCGCGTTCCTCGCACTCGGGACCTGCTCACTGGTAGGTCTCGCCGGGTGTACAAGCCCTTCAGATAGCGGAGACACTGCGACATCCCAGACAGGCACGACTACCGCGACTCAGACGGAGTCGGGAGGGTCCACGACGACTGGCGAGACGACCGAGACGGCGCAGGAGATCGGTGATGACGGCACGACGACCGGCGCGACGGAGTCGGACCAGACCCCGAGCGACGTAACGTCGAATCCGGACGACCCAGAACCGGCGGACGGCTACCCGCCAGAGCAGGACTCGCCACCGGCCGAGCGGCAGATCGACACGAGTTCGTACGAGACCCTGACGTACGAGGGGCAAGAAGTCAAACTCGCGCCCATCGAGGACGTCTACTACTGGTGGGCGCGGCGCGAAGCCCGTTTCGCCGACGCCCGCGGGACGAACCAGTACCGGGACTCGCACATCTACGGGGCCGTGAGTTCACCTGCTGGCAGCCCCATCGCCGACTCGGACGTCGCCGACTGGGGGAAAGACCAGCGTATCGTCTGTTACTGCGGCTGTCCGCACCACCTCTCGTCGATTCGTGCGGCGGAACTTCAGGAGGCTGGCTACTCGGACGTGTACGTGCTCGACGAAGGCTACTACCAGTGGCTCCGTGACGAGTATCCCGTCGTCGGGGAGGACACGTCGTCACGAAAACTCTACCGCATCCAGGGTCAAACCAGCTCCAAGTACGCCGGCGAGATGGTGTGGGCCCGTCACGTCGGGAGTGACAGGATGGAGGCGGCACCCGTCCAAGGTGACGGGTCGTTCGAACTGCACATCCGATTCGCCGACGTCACGCCACGGTCGGAAGTCGTCGTCGAGACCCCGGCGTTCAGCGTCCGTGGGACGCTCTCTGAACTGTCGTCGACAGTTGTCACCCAGCGTCTCGGCTGAAACCGGGTTTTAGCCTTCCATCACGAAGTAGCCGACCGTCTCGTCGACGTGGCCCATCTCATCGTCGTCACTCCGCTCTTCCTGCAGGAACGCGTCGACCTGTGACTGCGTCAGGTCCGAGTAGCGTACCGTGACCGTGTTCCACCCGTTGTAGGTCATCGGTGCCGCGAGGAACACTGCGCCGCCGTAATTGTCCGAGAAGTCGATGGTCTGCTCGTCCTCGTCGAGCGTCGTCGTGCCGACCTCGTAGTCCCGCCCGTTCATCGTGCCCTGCCCGGGTTCGAACGCGGTCCAGCCGGCCATCTCGCGACTGTACCACTCGCTGTTACCGTCTTCCCGGTGGAGGCGGAGTTCGAAGCCGTCACTCGTGACGTTACGAACCCGCGTGATGAGGGGAACGTCGTTGTAGTCGCTCTGGACGCCCGAGAGGACGACCGGTGCCTCGTCGAAGTCGGCGTCGAACTCGACGTACTTCCAGTCGCTGTCGGCGTGGGTTCGGCCCGCCTCGATGTCCTTGCCGTCGTCGGACTGGTAGACGCCAGCGTCGAACAGCAACAGTCCGGCCTCTTCCTCGTAGTGTTTGTCGTTGAGGTACTTCCACTCCTCGACGCGCCCATCGACCGATTGATTGCCGACGTTCGCCAGCCGCGGGTGTGCGGGGTCGGCACCGGCGTAGGACAGCGACGACGAGACGAGGACCGGGTGGCTGTAGTAGTCGTTGAAGTCGACGTTCTGCCAGTACTCTTCGAGCACGTACTTCTCCGCCATGAACTTGACGTCGGACTGTACGGGGTCACTGGTCTCCGGGGTGCCGCGCACCTGGTCGTTCGCGTTCATGATGAACTCGACCGTGTAGAGGTGCCACTGAATCTGTTCTTCGAGTGGCGCTTTCTCGGTCGTCTCGCAGATGTAGCCCGGTTGGTTGAGGATGCCGGAGACGCGGTGCATGAGCATGTCGCGGTCCGCGTCCAGTGTGTTCCCCATCTGGTATCGCATGTCGCCCGAGAGGTCGAAGTCGTGGTTGACGTGGTCGACCGCCGACTCACCGAAGTGACGGGCCGGGTAGCGCATCGTCGGGAAGAGCGCCTGCCCGACGCCGCCGTCGCCAGACTGGTAGATGCCGCGAGAACTGTGGAGGTCGAGGACCCAGTCGGGGTCGTGGTCGGCGACAGCGTCCCAGATTGCTTCTGCGAGTTCAGACTCACAGCCGTCGCCGCTGGGCGGGAACTGCCGGTTCAGGTCGTCGTCGTACGGTCGCTCGTCGGCCGCAATCGCCGTCACGTTCGCGCGGGGGAGAACCACCAATTCTCCCGTCTCAACGCTCCACGTGGCGATTTGGTCCGCTGCGAGGAAACCCGACTTCTCGTCGCCGTGAATCCCACCCACGACCATCGTCGTCGGGCCCTCGACGCCGGACTTGTAGTGATGTACCGTCGTTTCGTGCTCCGTGCCGGACATGATTTCGTACGAAGTCCGGCTCGGGCCGCTAGCTGCACTGACGCGTCCTGCACCAGAGGACGAGCCGAGCAGGCCAGCACCGAGACCGAGTGCCGCCGCACCGCGAACGAAGTTCCGTCGTGAGAGTCCGTCAGTTTCAGTACCGAGATTCCTTTGTTCCATCCCGTCAGATTGTATCGGACACAGCACCATAAATCTTTCAATAAGTAGGTAAGTATCGCAGCTTCATATGTGAAGCCTACAAGTAGGGTGTCGAATATTGGTGTCTCGTATGGGTTTGGCGCGCGTCTTCAGAATCGTGCTGAGGTGAGTGTATTCTGATACATTTAAATCAAATATTTGATATTTATTGCTGTCGCTACCGACTAGTACTGGGTATGCTATCAGCCGGAAATGAGCCGTTACTGTTCGGTTCGGGTCCGTTTCGTGCGGAAGAATGTCGTTCTCGACCGTCAGTACGACTGTGACACGAGGATGCTCGTCTGCCGTCCGGCTGCACTCTCCCAGACGACGCGCACCTGCTGGTAGGCCGTCGCCACGTTGTACGGCACCGTGAGCGACGTACCAGCCGAGACCGTCTGGAACTCGTCGGCGAACTGCGTCTCGCTCGGCCCGCCGTTGGTCATGACGGTGAGGCGGTCCGCCGGAACGTCGTCGCCGGCCACGTGGTGGATAGTCACCGTCTCGGCCTCACGGTCGAGGTCACACCGCCACGTCGCGACTGGCGTGAGTTCGTCGTCTGGACCGCCGAAAACGTCGGCGTAGCGGTCGTACGGAATCTCTCCGTCGAACCGTACGAGTCGTCCCGGTCGTGCTGGTTGCAGTGGTTGACTGGTTCCCAGAAGTCGAGATTTGCTGTACTGAGAGTGGTCGATTCCACGTTGGATGGCGGCGACCACCCGGTCGCGGTTCACGGTCTCACCCGTTTGGAACCGGACTATCCTCGACTGATAGGCAGCGTCGTCGCCGTGAGAGATGATGTGTCCCTGTCCGGCCACTCCACGGGGCCCATCGGAGCCAGACCGATCGGCTTCTGGATCACTCGTCCACACCGTCGCCAACGTCGGTGACCCGATGGTGTCGGTGAGGAACCGAAAGTCCTCGTTGACCTCGTGGTAGCGTGGAATCTCGCCACGCTGGGCGTCGATGACCGTCTCCAGATTCCGCCGAGGAGCGTGACTGTCGGTACTGGTGAGGACCGCGTCCGCAGCGAGCGCGGCGACGCCCATCTGGTGCGTGTAGAATTCGTAGCCGCCGTAGCGGTCTCTCCGTTCGAACCCGGTCGTTTCGAGCGTTTTCCGGACCGAATCGGTGTCGTACGACCCTTCGACGACCGTGATCGGTCCCATTCCGATCGTCGTCACGGCGTCGATATCGTCGAACGAGAGGCCGAGGTGGAACCGACCCATTCGGCTGAATCCACGCAGGCCCGCCCCCAGTCGGTCACCGCTTCCGGGGAGTGACTGCTCGTGCTCGCGGAGCGAAGTCGTATTGAGGACGTTGAAGAGGTAGCGGTGGTCTGGCTCACCGTCCCGTGTCGGCAGTTCAGTCGGGTCCGGGAGCCACTGGCGGTACGTCGGGTCGCCCGTCTCGGGCAACGTGAAACCGTCGTCCTCTCCACCGCCGAGTACCGACCGAGTCGTGTCACCGCCGAAGTACCCAGCGACGCCGACACCCAGTGTGGCGAGGACGCCAGCACCACCGAGGCGCAGGAGGGAACGCCTGTCAGTTCGCATAGATACACAAACGATATTGTCCCAATACTTAACATTTCGCCTCAGCGGCGATAGCGCTCGCCCAACGTCGCCGCGAGTCGTCGCTCGACAGGCGTGAACCCGAGTCTACGGAGCGAGAAAGCGTAGACGGCGAGACCGACGAGTGTCCCGACAACTGCGGCGGCCGCCCCCGACAGCAATCCGCCGACGGCCGCTGTCACCAGCACGAACGGGACGGCGGCGACGAGCGGTCGCAGGTGCAGACGAGTGAACGGCTGCAGCCCTTCGAGGCGGTAGAGGACCGCGACCTCCAGCCCGTTGTTGATGGTGAGCATCAGGACGTAGCTGGTGACCAGTCCATCGAGACCGAACTGACTCGTGAGTGGAATCGCCGTGACGACGAGGAACGCGGTGATGGCGGTGTTGATCGCGAGCAGTGCCCGCTGGTTGTCGGTCATCGCGAGCAGGATGCCGACGCTGCCGGCCGCACACGCGCCGTACTGGGCGAGGACGAACCACGGGAGCAACGGCGCGTACTGGACGTACGTCGGCCCGAAAAGCCCCATGACGGTCTCGCGGTAGACGACGACCGGGACCGAAATTCCCGTGACGCCGACGAGGACGAGCCGGCTCGTGACGTGGTACAGACGCGCCAGCGACTCGCGGTGGTCGTCCTCGTTGAGCGCCGCCGCGACCGGCGGGATGAACTGGTTGATGCCCATCAGGGGCAGGCGGACGAACGACCCGAGGAGGACGCCGATAGCGAACACGCCGCCGGCGACGTTCGAGAGGAACACGGCGATGAGTGGGTAAAAGCCGAGTCGCTGGATGGTCGTGGCGATGCCGCCGACGAACAGTGGCAGCGTGTAGGCGAGGTAACGCCGCCAGACGGTCCCCTCGCCAGGGCTCCGCAGTCGTGGGCGGAGTCCTCGCTCACGGACGAGCCAGCCAGCCGCGACGAGTCCCGTCACCCCCATCGAGGCCAGAACGCCCGCAGCGACCAGCGCGAGGTCGTCGAAGACGAGGACACCAGCGACTGCCACCCCGACCTGTGCGAGCGGGAAGCCGACCCGAATCGTCAGGTTGAGTGGGACGACTTCTTCCAGCCCACGGAACACGGCGGCGACGGCGAACAGGAACGCGGCCGCCGGCATCCCGAGCGCGAAGATACGGAGCAGTCGGCGGAACTCGGTGCTCTTTCCCGTCAACTCGGTCAGGGTCGGCGCAGCGAAGAACAGGACCGCACCGAAGAGCGCCGCAGCCGAGAGGAGGAGTGCAAGTGCGAACGTGACGAGAGCGTCGCGTTCCTCGGTCGAATCGACAGTCGGCAGGAACCGACTCAACCCGCTCTGGAAGCCGAGGGCGACGTGGAGAGGGAACCGCTGGAGGCGACGAGCCAGCGCGAACAGGCCGTACGAGTTCGCCGAGAAGCCGTTCGTGAGGATAGCCGTGAAAGCGAGCGCCAGTCCACGCTCGGCGAGGATGCTCGGAATGGACACTGTCGCGCCGTGGGCGACCCGCTCCAGTGCGTCGTCGAGGCGTGCTTCGACGGTTTCGGGTACCGGGGCGGTGCCGCCGCTACCGGTGTGACCGTCGGCTGCGCTTGGCGTGTCGCTCACCGAATCTGACGACGGCTGGTCGGCTGTCCCGGCCTCCGGCGCAGCGTCCGAAACCACGCTCGTCACTCGCGCAATCGTGGCTAAAAAGTCGCTGATGTCAGCCGGCGAGCAGCGCAAGCGGACTGACCGGTTGGCGTCCCAACCGGTCGCGTGGCGCGCGTCGTTCACGTCTGGAGACAGGTCAGTACTCTCCTGCTTTCCGTCGTCTTCTATTTCCGATGGGTATCACCATCAGACGAAAATGACGGCAGTTTTTTGCGTTCCCACTGATGCGGCGTTGGTATGCGACGACGTGACTTCCTATCGTCACTGACGGTCGCGGCTGCGGGCACAGCACTCGGGCACTCGGCAACCACAGGGGCACTCGCTGCGCCGGGTAGCATCTCCTCGCTCGAATTCGACTCCTCGGCGAGCCTGCTCGATTCCTCGGGCGGAACGCTGACGGACGACTCCCGTATCGCCGTGAAGGCGGAGACGACGGCAGACAACGAAGACAGCGACGGGAACGGCGATACGACGTTCTACCCCTCGGGGACGGACATCCCGCTCGTCGCGGTCGACGACAGCAACGCGGGGACGGTCGTCGGCTTCGGCGCGACGCTCGTCTCGGACCAGGCGAACTTCGAGAGCGACAACGAGGAGTTCGTGCTCAACGTCTTCGACGCGTATCTGGGAGGGTCGGGCACTATCCTCTACGACGAGGGCCACGACGCCTACCACACGCTGACGGACTTCTCGAACATGGAGAACTACGCCGAGACGCAGCAGAACTACACGGTCACGGATACCTCGGACCTCTCTGCTGACCTCTCCACTGCTGACGCGGTGTGGCTCACTGGCCCCGCCACCGCGTTCACGAGCAGCGAGAAGCAGGACCTCGCGAACTTCGTGGCGAACGGCGGGCACCTGTTCATCTTCGACCGCGCCGACTACTCGAACTTCGACGAGACGGCGAACCTGAACGACATCGCGTCGAGCCTCTCGCTTCCGTTCCGGTTCAACGACGACCAGGTCACGGACAACACGAACAACGGCGGCGCGTACTACAAGCCGACGACGACCCGGTTCGACACGTCGTTCGACTTCTTCGACGACCGGCCGGGCATGGAGATAGACCCGAACACGACCCACACGGTCGACGTGGTCGGCGTGAACGACGGCGACACTGCGACGGTACGATTCGACTCCGGACGTGAGGAGAACGTCCGCATCCTCGGGATGGACACACCCGAGAAGGAGCAGTACCAACAGTTCGAGCGCACCCAAGAGTGGGAAGGAATCGAGTCGCTCTCGTACCTCGCCGACTGGGGTTCGAACGCGACGACGTGGGGCCAGAACGAGCTGTCGGGGAAGACCATCGACCTCTCGTTCGACGACGCCGAAGACGGCATCTTCGACACCTACGACCGCCTGCTCGGCTACATCCACTACGACGCGACCGGCGACGGGACCCGCGACGACTTCTACAACCTGCGAACCGTGCAGAACGGCTACGCCCGCGTCTACGCCTCCGCGTTCAGCAACTACCACCAGTTCTACGACGCCGAGACCACGGCCCAGCAGAACGGGACTGGCCTCTGGGGTCAGAGCGACCCCGCGAACAGTAGCGAAATCCGTAACCGCGCCGTCGACGACCTGTTCTTCCCGAGCGCGGCGAGTGTGAAGACCAGCGCCGGAGCCATCGACGCCTCGCGCGTACCGGTCATCGCAGAGTCCGCTGCGACCCAGACTGGCAGCCCGAGCGTCTCGTACTCGGACATCCCGCTCGTCGGCGTGGACGAAGGCGCGGGCGTCGCGATGGTCGGCTCGCCGCTCGTCGACGAGGGCTACGAGCAGGCCGAGGACTACGCGGTCGACACCTCGACCTACGAGAACTTCGTCTTCCTCACGAACCTGCTCGACTCGCTGACGGATAGTACGGGCAAGGTGCTCATCGACGGTGGTCATGGCCAGTTCACCGCCGACTACGCTCTCGCAGCCGAGGACGCGGCGTACTACCAGCGCTACCTCGAAGGCGTCGGCATCGACTTCGACCAAATCAACGAGTTCACGACCGCGAACCTCTCCGGGGCGCGCTCGCTCATCGTCACGTCGCCCGCGGATTCGTTCACCCAGAGCGAAGTCGACGCCGTCTCGCAGTTCGTGGCCGACGGCGGTTCGGTCGTCCTCGTCGGGGCCGGCACCGCGACGAACGCCGCCCGGACGAACCTCAACTCGCTCGCCAGCGACCTCGGCAGCGACCTCAGATTGTCGGACGACCAGGTCGAGGATTCGACGAACAACGTCAACTCGGACGCGGCCGTCCCCACGACGACCCGCTTCGACACGTCGTTCTCGCTGTTCGACCCCTACGGGACTGGCAGCCTCGAACTCGTCAAGGTCCACGCCGACGCCGAAGGCTCGGATTCGTCGAACCTCAACGACGAGTACATCGTCCTCGAAAACGTCGGCACCGGCCCGGTCGACCTGACCGACTACACGGTCGAAGACGCGGCGGCACACAGCTACACCGTCCCGAGCTTCACGCTCGGTGCGGGCGACATGGTCACGATTCGGACCGGCAGCGGCACCGATTCCGAAACCGACCTCTACTGGGGCCGTGGCTCCTCGGTGTGGAACAACTCCGGCGACACCGTCATCGTCTCGGACTCGACCGGGACCGAAGTCGTCAACCGCACCTACGAGGGCAGCGGCTTCGACGAGACCGACGACGGCGGCAGCGGCAGCGCGAACCTCACGGTCGCGAACGTCCACGAGGACGCCGCCGGCAGCGAGTCGAGCAACCTCAACGACGAGTACGTCGTCTTCGAGAACACCGGCAGCGCCGCGCTCGACATGACCGGCTACGCCGTCGAGGATTCGGTCGGCAAGCACTACGACTTCCCGAGCGGGTTCACGCTCGACGCCGGGGCCTCGGTCACGCTCCACACCGGTAGTGGAACGGACACGAGTTCCGACCTCTACTGGAACGCGAGTTCCGCGGTCTGGAACAACTCCGGCGACACGGTCTACGTCTTCGACGACACGGGCGCGACGGTGCTGAGTCACTCGTACTGAGCGAACCAGTCACTCCGACTCGGCTGCGCTTCCAAGCCTAAGCACTGCCCGCGCAACCAACGTCCCTCCCGCCCATCCAATTCCTGCACCGACGAACACGACCGGGAGCGCGAACAGGATGGCGAGAAATCCAAAGACCAGTGCAAACCCGGTGAAGACGACCACACCGGCGGCGTTATGCAGTCGACTCGCCGAATCCGACGCACCGATTGCGACGCCGAAGACGACTGCCGTGCCAAGGTACGCGACGACGATCATTCCCAGCTGGGTCCAGAGGAATCCCGACAAAAACGCCACCGTCGCTGACCTGTCCGCTTCTTCCCACCGGGCGAGGAGAACCGTCCCGAGTAGAGCGACGACGAACGGCGGGAGTACCAACACGACTGCGTGGAACCACGGCTGGTGGTTGAAGATGTAAAAGCCGGCGTTCGTCGCCGAGGTCAACAGCGACGGTTCTTCTCCCGTGAGGGCCGGGACCACCACGTATCCCAACAGTCCGACCAGAGACGAAACGAATCCACCGACAACGCCGACCGTGAGTGGTCGATTCTCGACCACTGCAGAGCGTACCTGTCGAAGCATTCAGATATCGAGACTCATTTCTGTTGCTTCAATCTCTCACCTAACCGACCAGTAAAACACCCGTAGCGAATGGAACCGTCACCCGAGTACGTCGTCTTCGACGACACGGGCGCGACGGTGCTGTCGCACTCGTACTAAACACAGAACAAGCCGTAGAACGTCGGCCCCACTACAGGCTGTAGGGGCGCGGGGCCACGTCACTCGGTCGGGTCGTACGCCGCCAGCACGCCGCTGCTCGCCCTGTCCGAACTCTCCCAGACGATTCTGACGCGTCCGTCCACCTCGCCGGATAGTTCGAGTGTGTCGCCCGGTTCGACCGTCTCGGCGCTATCCACGAACTGCTCGTTCGCGGGCGTCCCGTCGACGAGGACGGTTAGCTGGTCGGCTCGAATCGTCTCGCCAGCTTCGTGGTGAACCGTGACGCCCCCGCTCCCGACTCCGTCGAAGTCGAACCACCACGTGGTGACTGGTTGCAGTTCTGCCGTCGCGGTGCCAGCGAACTCGGCGTAGTCGTCGTACGCGACACGGCCGTCGAGCCGGACGAACCGCCCGTCTGTCGTGACTGTGTTATCCTCGTACTGGCCCTGTCTGGACTGGTCGTCGCGGATGGTCGCTGCGGCGGCCGCTCGATTCTCGTCGTCGTCGTCGGCCCGGAAGCCGACGACGTGGGACTGATACGCGGCGTCCGACCCGTGGTAGAGGCCGGTCGCGTGGCCGATGGACCCCACGTATTCGCTCGACATTCCTCCGGTGTCGGTGACCGGGTCGCTCGTCCAGACCCACGAGAGCGTCGGCGAGCCGAGCGCGTCGGTCAGGGCACGACAGTCCTCGCTGCCCTCGTGGTACCGCGGGACGTCGCCGCGTTTGGCGTCGATGATGGTTTCGAGGCTCTCCCGGGCGGTTGCCGTCGTCGGCTCCGTGCTCGTCAGTATCACTCCTTCGCTGAGCGCAGCGACGCCCATCTGGTGCGTGTAGAGCTGGAACCCACCGTGGGAGCCAGCCGCCTCGAACCCGCTCGACGTGAGCCGTACCCGGACCGCCTCGTAGTCGAGAGAGCCGGTCAGAATCGTGTTCTGCATCCCCACCTTCGTCACGGTGTCTATATCTCGGAACGAGAGGCCGAGGAAGAACCGGGCTGCGCGAGCGAACAGCCCGCGAACGCCGACGCCTAGTCCGTCACCAGAACCGGGGAGTTGTGACTCGCGTGCGCGCAGTCGTTCGAACGAGAGGTGGCTGAAGTCGTAGTGGGAAGGGATGGCCCCGTCACCTGTCGCCGGCAGTTCGCCCGGGGCCGGGAGCCAGTCGCGATACGTCGGCGCACCAGTCTCCGGAACCGAGACAGCACTGCTCGACGACCCACTGCCGAGGGCGTTCTCGAACGACTCACCGTTCAGACAGCCGGCGAGGCTGGTCGGAACCGCTGCCGCCAGCCCGACCACACCAGTTTTCAGGAGGGAACGTCTGTCGGTGTTCATAGATATCCTGAACAGACCTTCTCACAATCGGTAATAATTGCTTCCCCCGACTGGCGATACGACTCTAGTTCTGGCTACTCGTCCAGCCAGATGGCGAGTTGGACTTCGTCGACCAGTTCCCCGTCGACGCAGTAGTGCCCTTTTCGCGTCGATTCGACCGCCCACCCCTCGTCTTCGAGGAACTCGATGGCTCGTTCGTTCGTCGCCGGGAGGTTCTGGTACACCTTCTGGTAGCCCTGTTCGCGTGCCCAGTCGAGGCCGCGGTCCATGAGGGTCGACCCGAGGCCATTGTCGCGGTACGCTTCCAAGATGCCGACCGTCAACTCGGCCGTGTGGTCCATCATCGGGGCGTGTACCGCCTCGACGTGGAGCCAGCCGACGGCCTCGTCGTCGACGGTCGCCACGAAGAACACGCGGTTCTCACGTTCGTTGTGACGCACGAGCACGTCGTCGCGGTCGACCGTTCTCGCGAGTCGGCGCGCCACGACGTAGCCCTCGTCTGCGGCGACCGTCTCGACGACACCGACGATACCACCGATGTCCTCCTGTCTGGCGGGGCGGACGACCCCCTCGGTGGCGTCGCCCTCGCCCTCGGCTTCGTCGCTGTCTGTATCTGTGTCGAGTTCGACCGTCGTCGGGTCGGTCGCCATCGGGAGCGCGACCCGAAGCTTGCCCTCGTGCTCTTCGAGATAGCCGTCCTCTTTGAGTGTCGACACGTGTTGGTCAAACTCGTCGAATGGCATCGGGACCGAGGGGTCGAGGTCCGGTCCCGACCGGGCCGGCTTCGAACTGCTCTGTGGCCGTATCAGTACGTTCTGTCGGACGGTTATCGACTCGACGGCCCCGCGGCGCTCGACGTAGTCGTATATCTGTCGTCGCCGCTCGTGTCCGAGTTGCTGAATCCGGCTCATGCGTACTACGACTCGCGATACTGTCATAATTCTTGGTCCAATTCTCCGCATCGACGTCGGTCGCCGACGCCGAGGCAGGACCAGTCCCGACGATGGGCCCGGTCGATGTCGTCAGTTCGATGGTCTGCACGGGAAGAATTTTCAAAAAGGGGTTGTAGTGGATAAATCCTCAGACGCCGTAGCGATATCATGGTAAACACTAACTGGCGTGCCGTCGCCATCGGCTTCGTCGTCATCGCAGCGCTCTCGCTCATCGGCGCGTACGTCGAACAACTCTCCGTCCTCGCGACGGGGCTGGGTGCCGTCATCGGCGGTGCCGCAGCAGGCTACTACGCGAACAGCGGGATGAAAGACGGGGCGTGGAACGGCTTGCTCGCGGGGTCCATCGGGGCACTCGTCGTGCTCGCGCTACTCCTGGTACTCGGCCTCGCGCTCTCCGTAATCACGCTCTCGTTCGGTGGCGCGCTCGCGACCGTCGGTATCGGTCTCGCCAGCTTCCTGATCATCGCGTTCGCCTCACTACCGGCCATCGTCGGCGGCGCACTCGGTGGCCTGGTGAAGCACGGCGAGACGAAAGAGACCGGCCGACCGGCGGCCTGAACAGCGTATTTTCGGACGGGGACGGTCACCGTGATTCGAGTTCGTCGACGACCGTCGGGAGCGCCGCTTCGACCGGTTCGCGAAGCACGATATCGGCCTCGCTCGCGTACTGTGTCTCGTCCAGATTCACCACGACGAGCGTCGCTCCGTTTCGAAGCGCCGTTCTGGGTAGCGACGCGACCGGCTCCACGGTCAGCGACGATCCCGCCGCGATGAACACGTCTGCATCCTCGGCGCGTTGGCGGGCAGTAGGAAGGGCGCCCATCGGCAACTGTTCGCCGAAGAGGACGGTGTCCGGTTTGTAGGTGCCGCCGCAGTCACAGGTTGGCGGCTCAGGGCTGTCGTCCGCGTTGGTGTCTCCCGATTCGACCTGCTCGCGGGCGCCCTCGACCGGAATCACGTCGCTACACTGCTGGCAAGTCGCGCTCGTCCCAGTTCCGTGCAGGTGGACCAGTTCTTCAGAGCCAGCGCGGGCGTGCAGGCCGTCGACGTTCTGCGTCAACAGCGCGTTGAGGTGGCCCGCGGTTTCGAGGTCGGCGAGTGCCTCGTGAGCCGGGTTCGGCTGCACGGCCTCGTCGAACAGGTGGTTGTGAATGGTCAGCCAGTCCGCCCAGAACTCGCCCGGGAAGGCCCGGAACTTCCCGATGGTCAGCGCATCCTGGTCGAACTCCTGCCAGATACCGTCGTCACTGCGGAAGTCGGGGATGCCCGACGCGGTGGAGAGGCCAGCACCGGTCAGCGCGACTGTCGTCTCCGCGGCGTCGATGGCGTCGGCGACCAACGTCTCGTCGTCCATACGAGCAGGCAGGGGAGTGCGAGCCAAAAGCGTTCAGTCGGCGGCAGAAGCGAGTCGGGAGAACGACTATGTCTGCTGTGTGCCACGTTTCGGTATGCGCCGCCGAACGTTCGCCAGTGCTGCCCTCCTTGGACTCGTCGGTACTGGTGGTTGTCTCTCGCGCGGTGACGATGGTGGTGTCACCACCGACGTTCGAGTCCCCGAACAGGTCACCGCGGTGGAATTCGACATCACAGACAAGGGTGCTGGCGACCGCGGACCACCGATAGTCGAGTTTCGCCCTGACCAGTCACAGGTCGTCGTCACTGGCACGATGTCCGCCGGGAACCCCTGCCACGAAGCGCGACCCACCGACCTCTCCTACGACGACCCGTCGGAGACACTGAGCGTCGCCGTCGGCGTCGAACAGGTCCGTTCTGGCGACTGTCCCGACTCACTCGGTACCAACACGTACGAACTCCGTCTCAGCCTCGAACCGCTTCCCGACGTCGTCACCGCGAGACAGACTGATAGCGACGACGACACCACGGAGACGACGGAACAGCGGCCCACGTAGCGTCCAAGCACCTGCAGGCGTCGTTTCCCAACATCTATAGCCCTCGGTGGCCCAGCAAGGGTATGGAATACGATACACTTCTCGACCGCGCGTTCTCGGAACTGCCGGACCGACCGCGAGAGGCCGGTGACCGCCTCAAAGTTCCGGACGCAGAAGGTGAGACTGACGGGGCGTTCACACGCCTGACGAACCTCAACGCCATCGCCGACGCCCTCGGCCGTGACGCCGACCACCTCCACCGGAGCATCCAGCGCGAACTGGGTACCAACGGCCAGTTCGACGGGACCCAGGCCCGCTACAACGGGTCGTTCACCATCGCCGACTTCGAGGAGGCCGTCGACGCGTACATCGCGGAGTACGTCACCTGTGGCGAGTGTGGCCTGCCCGACACCCGCCTCGTCCGCGAGGACGGCGTCGACATGCTGCGCTG
This sequence comes from Haloarchaeobius caseinilyticus, assembly GCF_051207395.1. Lineage (NCBI taxonomy): Archaea > Methanobacteriati > Methanobacteriota > Halobacteria > Halobacteriales > Halorubellaceae > Haloarchaeobius > Haloarchaeobius caseinilyticus. The sequence goes on along the minus strand of NZ_JBPJZC010000005.1, from coordinate 190,406 downwards.
TGAGGCGTGTGGTGCCTTCCAGCCCGTCTCGAAGAACTCCCGCAAGGGCCAGACCCAGACCCAGAAGACGCTCGAAGAAGGCCGGACCTATCAGGTCCAGATTACCGGCACGGGCCGCAAGGGCGACGGTGTCGCCGAGCGCGGCAACTACACCATCTTCGTCCCCGGCGCGTCGAAGGGTCAGACCGTGACCATCTTCATCGAGAACATCTCCGGCAACCTGGCGTTCGCGAAGCTCGCGTAAGCGCTCTCCCTTGCATCTTTCTCACTGTTTTCGCTTCCCTGAGCGCTAGCTGGTGTCGAGTTCGCCGACGAGGTTCGTGCCGACGACGACGGCCCCACTTGCGACCAGCGACAGCCCCGCGAATACTGGAGCCGCGTCCGTGCCACAAGAGTTGCAGGCGTCGGTCCAGTGGATGTGTCCCGAACTGTAGCTGAATGAATCCCACTCGACGCCACCGTCGCCGGGACAACCGGCCTGTGTACAGCCGTAACCGGCGAAGCCGACCAGCAAGACGGCGACGCCGAGACCAACCGCGAGAAAGCCGAGTGTAGACTGTCGCATCTGCCGTCGGTTCTCGGGTCGCCAGCATGAACCTGTTCACTGAACGATTACATCGAGAAAGATCGTACACTAGACGGAAACGCTACGCACCCGCACTCGCCACGTCCCCGTCCAGCCGCTGGTAGAGCACGTACGAGTAGACCATCGTCACGGCCGCGGTCACGAGCGCCGGGACGACGACGAAGAATATCGCGTACTCGCCGAAGGCGAGGCCGACGATGCCCAGCACGGCGGAGGCTTTGAACAGCTTTGCACCGAGGTCGTGGGTCTTGCGCCAGACCTCGTCGTTGCTCAGGGTCCACGGCGTGCGGATGCCGACGAACCAGTTGCGCTCGGCTTCTTCGAGTAGGATACCGACGTAGTAGAACATCCCCGCGACACCGGCGACGATGAGCGCCGTGAAGTCGAACTCGTAGCCGAGGTTGAACGCGACGATGCCCGCGTGGACGAGGAACATGTACGCCGCGAAGACGACGACGAACCAGTCGTAGTGCGCGCGGAACGACTGGATGTTCTCACCGAGCGGGTCGATGCGCGGGATGAGCGCGAACAGGAGGACCAACACGCCAGAGAGCGCCGGAATCAGGAGTAGTCCTGCGGTCTTCGACATGGTGCCGTCCGGCTCACCGGCGGCGTTCCAGTGCGAGACGATTTGCTCGGGGAGGTCCGGAGCCGCGAACAGGCTCACGAGTCCAGAGAGCAGGACGAATCCGGCCGCGATGGCGAAGCGCTGTCTGGTGTTCATATCTGTTGATACGTTCGCCGAGGTGATGAAGATATGCGGCCTGCAGACGCGAGTCGAGTGAATCGAGGCCTGGCCTGTGTTCCCTCGATAGCGCGATATTTCTAGGAAATGTCTGCATCTGGAACCAAAATAGTTTCGTAGAACACCCGTGCAGTCTTTCGGTTAGTCGGCACAACTTTCCAACACGTGCCAGATATCCGTGGAGTAGCTTATGCATCGAGAGCGTCTAGTACGTGTATCCGACGCGGTCTCTACTCACCGCGCGACGGCTCGGCAGTCGTCGACTCCCGTGGACGGACCGCCTCGCCGCACACGAACACTACAACACGCGGATACGACGGCCGAGGAGGCCCGAACCGGCAGGTCGGGTGAATGGCGATACGACTACACCACACTACCATACAAGCCATGAAAGCAATCTGCGAAAACGACCTCGTCATCGACTGTGAGGGGTACAAAGCGATCGAATCTGGCGTCATCCTGATGGGTGACGAAGAGCGAAAGGAGGTCATCGCGTTCATCCCGGACGGGAAACTGGTCTACTTGCTCCCGGACGACGTGGTCGAACTCGAACACGAGAAGCTCGGGCTCCCGGCACCTGAGATAGACTCACCCGGCGAACTGGAGTCCCGGCTCGAACAGTTCGTCGGTGAGATGGACAGCCTCCGCGAGAGCCTCGACCAGCAGGTCGCAGACCTCATCGACGAAGGCGCGACAGTGGAAGAGGAGGACGTCGAACGACGAGAGCGGATACACGAGCGGCGTCGGACCATCGACCGACAGCTCCAGCAGGTCCGCCAGCGCAGCCAGCAACTCCGGCAGCTCTCCACAGCGGAAGAGGCAGAAGGAGCAGAAGTAGCGGAAGTAGCGATGGCTGAGAACGGAGAAGCGGCGGGACCGACCGCGTCGACCGTCGACGAACTTCGGACCGAGATGGACGAACGGTTCGCGGCCATCGAGTCGAAACTCGACCAGGTCGCGGCGGCGACCGGTACCGAAGCTGCCGAGGAGTCTGACGCTGCAGAAGCCGAATCTGCCGCGGCCGACGAGAACCTCGAAGGCATCAAGGGTCTCGGCTCGACGTACAAGAAACGACTCAACGACGCGGGTATCGAGACCGTGGGCGACCTCGCAGAACAGAGCCCGGAAGATGTCGCCGACGCGGCGAGTACGTCGAAGAACCGCGCGAGTGAGTGGATCGACCGGGCGAAAGAACGCCTCGAAGCAGAGACGGTGGCAGCCTGAGCGACTCGTCTCTCGACACAGTTTTTCGGTGGAGCAGGCGGCGTTTCGTGGGTCGAGCGACACCAGCGATGCTACCGGCGACGCTACCGCTACGGAGAAGGGCGACGCTGCAACGACGCTGCAAAAAATGTGGAACGTACTGCCGGTCGTTTCAGCATTTTCGAGGTGGAGCCTCCGGCCTCAAGGACCGAGGCACGTAGCGCCGAGGGAGTAGGGTGGGGTAGTTTACCCGACGTCCGGCTCCGCGAGTGCGTCGTTCAAGCCGTCGTTCCGCAGGTCTTCGGTGAGTTCCTGCCCGCCTTCACCGTCGATGACGCCGTGGTCGTCGGGAAGCTGTTGTTCGGTGAGTGTGGTCTCACCCGTGAGTTCGACGAACAGTCGTGCAAGGTCGTCAGACTTCGTTGATTCGTTGGTCGACATCCGTCACAGGATACCGTGTGATAGTACTTAACACGCTGGCTTGCATACTAAACCATGAATCTTGTGGCCGATTTCAGCTGTTTCGGAGCGCCGCTGCTCCACGTTCGATCGACACGAGTGGGTCGGCCGGGTCGTCGTTCTCGTAGATGGCCCATTCGACGCCAGCGTCTCGGGCGGCGTCCATGCAGGCAGGCACGTCGACGATGCCGTCGCCGAAGTCGACTGCATCACCTGACTCGTCGACGTCGAAGGCGTGAACGAGCGGAATCCGCTCGCCGTAGCGGTCGAGGAGTGTCACCGGGTCGTGTCCGGCCGCGGCGACCCAGCCGAGGTCGACCTCGAACGAGACGCGGTCGTCGGTCGCAGCGAGGAGTCGCTCGAAAGCCGGAGTTCCCTCACAGTCGACGAATTCGTGGTCGTGGTTGTGGTAACAGAGCCGAATCCCGTGTGTCTCGAGCCTGTCGGCGAGCGTTTCGAGTTCGCTGGCGGTGGATTCGACCGCCTCGGGCGAGGCGAAGTGTGCGTCGTCGAGATAGGGGAGAACGAACGTGTCGCAATCGAAGCGGTCGGCGAAGGTGACGAGGTCGTCGAGGTCATGGTCTAACTCCTCAGCAGAGACGTGGGCGGCGACTGCGTCGAGACCAGTCGCGTCGAGTGTTTCGAGGACGGCGTCAGTGTCAGTTTCCGCGTCGCGGACCCGGTAGGCGAACTCGACGCCGTCGTAGCCGGCGGCGGCGACGTGTTCGAGAATGTCGGGGAGCGGCTTCTCGACCGCTCGCAGTGTGTACAGTTGGACGGCAGTTGCGACCATACCGGTCGGTCTCGCGGACGGGCGAAAGGGTTTGCCCGAGCGGCGACACTGGCCAGTGCCGATGCGCGACCGTAGACGGAGTTGCGCCTCAGAGTTCTTCGATGTCCTCGACGACGGCCTCGGGGTCGTCGAAGTCGACGGTCGCACCGCCCTGCAAGAACTCGTCCTCGTAGGTGTCCTGGCCCCACTCGGCGATGGCCTTCTGGAGCACGGTGAACCCGTTCTCGGTCTCGTCGCCGACGCGCTCGACGACCGTCCACTCCTCCGATTCCGGGTCGAAGCCAACGGCGTAGCCGCGGTCGCCCGAGATGAAGAACACCGCGTACACGCGGTCGATTTCGGGGACGTAGTTCCCCGGGACGACGGTGAGGTCGGCGTCCTGTTCGGCGAGCGCCTGCACTTCGCCACCGGTCAGCGGTCGGGCCGGGAGCGACTCGATGGTACCCATGCGAGAGCATGGGCGAAGCGGCGGGAAAAGTTCGGTGTTCCCGGTCGGACGCGACGCCAGTACCCCAGCACCAATGGCACAGCGCCCGTGACTCGGCGTCCATGTCACGTGAACCCTCACCACCGGTTGCCCGAGGCGGAACACACTTGTTTCGGTTCGAAATAGCATCACTGTGAACAGAGTCCCGAATCCGATTCGACTGCTCATCCTCGGAATCGGGGTCGCACTCGCCCGGGCGGGGCTCGTCTCGCGTGAACACGTCCGCCGGACGACGGACCTCTCGTGGCCCCGCATCGTCACGGGTATCGCCCGAATGTCGAAGAACGCCGTCGACGTGGCGATGGTCGGTATCGCCGTTGGGTCAGTCGGTATCGCGGGCGTCGGCCTCGCCTCGCCGTACTGGGGCATCGCGTTCTCGCTCGGCGGCGGCTTCGCGGCCGGGACCATCGCGCTCGTCTCGCAGCGATTCGGTGCGAACGCGAACGACCAACTCGGCCGGGCAATCCTGTCGAGCGCAGCCCTCGTGGTCGCCATCACCCTGCCGGTGATGCTCGCGTTCTTCCTGTTCCCGGTCGAGTTGCTCTCGATTCTGACCGGCGACGCGGAGACGGTCGACCTCGGCGCGCGCTACCTGCGTGTCCTCTCGTTCGGCGTCCCGTTCGCCGCGCTCAACCTCATCGGGAGTCGCATCTACATCGGCGTCGACGACGCCTGGACGCCGATGCTGCTTCGCTCCGGCGGGGCAATCACAAACATCGTCCTCAACGGCGTGTTCATCTTCGGCCTCGGGATGGGCGTCGACGGCGCGGCGCTCGGGACCGTCGTCTCGAACGCGCTCGTGACGTGTACGTTCGTCGTGGCGCTCGTTGCGGGGAGACTTCCCCTCGTCGGTAGCCTGCCTGTGCAGGTCAGTCCGAATCTGGCCGACGTGGACCCCGGCGACCTCCGCCAGATAGTGGACATCGGCCTCCCCGTCGTCGGCCGGAACCTCGTCTGGACCGTCGCGAAGTTCCCCATGCTGTTCATCGTCGGCCTGTTCGGCCCGACCGTCCTCGCCGCCTACGTCATCAGCCGGCGCATCTGGGGCCTGATGAACACACCCGGGTGGGGCTTCGCACTCGCCGCGAGCAGCCTCGTCGGGCAGGAACTCGGCGCGGGCGACGAAGCCGCGGCCGAGGCCTATGCAAAGGACATCATCCTGTTCTCGGTGGCGACCTACGCCGTCTCGGCCATTCTCGTCGCGATATTCGCAGAACCCATCGTCCGCTCGTTCGTCGACAATCCGAGCGACCCCGCGGTCCCCATCGCAGTCGCACTGGTGTACGCAGCCTGCGTCGCCGTCATCGCACAAGGTGTCAAGGCGGCCGCTGCCGGCCCGCTCGACGCCAGCGGCGACACGAGTTGGCCGTTCTACAGTCAGGTCATCGGGATGTTCATCTTCTCGCTCCCCATCGCCTACCTCGGTGCGACTTCGTCGCTGGGACTGTGGGGGCTGTACCTCTCCTTTGCGGCTGAGACGATCGTCCCCGCGGCCATCAACTACCAGCGCTTCGCCACCGGGAAGTGGAAAGCCATCAGTCGGGAGTATCGGCCGGATTCGCCTGTTGCCGACGATTGAACAGACACGACTGGGCTGCTTCGTTTACCGTTCGGTGACTCGGTTGTGGCAGTCCTATCCGCGTAGACAGCAGTGAAAGAGAATGTTTTAGAATAGAGAAATTCACGAATTCAGAATAATTAAGTACGATTATGATAAGCAATGGGCATGTTCAATGGTGCTTGGAGTCAGATTCGCCGGGCCCTCCCGATACGAGACCCGGACAGACAAGGGTCAAATCGGCTATTCGCCCTCTTTGCAATCACATTACTAGTTCTCTCACTGGTCGCGACACCGCTCGCGGCACAGCCTCCGAGAGACAGTTCCGAACTGAATCCTGACAGCCAGGCAGTCGACGACGGTGCGACGCCGCTGCTTTCGACCGCTATCGACGAAAGCGTCGTTCCGCAACGTGCACCGCACTCACTCTTCGTCAGTGCCCGAGCGACCGTCGACACTCTGGAGTTCACTCACCGGGGACAGCAGTCGCACCTCGGGCGGGCCAAGTCCCAGTACAGCGACGCAATCGACGGATTCGAGTCCCCGGCAACCGCCGACGTAGGATCGCTCAACGCGGCGGCACAGGCCACACGCGCGCTACGCGCTCTCGTCGCAAGCAGTAACGGGAACCGAGCCCTGAACGACTCGCAGAAAGCGACCATTCGTACCGCCTCACAGACGACGGTTGCTGCCACGAGTGTAACCGCTCACTGGCGACTCGACGCCGCCGAGCGAACCCTCGCCCGGCACGAGGACAACCTGTCGAAGGGGCAGCAGCGGAGTCTCGAAGCCAACATCGAGAACGCTCGCCGAGCCTACGACCGGGCCGAGCAGACCCTCGGCAGCGTTGACGCGGACACGAAACTCCGGAAAACACTGGGACAGCGAGCCAGCGCCATCACGCAGTACCGGGTCGGCTACCGACAGGCGACGCAGGTGTTAGACCGACTCGATCGACTCGGCGTCGGTTCGAGCGGTACCGACACCGACGGCGACGGTGTGCTGGACGACCGCGAGGCGGAACTGGGGACGAACGCCTCCCGCGCAGACACTGACGGTGACGGCATCGACGACGGTGTCGAGACCGCCGGTGGGTTCCCGATAGACACCGACGATGACCTGACCATCGACGCGCTCGACGGAGACAGCGACGCGGACCGACTCCCCGACTACGTCGAAGGAACGAGCGATACGGACGGCGATGGCATCGAAAACTTCCGAGACGTCGACGACGACGGTGACACGATACCGACGCGGACGGAAGTCGAAGACGGCCGGCAACTCTTCCCAGATTACGACTACGACGACCAGCCCAACTGGCTCGACACCGACGCTGACGGCGACGGACTCGGGGACGCTGTGGAAGGAACGGTCGACGTGGACGACGACACCGTCCCGGCGTACCTCGACAACGACCGGGACGAGGACGGCCTCCCCGACTTCTACGAAACGAACGTCACGCACACCAATCCGGAGGACAATGACAGCGATTCGTCAGTGACAAACGCTGAAGAGGCTGGAAACGGCGTTATCGATGGGATGGAGGACGCCGACGGCGACTCGCTCGGTGCCTTCCGCGAATACACGTTTGGAACGGACCCGTTCGATGCAGACACGGACGACGACGGCCTCTCCGACTGGTTCGAACAGCGAACCGAAGGCCTCGACCCGCTCGTCGCAGACACGGACGGCGACGGCGTCCTCGACGGTGCGGAGGACCCAGACGACGACGGCTTGAACAACAGTGCCGAGGAGGCCGCACACTCGTCATTACGGGTCGCGGACACCGACAGTGATGGCATCCACGATGGTCCCGAAGTCGAGAACGGAACGAATCCGGTTCTGGTCGACTCCGACGACGACGGCCTGACCGACACCGAAGAACCGATGCTCGGAACGGACCCGACCGACCCGGACACCGACGACGACGGGATTCTCGACGGAGACGAGACCTTCGAGCGAACCGTCACTGACGAGACGATGGGCGTCGCCGTCGACCTGCGCGGACAAGGCGCGCTCGAGGCGGACATCACCCCGAAGCCGTCGTTCTTCACCGGGACGAACGCGACCGCGGGGCCGACGTTCCGCATCCAGAACCGGACTGACTTCGAGAACGCGACGGTCCGCATCGACATCGACGAGTCGGTTCCCGAGTCAGACTACGAGAACCTCTCAGTGTACAAATGGAACGGCTCCGCCGAAGACCGCTGGCACCGGGTGAACACGACCATCGAGAACGGGACCGCCCTCGCCACGGTGTCGTCGTTCTCGTTCTTCACCGTACTCGACACGGACGAGTGGACCGGCTACGTCGACCTCGGCCCGGGCGGTGGGAACGCCAGTCCGCTCGGGTTCGCCGACCTCCCGAACTTCCAGTGTACGAACGCGTGCAACGTCACGAACGAGACGACGCTCGTCCTCGGTGGTGAACCGAGCGCTCGCAAGATTACCATCGAGCAGGCTGGCGAAACGTTCGAGGTCGTTCCACTCAGCAACGGGCAGACCATCGAACAGTTCTACAACTACGGCGATTCTGAAATCAACTCGCCGCTGCCGGTCGCCAAGAGCGACGTGAGTCGGATGTTCTTCTGGGCTGGCCCGGAGGGGCTGAGCCTCGTGTTCATCCACGACAAGCCGCGGGACGGGTCCGGTGCCGCAGTCTCGATGGACTTCGACAACCTGCCCGGTGAGGGTTACTGGGTCGTACGCGACGACAGCGGTGACTTCGGCTACTACGGCACGTCGCCCGACTGGTCGTGGAACCGCGACAACACCGACGGCGGCGCGTTCCGCGGCGGCTTGACGAACACGTCCGTCACCATCACGCCGTACTTCAACGACGCGGCCGCGCGCTACCCGCTCGAACCGGGGACCATAGACCAGTGGCAGGTCGCCACCGGGCGCGCGACCGACCCACGAAACATCTCGCTCGACATGAACCAGCCGGTGACGCTCCACGTGCCGGATGCACCCGAGACGAGTACCGGTGGCGACGACGATACGAGCGACCGCGGAACCGCGACGTTCACGCACACGGTGGCAGCGGAGACGCAGGGGCTCACAGTCGCCTACCAGACCGAGCAGACCGACGTGGACCCGGTCGCGACGCTCACTGCGACTGACGAGGATGGTACGACCGTCACGAAGCAGTTGACCATCGGGACGGTCGGCACCGTCCAGGAGACAGTGAACGTCTCCGGCCTTCGTGGCGACGTTGACTTCACGGTGAACGTCTCGGGCGTCAACGCGCGGGTCCAAATCGTGCCCGAACAGGCTCGTCGTGACACGGACGGTGACGGCCTCTCCGACGCACACGAACTACAGACGTGGACGATGTCGAACGGTCCGGGGGATACGTTCACTACGTCCCCGTACGTGGCCGACACCGACGGTGATGGCCTGAACGACAGCGAAGAGGTCACGTTCGCCCCACAGGGCGAGGGCGAGGACATCCGCTACGTCGCCAAGACGACCTCGAACCCTGCCAAGTACGACACGGACGGTGACGGTATCTCCGACGCCGTCGAACTTGCCGGATGGGAGACCACCATCGCGAACGACCCAGGTGTCGCGAAGGACTACCTCGAAGCGGTCCGGAACGACGACCCTGGTGCCGAAGGTCTTCTCCACTCCATCTCCGTCGGCTCGTCGCCACTGCTGACCGACACCGACGGCGACGGCCTCTCCGACGGGACCGAGAAATCACTCGGTCTAGCGCCGTCGGACGCCGACACCGACGGCGACACGATTTCCGACGCTGAAGAGTACAGTAATCAGTGGTACGCTCGTCTGCACGACTTCCGACCGCCGCGGACGTCCGGCTGGGTCGACACGGACGGTGACCGCGAGCAGTACCGCGTCACCATCACGCTCCACGACCAGAGCGGCGTCGGCACCGTCGACGTATACAAAGGTGGAAAGCGTGCGAGTCAGGACTACTACGGTCGCGAGCACGTCTTCGAAGACCAGATAGAGTTCACCATCGACCGCGACGCAGTCGACCAGATTGGGACGGCCCTCTCTGGCTACGTCACGCCCTCGACGGTGAAGGTCGTCGCACGTGACATGCACGAGACCCGCGTCGAGCGCAAGTTCTACGGCCCGAACAACTTCGGCAAGATTGCCGAGGGAATCGCGCAGACCTCGTTCCCGTTCGGTGGGGTCGGCACGTGGGTCCAGACGAGCAGCGTGGCGTTCTTCGGTGAGGTCTCCGGAGCCTCCCAGAGCGTCAACGTCTTCGCCACTGACCTCACTCGCACCGCCTACGTCGCCACGCATCCGAAGAAGTACGACGACGCTGCCAGACAGACGGCGCAGTCGCTCGGCCACCTCAAGGACATCGCACTGCAGTCCGAGAAGCGCCATCAGGCACTGACCGCCATCGTCCAGTACTACGGAGACCGGCGACAACAGCTGAACCCGTTCGAGGACGGTGGCAAGTATCAGGAAGCGTTCGCCATCGGCTACAGCGTCGGATACGCTGGGTCGTTCCTCGTCCCGGTGTACGCCGAGGCGAAAGCGGCACAGGCCGCCGTTCGCCTCCCATACGTGGCGACGCTCGTCAGGTCTGCTGGAACGGTGAAAGCGTCGATAAAGGGTGCCGCCATCGGGAGTGCGATGTGGACCGGTGGTCGTATCGCGAACCGACTGCCGGACGTGAACTTCCGCGTTGGCAAACGCATCGACGACGTCGAACTCGGTGACCGGGCGAAGAGTGTCGTCGGACAGACTGCGGATACGCTCAGGCGGACACCGCTCCCCGAACAGCGGCGTATCCTCCGTCTCACTGACGATGCGAAAGGCAGAGAGGTGTTCGACTGGCTGACCAGCAAACCCGACTCCGACCGGTACGCGAAGGGACTCACCTACCTCCGACGGACCGGCGAGACGGGGAAGGACCTGCTCTCGAAATTGCAGCCAGAACCGCGACAGTACCTGCTCGATCTTCGTGACAAGGCCGCACTGCAGCGCCAACTCACCGAAGCGTACGCCAAGGGCGACGCTGACTTCGGCGACATCGGTCGGACGGTCAAACGGTACGATTCGCTGGGTTCGAGCGGGAAAGCGGCATTCCGAGACATCGTCGAAACCGAAGGGCCCGATGCGGTGGCTGCTGCGGGCCGCATCGACGCGGTGTCGTTCACCTCAGTCATGGAGAGCGACCTCCCGGTCGAAACGAAAGCCAGAGCGTTCGACGCGCTCGACGATGCAGACGACATCGAAGGCGTCAGGCGGTTCCTCGACGTCACCGACGAGGACGGCGTCGAGTTCCTCGCGGAGATGGGGGAGAGAGATGTCAGAGGGCTGTTCTCCAGTGGATGCAGTCCGGCCCGCTTCAGCGCGACTGGTGTCAGCTCGCAGGGCGACGTGGACTTGCAGACGGTTCTCCCGGAGTGTCTCACAGTTGGCGACCTCAGCGACGAGAAGATGCGGACGCTCGCTGGTGAGCAAGACGTGGTCGACTTCGTTTCCACGTCCGAAAGTCACGGACTCGAACTGCTCGAGGCACTCGACGAGAACCAGATCAGACGGCTCCTCGACGGGGACTACGACTTCGAGACGTTTGGCCGCGAGTTCGGCGAGTTGAAGCAGTCAAAACGAGACCTGCTGACGGAGAGTCTCGCAGAGGGTGATATCGACATCGACGCCAACGCCGGTGGGTTCCAAGAGCTCGTCACCGAAGCAGACGAGCTACAGACCAGCCGCGTCGAAGACCTCGTCGACGACTTCCGCGCGTTCGACGACGACACCGACGAGGCGGCACTGGAGCTACTGGACCGCACTGCGGGTTCGAACGCCGGACAACACCTACTCGATACCCTCGGCCGCAACGAGGTCAGACGGTTCCTCCAGCTTGAAGTCGACGGCGTAGACATGGACGGCGTCCGCGCACGACTCGCATACAGCCTGCAATCGGAAGGGTTCGACGCAACGGACATCTCACGATTCACCGACAGCGTCGAGACACTCGAGGGTGTCGACGGGTTAGCCGAAGGACTGAACAAAATCGACGGAGCAGAGCGTTCGAACTCGGCGTTCAACGTCATCAAAGGGACCGAATACGAACTCGACATTGCGGCACACAGTGATGCATTCGACATCGGTGATATCGACCAACTCGAATGGAACGAGCAGACGCTTCGATACGACGACCTGGACTCGGCGACCATCGAGTCGCTCAAGGACGACGTTGCATTCCCGGATGCAACGAATGACGAACAGAAAGAGCAGATTATCGAGGAGGCGATGAACCCGTCGGAAAAGACGGGTCTCAACGACAAGGACACCGAACTCGATATCGTGCTGAAAAACGGTGACTACTACGAGGCGAAGAACAAGAGAACTCTCGACTGGGAAGACCTCCAGAAAAAGGTGATTCGCTACCGTGCTCACCAGCTAGAGGGGGACATCCCTGCCGACGGGACGATGTATATCGACTCGAAACTGGACAGCGCGTACACCGCTGGCGTGGACGAACTCGTCGATGGAACCTCCCTGCTGAAGAAGGTGACAGACGAGAGCGAGTCTACGCTGCTTGGGGCAACGGGCGATTCCACCCACTGGAAAGACCTGCTACTCAAGATGCACCGCCGGGCCGGGTCGGACCAGCGAACGTTGTCGGTCTCTGACAGCACCCCAGACGAATCGCTAACGGACGGCCTGCTCAGAGATTCACGGAGTCGCTGCGTCGTGAGTCCGTAGCCCGAGCGGTCTCAGTCGGGGTTTCACCGGGGAGTCCATAGATTCATACCACATCGAGCTGCGATATATACAAGTCATGAGTTCGTCCATTCGACTCGTTTTCGTCTACGACCAAGAGGACGATTGTCGCGTCCTCGAATCGGTCCAGACACAACTCGAAACGCTCGACAGTGTCGAGGAGACGATGCTGGGCGACGACATCCTCTTCGTCACGAACCGCGCTGTCGAGATGTACAAATCGTCGTGCCACCAGACGGTCCCTGACGGTGCTGACTACCTCTCCACGATGACGCCGTTCGTCTCTCTCCGGTTCGCGGAGGGAGACTTCGAGAACGTTCGAGACGACGACACCGACTCGCTCGACGCCCTCTGTGACGTTCTCCGGGTCGTGTGGAACGGGACTGCACCGCGAGTCGCATACGCGATTCCTTCGCTACACCAGTCTTTTGCCGGGCTCCAGACACCTCCTGTCACCGAACAGAGCTTCCAGAACAGGCGCCTCGAGTACCTCCCGTGGATCGTCGTGCTGCCGCCAGCACTCGTCGAGACGTACGGCCGTGAGACGGTCCAGTCGGCACCCGTGTATCGAGCCGAGACACTCGACGACGGGTCGATACTCGTCATCACTAACGAGAGCCACGGTGGCCCAACCCCAGAGAAGCCATACACCGACGCTGGCGACCACATCGGCGTCGAGGCCTGGTTCGACCGGCCGTACTAACCGCGTGACCCCTCACTCCGTCACGACATCGGCGATTTCGTCCAGCGTCTCGATCTCGTACGTCGGCGTGACCGACATCGACACGTCTCGGTTGTGCGACCGCCGGACGAACACCGAGTCCATCCCGGCGCGCTGGGCCGCGACCACGTCGCTTTCGCTGTCGCCGACGTAGAGTGCCGACCCGCCGCCGAGGGCTTCGTGCGCGCGGTCGAGGTAGTGCGTGTTCGGCTTCTTCCGGTCGATACTCTCGACCGTCATCTCGCGGCCGTAGTACGTCTCGAACGCGTCGTCGAGGTCGAAGAAGTCGAGGACGAACTCGATAGTGCTGTGGTGGTTGTTGCTCACGACGCCACAGGGCTGGGGCAAGTCGAAGATGGCGGAGACGTCGTCGTAGCGGTCCCGTTCGCCCGCTCGGAAGGCGGCGAACTGCGACTGCTCGTCGAGTCGTTCGCGCGTGGACCACAGCGTTCCAGGGTCCAGCCCGTGGTGCGAACTTATCTCGGTCAGGGCGTCGACGGTGACGCCGCTGGCGAGCGCGTCGACGTGCTGGTCGGTTGGGTCTTCGACGCCGACTTCGGCGAACGCCGCACGAATCGCGCCAGCCTGCGTTTCGGCGGCGGGTGGGTCGACGAGCACACCGTCGTTGTCGAACAGGACCGTCTCGTACGCTGTCACGTCCGTGGGGTTTCTGGGGGAATGAATTGGTCCTTTCGCCGTCATCGCCGCATCGTCGCCTGGACGTTTATAAGCTACACACGGCCTAACGGCCGTGGTATTCAGCATGGACTCCCACTCTAACCGAATCTGGCACGGGAACTACCCCGTTCGTGGTCAACATCCCGCTGTTCAAGCGCACGCCTATAGGTGCGCCTCCTTCGCCCCCAGTTCGATTGCGAAGGAGTTTCAGACCAATGTTCTTCGCCGCGTTGTAGTCCGCGTGGTTCTCGTAACCGCACGAGTGGCACGCGAACGTTTCGCCATGGCGATTATCCTCGTGGGTGAAGCCGCAGGTATCCACCTTGCATCTTTATGAGTGAGTCGCCCCACGAGAGACCCATGACGGACGTGGTGATTCGGAACGCGGTCCCGGGGGACACCGCAGAGATACTCGCTGTGCAAGAGCGTGGGTGGAACGCGGCATACGGTGACTTCCTCGAACAACAGACTATCGAGCGGGCGATGGTAGCGTGGGGCGACCCCGAGACGACCAAAATCGCGGTCGCTCGTGACGAGGGTGCGTACTTCGTCGCCGAACTCGACGACGAAATCGTCGGCTATCTCAGCGGCACAAAGGCGGACGAAGACGGCGTGTCGATACTCGACGCGATATACGTCGACCCCGACCACTGGGGCGACGGTGTCGGTACAGCCCTGCTCGAGGCGTTCGAGTCGACCTGTGTCGAGTGGGGTCGGCCAGTCCTCGAGTTCCACGTCCTCGCCGAGAACGACGTCGGTCGGTCGTTCTACCGGAAGCACGGCTACAACGTGACTGAAACGCGAGAGAGTGGCCTGTTCGGCCAGACGGTGACCGAGTTCGTCTTCCGCGGGCAAATCGCTGAGGACGAACTGTATCAGTGATTGACCTCCTCCCGCGCCTGAAGACACGGGAATCAGCGGCAGAGCGCGACTGAACGGTCGCGGTCGGCGGCTACTCGACGCGCTCTAGAATCGTCGCGATACCCTGTCCGAAGCCGATGCACATCGTCGACAGCGCAGTGTCTGCCCCAGTGCGCTCCATCTCGTGGACCAGTTTCGTGACGAGCGCGCCGCCGGTCGCCCCGAGCGGGTGACCGTGCGCGATTGCGCCGCCGTTGACGTTCGTGCGGTCCCACGATGCGCCGGTCTCTTCGAGCCACGCCCCGACGACGCTGGCGAACGCTTCGTTGACCTCGAACAGGTCGATATCGTCGACGGTCATGTCGGCCTTGTCGAGGACGTTCTTCGTCGCTGGAATCGGACCAGTGAGCATCATCACGGGGTCGACGGCGCAGACTTCGGTCTGGACGATGCGGGCCATCGGCTCCCAGCCCTGTTCTTCCGCGACTTCGGCCGAACAGATGAGCATGGCCGACGCGCCGTCGACGATGCCCGAGGAGTTCCCAGCGTGGACGATGCCGTCGCCCTCCTCGCGGAAGGCAAGCGGCAGTCCGCCGAGGGTCTCGACGGTCGTCCCGGGTCGCGGGTGACCGTCTTCTTCGACCGTAATCTCGTCGCCGTCGAGTTCGGTTTCGACCGGTGCGAGTTGGCTCTCGTAGCGACCCTTTTCCCACGCGTCGCCCCAGCGCGACTGCGACTCCGAGGCGATTTCGTCCAAATCCTCGCGCGTGAAGCCCCAGGTCTCGGCGATGCGCTCGGCGCTCTCGCCCTGCTGGACGAGTTCGTCATAGTACTCGAAGTACGATTCAGCCATCGACCCGCCATCGGACCCCATCGGCTCGCGGGTCATGTGTTCGACACCGCCCGCGACGATGACATCCTCGAAACCGGCGCGAATCTGCGCGGCCGCGAAGTTCACCGCCTGCTGGCCGGAGCCGCACATCCGGTTGAGCTGGACGCCCGGCGCGCCGTGGCGGTTCTCCCACGACGCTCCCGGTCCGGCGTCCGAATCGACGCCTTCGCCCCAGCCAGCGGCCAGCGGCGCGATGCGACCGATGTTCAGTCCCTGGTCGCCCTTGGGTGTCACACAGCCGAGGATCACGTCGTCGACGAGCGCGGTGTCGAGGTCGTTCCGGGCTTCGAGTGCTTCGAGTGGTGCGGCTGCGAGGTCCTGCGGGTGCGTGTCGCGGAACGCGCCCTCTCGTTTGCCAAAGGGCGTCCGAACCGCGTCGACGATGACTGCCTCGTGCATGGCTGAAACTGGGAAACGATTTACTTGTTTCTTTCGGGGTGGTCCCACGTCACATTCGACTGAAACGCGATATATCGGTGTACATAGACGTGAAACGTCCGAAACGTCGGGACGAACCGTTCCGGGGCTGCAACGGACGCAAACGGTGGTCGCTAATCGACCCATAATAAAGCCCCTCTACCGACGACGAGTCTCGCATGAGGCACAGAACGATTACGACGGTGGCACTCGCCCTCGTCGTCCTGCTGGCGGGTTGCACCGGTGCCGCACAGTTCGAGACACGAACCGCTGACGACGGCGCAGGCGGGGCCGGTGGCGATGGTGGCGGCGACGACCTGCCCGATGCGACACACCGACAACCGGACATGGCCGAAGGGACACAGCCGAGCGAGGCCTACGACTCGCCCGCACCGCCGAACGTCCCGACGGAGAGTAATCTCGACGAAGGGAACCGCATCGAGTCGGTCGAACTCGTCAATACGGCCGGGTCGGAGAACGGCCTCTCCGACTTCGACGTGCGCGTCACTGCGAACACGATGATGGAGAGTATCGACCCTGCAGAACACGGTGACGCGGAGGGTGAACCGTACTTCATCGTCGCGGTCGACGGCTCGCGCATCGCGCGCTCTGACTACGTCGCGATGGAGGAAAACGGCGAGTTCGTCGTCCAGGTCCACCCCGACGCGCTCACCCAGTACAAGAACGGCCAACACGAGATAACCGTCTACCTGTTCGACCAGGACAGCGAGCACGACGACGTGTACGGGAAGTGGACGGGTACGTTCTACTACGAACAATAGCCGACTGAACAGTCATCTCTTGGGACAGTTGAGCGAAAAAATTAAGAGGGTATCCTGTGAAGTTGTGTATACATGACCCGTAACCTACCGGTCGTGGGCAACGAAGCCCGCACTGGCGGCGACCACCGCTACGCCGCACACGGAGACGAGGCCTCGACCTCGGTCACGGGTACGCCGATCTTCTAGCGCTGGCTCTACGACGCCAGCTGTCGCCGACTCGCGACTAGCTGGCAGCGCGAGACCAGCGTATCCGCACTCACTCCACCGCGAGTGACGCGTGTCGCTGTCGCCTTCGCGTCGGACGCATCGACTCCAGACCGCACAGTCACAGCTACATCCACCCCCAATGTCCGACACCACGTTCGACGCCGACGCCGCACAGCCAGCCTACAACCTCGCGTACCTCGTCGACGACCGCTCGTTCTGTTACCACGAGTACGCCGTCGACTCGGCCTACGACGGCGGGTACGTCGACCCGCGGACCGGCCGCGAGGACGCCCCGCCGGACTTCGGCGCGCGCCGGAGTGCCATCCTCGAGTTCTACGGCCACCGCTGCGGTCGCTGTGGCTGCGGCCTCGGAGACGCCACCGACGGCCAGCACGAGACGGGCTACCTGTACTCCGTCGTTTCCGCGACCGGCGAGGGCGACGAGTGGGCGCTCTCGAACCTCGTCGCGGTCTGTGAGCCGTGTTACACGCTGCTGACGACCGACTGCCCCGAGGGAATGGGCGGCTTCGGCGCACAGGCGGAGCGCGCGCCGCAGTTCCCCGTCTGGACGTGCGACCCCCGTGTCGCCGTCGAGCGACTGCCGCTGTCGGGCAAAGAGGTCTGGCTGCGCGACCAACTCGCGGCCCGCGTCGGTGCGGTCACGGCCGACGAGACGGTCTGCGGTGGCCCGGCGGTGAACGCTCCGGTCGCCCGCGACGCCTGCCTCGCGCGGAACACGAACGCCGCGATGGCAGTCGCCCTCGGCGAAGCGCTCATCCTCGACGAGCAGGGGCCGCTGTCGACGACGAACCGGCGGCTCACGGATCGCTGGGACCTGCTGACCGTCCACGAACAGGCGGCCTGTGAGGAGCGCGCGGTGAGCACGGAGACGGTCATCGGCGGCGGCGGGTTCGAGCCGTGTGTCGACCTCCAGCGGGCGTAACCCGACAATCACGGTTCGGCGACCTCGGCGGCTGGTCCCCGCTGACTATCGGTCCTCCATCCCACCTTCCCGGTGTCACACGTTCGACGCGTCTCGTCAGCTTTTCAGGAACCATCGGTTATTTCCGAACGGAGTTGCTTCCTCCAGAGACGATGGTCCTCCGGAAGGCACTTCTCGTCGAACTGTTCGCGCTCCTCGTCGTCCTCTACGCGGGCTTCGCCATGCTCTCGCCCGACAAGCACCTCTCGCCTCGTATCCTCGACTACGGCTTCCTCATCGGCCTCGGGGGACTGGTGTACGGCCTCGTCGGCGACTGGATAACCGAGTGACGACGAGCGCAGCGACCGACGCGGCTAAAGCCTGAAACCTCGAACTCGACTCGTGACACGACGTGTCAGACTCGGTCGCGGCGTCGAGTTCCGGCTCTCGACCGGCGAGACGGTCGTCGCGGACGGCGCAGGTGCAGGTATCAACGCCGACTGTACAGTCCTGAGCCACGCACACGCGGACCACTTGGTTCCGAAGTCGGCCGGGCCGGTCGTCTGTTCGCCCTGTGCGGCCGACCTCGCGGCGGCCCGCAGCGGGAGCACGCCGGAGCGACTCGAATCGGGCCACCCACTCGTCGACCTCGTCGACGCGGGCCACGTCGCCGGGTCGAAGGCGGCCCTGATTCACGACACGGCGGCCGACCGAGACTACCTGTACACGGCCGACTGCTCGGTCCGCGACCGGTTTTTCCTCGACGGGTTCGAACCACCGAGCGCGGACGTGCTCGTGATAGAGACGACGTACGGGAAACCCGAATACACCTTCCCCGAGCAATCCGAAATCGAGACCGAAATCGTCGACTGGCTGGCCGACACCAGGGACCGCCCAGTCCTGCTTTTTGGTTACTCGCTGGGGCGGGCACAACAACTCGAACTGCTCGCCCAGCGCGCGGAGCGTGAGCGGGTGTTCGTCTGGCCGACAGTCGCAGCAGTCGACGCGGCCATCGAACCGCACTACGACGTGACCTTCGAGGGTATCGAGTACGACGCCGACGCGGTCGACCTCGGCCCGGGCGACGCGCTCGTGCTACCGACGAACTTCGCGCGGGGCGACACCGTTTCGCGCCTGGTCGACGAGCGCGACGCGCTGAAAGCCGGCTTCTCCGGTTGGGCGGTCGACGACTCCTACCTGTACCGCGGTGGCCACGACGTGACGTTCCCGCTCACGGACCACTGCGACTTCAGCGAGTTAGCACAGGTCGTCGAAGCGGTCAACCCCGAAGTCGTCTACACCCAGCACGGATTCACCGAAGCGTTCGCCACCCACGTCACGACCGAACTGGGCTACGAGGCGTGGGCACTCAAGCGCGACCAGACCGCCCTCTCCGAGTTCTACTGAGGAATGACGTACGGACCATGAAAATACAGCCAAACGGGTCATGCTCTCCCGTAGCGAACGTAGAGTTGAATCGTCTCCTCCGGGGGTTGGACGTTCATACTCCCTGACACACGAGTCGATTCCGCCGTCGGCAGCGCGGCTGTGGCTGGGCTCGGACATCGTTACTGAGCCGTCGCTGGTATCCGGGGTGCCTCTGACTCTCGCCGGTTACACAGGCGGCCGACCGAGCCAGGCCACTGCCACGGTCAGTACACTGCCGCGTTTCTGAGAAATGTCTCGGTCGTGTTCACACCCGTTATTCACTGGCGACCGGCAGGTGAAGCGTCACCTCGCTGCCGCCGAGGTCGGACCGCGCGAACGACACTTGCCCACCGGAGGCAGAGACGATGTGGTCGACGAGCCACAGCCCCAGTCCGCTCGCGTGGTCGAGTTGCGTAATCTCGCGTTCGCCGAGCACCACGGCCCGTTCCTGTTCCGGGATACCGGGCCCGTCGTCGGCGACCCGCACGTCGACCGTCTCGACCGCCTCGTCGATGCAGACCTGTACCTCGGGAGACGCCTCGCGGTTGTGCTTGGCGGCGTTCTCGACGACGTTGACGATGGCGGTCTCCAGTTGTGGATGGGCCCGGACCATCGCCTGTTCGGGTGCGGTCAGCGCCGTCACCACGTCGGGGTACTGGTAGCGAACCGACCGAACCGCAGCGCGGGTCGCAGCCGTCGCGTCGACCGCCGGATTCCCGTCAGTTCGGGTGATTCGTTCGAGCAACTGTGCCTTCTCGCTCAACTCGACGACGGTGTTCGCAGCACTGAGTAACGACCGGGCGTAGTCGAGTTCGTCGCCCGAGAGCGACCGCGTGAGTGTCTCGGCGTACCCGCTGACGACGGTCATCTTGTTCCGGAGATTGTGCCGCAGGATGCGATGTAACACCTGTAGTCGTCGCTCTCGTTCGAGTTGGTCGGTCACGTCGGTGTAGACACCGAACGCTCGGACACCGTCGTCGGTCTCGCGGTACGGCACACCACGGAAGAGGAAGTGACGTTCGCCGTGCGTGGTCTGGCGGACGACTCGTTCGTGATTCGCCTCGCCGCCTTCGGCACGCTGGTCGAGTCGATGCCCCTCGTCGTCGCCCGCCGGGAGGACGAACTCGTTCAACGACTCACCGACGACCGTGTCTGCGCTCCACCCGAAGGTCTGTTCGAACCCGGGGTTCACCCGGCGGACGATGGGGTCACCGTCGCGGATATCTGCCTCGACGATGGCGTCGGGGATGGTGTCGAAGAGGAACGAAACGCGGTCGCGTTCGGCCGCGAGTCGTTCGCGGGTATCGGCGAGTTCCTCACGGTCACGGACCACGCCGACGGTGCCGACGAACGAGTCGTCGACGAACTGTGGTGCGATTTCTAGTTCGGCTTCGAGTCGTCGCCCGTCGCGCGTTCGCAACACAGTTTCGTACGTGTCGGTCTCGGCATCGCCCGAGAGAATCGACCGGATGTGTTCTCGGCCTTCGACCACGTCGGCAGCCGAGAGGACCACCGACACGTGTTTGCCGACGAGTTGGTCACGAGTGTAGCCGAGCCACTCGGCGAGCCGAGTGGTCGTCAGCGTGAATCGGCCCGCGTCGTCCAGCGCGTACAACATCTCCGGGACGGCAGACCAGATATCCGTGGAACCCTCACCGGGAATCGACGGCTGTGCATCTCCCGACTGTCCGGTGGACTGCATAGCCACCGACTCCGCCGGCTGCGCCGTCGAAACGCCGCTCACACGGTCGACGACAGCGTTCAGGGCTTCCTCGTCGGACCCGGAGACGTAGTCGGTCGCCCCGGCGCGGAACGCGGCGACTGCGGTCCGTTCGTCGGCTTCGGGCGTCCAGACGACGACCGGGACAGCGGCGGCTGCCGACGTGAGCCGAGTGACGACCCGTTCGGCAGCCGTCGCGTCCGCGACTTCGGCGACGGCGGCCACTGGAGCGGCTGAGAGCGTCGCCGGGGCAGTGACGACCGTGACTGGGTCGAACCCGCCGGTCGCCAGACGGTCTGCGAGCCGGGTCTCGTCCGCTGCCGTGGTCGTGACGACGAGGACGCTCGGGGACTGCTGCGACTGCATCGAGATACCGACACTTCGAAGAAGCGGGCAAAAACGGTTCGGGAGAACTCAGCGGCCGTATCAGACCGTGAGTCGTCAAAACGAACCAGTTCGGTACTGTCCGCTCTCCCCAGCCGCTGCGGTCACTCCGATATGCACCCGGGTGACGAGTCAGTTCGCTGGCGGTGCGACGAGGACCGGCCGCTCGGCATCGAGGATGACCGCCTGTGCGGTCGACCCGAACAGCGCCTTGCCAGCCGGAGACCGCTTTCGTCCGCTCACACAGATACAGTCTGCGTCGATGTCGTTCGCGTGGTCGATGATCTCGTTCGCGGGACTCCCGCTCGACTCGGCGAGTTCGCTGTCGATATCTGCCTCGTCGAGAACTTCCTGGACCTGTCGCACCGTACTGAGCTGCGAGACCGACGCTCCCTCCGGATTGTCCCGGAACACGTGGAACAGCGTGACGTGAATCTCGTCTTCACCGGGCATGTCGGCGACGGCTTCGGCCTGTGCGCGAGCGCGGTCCTCGTCCGAATCGACTGCAAGCAGTACGTCGTACATGGACTCCGATACACTCACGGGTGGCTTAATTTGTGGGGTGATAGCGGCTCACTCGACAGCCTCTGTCGCCACGAAGATGTACGGGTTGCCCTCGTAGCGGACGAACGTCTGGCGGTAGTCGACGCTATTCGTCCTGAGCCAGTCGAGGGCGGCCTCGACGTTTTCAGGTGGCTGGCCGGTCCCCGACCAATCGACCGAGCCGCCCTCGGCTAGCTGGACGAGCGTCGACCGTGCTGGCTCGGAGACGCTGTCGTTCAGGGAGACGACGACATCGTCGAGGTGGTCGGCGGCGAACGCCTCGGCCGAATCAGCGACCGGTTCGAGTTCGTAGTGGACCGCGTACCTGGCCGCGCCCTGTGACTGCCCACGGTACGCGATGGCGAATAGGTCGCCGTCCTGTCGCACGTAGTGCGTCTCGCCGTCGAGGAACCGTGACTGGTTGGCGTCGCCGTCGAAGACGTAGCGGAAACTCGTTGACAACGACCCGGAGTCACGGATTCGCTGCGATGGGGCACCGAAGGTGACGAGTCCCTGGTCGACCGACGGGAGGTCCTCGAACTCGACTGCTTGCTCCTGTGCAGTCTCGTACTCGGGGCGTCCCTCCCGGATTGGCCCTTCCAACCGCATCTTGTAGCCGGTGCCGGTCCGTTCGGTGGTCGCGGTGGCGTTCACCTGGTAGAACGTCCCGTTGTCCCTGATGAACTCACTGTCGTCGAACGCCCGGAACGCCTCGGACTCGTCGCCGTTCAACCGGACGACGGCGGTGGTGTCGGCGCTCCCATTTGCGAAGAGTTCGGTCGCAATCGCTCGCTGGCTGGTGTACAGTTTCTCACGGGTGGGGACGTACTCCCTCGCGAGTCGTGCAGGCGACGCCTCGTACGCGTACATCTCGATCCAGCGGTTGTAGCCGTCGTCAGTCGTCGGTTCGACCGCCAACTCCGTCGGTGGGACAGCGGTGGTTGACGTCGTGGTTTCGGTGGCCGTGTCGGTCACCGTCGTCTCGACACTGAATCGGCCACGTTCCTCGTCGGGGCCCGAAATCGCGCTACAGCCAGCGCTGGCGACGAGAAGGCCGACGAGGAGCAAGTGGAGGGCGGAACGTCTCATCGAACGAACTGACAGAGTAGCGGTACAAGTGCTTTCTGTCGCTGGCGGTGATGGAACGTACCATCGGTGACAAGATACTCAAGTGATTAGTTCATTGCCGCGGCCAAGACCAGACGAATGCGCCGACGTGCCCTCCTCGCCGCCGCCGGAACTGGCCTCGCTGCCGGACTGACAGGCTGCCTCTCGGCGTCCGCCCCGGCGGTGGGTACAGCGTGGTCACGTCAGACCGCCGACGCCGCGAACACCTACACAACCAGCACCGAGGGACCGACGAGCGACCTCTACCGCTTCTGGCAGCGCGAGTTGCCCGGTAACTACGGGCCGACGTGTTCACCGGTCGTCGGCGACGGAACGGTGTACGTCGCGTCCGGCGGGAGTCCGAACGACCAGCCCAGTTGGACCTGGCTCGGTGCCTACGACGCGACGACCGGCGAGCCAACGTGGGAGACGAAACTGGGCCAGACGGTGGAGACGGCGTCACTCCACTCCTACGCGGACTCACTCGTGCTGGACCGCGAGCGCGACCGTGTCCTCGTCCAGACGAGAGCCGGATTACAGTCCGTGGGAGCGGACGGCTCGGTCGACTGGACGTTCGAAAACATCGGTCCCCGGCAGATGGGCCCCACAGCCCTCTCGCCGGTCGTCGCCGAAGACACCGTCGTCACTGCCACGTATGCGACGACCGGCGATTCGGGGTTGGAGGCCGTCTTCGGGCTCTCCCACGACGGGACGGAGCGCTGGCGCGTCGACCTCCCGGACCGAACGCCGGGCCAGTTGACCGCCGTGGACGGAACGGTGTACGTGCCGAGCCTGTACGGCGACCAGAAAGGCATCCTCGCGCTGGACGCGACGACCGGTGAGCGACTGTTCACGTGGGACCTGCCGGCGTACGGCCCGCTCTCCGTCTCGAACGGCACTGCCTACCTGCCACTGCGAGACGGCGGAGTCGACGAACTCGTCGCACTCGACGCGCAGGACGGGACAGCAATCTGGCGGCAGGGCGTCGGCGGTCGCTGGCCCGAATCGGGACTCGCCGTCGCCGACGGCCTCGTCTACGCCATCGCCGAGTCGAGCCTCGTCGTTCGCCGTGCCGAGACGGGCGAGGTAGTGTGGCGGTTCGGGAAACAGTCGGCGGTCACCGCCGAACTCCAGACGAGTCCGGTCGTCGCTGGCGGGCACGTCTACGTCCACGGCTACCGGAATTCCGAGACGGACAGTACCGTCCATCTGTTCGTCCTCGACGCAGAAACCGGCGAGCAACGAGGACAGGTCGCACTGCCGCAGGCGATGTCACCGGACAGCGTTCCGGCAGTCACCGACGGCCTCGTGTTCAGCGCGCAGCGTCCGGGATCGCTGGTCGCCATCGGCGAGTGCGACACCCAGTTGTTCGGCGACTGTGTGTCGCGGTAGGGTTCAGTCGTCCGTCGGCTGCCCTTCACCGGCCGACCCGCTCTCACCGGCCGACTCACCCTCGCCCTCTTCAGTGTCGAGCAGGCCGCGTTCACGGGCTTCCGAGCGCCAGAACTCGTCGTACCCTTCCGTATCGGGGTCGCGGAGGACCGTCGTCTCGCCCTGATGGACCTGGTCGAGTTTGAGGTCGACCTCCTGTAGCAGGCGCTCGGCGATGTCCGAGGTGAGGATACCGTTGAGTTCGGCCGACTTGATGGCGCTCTGTTCGCGCTTGAGTATCTGGCGCTCGCCGACCAGTTGCTCGCGGTCGCGGATGGTCGGGTTCTGTTCGAGCAACTGGCTGATAGCCCGCGAGAGGTCTTCCTTCTCGGCCTCGTACTCGCTGGTGAAGCGGTTGTACACCGAGGTCGGAATCTGGTTCTTCGCGTCGAGCGAATCCGCCGCGTCCAGTGCGGCGTCGACCGCCCGGGCACGGCCGATGAGCAACTGGTAGAGCCGGTCTTCGTCGGTCGTCGTGATGATGCCGAGTCGCTCGATGAGTGGCTTCATCGTCAGCCCTTGCACGACCAGACTGAACGCCGCGATACCGAAGACGAGGACGCGCAGTTCCTCCGTGGTCACGCTGTTGTACGCCGCCAGCGGGCTGTTCTCGCCGCCGGGGATACCCAACACGAGCGCGATGGGGATCGAGGCGTGCAGGCCACCCCAGACGAGGACGTGCTGGTACGACACCGACAAATTCTGTCGCGGCAGCACCCGGTTCATGACGTTCGTGATGACGTACACCGGAATCGCCCGCCCGACGAGGACGAGGACGATGGCGATGGCGAGCGGCCCGAGGTTGGCGAAGATTTCGCCGATGGGTGTCCGGGCACCGATGAGCACGAAGATGAACGTGTTGACGAGGAAGCCGAGCGTCTCCCACGTGTTGAAGATAGAGAGCTTCGTCTGCGGACTCATCGCTTCCTCTGCGCCACGGTTCCCGATGAACAGCCCTGCGACGACGGTGGCGATGACGCCGGAGAACTTGATGCCGGTCCACTGGGGCACGTAGTGTTCGGCGAGGATGAACGACCCGTAGGCGAGGATGAGCGTGAGGACGATTTCGGTCATGTGCTCGTCGAGGTCGCGCATGACGCTGTACACGGCGAAGGCTGCGACGAAGCCGACGAGTGCGCCGCCGAGGCCGGAAAACAGCACGTCGATGGCGACCCGGGCGATGCCATCGATGGTCAGCAGGTCGTCGACGGACGCCCCCGAGGCGACGAGGTCGTACAACGTGACGAAGATGACGACGGCGACACCGTCGTTCAGCAGACTCTCACCCTCGACGAGCACCGAGAGTCGTTCTGGTGCACCGATTTCCTCGAACAGTGCCAGCACGGACACGGGGTCGGTCGGGAGGACGATGGTCGCGAAGAGCAGGGCGACGAGCAGTGGCATTCCGAGCACCTGCGTCGCCGCCATGCCGACGAGCAGGATAGACGTGATGAGGCCGACGACGGCCAGTACGAGGATGACCGGGAAGTTCTCGCGGAACTCCTCTAAGTCGGTGGTCGCTGCGCCTTCGAACAGCAGTGGCGGCAACAGCACGAGCAGGATGATGTCGTGCGACAGTGGGATGCTGTCGAGTGCCTGATGCGCCCCTGCGCCGCTACCGTTCGTGAGTGCGACGCCGATAGAGACCGCGAATCCCGCGAACAGCAACGCGATGGTGTACGGGAACCGGCCGACCTTGGCGACGAAGACGCCGACACCACCCGCGATGATGAACACGGCCAGCAGGTCGATGAGACCGGCCGTGATGCCGCCTTCGGAGGCGGCGAGGACGGGTGCGACGAGTCCGGTCACGTCGACTCCCTACCGGTCGTCGATACACCGACCAACAACTGCCCGCAGGAGACGCGTCTCATGTTACTCTCGCGTAATCTCGTCTGGCAGGTAAGCGTTCGGATGCCGTTTGGTGCCATGTCACATTTCGACACGCGTCGGTGTCGAGTTCGTGCCCTGCCGTGAACAGGCAATGGTTGCGTGGCGGAATACTTACTTACGGGTAACAATCAATCGTGGGAGTGGGCTTACTCCTGGCGCGCGTGAGCCCGAACCCACTTCCATCACTGCGCTTTTCCGCCGTCACGAGTACCGTCGTCAGTCACCAACGACGCAGAACGGTTCAACCAGAGTTTAAACCGTGTTGAAACCAGCACAATGAAAATTTTGGTGCCAGAAAGTATTTCCGGTTACTTCCGAGAGGCGACTCTATGAAACTGTGCAAGGACAACGGGCGATGGTGGTGGCGCAGCCGGCACGACCGGAACGGAGGACGCCGTGTCGTCTGACGAACCAGTGCTGGTCTACGTCCGCTGTGAACACTGCGGGCAAACGGGTGTCCCAACGTTGCTCCCGCACCGGTACAAACTCGCGCTCACGCCGGCCGGCGACAGGGTGCTAACGGAGTGTAACTCCTGCGGTGACTCGTTCTTCGTCTACTGTGAACCCAGATGAGGACTGACGCGAACAGGTAGCGTCGTCGTCAAGTCGCGTTCTCGGATACATCCACATCGGAACCACCAGCCGCGTCCACATCCTCGTAAACGCGCTCTCTGAGAAACTCCCGTATCGCGCTCGTGAAGAATTCGGGGTTGTCGACGTTCGAGGCGTGCCCGCCACCCGGGACGACGCGAATCTCGGGGTCGGTGTGGGCGAGTTGCTCGGCCAGTCGCTCGGCACTCTCGACGACGGCCGAGGGGACGTATTCGCCGTGCATGACGAGCGTCGGCGCGGTGACGACAGAGAGGTCCAGGTCTGACTTCGGGAATCGGGCAGTCGCGTCGGCGATTTTCACGAACTCGTCGTGGGGAATCGTCGCCCCGTCTTCGACCAGTCGCTGGATCGTCTCCTCGTCGCCGGAGACCCCGGGAAGGAGCCAGTTTCCGACCCGAAGCTGCCACCGATTCAGGGTCTTGTAGCCGACGACGCGGTCCAGTCGACCGAGGAATCGGAGGTTCGCCATGGCGGCCCGCCCGGTCAGGGACTGCGGACCGACGTGGAACGTATCGGCGAGCACGAGCCCAGCGACTTTCTCGGGGTGAGCCGCGGCGAACGCCTGCGCGACAGCGCCACCCATCGAGAGCCCACAGACGACGGCCCGGTCGATGTCGAGCGTGTCGAGTAGCGCGTTCAGGTCCTCGGCGAACAGCGAGATAGAGTACGGCGACACGTCGGAACCGCCGGTGTGGCCGTGGCCACGAACGTCGTAGGCGATGGTTCTGTACTCGTCGCTGAGCGCGTCCAGTTGCTGTTCCCACATCGTCGTGCTCATGATCATCCCGTGGACGAAGACGACCACGGGCCCGTCACCACGCTCGACGTAGTACGTCTCGATGTCCCCCGTCTGTACGGTCGGCATATCACTGAATGTACGTCACGTGTCGACGTGAAGTTACCGCGAACTGAGGTGTTCAGATGGGAGAACAGTCGAGATGCAACCGGGTCAGGCTCGGTGATGCTGCTCCCACCGCGGCACCGCCCGCCGGTACAGCACCAATCCGAGCGCGCCGGCGACGACCGCCGCGACGCCCAGCCCTGCGAGCAACGTGGTCGAGACGGGCGCGAGGACGAGACCGACGACGAGCACCGGCACCAGCACGAGTGCGACTGCGCCGCTGAAGGCGGCGAACAACACCGTGTCGAACAGGAACTCGTTCGGCTGGAACCCCGCGAGGTAGACGGTCAGGCCGAACAGGTAGCACTCCAGTCCGAGCAAGAGGAGCAAGCCGACGACGGCTTCCAGCGGGGGCGTGCCACGCCACGCGACCGCCGCGGCGAAGTACAGCACGCCGGTCGGGACGCCGAGGACGAGGAACGCGCGGAACTTCGCGCGAAAGACCGCCGCGACGGAAATCGGGTAGAGCTGGTACTGCGTCACGTCGTCGAACTGTGTGACCCAGTTGTAGGTCGTGAAGGCGGAGAGGCCGAGAATCGCGCCGAAGCTGATGCCGACCGAAGGGTCCAGACCGGTGATGACCGCGGCGAGGTCGATGAGGAACCACGAGACGACGAACAGCACACCGCCGGAGAACAGCACCTTGACCACGCCGCCAGACGAGCGCTGCACGTCGAGTAGCGACTTGACCGTGAGGCCGTCCGCGTCGAACGGGAGGCGACGCTGCCAGGTCAGGAACGTCCGCCGGGCTGTCCGGGCGGGCGTGACGTAGTTCGTGTCGTAGACGGCGACGCCGACGCCGAGCAGGACCGGAATCGGCGCGAGTGCGACCAGCGCCTCGACCGGCGTCGCGCCGTCGAACAGGCCGTATGGCGTGAACTGGATTACATCGACACCGGCGGCGTAAGCCAGCCCCGCACCGGCGGCGACAGCGAGCAGGAGCAGTTTGCCCGACGCGCCGCGCGTCGAGAGGCCGATAGCCGCGAACGTGACCGCGACGCCGAGGACGAACGTCGCCGTCGTCGTCGCCCAGAGCGCCGGGATGGCGAGTGGGGCGAGTGCGGTTGCACCCGAACCGCCTGCGCCAGTACGCAGGACGACAGCCGGAGCGAACCCGACTGCGATGGGTGCCAGAAAGAGCACGGCGTAGTACACCGCGTCCTTCACGAGGAAAATGCCGAGCAGCTTGCGCTGTGAAATCGGCAAGGTTCGTGCCGTGAACACCAGCAGCGTCGTGTCGCCGAGCAGATTCCGCATCGCGTCGCGACCGACGAAACCGATGGAACCCGTGTGTAAGCCGAAGAAGAAGGCGAGGCCGTGGACGCCCGCGACGACGGCCCCAATCTCGGTCCCGGTCGTCGTGAGCAGGTACACCGCGCCAGCCGTGATGGCCGCGACGAACAGCGGGAAGGCACCGAATCGCCCACCGCCGAACAGTTCGCTGTGGAGTCGCCACTCCTCTCGCAGCATCTCGACGAACAGCCGCCGGTCGAGGTGCCTAGTCGTCACTCGCCACGACCTCCGGCTCTTGCCACGCCGCGTCGTCGCCGACGTTCGCCATAAACTCGTCCAGCAACGAATCGGTACCGGCGAGGTCGCCGGGCTGGCGCTCGGCGATGAGTTCGCCGCCGTAGACGATGCCGACGCGCGAGCAAATCTCCTCGGCGACCTCGATGTGGTGCGTCGAGATGAATATCGTGTTTCCCCGGTCGCGATAGCTCGTCAGGAAACGTTTCGTCCGCTCCTGCACGATGGGGTCGAGATTCGCCAGCGGTTCGTCGATGAAGACGACTTCTGGCTCGTGAATGAACGCCTGCGTAATCATCACTTTCTGCTGTTGGCCCCGCGAGAGGTCGGTGCTGAGAGTATCCAGTTTCTCTTCGAACGAGAGTCGCTCGGCCCACGTCTCGACGCGGTACTCGACCGTTTCCGGGGGAATGTCTCGGACCGTTCCGACGAAGTCGAAGTACTCTCGTGGCGTCATGAAACTCGGCGGCGATTCCTGCTCGGGCAGGATGCCGATGTGTCGCCGCGTCTCGACCGGGTTCGCGACCGAGTCGTAGCCCAATATCTCGGCTGTGCCCGAATCCGGTTCCAGCTGACCCGTGAGTATCTTGATCGTCGTCGTCTTGCCCGCCCCGTTCGGTCCCAGCGCGCCGAACAGTTCGCCGCGGCCGATGTCGAGGGAGAGGTCGGCCAGCGCGACGACGTCGCCGTACGTCTTGCGAAGGTTCGCCGTACGAATCGCGCTCATCTGATGGCCGTGAGTTGGTGCGATGGTACGTAATCGTTCTGCCCGTCGGGAAGGTCGCGATACCGAATGCATCGGCCGAATCGCCACCGCGTCCGATTGATTGCCGAAACCGACCTAGAGACAGCCATGCCGACAGTCCTCCTCGCAGACTACGCGAAGCTCGACCCAGAGACGTTTCGTCGTGTCCTCGGCCCCGACTACGACGTGCAGGTCCGCGAACTCGACACGGAAGCAGCACTCGTCGATGCAGTTCGAGAAATCGGTGCAGACGCGGTCATCACCGAACCCGGAACGCCGGTATCGCGGGCGACCATCGACACACTCTCACTCCGAGTCGTCGCCCGTCCGGCAATCGGCGTGAACGGTATCGATCTCGACGCAGCAGCGGCGGCCGGCGTCACGGTTCTCAACTGTGCCGAGTACTGCACCGACGAGGTGGCGACCCACGCGCTCGCACTACTCCTCGACTGCGTGCGGTCGATTTCGGCCTACGACCGGTCGGTCGTCCAGGGCGAGTGGTCGTGGGAAGCGACACGCGAACTCCATCGCCTCCGAGACCGAACCATCGGTCTGCTCGCGTTCGGCCCCATCGCACGTCGGTTCGCGGAACTCGTGTCGGGCTTCGACTGCCCGATTCTCGCGTACGACCCCTACATCGACGACGAGACGATGGCCGCCTACGGCGTCGAGGCGGTCGACTTCGACGAGTTGTGTGACAAGGCCGACGTCCTCTCCGTCCACGCGCCGCTGACCGGCGAGACCCGAGGGATGGTCGACGCTGCGGCACTGTCCCGACTCGGCCCCGGTGCAATCGTCGTCAACACTGGTCGCGGGGCCGTGGTCGACGAGGACGCACTCGTCCGGGCGCTCGACGATGGGACCGTCGCGGCGGCGGGACTCGACGTTCTCGCAGTAGAACCGCCCGAGGACTCACCGCTGGTCGGGCATGACGACACGACGGTCACTCCACACGCCGGCTGGTACTCCGCGGAGGCCCGTGCGACCGTGAATGAAACCATCGCTACCGACGTAAAGCGTGTATTCGACGGACAACGACCGAAAAACGACGTACAGAAACTGTGGTTCTAACTCGACCGCCTGATGTTCCGGACGAAGCTGCTGAGTCGCGTCAGCGGACTCGTCCCGGCGGTGAGTTGCACGAGCAGCGAGCCGAGCATCGCGAGCGCGAAGACGCCAGCGATGGCGGTTGCACCAACGGTTGCGAAGCCGGGAATGCCGAACTCGGCAGCGAGGACGGCCAACGTGGCAGCCAACCCGAGCAGCAGGTAGTGCTGGTACCACGCCAGGCCGGTCGAACTCATGACCGTCGTGTAGGGCACGAGGTCGCGTGAGCGCTCGGTAAGCGTGACGGTCTTCAAGTTCGACTCGTAGTCCACGACGTCCAACTTGTCGAGCATCGGCAGGTGCGTCTGGTGCAGCGAAGCGTAGACGCTGTCCCGGATGTTACGCGGCGGCGGCGATTCCCCCGTTTCGGCCTCCGCGATCGCTTCTGACAGGTCTCGAAGCGTCGATTCGCCACCGTGGCTCCGAAGGTGCTTGAACACCGCTCGGCGGCGGTCGTTACTCAGTATCGAGTGTATATCCCCTTCGTCGAGACGGTTCGGGTCTCTCGCAGGGATGACTCTGCTATCAACTGTAGGCGTACTTATTGACACCGGTTACTCCCCCTCCACTGAGTTAGTGGTTACCAACCAAGATAACTGTATGCCCTGATTGGCCACCAGGTTTATATACTCAACTGGGATTTGCAGGTTGTTCCGAATCGTTCGTTAGCCTGGGAGCGACTGAGATAATAGTCTGTTATGCAGGCGAGTCGTGGCCAGTACCCTGACATTACCCAACACAGAAAGGTTACTGTCCCCGGGGAGAATCGTCGCGCATGTCGCTCCTACCGACGGCTGGGGTACCGGGGCTCATCTTGTTCGCCGTGGTCGGGACGGTGGTCGTGTGGGCGGGAAGTTCGTGGCTCGAACGCGCGAGCGAACACATCGCGGTGTACTACGGGCTACCGCCGGTAGTGCAAGGCGCAGTGGTCGCCGCCATCGGCTCTAGCTTCCCCGAACTCTCGAGCGTCGTCGTCTCCACGATGCTCCACGACGATTTCGAACTCGGTGTCGCCGCAATCGTCGGTTCTGCGGTGTTCAACGTCCTCATCATCCCGGCACTGTCGGGACTGTCCGGCGACGGCCTCGACGCGAACCGCGACCTCGTGTACAAGGAGGCGCAGTTCTACATGCTCGCCGTCGCCGTGTTGTTCCTCTCGTTCTCCTTCGCGGTCATCTACAACCCGGTCGAGTCCACGGCGGCGCTGACTGGTGACCTGACGCGGGGACTGGCGCTCATCCCCATCGGACTGTACGGGCTGTACATCTTCACCCAGTATCAGGACTCAGCGGACTTCGACGCCGACGAACCACCGAGCAGTATCTCGATTCTCGAAGAGTGGGGACGGCTTCTCGCTGGACTCGCCGTCATCCTCGTCGGGGTCGAACTGCTCGTTCACAGCGCGGTTTCGCTCGGCGACCAACTCGGGACGCCCTCGTTCATCTGGGGGCTGACCGTCGTCGCTGCCGGGACCAGCCTCCCAGACACGCTCGTCAGCGTCCGGGCGGCCAAGAGCGGAAAAGACTCGACGAGCATGGCCAACGTCCTCGGGAGCAATATCTTCGACCTACTCATCGCCGTTCCCGCGGGCGTCCTCATCGCCGGCAGCACGACGGTGAACTTCTCGCGGGCCGCGCCGATGATGGGCTTCCTCATCCTCGCCACGGTCGTTCTGTTCACCATGATGCGGACCGGGATGGAGCTATCGAAGGCCGAATCTGCGGTCCTGTTCGGCCTGTACGTGCTGTTCGTGCTGTGGTTAGTGCTGGAAGAACTCGGCGTGACCTCGCTCGTGCAAGGCGGTTGAAAGCCAGAATCGGTGGTTACCCAGGGGTAATCGAGGGTTCTTTTTCATCCAGTCCGACACTACGGTGTGGACGTCATCGAACTGTCGACGGTCGTGTTCGTCTCCCGCGAGCGAGCGTTCGATTTCCTGCTCGACTTCACGAACCACGAGCAGTACTCGGAGTACGTCGCCGACGTGACCCGCCACGGCGACGGCGACGTGGGCACGCAGTTCGACATCACGCTCCAGTGGTGGAAACTCGATTACACGCTCTCGCCGCGCGTCGTCGCGCTCGACCGGCCGAATCGCATCGACTGGGACGTACCGCGAGACGTTCGTGCGGAGGGCTTCTGGGCCGTCGAGGATGCGTCGGAACACGACCACGAGGGCCAAGACGGCTGCGACGAAGACGCAAACCGTGATGGACCGGTGTCGCGCGTCCGGTTGCGCATCGAGTTCGACCGCGACGCCTCGCGGTTCGGTCGCCTGCGACTCCCACCACTCGTCTCGACGGACTGGGTGCTGAAGCGCGTGAAACCCATCGCGAAGCGCGAGGCTCAGACCGTGTTCGAGCGAGCCATCGCCGATTTAGAAGGTGAACCGCGCCGCGTCGACCTCGACCTGCACGTCCGGCCGAGGACGCTGTAAGGAAATACGACCGCCAGTGGCTCAGTACGGACTCTCGCCGGGCGCTGGCGGCTCGCCAGATTCGTCGGTCGCAGCAGCGTCAGCACGGACTGCCTCGCGCTGGTCGGGTATCAGGTCGAGTTCCGGAACGACATCGCCGAGCACGAGCAGTGCGTAGTACCGCAAGTACGACTGGACCGGTACCTGGACGACCGCAGCGACCACGACCAGCACGACGGCGAAGACGGCTGCGACGAGCGCGATGACGCCGAGGCCGACTGGCTCCCACACGAGGAACAACCCAACTCCGACGGCGAAACCGAGACCGAACGGCAGGAGCAGGACGAGCGCGGCGACGCCGACGGCGAGCGCGACGAGGACACCGCCGACCATGGACAGGATAGCCCCGGAGACGACGTACGCGAGGTACTGCGTCCAGTTCGGCGGTATCGTCCCCCAGAGCCGCCGCCAGCCAGCGAGGACGCCACGTTCTTCGAGCAGCATGATGGGCGCGACGAACACAGTCGTCAGCCCGTTCACCACACTCACGATGACCGCGAACACGACGAACAGCGGCACGAGTGCGAGGACGAACGCGACGATAGCGACGCCGCTCCCGGTCGCTTCGGTCCCGGTGGCGAGCAGATAGACCGAGACCGCGGCGAGCGCGACCACCCCGAGCACGAGCAGGGCGAGGACGAGGCGGAAGCCGAACAGTCGCAGCCCGCGCCGCCAGTTGTCTGCCCAGTACGAGCGAATCCGGACTTTTTCGGTCCGGAGCGATTCGAGAAAGACGAACTCGAACACCGAACCGACGAACAGGAAGACGAGCGCCAGTGCGACCGCGACGAGGACGACACCGGCGATTATCCAGAGATCCTGTGCGGTAACCGACACCGGCGCACCGTTTCCACTCCCGTCGCCGCCGGGGACGCTGTACTGGGCCGAGGCGAAGTTCAGGCCCGGCCCGCTGACGAACAAGACCACCAGCGCGAGTTTCAGCCACGAGGACCGGTCGAGTGACGTGACAAACGCCCGCGTCACGGCGAACGCGTCGTCGAGGTCCTCCAATGCGTGCAGCACCATACCTAGAGAGAGGTGATGTAGACGAATGAAGCTATCACCGTGCTGTGGCGTCTGCACACCTCTCGAATTATTTAATTTCTATAACTTTAAAGTTCGAGTAGAGAGAACGAGCCCATATGCTCGGAGCCCTGCGACGAACCGCCCGACAGCGGTACACCCTCCGCCACATCCTCGCGCTCGTCGTCCCCGTCGCCGTCCTGTACGGACTAACGCGGAGCGAAGATATGTTGCTCGGTATCGCCATCGTCGTCCCCCTCTCGGAGGTGTTCACGCTGGTCCGTGAGACGCCCGAAATCGACGGTCGGTGGGCGAACGTCGGCCTCGGGGCGGTGTTGACCGCGGTGAGCCTCTGCTGGCTCACGTACGGTCTCGCTACCGCGGCGTCGCTGGGCTCCCTCTGGCCCCCCGCGCTGACGACGCTCGCGGGTGGCTGGCTCCTACTCGACGCCCGGCGCGACTTCGTCGAGGGAACACGGCGTGAACCCTCGAAGTACGACGACATGGACAGCGGAGAGGTGATGCTGGTGATGAACCACGCCCGACTCGTCGCCGAGGCTCTGGAGGCAGGTCCGAAGACCGTCTCCGAACTGGCCGAAGAATGCGACCTCACGGAGTCGCGCGTCCGTGAGGCACTGGAACTGGCCAGCGGGAACGACACCGTGTACCGGGTCGACGGTGGTGAGAACGACCCCAGTGCAGCCGACGAGGCTGGCGACACGGTCCGCTACGCCCTCGACGAGTCGAAGGTCGGCCCGCTCGCGTTCGTCCGCGAGAACGGAACTCGTGCGGTCCGACGACTCGCACGACCGTTCCGGTTCTGACACACGATGGCCGAGACTTCCGCGCACAGCGTCCACTCGTGGCGGGTCCGACCCGAGGACTCGCGACTCGTTCGGATGCTCAGATACGCCGCGCTCGGCTACCTCGGCGGCTGGGCGCTGCTTTTCGGCGTCGGCGTCGTGCTGGCAGCGTCGACGGTCGAGACCACAGTCTTCCTCGCCGCAGGTATCGGCCTATTCTTCGTTCTCGCCTTCCGGTTCGCGATGGTCGGCGTCCTGTTCGAGGAACACAGCGAGGAGTGGGCGTACGTCGAGTGGTACTGGTTAGCCCTCTCGTCGGTTGGCGGCGCTGGCCTGCTGTACGTCGGTTTTACCCATGGTACCGTCGTGTACTTCGGCACGTTTTTCGGGGTGTTCGTGCTACCGCTCGTCCTGTCGTCGTGGCTCCAGTCGACGGGCGAACTCGATACCGATTCGGGGACACTGACGTATCACGAACAGACCGTCGACCTGCACGACCTGACTACAGTTCGCAGATACCGACTGCCGCTCGGGAACTTCGTCGTCTACCGCGCCTCCTACGTCCGTGGGTCGACGGACATCACCACGCCTCGGCTGTTCGTCCTGCCGAGTACGATGGCAGCCGACGCCGACGCTGCGTTCGACGCCGGTATCGCCGCCGAGTCGGGCGAGTACGAGCCGCCGGACCCCATCGAGGGCTACCTCATCGCTGGCCTCGGCGTCGTCTTCCTCGCGGTCACCGCGGTCGTCGTCGTCGCAGTCCTGGGCGGCGGCAGCGACGCGAACCCGGCTGGACTACTCTACGTCGTCGTCTTCCTCGGCGGGCTGGGTGCAGCACTGGTCCTGTTCGGGATCCTTCACAACCACGCGTAGTCCCCCGAATCCAGCAGATATTTCCACCCGACCCGCCTGCCGTCTGCGTATGGACGCAGCGCTCGGACCGCCCAACAAGATGGCCGAGCAGGCCGACGACTTGACGCCGATGATGGCGCAGTACTTCGAGTTGACCGGGCGCTACGACGACGCGCTCGTGCTCTTTCAGGTCGGCGACTTCTACGAGACCTTCTGTGCGGCGGCGGAGGCGACCTCGCGTATCTGCGAGGTGACGCTGACCAAGCGAGAGGATTCGACCGGCAGGTACCCGATGGCCGGCGTGCCCATCGACAACGCCGAATCGTACATCCAGAAACTACTGGACGCGGGCTATCGCGTCGCCGTCGCCGACCAAGTGCAAGACCCCGACGAGGCGACCGGCGTCGTGGACCGCGCAGTCACCCGCGTCGTCACGCCCGGGACGCTCACCGAGGACGAACTGCTGGCGACCGACGACAACAACTTCGTCGCCTGTCTCACCCGTAGCGGCGACCCGGATTCGGGGGCAGTCGCAAGCGTCGGTGCAGACGGCAGCGAGGACGAGTACGGCTTCGCCGTCCTCGACGTGTCGACCGGTGACTTCTACGCGACCGCGCCGGACTCACCCGCGACGGTCGCCGACGAAGTAGGAAGGTTCGGCCCCGCCGAGGCCATCGTCGGTCCAGAGGTGTCCGCCGACGCCTTCGCCAGCGACTGCATGGTGTCGCCGTACGACCAGACCGCCTTCGGGGTCGGGAAGGCACGCGAGAAAGTCCGTGAGTACTTCGGCGACCCCGAGGCGCTGCTGGCCGGCGAGGCCGAAGTCCGCGCCTGCGGCGCACTGCTCGCCTACGCTGAGTACACCCGTGGCGGCGAAGCGGGCTACCTCGACTACCTGAACCACCTCACGCGGTACGACCCGCGCGAGTACATGATTCTCGACCCCACGGCCCTCGAAAGTCTCGAACTGTTCGAGCGTCGGTCGGTCCGGGGCGTCGAAGGCGCGACCCTCGCGGGCGTGCTAGACGAAACAGCCTGCGCGATGGGCGGCCGCGAACTGAAGGATTGGCTCCGGCGGCCACTCGTGGATTCGGACCGAATCGAGGCCCGCTTCGACGCCGTCGGCGAACTCGTGCGCGACCCCGCGACCCGTGAGGAACTGCACGACCTGCTGCGGGACGTGTACGACGTGGAGCGCCTCATCACCCGTGTCTCGCGCGGCCGGGCGAACGCCAGAGACCTGCGCTCGCTGAAGGAGACGCTGGACGTGGTTCCCGACTTGCGTGCCGCGCTCGCTGACTGCGAGACCGACCGGCTGTCAGCTCTGCGTGACGGACTGGACGAACTGGAAGACGTGCGGGACCTCGTCGGCCGGGCTATTCGGCCCGAACCGCCCATCGAAGTGACCGAAGGCGGCGTGGTTCGGGAGGGCTACGACGAGACGCTGGACGACCTGCGCGAGACCGAACACGCCGGGAAGTCGTGGATCGACTCGCTGGAGGAACAGGAGCGAGAGCGAACCGGCGTCGACTCGCTCAAAGTCGGGAACAATCAGGTCCACGGCTACTACATCGAGGTGACGAACCCGAACCTCGATGCGGTGCCTGACGACTACCAGCGCCGCCAGACCCTGAAGAACTCGGAGCGGTTCTACACGCCCGAACTGAAGGAGCGAGAGGACGAGATTTTCCAGGCTGAACAGCGCGCCGACGACCTCGAATACGACCTCTTCCGCGAGACCAGAACGGCGGTCGCCGCCGAGACCGAACGAGTGCAGGGCGTCGCGGAGCGAGTCGCCGCCCTCGACGTGCTGGTCTCGTTCGCCACCGTCGCGGCCGAGAACGGCTACACGCGACCCGAGTTTTCAGCGACGGGTATCGACATCGAGGCGGGTCGACACCCGGTCGTCGAGCGGACGCAGAGCGAGTTCGTCCCGAATCCTGCCAGCTTCGACGACGACCAGTTCTTCGCGTGCATCACCGGCCCGAACATGAGCGGGAAGTCGACCTACATGCGACAGGTCGCCTGTATCTGCATTATGGCGCAGGCCGGGAGTTTCGTTCCCGCCGATGCGGCCGACCTGCGCGTCCTCGACCGCGTGTTCACCCGCGTGGGCGCGAGCGACGACATCGCCGGCGGCCAGTCCACGTTCATGGTCGAGATGACCGAACTCGCCGACATCCTCCGCGACGCGACCGAAGACTCACTCGTGCTACTGGACGAAGTGGGCCGCGGTACCTCGACCGCCGACGGCCTCGCCATCGCGAAGGCAGTCACGGAGTACGTCCACGACGAAGTACGCGCGACGACACTGTTCGCCACACACCACCACGAGTTGACCGAAACCGCCCGTGAACTCTCTGGCGCGTTCAATCTGCACTTCGCCGCGACGAAGACCGACGACGAAGTTCGCTTCCAGCACGAGGTTGGTCACGGACCCGCGACGGCCTCCTACGGTGTCGAGGTCGCGCGGGCGGCCGGTGTTCCGCAGTCGGTACTCGACCGGTCGCACGAATTGCTCGCCGAGACGACGGCCGAGGCCGGTGAAATCGCGACCGCTTCCGGCGACTCAGAACCGGGAGATACCGACGACATCGACGACAGCGACGGCGACGGCGGCGATGGCGGCCTCTCCCCCGAAGCGACGAGAAAGCTTCGCGAGGCGTCGCTGGCGACGACGACGCCGATGGAGGCGTTGCAGTTGCTCGACGAATTGCAGCGAGAATTGGAGTAGGCTCCGAGTTCAGACGGGCGCTTCGAACTCGTGTTCGCACTCGGGACAGTACAGATAGTTTCCGTCTTCGCGCATCTGGAACTGGAGCATATCGCACTCGTCACACTTCTGGCAGCCCATCGGGACGCGAATGTCCCGGCTGCCCTTTGGCGCACCGAGCGCGAGGGCGACGACTTTCTCGTCGGTGTCGTTCTTGCCGGTCTGGAAGTCACCGCGAGCGAAGCGGACCGCCTCGTGCGGGCCGACTTCGACGGTTCCCTCCGGTGTCTCGAAC
Organism: Haloarchaeobius caseinilyticus; assembly: GCF_051207395.1. Taxonomy (NCBI): domain Archaea; kingdom Methanobacteriati; phylum Methanobacteriota; class Halobacteria; order Halobacteriales; family Halorubellaceae; genus Haloarchaeobius; species Haloarchaeobius caseinilyticus. The sequence goes on along the minus strand of NZ_JBPJZC010000005.1, from coordinate 150,818 downwards.
GTCGCGGTTCCCTCCATCACGTAGAACACCTCCTCCTGGTCCATGTGGGTGTGCATTCCGCCGGAGAACGACTCGCCGGGGTCGAGCGCGTAGTAGTTGATAGCGAGGTCGTTCGTCCCGAGCGGGTCCGAGAGGCCGCGTCGGTCGAGGTCCGAATCGCCGAGGAACTGCGCGTCGATGTCGTCGATGTCTACTCGTTCCATAGTTCGCACTGTGTAGGGCAGTCGTAAAAGCACGGGGCAGTCGGAGACAGCTTCCGAAACACGGGGCAGTCGGCGGAAAACTCCACAGGTACGGATTGTTTCCCGGTGACATCTGTGTGACAAACGATTTATTGACCTACGTGTGGTATGTGACAACATGGCAGCCAGCAACCTCAGCGGGAAGAGCGCGTTCGACCGCCTCAAGACCCACTACGACGTGGACCTGGTCTGTCGCCAGTGTGGCCACGAAGACGCCGACGGCGAGTGGAAGGCGACCACGAACGGCCGGAAAGTCCTGTATCGCCACGTCTGCCCGAGCTGTGGCTCCATCGAGACGCGGACGCTCAGCCTGAAGAGCGAGTAGTACGGGTCTCAGCGCGTTACGCAGCTTCCGGTGGGTCGAGTGCGACGAACTCCAGCCCGTGCTCTGCGAGTTCGCGCCGTGCCCGGTCCGTGAGAGAGGGTGCGACGAGGATTCCTCGGACCGTCACCCCCGCGTGGAGTTCACGGCGAAGGGCTTCGACGTAGCGGTGTAACTGCCCAGCCGCGTCCGGCCCGACGCGTTTTCGCTTGAGTTCGAGGACGAGGACGTTCCCGTCCCTATCTTCGCCGAACACGTCGACCGCGCCAGCGGCCGTCTCGCGCTCGGTCGCCAATGGCTGGAAGCCGGCTTCGACGAGACCGGGTTCTTCGAGGATTCGCTGGCGAAGGTCCGCTTCCGAGCCCGTGAGCGTGATGTCCGCCTCGTCGTCGACGACGAGCGCACTCACCTGTGCCACCCGGTCGAAGGTGACGACCAGTTCTTCGGTCGGGTTCTCGCGCTGACTTTCGAGGCGGACCAGTCCGTCCTCGGTGAACGACACGGATTGCGAACAGCCCGGCGGCTGCCAGTTTACGGGCTTCTGTCCCTCGTCTGTGTGGACCAACACCGTCCCGTCGGGCTTACACATGACGTGGCGGTCGCCCGGACCGAGCTGACTGGTCGCTCGGCCGTCGTAGTCGACGCGACAGGTGCCGACGACGGTCACGAGGTCGCCGCGGACCAACCCGGCTTCGATGGCGTCGACGGCCGTCTCGGGTGTCGGCCCGACCACGGTCTGGACGCCGTCGGCGGTTCGTTCTCGCGTCACGGTCGAACTCCGGCGCGAGCGTACAAAAACACCGCGCGACAGGAGCGGCCGAACCGACGGGCGAACCGCCCGACTCAGTCAGGGAAGCAAGACCTCGCGTCCGTCCGTCTCCCACTCTCGTACTCGTTCGCGAAGGTACGCCTCCGCCTCTTCGTCCGTGAACACGCCGCGTTCTCGCATCTCGCTGACCGTGTCGGCGACGCCGCGGAACCAGGCCGAGAGTCGCGCCGCGTCCTCGCACGGGTCGCGGTCGCGCCGGAGCGAGACGAGCGCGCCCGCACCGACCGGGTCGGCGTCGGGACAGGCCCGGGCGAACCAGAGCGGCTGAAACGCCCGTACGTCGACCGTCGGCGAGACGACGTAGCAGGCTTCGTACTCCAGAAAGTCGAACTGCGCCGCGAGGTCGTCGAGACTGTCGCGGACCGCCCGCGGTGCCGGGTCGACCGGCGAGTCCGGCGCGTCGGGCCGTTCTGGTGCCTCGCCCGCCACGATGGCCTCGTGGGCGCCAGTCTCCCACTCACCACCACCGCCGAAGGGCGCGTCCCGGCGACAGGTCCGGCACAGCTGGAAACCGAGTGCGCCCCACTGCGAGTGGTGCAGCGAAAGTTTGCTGTCAGTTCGTTCATACGCGACGAGGGCGCGGTGGCCCACCGTCACTCACCTTCCGTCGCTGCCAGTGCTGGTTCGTCCATCTCGCCGGTGGTGGCCGCGTCTCGGTACTTGAACCCTCGTGGCAGCAGCTGTTACCAGTGGTACCGAATCGCTACTCGGTGAGTTGTCGTCGACGATCAGCGGGTATCGGACGGCAAGGTGGGGTGAGAAATGGTAGCAGGCGACTGCTTCCCGGCTATTTGCTTATAAATGGCCTGAGTGTCCCCCCAATTGACGTAGGGGTTCGGTTGAATCGTCACGGTTCCAAACAGGTTAACGAAGCTGAGGGAATATCGTGATAGAACCGACACTGGGGAATCTGGCGTTCGCCACACTGTTCGTCCTCGCGTGGGGCCTCGTGGTACTCTACGGAGTCTCTACCTACCTTCGCGTCTCGGGGGTCGCCAGAGCACGACGATACCGGCCACCGCAGCCACCGTTCGCTCACGGGCCGGCAGACGTACAGGTTCGCGTCGTCTCGACAGGCGACGGGGCAAAAGCACAGACGACCGTCGATTCGCTCCTCGCAGCGGCCCCCGACCTCGATATCCGCGTCCTCTCCGAGACGCCCATCGACGTCGAGGGCGCGACCGTCCACGTCGTTCCGGCCGAGTTCGCCTGCGACGCGACACCGACCGGCCGGGCGCACGAGTGGGCGCGCCAGCACGTCCCCTGTCACCGGGAGTACGTCCTCTCGCTGAAGGCAGGGACACACGTCACGGACTTCCACGGCGTGCCCGACGCCGACGTGGTTCAGTTCCGCGGCCAGCCGACCCGGACCGGTTCGCCGGTTGCCTATCTGGCCACGATTGCGGGCGTCGGCGGCCACGCCGACCGCTTCGCGTTCCCGACCCGGGCGACACCGCCCGCTGGTGTCGACGGTTGCGGACTCGCGGTTCGCCACGAACTCGACCAGACGGTTGGGTGGGACGACGCGTCGCTCCTGCCCGACAGCGCCTTCCTCTGGCGCGCAGTTCGCGACCACGGTGCCGACGTGACCGAGGTATCGACGCGCTGGGAAACCGCCTCACCGCGGACGATTTCCGAATCGTTCCGGAAACGCCTGTGGCAAACCCTCGGAACCCTGCGCGAGTGGAAGACGCTCCCGCCGACCTGGCTCGGCGCGCTGACTGCTCGCAACCTCTCGACCGTCGTCTGGCCCGTCGTCCCCGTCTTGCTCCTCCTCGGTGTCGCTGCACCTGTTCCGCTGCCCGTGACCGGTAGCGTCCTCGCGCTCGCCGCACTGGTGTGTGGCCTGAGTGTCGTCGCACTCGTCCTCGGCGTCCGCTATCTGGCGACGAGCGACCGGCCGGTCGGTCCGGTGGCGAGCGAAAGCATGTCTGCGGGCGACGAAGTGGGCCGGGGCGACACACTCGCCGATTCGGGCGACTGAATTTTCCAGGAATTTCTGCCAGCGCACGGCACTCGCCGTAACCGAAAACCGTCATCCCCGCCTCTATGCAGACATGACCAACCCGTCGTCCGCCTCCAGCACGGACACGACCCGCGTCCACGGCATCGACGACGACCACGACGTAGACCGGGTCCACGAAGTCGACGTGGTCGTCGTCGGGGCCGGTCCCGGCGGCGGCGTCCTCGCCGACTTGCTCGCCAGAAGCGGCGTCTCGGTCGCGCTGCTGGAACGCGGCGCGACGTTCGAGCGCGAGTTCCGTGGGTTCGCCTTCCAGCCCTCCGCGGTGCGCATTCTCGACGAGATGGACCTGCTCGACGCGGTTCGTGACCTCTCGCACGAAGAACTGGATAGCCTCTCGGTCGATGCCTACGGCCGGCACTACGACGTGACCGAGTTCGACGGCCTGCCCGGTGAGTACGACTTCGGGCTGTTGCTCGAACAGCCACATCTCCTCGAAGTGCTGTTCGACAGCGCCGCCAGCCACGGTACAGACTGTCGGCTGGCGACCACGGTCGTCGACCTGCTCGGGGACGAGTCGGAAGTTCGCGGCGTCGTCGCGCACGACCGCGGGGCGAACGAGACCGTCGCGTATCGCGCCCGGGTCGTCGTCGGTGCCGACGGTCGGTACTCGACGGTCAGGGACGCGGTAGGCATCGACGCCGGACTGTTCGACTCCCACCTCGACGTATTGTGGTTCAAACTGAACGCCGACGTGGCCCACGACTCCATCGCGACCATCACCGAACACGGCATCGTCCTCGGCATCCGCCTCGGCGAGCAGTTGCAGGTGGGCTACGTCCTCGAACGCGGGGGCTACGACGACCTCAAATCGGCCGGCATCGACGACTTCCGGGCGCGAGTGGCGGCCATCGACCCGCAGTTGCGAGTCGCACTGGAACGCGACCTCACCGATTTCGGCGACTGCTCGTTGCTCCACATCGGCCCAGGCCTCGCGCCGGAGTGGACCCGCGACGGGCTCGTCCTGCTCGGTGACGCGGCCCACGTCGCCTCGCCCGTCGGAGGACAAGGAAACGCGCTGGCGATGCAAGACGCTGCGGCGCTGCACGGTGTGCTCTGTCGCGTCCTGCGGGACGACGATGGGGGCGATGGAAGCGATGGGGACGACACCGGGCCGCTTCCAGCGAGTGCCTTCCAGCCCTACGTCGACCGTCGTCGGCCCGCCGTGAAGACGATTCTCCGGTTCCAGCGACGGGCCGAGCGACTCCTCACGTGGCTGGTCCACAATCGAGACGACATTCCGGTCCCCCTCCAGCGACTCGGAGCACGGTTGCTGTTCTCGCTCGCGACGACCAGTCCGGTGTCGAACTCGCTGCGCGAGACGGTCGCGCTCGGCCCGGACCCAGTCGCGGTGGAGCAGTGGCTGTTCGGGGAGTAGCGCGCTCAAGATAGATTTTTAGCTATCGCTTTCATTAATGTCTGGTACCTGTAGTGTCTATCTGGCATGAAGACGTGCCCTCCACACGCGACCGACCCCCCGCAGAATCGTACCAAACACCGACCACGAACCGGCCTCGCACTACGTCGCACCTGCACCGAGGGTGCCCACTGATGACTCGCAAGACGCTGGTCGCGCTCGCACTCGCACTGCTCGTGGGAACCTCGATGGTGCCCGCGACCGGGGCGGCCGCCACTAGCAGTGCGGCCATCCCTGACGGAACGACACTCGTTTACGACGGCAAGCACCTCCACCTCGCCGCCGGCCCGCAGCAGGCCGTCGTCGGCGAGTCCGACCTGCCCTCCGGGACTCGACTCTCGGTCCGGATTCAGTCCGAGTCAGGCGACGACCCGTTCCTCAAGTCGACCGAGGTAGCCGTCACCGACTCGGGTCGCTTCGTCGCCACGTTCGACCTCTCCGACATCTCGCCGGAGACGCCCATTTCGGTCCACGTCGTTCACGAGGGCGACCGACTCGCGACCGCAACCGGCGTCGTCGTCGACTGCGTAGGCGACTGTACAGACGACGAGCAACAGACGATGCCCGTCGACGACCCACCAACGGCAACCGACCCCGAGGAGTTCGAGAGCGACGAACTCGCGATTCCCCAGACCCTCGCCGGCGACCGCGGTTCGACTGTCCGCGTCCCCATCGAACTCGGCGACGCCGAACAGGCGACGGTGACCATCGGGTCCGAGCGCGTAAACTACAACATCGAGGCGACCGCCGGCGACGGGACCGGCGACGGCCGAGTCACGCTGTTGTTCGACACGACGAATGCCGGCCATCCGGCACCGACGCTCTCGGTCGCCGAATCGGGCGACACGGTAACGGTCCGCGAGGGCTCCGAGACGGAATTGAGTGCCCGACAGAGCGCCCTCGACGCGGGTGAGTACCCGCTCGAACTCTATCGCGGGTCGAGCAGTGGGCCCAACCGACTGGTGCAAGAAGCGACGCTCACCCTCGCAGAAAACGAGTCCGCCGAGGACTCGACGACGCACGAAGCGTGGCCCGACGAACCGCAGACCTTCGGCTTCGCCGAGCACATCACGGACGTCGAGCAGGGTGACGCCGTCGGCATGAGCGTGACGCTGGCCGACGAAGACGCCGCGACCGTCGTCATCGGCGACGACGAGGCCGGCTACGAGGTCGTCGCGACGCTCGAAGACGGCTCCGGCGACGGAATCGTCGACGTTCGCTTCGACACCGCGGCCGCCGGCGACACTGGCGAGGCGACCCTGACCGCTGCGGACTCGGCCGACACCGTCACCGTCACACGCGAGACGACACTCGACGGCAACCTCACGGCTGGGCTGTACGATACGGATCTCTACCGCGGCACGGCGATGGACGACGAAGCGGACGTCGGCACCGTCGCCGTCCGTGACGGCTTCTACCTCGACACCGACACCGGCACGACCGACGCGAACGCCGCAGGTGACGGCCGTGACGGCGGCGAGGGCGGCAACGACCGAACGCACGAGCCGGCACAGGCAGGGACCGACCTCGACCTCGGCGGACTCGCCGCGCTCGTCGTCGGTGGCGTCCTCGCAGTCGCCGGCATCGGCTCGCTGCTCGGGTTCGTCGGGAACTGAGCGCGGCAGCCGCCAGTACAGACGACTGCGCTTCTACGTTCTACCTCACCGACCGAAGACGGCCGCGACCAGCGCCGCCGCGACGAGACAGCCCGCGAAGAAGAGGAGACCGGGTTCGAGTACCTCGAAGACGAGGTAGCCGAGCGTCCCGTCGGCGACATCGGGGACGGCGTCCCAGCCGGCGGGACCAACTGCGCCGCCCGGGGACGACTTGTGCCCGCCGCCCACGACTAGCCGCTCCGCACCCCACTGAACGAGGAGGCTCGCGACTCCGAGCAGCCCGAGACCGACGACAAGTTGGGCCAAGGACTGCTCGACGACGGGCATGCGGTCCTCGTTCCCGACGAAGACGAGCGGGTCAGTCGCCGGGCCGTACACCGTCATCTCGTTGCCCTTCTCGGAGTAGACCGTATCTATCTGTTCGACGAGACCGGCTTCGCGCAGGTTCGTCAGGTGGTAGTGCGTGTTCTGGACCGAGGTGTCGAGGCGGGCTGCGAGTTCGGACGCGGTCCCCGGCTCCTCGAAAAGTGTCCGAAAAATCGTCCGGCCGGTGTCCGACGAGAGGGCGTCGAGCACGGTGTCCGCGTCCGCGTCGGCCATCTCGATGACGCGCGTTCGCTCGTCGGTCGTCGTCGTTCGGGACTGGATTCGATCGATGAGGCCGGACATGGAGGGCTCAATCGCTACGGAACAACGCCCGGGTAGTAAAGGTCGGCATTCCTAAAAACCGGCTTTGAGTGGTCTCGTTGCGCGCTGCCGCGACCGCCCGCGCCGGTTCGACCAGCCCGGTGCCGGACACCGGGTCGACGCCGGGGTCGCCCACGTCGGTCGCGGTCTCGGTCAGGAGTCGCTCTATCTCTCGCGGCGACAGGCCAGAATCGGCGTCTAGGACGAGCGCCGCGACGCCAGCCGCGTACGGGGCCGCGGCGGACGACCCGACGAACCCGTCAGGGTGGTTCGCCGCGGTCAGCCGATCCGGCGCGAGCAGGTCGACGCCTCGATCCGTCGAACCAGCCGCGCCAGCACCGCTGAACGCCTCCGCACGACCGGTCCGCTCGTCGTACGCCCCGACAGCGAGCACCTGCGCGGCGGTCGCCGGTGCGGCGACGCTCTCCGCACGGACCCGGTGTTCGAAGGCGTGCGTCGGCGACGAAACGGACAGTTTGGTCCCCGCTGCACTGGACTCGCCTCGGACGACGAAGAAGTACGACTCGCCCGGCGTGAGTTTCGCCTCGATGCGCTCGTTCGGGACGCCGTCGGCGATGTACGGCTGCGAGCGAGCGACCAGCCGTGCGCCGTCGGCTGCTTCGGCGTACAGTTCTAGCGCGAACGCCGACGTGGGGTGGTCATCCGTCCACGAGAGCCAGAGTGAGAGGTCGCGCCCGCTGCCGGCCGAGAGGGCGTTTCGCGTGGCGGGCGGAGGAATCTCGTTGGATGTGCCGGTGACCGCGGACGAGGTGGTGTCGGTTGTTCTTGGGTCGTCAGCAGGTCCGACGCCCTCGGTGATTCCGGGAGTAGCGACTGCGGCGTCGAACCGGTGTACCTCGTCTGCAGGCGCGAATTCGCCCGTCCAGTGCCCCATCCCGAGGTTCCCTGCCGACGCGACCACGAGCGTCCCGTGCGTGGCCGCCTTCCGGGTAACGCGGTCGACCCGGGCGCTCCCGTCGTCCGGTTTACCGTAGAACGACACCGGCGCGACTACCACGTCGACCTCCTCGGCGACCATCCACGCGACGGCCCGCTCGTAGCCCGACCCACTGTCGAACGAGGCGAGGTAGAGGTCGGCGTCGGGAGCGACCTGCACGACGAGCGACGCCGCCGCAGTCCCGTGGTCGTTCCGGCCGCCATTGGCGACCGTCTCGCCGGGGGCGAACGACCGCGCCGCGACGACCCGGTCCGACAGGTCAGGGTGAGACGTGTCGAAGCCGGTCACATCGACGACGCCGACGGTCACGTTCTCGCCGGTGAGCCCCCGCTCGTGCAGGCTCTCGATACCGGCCGTCGGGTCGATGGGGTCGCGCTCGCCGCCCACCGACGCGTCGGTCGTCGGCGTCGTCAGGGCGAATCCCGCGATGGCCGCGACGAGTAGGCAAACCAGACAGACGACCGTGACGACCTGCCCGGTCCGTCGAGTGGACCGATTCCACGCCGGGAGCCAGTGCCGGGACCCACCATCTCGCGTCATCTCTGTGAGGCGTTGTCGAGACGGGCAAGTAAACGATTCGATGACACGACGAGCGGTCGTTTCGACCGGTGGTTCCAGTGAAACCGGTCAGTGGACAGATACCGGCACACCCGCGTTTCTGGTCTGCCGACAGGGCTAGTCAGTCACCGCCGCGTTGGACTCGTGCGACTTCGACACGGTCTCGCCCGGTTCGTTGTGTGTAGACGAGGTCGGGACCGTCCCGCCGGACGTCGATGTCGTCGGTGTTTCTGACCTCGCCCGTCTCCACGTCGACGTAGCCCGTGTCCGCGCTCGCCGAGGCCGACGAGTCGCGCTCGTACAGCCGGTCCGTGCCGTCGACTCTTTCGTGTCTCAGGTACTCGTCGTGCCATCGAACGCGCTGGGCGGCCGTGCGAGAGCCAGTCGTCCCCGCGTGGACCAGTGGCAGGCCGACCTCGGTCCGCACGTCGTGCGAGAGCCACTCGCCGCCGGTCGCGACCGACAGCACCGCGACGTAGGGTCGTTCGGCCGGGGAAACGACGACGACGTCCACGACTTCACCGTCGAGGTCGTCACCGGGGTCCGCGGCGAACAGTTCGAGGTGGGCACTGCGACCGCGGCGAACTGTCGTGAGGAAGTCGTCGTCGGGGGCGGCGAAGACGTGTGAGGTAGCGATTGCGCGGTCGCCCCCGTCGGTGAGAATCTCGGCACCGGAGGCGACGCGGCGGTCGCCACCAGCGGCCTCGACCGCGTCCTGCCACAGACCCTCCGACGGTGCGAAGGCCCAGCGGGCGTCGGTCGCGTAATCGAGTGTGACAGCCTCTCGGACCTGTAAGTCGGAACTGGTGTCGAACGCCCAGCCACCAGATTCGTAGACGAGGCGGCCGCTGACGCGGTAGCCCGGCCGAAGGTGGTCGACCTGTCGCTGGAAGGCGTCGGGATAGTCGTCTGCGCGGACGAGGACGGTGCCGCCGAGTTGCGAGTCGAGCGCCGCGAGTGGGTCGGCGGCCTCGCGGACTGCGTTCCAGTCCGGGCCGCCCGCGAGGTCGCGCACGAGCAACCCGTCGTCGTGCCGGGCGAGGACGCGCAGGTCGTCGCTTGCGGGGTCGAGTCGGTCGTCGCTCGCGTCGGCGGCCATCACTCTGAGTTGGGGGAGGGGAGTGGAAACGTCTTGTGCCGAAAGGAGAGTGCACAGGGAGAAGAATCAAGGACCTTGTTTAATATTCGAAACTATGGGTGGATACACGAATAATCGGACGCTGGAGGGAAACAGGTGCCAGATCTGACCGACGAGCAACGAAACGAGGTCAACAGGCTCCTCAGAACCTACCTAAACAGAGCAAGGAAGACTGAAGATTTGTATCGAGAGGGACAGGTAGAACAGGACCTCTCGAATTTCTTCTCCGGGATTGCTTCGAGATATCAAAAAGGAGCCATCTGCTGTGCTTCGCAACGGACAGTTGAGGAAGCACAGGGACACTTCAGAACCGCTTCGAAGTATTTTCTGCAGAGCGCGCAGGAGAGCAACATCGGAGTGATGAGTACAAATTCACTCACACGTGGGATATACACCGCGGCTCTCGCCGGTGACTCCGACGGAATACGTGAACTAGCGGAACTCACCCGAAAACTGCACGAAACGGCGGATGTAGACCCGTCTGAATGGGTAGCAGATAGATTCTATCTTTCAGGCTGTCTGGCAGGTGCAGTTACGGGTGATATCGTCGAGACGGAGATAGAGTCACTAGAGGCAGTGAACGAAACTAAACCACCAGTGCACGCACTCTATGGAAGTGCAATACTGTCCTTCGTCAAAGCGCTCGATGAGAGCGACCCAGAAGGAGTCAAACGAGGTATTCAGCGGATGGTCGAGTACCATGTCGAAGAGTACCCCTCTGACGACATCTTCGGTTTGCTTATGGCCCCACAAGCGACTGCGTTGTTCGTCATCGCAAAATCGTCCGGATTTGAGGTCACAGTCGACAGTGAGCACGTTCCGACCGGATTGGTCGAATCTGCAGTCTTAGCCCTAAAAAGCAGCTAACACCGTGCGTTCCACCGGAAAGTTGTAGATTAGATGAACGTGACCACCGCGTCGAACAGCCACCAGTACCCTTCGACCGTGGCCGTCCCAAGCGAGCGCACCAGCGGGAGAAAGCACTTATTCTGACACGTTCTCGCCTTCGTATGGACCGCTCTCCACTCCTCCACCTACTCGTGGTCTGCTGCCTCCTGCTTTCAGGGTGCAGTTCGGTCACGGATCCGGGGACACAGCAACCGACGAGTGCTGTGGTCACCGACGATATCGGGACGACCGAACGCACGCAGCAGCCGCCGACCACGACCGGAACGACGACTGTGACCCAGACGACCGGAACTTCGTACGCTGGCGCAGCACAGGGCGGCAGACTCAGAGCTGCTGTCGTCGACGACCCGCCTGCCAACGCGACTGTGACCGAGTTTGACCAGGCGAATCTGTCCCATCCCGTCGTGACGGGCGCGATAGAGTCGGCGGTCGAAGATGGAACGTTCTCCACGTCGCTGAGTGCCTCCGAACTGGCGAACGTCGAAGACGACCTGTCCGCCGTGCCGGCGTACGACGGCGACGTGTTCGGGCAGTACGTCAGGTACGAAGGGACCGTGATTCGACTGCGACTGATTCAGAACGGGTAGCCACCGCGAGGGCCGTGGTCGGTCGAACTACTAGAGATAGTCGACGAGTGAGTCGAACAGTTTCCGTTCCGCGATTCGCAGGTGCTCTTCGACGGTTCGGCGGTCGATGCCGAACACTGCCGCGATTTCGGTCGTCGCCGTCTCGCGTGGAATCTCGTAGTAGCCCGCTTCGTGAGCCGCGAGCAAGATTTCTCGCTGGCGGTCGCTCAGGTCGGGCAACACCGCGTCGAGTCCCGAATCGGGAGACCGTCGCGCTGGCGAAGAAACCTCGCGCTTCGACTCGACCGTCACGTCGTAGTCGGCGACGAGGTCGCGGAAGAACTGGGTGAGGCGGTCGCCGTCGAGCGCGAGGACGCGGACGACCTTCTCACCGCCCTCGTAGCGAATCGGTGGGAGCAGCAGACAGTCGTGGCGAGCGAGGTAGGCGTCGATTGTCCCCTCCTCGTGTTCGCGCAGACAGTCCGCTGTGACGAGCAGGCACTCGTCGCCGTCACGAATCTGGTCGCGCACCCCGACTTCTGCGGCGGCGAGGTCGACGACTGTCTCGACCGGGCCGACCACGTGCAGGAGGTCGCAGTGGTCGTTGCACCAGAGGTCGATTCGGGCGTCGCTTCCGGCCGTGGCGCGGGCGTACGCGCTGTCGTCGCGGATGCGGAGGGTCGCCTCGAACATCGTCGAACGTCGGTTGTCGCCGCCAATGAAGCTTGCTCGTCCTCAGGCCGGAACCCCGGACTCGGACTGCTCTCGTCGCGCCCGGTCGATGAGTTCCATTCGTTCGCGCACCGCTCGCCACTCGTCGAGGTCGTCCCAGACCGCTTCGAGGTCGGTGTAGTCGGCGTGTTCGACCGCATCCACCTCGTCGGGAGCCGCGACGTCGTATCGCGCTCTGAACGCCTGCTCTCGCTCGGAGAGTTCGTTCAGTTCCTGTACGAGCTCTTCCCGTGGTCGCTGCTGGAGTTCGAAGACGCGCTTCCACTCGAAGTACGACTCGTTCCGTTCGAACGTCTCCGGGTTGTCGCCGGTCTTGACGACGATACCGACGTTCGTCATCCAGCGGAGGTACTCTCTGGCGGTCTCTTTCGCGCAGTCTGCCCGCGTTGCGACCTCGGCGACGCGGGTCGGTTCGTAGCACTGAATCGCCACGTCGTACACGCGGTCCCGAACGGTCAGGTCCGCCGCCGCGCTGTCCCAGTCGTCGAGCAAGCCGGGGTCGTCGGGTGGCGAATCGGGCATCGTCTAGCCGACTGTAGTCAGTGAAGCACAATAATTCTTAGTGGTCGCTTGAATATCTATGCAGCCTTCGTAGACGACTCGACAGCCACGTCGTGGACGCTCACGAGGCCACAGCAGCGTGCGTCAAGAACTGTCGTTGACGAGGACCCGCCGAAATCGCTCGTCGTCCCCTCGACTACTCAAAGTATTTACGCACTGACTCTGATTTTCAGACATGAATACGAGAAGACAAGTTCTCGCTGGTGTCTCTGGCTGTCTCGCCGCGGGTGGCCTGTTCGCAGCCACCGGCTACGGCTCCGGCGGAGAGAGTAGTTCGATGGGGACGGACGAACACGGAGGCTGTCAGAGCGGCGTCGAAGAACGCCCAGCGAACGGGACGTTCAAGTTCGTCGGCACCGCCCGCTTCGACGAAGTGTGGGCCACACTGGAAGTCGATGAAGGGGAACACTTCGACGAAGTACGAATCAGTTCGAGCGGGACCATCCTCCACACCGAGACCGACGTCGGTGCGGGACGACAGAAGATACTGTTCTCGCCCGGCGACGCGACGATGTTCACCATCACCGCCGTCGCGGACGGAACGACACGTGATACCGCGAAATTCTACGCGACCTGTGACACGTAGACAGGTCCGGTAGCGGGAGATAGATAAATACACCAGCGTAAGCCTGCCCTCACTCCTTTGTCATAGCGACCCAAGCCGCAGGCATGGCAGGACACTCCGACTCCGACGCGAAACACGACGTCGGCGAACCCTCCGAACAGTGGCGCGGGTATCAGGGCGCGCCGACGGGGACAGACATCGAGTGCAAGGGCTGGCGACAGGAAGCGGCCCTCCGGATGCTCAACAACAACCTCGACCCCGAAGTCGGCGAGAAGCCCGAAGAACTCGTCGTCTACGGCGGGACCGGGCGCGCGGCCCGTAGCTGGGACGCCTACGACGCGATTCTCGACGAACTCCGAAATCTCGACGACGACGAGACGCTGCTCGTGCAGTCGGGCAAACCCGTCGGCGTGTTCCAGACGCACGAGCGCGCGCCGCGGGTCCTCATCGCCAACTCGAACCTCGTCGGCAAGTGGGACGACTGGGACCACTTCCACGAACTCGAAGCGAAGGGGCTCATCATGTACGGCCAGATGACCGCCGGTTCGTGGGCCTACATCGGCACGCAGGGTATCATTCAGGGGACGTACGAGACCCTCGCGGAACTGGCCGAGCAGCACTATCCAGAGAACGACGGCCTCCGAGGCGAAATCACGGTCACGGGCGGCCTCGGCGGCATGGGCGGGGCACAGCCGCTCGCGGTGACGATGAACCACGGCGTCTGCATCGCCGCGGAGGTCGACGAACACCGCATCGACCGCCGCATCGAAACGGGCTACTGCATGGCAAAGACCGACGACCTCGACGAGGCCATCGAGAAGGCCCAAGCGGCCGCCGAGAACGACGAACCGTACTCCATCGGCCTGCACATGAACGCGGCAGATATGTTCGAGGGGATGGCCGAGCGTGGCTTCGTCCCCGACATCGTCACCGACCAGACCTCCGCACACGACGAGCTGGAAGGCTACTACCCGTCTGGCTACACCGTCGCCGAAGCCGACGAACTCCGCGAGACTGACCCCGAGCAGTACGTCGAGGAGAGCCTCGACACGATGGCGCGACACGTGCAGGGCATCCTCGATATGCAAGACGCGGGCGCGATTGCGTTCGAGTACGGGAACAACATCCGCGGGCAGGTCAAGGAGTACCGCAACATGAAACAGGCGTTCGACTTCCCCGGCTTCGTGCCGGCGTACATCCGGCCACTGTTCTGCCGCGGCAAAGGCCCGTTCCGCTGGGCTGCGCTGTCGGGCGACCCCGCCGACATCCACCGGACCGACGAGGCCGTCAAGGAACTGTTCCCGGAGAAGGAGCACCTCCATCGCTGGATCGACCTCGCACAGGAGCAGGTGCACTTCCAGGGCCTGCCGAGTCGGGTCTGTTGGCTCGGCTACCAAGCTGGAGATGACGAGGACGGATTGACGGAACGCGCCCGTTTCGCCCTCCGAATCAACGAACTCGTCGCCGAGGGCGAGATTTCGGCCCCGGTTGTCGTCACGCGAGACCATCTCGACGCCGGTTCCGTCGCATCCCCAAATCGAGAGACTGAAGCGATGCGCGACGGCTCGGACGCGGTCGCCGACTGGCCCATCCTGAACGCGCTGCTCAACACCGCCTCTGGTGCCGACATCGTGAGCGTCCACGACGGCGGCGGCGTCGGCATCGGCAACTCGCTGCACACGAACAACCACGTCGTCTTGGACGGCTCCGACCTCGCCGCCGAAAAGGCCAGACGGGTGTACACCACCGACCCCGGCATGGGCGTGATTCGCCACGCCGACGCGGGCTACGAGGAGGCGCTGGCCGAGGCGAAAGAGTCGAACGTGCGGGTGCCGATGGCCGAGGACGAATGACGACGTTCACAGCCCCGCCCGATTGGGAACCCACATCCTCGGACCCCAACGACGAGCAGTTCGGCGACGTGGTCGAATCGGCCACGCTCGACACCGCCAGCGACTACGACGTAGTCCTCGTCGGCGAACCGTACGACGGCGCGGTCATCGGCCGCAAAGGCGCGGCCGACGGTCCGGCCGCTATCCGTAAATCACTCGCCGGCGTGAAGACGCACCACTTCGACGCCGGTCCGGTATCGAACATCGGCGACCTCGGCGACGTGGCCATCCCGACCGGTGGCGGCGTGGCGCAGGTCCAAGACGCAGTCGCTGAGACTGCGGCCGCGGTACACGAAACCGACGCCTTCCCCGTCTTCCTCGGCGGCGACAACTCGCTGACCTACGCGAACGTGCTGCCGTTGCTCGATTTGGGAAGCGTCGGCGTGCTCAACTTCGACGCGCATCTCGACTGTCGAGAGGTACCGGAGTCGGGCCCAACCAGTGGGACGCCCTACCGGCAACTCCACGACGCCGGATTGGACGCCTACGCCTGCGTCGGCGCGAGACACTTCGAAACGTCGAGCGCCTACGACGACTTTGTCCGCCGCTGGGAGGCCCACGTCCGACTCGCAGAAGAGGTCGGCGACGACCCAATCGACTCGGTCGACAAGGCGGTCGGGTCGCTCGGTGACGTGGACTCGATTTACGTCTCGGTCGACGTGGACGTGCTGGACGCCGCGTTCGCGCCGGGTGCGAGCGCACCGACTCCAGGCGGTCTGACGACTCGCGAACTGTTCCGGGTGCTCCGTCTCGTGGCGGGCGACGACCGACTCGCCGGGTTCGAAATCGTGGAAACTGCGCCCAAACTCGACCGCGACGGCATGACCGTCGACGCGGCCGCCCGTGCCGTCGCCCACCTCATCGCGGGGTGGTCGGCGTGACCGACTTCGTCCTCTACGACGCCGCCGAAATCGCAGTCGGGCCAGGCGTAGACGAACCAATCGAGACCATCGAAGATGCTGCCATCGCAGTCGCAGATGGAGAAGTCGTCGCCGTCGGCCCGACCGACGAGATTACGCGAGAGCACCCGCCAGAGAACGCCGCCGATTCGCTCGACGCGAGCGGGAACGCCGTGGTTCCGGGCTTCGTCGACCCGCACACCCACGCGCTGTTCGCGGGCGACCGCTCCGACGAGTTCGAGGCCAAACTGCGCGGCAAGACGTATCAGGAGATTCTGGCCGACGGCGGCGGGATTCTGAAGTCGGTCCGGGCGGTTCGCGAGGCCAGCGAGGACGAACTAGTCTCGAATCTGCTCGGCCACCTCGACACGATGCTGGCGCACGGGACGACCACGGTCGAAGTGAAATCCGGCTACGGCCTCGACACCGAGACCGAACTCCGAATGCTCGCGGCCACCGGCCGCGCCGACGAGCAACACCCGGTCGACGTGGTGCCGACGTTCATGGGCGCACACGCCGTCCCGCAGGGCCGCGACGCCGACGACTACGTCGACGAAGTCTGTGAGGAACAGATTCCGGCCGCCGCCGAACAGGGCATCGCCACGTTCTGCGACGTGTTCTGCGAGGAGGGCGTCTTCTCTGTCGAGCAGTCGCGGCGCGTGCTCAAGGTCGGGCGCGAACACGGCATGACGCCGAAGGTCCACGCCGAGGAACTGGCCCACATCGGCGGGACGAAACTCGCCGCCGAACTCGGCGCGACCAGCGCCGACCACCTGCTCCACTCGACCGAGGAGGACGTGGATGCGCTCGTCGAGGCCGACGTAATCCCGGTTCTCCTGCCGGGCACTGCCTTCGGCCTCGGCGCGGAGTACGCCGACGCCCGCGGGATGCTCGACCAGGGCGCACCCGTCGCCATCGCGACGGACTTCAACCCGAACTGCCACAGCCACAGCATGGGCTTCGCGCAGTCGCTGGCCTGCGTCGGGATGCGGATGACGCCGGCAGAAGCGCTGCGAGCGAGTACGACGAACGCCGCCGCGGCGCTCGATTTGGGCGCGAGAACGGGCACGCTCCGCGAGCGTGCGCCGGCCGACTTCGCCGTCGTCGACGCGCCGTCGTTCCGGCACGTCCCCTACCAGTACGGGACGAATCTGGTGGAGACGGTCGTGAAAGCGGGCGAACGAGTTCACGGCTGACTGGACGCGGTCCCTGGTCTCGGTCGGGTGTCACCACCCGTACACGATCTGTTACCCGCGCCGATTCGGCTCGGTGTCCACGTCCGGCCCGAGCGCGTTCGTGACGAGGCGACCGTGACCGCGCCGGAGTCGCTCCGAGAGCGCCTGATTCGAGACGCCGAGTTGCTCGGCGAGTTCGATCTGTTCGACGCCGCGTGGAACCTCGTAATAGCCGGTTTCCGAGGCCGTGACGAGCGTTTCGTGTTGCTGTTCCGTGAGTCCGTACAGCCCGCGCTGGAAGGAATCCGATATCTGGAACATCCGGTTGACCGTGAAGTTCACCCCGTGTTCCTCACAGAACTCGTACGTCGCCGACACCGAGGACTCCTCGGGGAACAGGAGTCGAAGCCGCCACTGGTCGTCGGTGCCGACGGCGTCGAGCAGCGTCGCCTCCTCTTCGAGCAAGACGTAGACGATGACGCGGATGTGAGCGGTCCACTCCATCTGGAACAGGTACTCGTCGCCGAGGTCGGCGAGCATTTCGACGTTTCGGGTGCTCGAATCTGCCTCAAAGATGGCTGGGAAATCGTCGGCTGACTCGCTCGACGCCCAGAGAAACGGCATGACACTGTCGTCACCGTGGGCGACGAGTCTGACGATCTCGAACGACGCGTCGGGGACGCGATCGAGTGTCTCCTGTAACGCAAACTCGTCCGCCGGCAGCGACGCCTCGACGATTGTGGTCATTACCCGTAGTTCGCGCCGCCATCGATTATCAATTCCGCACCCAATTCGTTCGGGAATCGTTGAAATTTCTCGGTTTATCCACGGAACGTGAACAGTCTCGTGTCACAGTCAGTACACGCGAGTACTTCGTCGGGGTCGCTCCCAGCACCGGCCGCACCGCCACAGCACTCGACGGTCGTCGTCGCCTCGACGGGACCGCCGCAGTCGGGACACTCGTCGAGGAAGGTCCGAAGCGGTTCGGCCGCGGCCAGTGCGACAGCCTCGTCGAGGCCGGTCGGGTCGAGTGCTTCGACCGCGGCCACTTCGGCGACGGCGACTGGCCGTGTGAGCCAGGCGTCGCCGAGCGAGGCGACTTCGCTCCGGGAGACGACGACGTAGGGTCCACGACTGCCGGCACCGTCTTCGGTCGAGACCCGCGCGTCGGGAACGAGGTCTTGGACGGTCGCGGCGAGCGTTTCGACCGAATCGGCACGGTGGTCGCGCATCGCTGCGTACCAGCGCTCTCTGAAGTCGTCAGCGAGCAGCAGGTCGTCGCCCTCGGGGACGACGACACCGACCTCGACCAGTCGCGTCAACACGGTTTCGCCGTCGATTTCGTCGGGAGCGAGACTGCCCGGGGCAGGGTCGCCACCGCCGTCGCTGACCGCGTCTGGCGCGTGGAACCAGTCCGCTGGGACCGGCAGTGCGGCGACGAGTTTCGGGGCGAACCGCGGCGTAAATGGAACGACGTAGCCGCGGAGCCAGATACCGACGACACCGACGGCGGCCACAGCGAGGCCAGCGAACGCGAAATCGAGCGCGGCGAGGCCGACGGCCACCGCGGCGACCAGCACGAGGTTCACGACAGTACACGGCCAGCAGCGTCGCTCGCCGGTGTACGCCGGGGCACGGACAGCGTCGAAGACGGTCATCGTTGGGTGGTACCGCGAGCCGCGGGTAAAGGGTTGTCGTCGTGGGAAGGTTTTTGCGCTCGTTCCCCCGAACGGAGGGTATGGATTCCGACGAGTTGCGGGACGTGCTGCAGGAGGCCGGTCTCTCGCCGTACCAGTCGAAAGCCTACGTCGCCCTGCTGGAACTCGGAACGGCGTCGGCGCGTGACCTCGTCGCCGCGAGTGACGTTCCAGACCCGCGAATCTACGACGTGATTCGCTCGCTGGAAGACCGGGGCTACGTCGAAACGTACGAGCAAGATACGCTTCGCGCACGCGCTCACGACCCCGCGGACGTACTCGCAGACCTCACCAAACAGGCCGACCGGCTCGAATCCGCGGCCGACGAAATCGAACAGCGTTGGGAACAGCCCGAACTCGACCGTCACACGGCGAGTATCGTCAAGCGGTTCGAGACGGTCGTCGACCGTGCACGCCTGTTCATCGAGGAGGCGGAGAACCAGATTCAGCTCTCGGCCAGCCCAGCACAGTTCGAAGAGTTACACGGCGTCCTCGCCGATGCGCTCGACCGCGGCGTCTACGTGCAGGTGTCGCTGTACACCGACATCGACAGCACCGAAGAACTCCCGTCGCGTGAGACGCTCGCCGCGTCGACGACGGAGGCCCGCCATCGACCGATTCCGTCACCGTTCGTCGCGCTGGTCGACCGCCAGAAGGCGTGTTTCGCGCCCCACGAGGAGGCCCTGAACGAGTACGGTGTCCTCGTCGACGACCGGATGCACGAGTACGTGTTCCACTGGTACTACGTCGGCTGTCTGTGGGAGATTTGTGACGAGATATACAGCGCCCGGAACGACGACCCACCCATCGAGTACGTGGACATCCGTGAGTTCATCCGAGACGTGGAGTCACTGGTTCGAGCGGGCGACACCGTCGAGGTGTTCGTCGAAGGGAAGTCGGTCAAGAGCGGCGACGAGCGACGATTGGATGGGACCATCGTCGACGTGTACTACGAGGGCGACGGAGCGACCGACGCCAGAGAGACGCCGCTGGTCCAGCTCGCTGGCCGTGCGTCCGTGACCATCTCGACCGAGACTGGTGAGTACACCGTCGGAGGTGAAGGTGCGATGATAGAAGACGTGGAAGCGATGCGACTCACGGTGACCGATATCGCCCGGAACAGCGAATAATACCATTAATCAGGACAAATAAAAGTTAGTCCAGAACCGATATGTGAGATATATCTTATTCGATAATTTCGCTTCCCCTACTATCTTAGGGGGCGCGTTCACACCCCCACAACCAAACGTTCTACGTACGCCGGCTAGAGAATAAGTATAATACTAACAACTACAACAGGTGTTGTAGTCGCGGCAGTTATAAACCGAAAGCAATGAAAAAGAGCCGTATGCCTGCGAATAGTTCGCAAGGGAGTACGAGTGGTAGTGAGCGCAGAGTGTCGCGGCGGTCTTTCGTGAAGGTTGCTGGCGCATCGGGCGTCGGTGCCACCCTCGCTGGCTGTATTTCCAGCAACGACGGTGGCGGCGGGGGCGAGGGCCAGGGCGACAAGATAAGTATGGACGAGCCCAGCGAGGCCATCACGGTTAAATGGGCAGGTGACCAGAACTTCAAGAAGGCCCAGTCCGACATCAACAAGGCCCTGCACGATGCGGGCCTGTCAGAGAAGATTACGGTCGAAGTCGTCGAAGGGTCGTTCACGACGGGTGACCGGCGGACGAAGTACAAGAACATCCTCGACGCGGGGCAGCAGACGCCGACGCTCCTCATGATGGACAACGGCTGGACGATTCCGTTCATCGCTCGGGACCAGATTATGAACCTGAGCGACGCCCTGCCGAAGTCGATGATCGACGAGGTGAACAGCAACTACTTCGAGGCCAGCGTCTCCACGGCGACGATGGACGGCAGTCTGTACGCCATCCCGCTGTTCGCCGACTTCCCGACCATCCAGTACCGGAAGGACCTGGTCGAGGAAGCGGGCTACGACCCCGAAGGCGAGAACTGGGCGACCGAACCCATGAACTGGCAGAAGTTCTCCGAGGTCACGAAGAAGACCATGGACGAGACGGACGCGGGCATGGGCTTCACGTTCCAGGCAGCAGCCTACGAGGGCCTCTCGTGCTGTGACTTCAACGAATTCATGAGTTCGTGGGGCGGCGCGTACTTCGGCGACCACGACAACCTGTTCGGCCCCATCGGCGACCGGCCGATTACGGTCACCGAACAGCCCGTCGTCGACTCCATCAAGATGATGCGGACGTTCATCCACGGCGAGAACGACCCGCAGGCGCTCGACGGCATCACCGGCAACATCGCGCCGACGCAGGTCCTCCAGATGAAAGAGGAGACCTCGCGCGAGCCCTTCACGAAGGGCAACGCCGTCATGCACCGCAACTGGCCGTACTCCATCGTCATCAACGGCGCGGAGGACGCCTTCGGCGAGGACCTCGGCGTGATGCCGATTCCGTACGGTGTGAAGGCTGGCGAAGCCAAATACGAGGGAACCGGTGGCCCGGTCGCTGCCCTCGGTGGCTGGCACCTCGCACTCAACCCGAACGCGACGGACGCGAAGAAGAGCGCCGCCGCACAGGTGCTCAAGACGCTCCAGACCGAACAGGCACAGCTCGCGCTGTTCGAAATCGGCGGGTGGATTCCGCCGGTGCCGTCGCGGCTGGAGAGCGACAAGGCGAAAGAACTCGACGTCATCGGCCGCTACGTCGACACGCTCAAAATCGCCGGCGAGAACGCGATTCCCCGGCCCGCCACGCGCGTCTGGAACCAGCAGTCGTCCCAGATTTCACAGGAAGTCAACGCCGCACTCCAGCAGAACAAGACGCCCAAGAAGGCCATGGAGAGCCTGAAGGAGTCGCTGGAGCAGATAGAGAGCAGCGCCTAACCGTCGCCTGACCCATGGCAGCAGAATCAGAGTCAGGACCGGGCGCGCTCCGCGAGAGCAACCGCTCAGGACCGTACGCAGCCGCCATTCGCTGGATGGAGAACCTCAGCGAGGCGCAGTTCGCGTACCTCCTGCTCACACCGGCGTTGCTGTTGCTCGGCGCGATAGCGCTGTGGCCGTTGCTCTCGACGTTCAGAATGTCACTGTTCGCCGACAACCTCACCGGCCGGTTGGGTGGGTTCGTCGGCATCGAAAACTACGTCCAGTTGCTCACCGGCCAGAAGAACGCGCTGATGCCGTCGCCGTTCATCCCGACAGAACTGAGCGTCTCGGCGTTCTTCAACAGCGCGCTTACCGTGACGCTCATCTTCACCGTCGTCGGTGTGTTCTTCGAGACGATAATCGGCTTCGGCCAAGCACTCGTCCTCAATCAGGACTTCAGAGGGCGGCGCTGGGCCCGGCTCGCCATCATCATCCCGTGGGCGGTCCCAATCGTCGTGCAGGGGATGATCTTCTACTTGATGTTCCAGCCGGGGACCGGGTTCCTCATCGGCGACGAAGGGAGCCGAACAATCCTTCAGACGCTCGGTCCGTTCGGTCCCGCACCGTTCTCGAACACCATCGACTCGACGATAATCATCATCGTCGCCGACATCTGGAAGACGTCGGCGTTCATGGCACTGCTCATCCTCGCCGGACTCCAGAGCGTCGACCGGAACCTGTACGACGTCGCCCGCGTGTCGGGCGCGTCGCCGTGGCAGCGATTCAAGTACATCACGCTACCGCTGGTGCTGCCGACGGTGCTCGTCGCGATGCTGTTCCGCACCATCCAGGCGATGCGCGTCTACGGGGTCATCGAGACCGTCTCGGGCTGTGAGACGGTTCCTTCGCTGTCCTGTCTGGTGGTTACGAGCTTCGACAACAACCTGTTCGCGACCTCCGCGACGGTCGCGTTCACCACCGCCGCGATCATCGCGATATTCGTGTCGGTGTACATCATCGGGTTCGCCCGAGAGGAGATGGCATGAGTTCAGACGACCTCAACAACGTCTTCGACGGCGATGCAGAACTGAAGCGCGGCCCGTTCCAGCGCTGGGTAGACAACTCCATCAAGAACCCGGAGCAGGTCTATCGGGCGCTGTTCTACGTGGTGGCGTTCTTCTTCATCACGACGACGCTGTTCCCGTTCTACTGGCTGTTGATACTGGCACTGACGCCGACGCTCCCGAACGGAACGTTGCCGGAGATCGGCCTGCTACCGAACGGGTTCAACTACCAGACGTTCGTCACCATCTTCGAACAGGCACCGTTCTTACGGTACATGATCAACAGTGTCGTCCTCGCCGGGGCGACGACGGTCATCGTCCTGCTGCTCGCGAGCCTCGCTGGCTACGTGTTCGGCAGACTGGAGTTCAAGGGACGGCGACCGCTGATGCTGTTGGTGCTGGCAATCTCGTACTTCCCGCCGGCGGCGTTCTTCCTGCCGCTGTGGGACCTGTTCAACGGGAACGTCAGCATCGGCTTCCTGAACTGGACCATCAGTAGCCCGAGCCTGTACAACACGCCGGGTTCGATGCTGCTTCCGTTCAGTGCACTGTTCATGCCGCTGTCCATCTTCATCCTGACGACGTTCTACAGTCAGATTCCGGATGGGCTGGAAGACGCTGCCAGAATCGAGGGGACGACGCGACTCGGGGCACTGTTCCGGGTCATCGTCCCGCTGTCTGCACCCGGCGTGGCCACCGCCGGTGTGCTGACGTTCATCTCGGTGTACAACGAGTTCTTCTTCTCGTCACTGATGACGAGTGGACAGGCAGCGGACTGGGCACCGGTGCTGAACGGCATCATCCAGTTCCAGCGCGCCGGACAGTTCCAAGTAACGTACAACGCGATGGCAGCCGCGAGTATCGTGGCGGTGTTACCCGTCACCATCCTCGTGGTCTTCGCGCAGGAGAAGATCGTGAGCGGCCTCACCTCGGGGGCACTCAAGGAGTGAATCATGGCACGAGTTAGACTCAACGACATCACGAAGGAGTACAACGACGTCACGGCTGTCGACAACATGAACCTCGACATCCGCGACGGCGAGTTCGTCACCTTCGTCGGCCCGTCCGGTTGCGGTAAGTCGACGACGATGGAGACGATCGCCGGACTCACCACGCCCACCTCGGGTGAGGTGTACATCGGCGACACGGACGTGACGCGATACCCGCCGAAAGACCGCGGGGTAGCGATGGTGTTCCAGAACATCGCGCTGTTCCCGCACATGGACGTCTACGACAACATCAGCTTCGGGCTCAGACTACGCGACTACGACAAGTCTGAAATCGACAAACGCGTCGACCGGGCGACCGAAATCGTCCAGCTCGAAGGCATGCTCGACCGCCAGCCGGACGAGATGTCCGGCGGGCAGCGCCAACGCGTCGCCATCGCCCGCGCAATCGTCAGGAACCCGGCAGTGTTCCTGATGGACGAGCCGCTGGCGAACCTCGACGCGAAGCTGCGCGTCCACATGCGCACCGAACTCCAGCGCCTGCACAAGGAACTGGACACGACCATCATCTACGTCACGCACGACCAGGCGGAGGCGATGACGATGAGCGACCGAATCGCCGTCATCGACGGCGGCCAGCTCCAGCAAATCGACCCGCCACTCGTGTGTTACAACGAACCGGCGAACCTGTTCGTCGCCGGCTTCATCGGCTCGCCGTCGATGAACTTCGTCGAAGGCGAAGTGAGCAGTGGTGGCTTCCGGTCCCGGCACGTGAACGTGTCGTTCGACCCAGCGGACTACGGCCTCTCCGAAGGGCAAGACGTGACCCTCGGCGTCCGGCCGGAGGACGTCTATCTGTCGAGCAACACGTCGGAGGTCACCGACCCGACCGCACCCATCGAGACGCTCACCGACGTGCTGGAGCCGATGGGCAACGAGATATTCGTCTACCTCAAGCTGGAGGAGACGTCCGGCGGGATGGAAGACGACGATTCGAACCAGTTGCTGATGAGTCTCGACCCCGACTCGGACATCGAAGAGGACCAGGCAAAATCGGTCGTCCTCGACCGCTCGCGCCTGCACCTGTTCGAGACGGAGTCGGGCGACGCCATCACCCACGGACTCGGTGACCCGGCGACCGCACAGACGCCAGACACCGGGGCGTCGACGGGGGACTGACCCATGGACGCACTGCTCCTCTACTTCGGCGCTGGCACGCTCCTGTTCTTCTTCTGGGTGTACGGCATCGCGTCGTTCGCCCTCGACCTGAAGAACAAGTTCATTCCCGGCGCGAAGCAGTTCCTGCGCGGTCGGCGGGCGCAGAAGGAGCAGCGCGAGCAAGAGCAAGAGCGACGAGAGCGCGAAGAACAGCTGCTATAACCTGACCGACGGTTTTCGGTCGATTCGTTCCGACTAAACCGACCACACCCAGAGGCAACCACACGATGCACGAAGACGAAACGACACAGATAGGAATCGTAGGACTTGGCGGTATCGCCCGCCATCACGCCGACCACCTCGCAGCCTTGCAGACAGAGGGCGTCGCCGCCGAACTCGTCGGCGGGATGGACGTCGCGAGTGAAGCCCGAACCTCGTTCGCGGACGACTACGGCGTCCCGACGTACGAGGACGCAGTCGACCTGTACGACCAGGTAGACGCAGTCATCGTGACGACGCCGAATCGCTTCCACGAGGAGTACGTCGTGAGTGCGCTCGAAGCGGGCCTCGACGTGCTCGTCGAGAAGCCGCTGGCGCACACACTGGAAAGCGCCGAGCGAATCGCGGCGGCAGCCGAGAACTCCGAGGGCTTCTGTATGGTCGGGTTCCACAACCGCTTCGCCCCGGAGGTCGCCGCGCTCAAAGCGCACATCGACGACGACCGCTTCGGCGACGTGTACCACGTCGAGGCGAACTACATCCGTCGGCGGGGCATTCCCGGCCGCGGGTCGTGGTTCACCGACGAGGCGGTCGCCGGCGGGGGCGCACTCATCGACATCGGCGCGCACGCCATCGACCTCGCGCTCTACCTGATGGACTTCCCCGAAGTCGAGGAGGTCTCCGGTGTGGCGCGCTCCGAGTTCGGTGACCGCGACGACTACACCTACCTGAACATGTGGGGCAAAGACGGCGACGGCGACTTCACGGTCGACGACTCTGCCAACGCGCTCATCCGCTGTGCCGACGGCCGGACCGTCGCCCTCGAAACTTCGTGGGCGTCGAACCGCCCGCCGGAGAACACCTACACCATTCATGGGACCGAAGCCGGTGCCGCGGTCGACCGCAAGGACGAGAGCCTCACTATCTACGAAGTCGAGGACGTGGGCGGTCCGCAGTTCTCCGACGCGACCGTGACGACCGGCGAGGAGCCGGCTCACCGCGAGGAACAGCGCCGGTTCGTCGAGGCCGTCGCCGCTGGCGAGGCACCGGGCACGAACACCGTCGAGCAGGCGCTGACCGTCCAGCGCGTGATGGCGGCCATCTACGAGTCCTCGGAGACCGGGTCGGCCGTCCATCCGGGCACCGCGACGCCCGTCGAAGCCGACGACTGAGTCGCCTGCACTCGCCTACCGACCGGCTCACGACACGACCGCTGTCCGGCGGTCGACGGTGGCCAAGATTGCAGACGCGACCACACCTTTCACCGACGACAGACAACACCTACAACACACATGGATATCGGCGTACTCACCGTACCACTCGGACAGGAATCGCTCGAAGACACACTGGACTACCTCAGCGGCATCGGGGTCGACGCCGTCGAAATCGGCTGTGGTGGCTACCCCGGCGAGGACCACCTCGACCGCGAGGCACTGCTCGGCGACGACGAGACACAGGCCGACTTGCTCGCGCTCGTCGAGGAGTACGACATGCGCATCAGCGCGCTGGCGACGCACAACAACCCGCTCCATCCCGACGCGGACCGAGCGGACGAAGACGACCGAGAACTGCGCGAGGCCATCGAACTCGCGGGCGAACTCGACGTGGGCACCGTGACCTGCTTCTCCGGCCTGCCCTCGGGGAGTCCGGACGGGAGCGTTCCGAACTGGATTACCGCACCGTGGCCGCCGGAACACGCCGAGGCGCTCGACTACCAGTGGGAACTCGCCATCGACTACTGGTCGGACCTCGCCGAGCACGCCGAGGCCCACGGCGTCGACGTGGCGATCGAGATGCACCCGAACATGCTGGTGTACCAGCCGGACACGATGCTCCGTCTGCGCGAGGCGACGAACGACCGCATCGGCGCGAACTTCGACCCCTCGCACCTCTACTGGCAGGGCATCGACGTGCCGAAGGCGATTCGCGTCCTCGGCGAGGCAGACGCCATCCACCACGTCCACGCGAAGGACACGCGTATCTACGACCACCACGCCGAGCGCAAGGGTGTCCTCGACATCACCTCCTACCGCGACACCGAGGACCGCGCGTGGCTGTTCCGCTCCATCGGCTACGGTCACGGCGAAGAGCACTGGAAGGACGTCGTCTCCACGCTCCGGATGGTCGGCTACGAGGGCGCGCTCAGCATCGAACACGAGGACGCGCTGACCAGTTCCCGCGAAGGGCTAGAGAAGGGCGTCGACGTGCTCTCGCGTGCCGTCTTCGAAACCGAACCCGGCGACGCCTACTGGGCCGAGTAACCATGACGGACGAACCACTCTCCGTCGGGTTTCTGGGGTATCGGTTCATGGGCAAGGCCCACGCGAACGCCCTCGCCCGCCTGCCGATGTTCTTCCCGGACGCGCCGGCAGTCGAGCGAGACGTGCTCGTCGGCACCGACGAAGACGCCCTCGAAGACGCCACCGAGCGACTCGGCTTCGCCCGCTACGCGACCGACTGGGAAGAAGTCGTGGACGAGGTGGACGTGTTCTACAACCTCGGGCCGAACTTCCTGCACGTCGAACCGAGCGTCGCCGCGCTGGAGGCAGGCACCCACGTCCTCTGTGAGAAACCGCTCGCGCCGACGAGCGAGGGTGCCGAGGAGATGCTCGCAGCGGCCGAGGAATCCGACGCCGTGGCTGGCTGTGCGTTCAACTACCGGTTCGTCCCGGCCATCCAGTACGCGAAGAACCTCGTCGAATCGGGCGAACTCGGCGAGATTCATCAGGTTCGCGGGAGCTACATGCAGGACTGGCTGGTCGACCCCGACGCCCCGTGGAGTTGGCGAAACGACGAAGAGTTGGCAGGAAGCGGCGCGCTGGGCGACCTCGGCGCACACACGGTCGACCTCGCGAACTTCCTCGTCGGCGAGCGCGTCGGTAGCGTCGAGCGCGTCAGCGGCCACTGCCAGACGTTCGTCGACGAGCGACCAGTCGAGGGCAGCACGGAGCGAAAGCCCGTCACGGTCGACGACGCCTACAGCGCACAGGTCGAGTACGAGTCCGGCGCGATGGGCACCTTCGAAGCCTCGCGCTTCGCCACGGGCCACAAGAACGACCACAGCATCACGATCCACGGCTCGAAAGGCAGCGTGAAGTTCTCGCTGGAGCGCCTGAACGAACTCGAAGTCCACACTGGCGATTCGCGGGGCTACGAGACAGTGCTCGTGACGGACCCGGACGACCCCTACGTCGACCACTGGTGGCCGCCGGGCCACGTCGTCGGCTGGGAACACACGTTCGTGCACGAGAACTACGAGTTCCTCACGAGCGTGGCGAACGGAGACGACTTCGAACCCAGCTTCCAGACCGCCTACGACGTGCAACAGACGCTCGACGCGGTCCAGCGAAGCGACGAATCTGGGGAATGGGTCACGCCCGGTGAGGAGTCGTAGATGAGACGAGAAGCGAAACTCGACCGACTCGACGCCTACCTCGCCGCGAACGACCTCGACGAAGTCTGGTTCGCCGAACCGAACTCGTTCGCGTGGCTGACCGGCGGCGACAACGAGGTCGCCCGCGGCGCAGGCGTCGCAGCCGCTGGCTACGACGGCAACCACGTCAGAATCGTCACGAACGACATCGAGGCCGAGCGCCTGCGCGACGAGGAGGTGACCGACTCGGTCCACCCGTTCGTCTGGTACGAGCACTCGCTGGGCGAGGCAGTCGCCGAGCACAGCGAAGCCGACGCCGCCGCGGCCGACTTCGACGTGCCCGGCTTCGAGGACCTCGACGCGAGCCCGCTTCGACAGCCACTCACCGACGACGACATCGACGCGTACCGCGCCCTCGGCGCGGACGTTGCCGACGCCGTGGAAGCGGTCTGTCGCGGTATCGAGTCCACCGATACCGAGGTCGAAGTCGCCGCCGAGTTGCGCGGTACCCTGGCCGAGCGCGGCATCGACTCGCCGGTCGCACTCGTCGGTGGCTCGCGGCGCGCGCAGTTGTACCGCCACTACACGCCGAAAGACGAGGAACTGGGCGACTACGCGCTGGCCTCGGTCACGGCGGTTCGTGACGGCCTCTGGGCGAGTTGCACCCGCACCGTCACCTTCGACGAACCGGACTGGTTCCGCGAGCGCCACGACGCCGCGGCCCGCGTCGAAGCGACCGCACTCGCGGCGACCCGTGAAATCGGTCAGCAGGGCGGTACCAGCGGCGACGTGTTCGGCGCAATTCAGGCCGCCTACGACGAACTCGGCTACCCGGACGAGTGGCGGCGGCACCATCAGGGCGGTGCGGCCGGGTTCGCCGGACGGGAGTGGAAGGCGACACCCGACGGCGTCGAACCAGTTCACCTGCCGCAGGGCTACGCGTGGAACCCGACGGTACAGGGTGCGAAGAGTGAGGACACGGTACTCGTCACCGAATCCGGTTTCGAGGTGCTGACCCAGTCCGGCGGCGACTGGCCGACCGACTCGGTCGAGGCAGTCGGCTACGACGGCGCGGTGTCGCGGCCGCTACCGCTGCGACGCTGACTCTCGGAACGCCACCACGTCGTCGCGGGACGGCGAAGCGGCCATCGCTCCAGCGGCGGTGGTCGCCACTGCTGCGACCGCGTTCGCGTCCGCCAGAATCGCTTCTAACTCGGTTTCGCCACCAGTCGCGCCAGCGACGGCGCCAGCCAAGAACGCGTCACCCGCGCCGGTCGCATCGACCGGTTCGACCGGGTAGCCGTCGTGTGTCGCCGTCTGCGCGCCCCACGGCGCGCCATCGTCCGCGAACGCGACCGAACCGTCGGCCCCGCGGGTTGCGAGGACGGTGTGCGGTCCTGCTTCGAGTGCCTCGTCGGCGAGGTCTCCGAGCGTCTCGCCGTCGAAGCCGAGCAGTCTGAGTTCTTCGTCCGTGGCTTTCAGCACGTCCACGTTCGCGAGTACGTCGCCGACGACCGATGCGAAGTCGTCGTCCGGCCACAGTTCCGGCCGGTAGTTCGGGTCGAACCAGACGGTACAGCCCGCGTCGGTGGCTCGCGCGAGCAGGTCGCGGGTCGCCTCCCGTGAGCGGCCAGACGCGAGCGTGACGCCCCCGGCGACGACCGTCTCTACGTCGGCGAGCGTCGCGTCGGGGACAGTTCCCGGCTCCATGCGGGTGTCTGCGGTCCGGTCGCGGTAGAAGGTGAACGAGCGGTCGGCGTCAGCGTCGTGCGTGACGAACGCCAGCGTCGTCTGAGCGTCCGGGTCGCGTTCGACGAACTCGCCCGGGACGTTCTCCGCAGCGAGTGTTGCTTCGAGGAATTCGCCGAAGGGGTCGTCGCCGACGCGGGTCCAGAACCACGGGACGTGGCCGAGACGTGCCAGTGCGACGGCGACGTTGGCCGGCGCACCACCGGGCCGGCGCTCGAACCCGTCGACATCGGTGAGCGGGCCGACGCGTTCGGGGAGGAAGTCCACGAGTGTCTCACCCGCGACGAGAATAGTCGGGTCGGTCATGGGCGCCGATTCGAGAGTTGGACATGTAACTCCACCTCTCCTGGCGACGTTTTCGTCCGGACTGCCCGACGCCGTTCGGCGTCGCATTGATACCCATTCGGCCCGAAATACGGCCGATGAACGCCAGTGCTCGCGTTCTCCTCGTCGGGGACGACCGCGCCGCGGTTGCGACAGCGGCCAGCCGCTGCGAAGCGTCCCCACTGGTCGAGACAGTCGTCGAAGCGACGGCCGCCGAGGCCCCAGAGACGCTCGCTGCGGAGACGTTCGACGCGGTCTTTTACGTCGACAACACCTCGACAGCAGCCCTGGGGCAGTTCCTCGACTGCGATGGCGACGACGTATCGGCGGCCACCTCGGCTGCTCAGCGAAGCACCAGCGACAAACTCGAATCGAGCATCCGCGAACACGAGGCCATCTCCCAGTTGGCAGCCCACGCCATCACGGAACAGGATTTGGACGCGCTGTTCGACGAGGCCGTCACGGTCGTCGCCGAGGTACTCGACAACGAGTACTGCAAAGTTCTCGAACTGCAACCCGAGCGAGAGGAACTCCTGTTGCGCTCCGGCGTCGGCTGGAAAGACGGGTACGTGGGTACGGCGACCGTCGACTCGCAGGAAGAGTCTCAGGCGGGCTACACCCTGCTCTCCGAGAAACCGGTCGTGGTCGCCGACCTCGCCGAAGAGACGCGGTTCAGTGGGCCCGACCTGCTCGTCGAACACGGCGTTGTCAGCGGTATCAGCGTCATCATCGGCCCGGCCGAAGAACCGTGGGGCATCCTCGGGACACACGACACTCGCGTCCGCGACTTCGGCCGCCACGACGTGGAGTTCGTCGCCAGCGTCTCGCACATTCTCCACAGCGCCATCGGCCGCATGGACCGCGAGGCAGCACTCCACCGCCAGAACGAGCGCCTCGAACGGGTCGCCAGCGTCCTCTCGCACGACCTCCGCAACCCACTGACCGTGGCGATGCTCAACCTCGAAGTGCTCGCCGAGGAGACCGGAGAAGAGCAGGTCGACGCGATCGAGCGCATCGAGCGGTCCCACGACCGAATGTCGGTACTCATCGAGGACGTGCTCACACTCGCCAGACGAGAGAAACGCGTCGTAGCGTCGGATACCATCGACCTCGCAGCCATCGCCACGCGGGCGTGGGAGACCGTTTCGACTGGACAGGCGTCACTGGTCGTCGACACCGAGACGACCATCTACGCGAGCGAGACGGACCTCCAGAGCCTGTTCGAGAACTTGTACCGGAACGCGGTCGAACACGCTGGACTGGCCGTCACCGTCCACGTCGGTGACCTCGAAGACGAGGCTGGCTTCTACGTCGCCGACGACGGCCCCGGCATCCCCGAGGAGAACCGCGAAGAGGTGTTCGACCCCGGTTTCTCGACGCAGCGAGACGGGAGTGGCTTCGGCCTGCACATCGTCGAGCGAGTCGCCACCGCGCACGACTGGGACGTGTCGGTCACGGCCGCCGCGAACGGCGGCGCGCGGTTCGAGTTCGGCGGCGTCGAGACGGTCGAATCGTCGGACTCGGAGACGCAGACCTCGGCGTGAGTCGCAGCCACCGCCGGGAGAGTACCCGTCTCCAAAGCCATTTCGTATCAGTTACTGAATAGGTATAGTCGGTCGCGCACGTATCCTCACCGCACAGATAGATGCCGAACACGACGAGCGCCGCCACAGTCGTACTGGCACTCTTCGTCCTCGTCTCAGCGACCATCGGACCCGTGCTAGCAGACGTGGGCGGGAGTGAGCCGACGGCTTCGACCGCTTCGACGGCGGTGCTCGGTGCAGCTGGGTCGTCCGGCGCACTCGGGACACCCGGTTCGAGTCCGGGGGCGAGTCCGACGCTCGGCGAGCATGGAAGCGCCGAGAACACGACCGGCGAGCGCTGGAATCGCACAGAGACGGTCGCTGCACTGGACCGGTGGGCCGAAGCGACGGGTGTGGCGAACGAGTCGTGGTGGAACGCATCGCGTGTCCTCGACGCGCTCGAAGGGGTCTCCGAGGTCGACGGCTGGCTGCACGACACGCCGGAGAACTGGACCAACGAGAGCCTGCCCGACTGGTTCGACGAGCGACTGCACGAGTGGCACAACGAGACGAAAGACTCGCACGGGACGTGGTGGGACCCAGACGTCGTCCGGACCGTCCTCGCGGACCTGCGGTACGAACTCCACCGCCTCTTCGACTGGGACCTGTTCGAGGCGGGCGACGGCGGCGGCGCAGCAGGCTTCCCCCATCTGACACCCTACCTGCCGGATAACTACCTGCGGCCCGACGAGGAGGCGACACTGGCCGTGCTGATAGCGAACGACGGCGGCGGGCCGGAGTTCGAAGACGAAGAGCGTGTCTCGCTGTTCCCGGTGCTCACGAGCGGTGGTCTCGACCTCGCAAACCTCGTGACGAGCGCGCGAAACGTCGAGGTGCAAGTACTGGAAGTCGAGGGCGTCCCCATCGAAGTCCGAACCGGCGTCGTCCCGCTCGGCTGGGTCGGCCTCGGCGAAGTCGTCGACGTGCCGGTTCGCGTCTCCGTCGACCAAAACGCACCGCCGGGGTTCTACGAAATCCCCGTTCGGGTGAGCTACGAGGTCGTCGGCGCAGTCGACGAGAACGGGAGAGTCGAGGTGTACTTCTACGAGGTCCAGACGTTCCCGCTCCTCGTCGAAATCACGGAATCGGCTCGCTTCGTGGTGACCGAGACGGCCGCCGACGTGCAGGTCGGGTCGGCCGGACTGGTGACGTTCGTCGTCGAGAACGTCGGCTTCGACCTGGCGCGCGACGCCACTGTGGCCGTGACCGCCGAGAGCGCCGACCTGACGTTCGCCGGCGGCGGCATCGACGGCCGGTGGGTCGGTGACCTCGCACCGGGCGAAGCCGAGCGCGTCGCCTTCCGTGTCGTCGCCACGGATGGCGCGGTGAGTGACGACTACGCGCTCCGGGCCGTCGTGGAGTACACCGACCGCGACGGCCTCCCAATCGAGTCGCTACCGATGGTGGTCCCGGTCACCCCACTCGCAGAACAACGCTTCGCGGTCGGTGACGTGGACGCCAGCCTACGCGTCGACGACGAGGGTGAAATCTGGGGCACCGTCGTGAATCAGGGGCCGAAACCCGTCGCCGGCGCGGTGCTAGTCCTCGACGTGGTCTCTGAGTCACTGGTCCCACAGGAGGTCGAGTTCGCTCTCGGCACGCTCGCCCCCGGCGAGAACACGACGTTCTGGTTCCCGGTCGACGTGCGCGACACGGCCGAACCCGGCCCCCGGCGCGTGCTGTTCTCTGTCGAGTGGATAGACGCCGAGGGCGACGTACGCCTGAGCGACCCGCTCCCAGGACGAGTCGCCGTCACCGACCGCCGCGACGAGTTCGACGTGGAATCGCTCGACGCCGAGGTCGTCGTCGGCAGTAGCGGCTCTGTCGTCGTCGCCATCACCAACACCGGCGACGAACCGGTCCGGAACGTGAACGCCCGGCTGTTCGCAACGGACCCGCTGAGCACCAGCGACGACTCGGCGTTCGTCGGCTCACTGGACCCCGGCGAACGCGCCGAACTCGTCTTCGGCCTGAAGTCGGCGGGCGATGCCCAGGCCAAAGAGTATCCCGTCTCGCTCGACCTGCTGTACGAACTGCCGACCGGCGAGGCCGAACTCTCGCGAACGTTCCAGGTCGGTGTCGCAGTCGTCGAAACGCCCACGGACGGGTTCGACACGCCGCCGTGGCTCCCGTTCGTCGGGGCGTTGTTGCTGCTGCTTGCCGTGCTCGCAGTCGTGTGGCGACGGTTCCGGCGGCGGGCTGGCGGCGCTGGTGGCGAGGGCGAAGGAATCGACGATGGCGACGCTACCGAGAGTGACGAGGAAGCGGGCGACGATGGCGACGAACTGCCAGACGATGTCCCCGGCCCCGGCGAGTCGCCCGACGATGGCCCGGGCGGGCCAGCGGACGCACCGGGTGACCAGCCCTCGCCGGGAGACGACGACTGAGGAACCATGTCACGCGACGCCGCACACGAACGACTCGTCCGCTGGGTCGCCACGCTCCTCGTGGAGCGACCGCTCGCGGTCGTCATCGCCTTCGCAGTCGTTACAGCCGGCTTCGCCGCCGGTCTTCCGCAGGTGTCGACCGAAGCCGGGACCGAGGGATTCACCGAGGACCTGCCGTCGACGCAGGCGCTGGAAGAGGTGAACGCGCTGTTCGACCCACCGTTTTCGGCCGACGCAGGCGCGACACAGTTGATTCAGTCCGGGCCGAACGTCCTCGACCGGCCCGCCCTCTTGCGGATGCTGGTGAGTCTGGAGCGCGTCACGGACGACCCGTCGCTCAGAATCAGGTCGACAACCTCGGCCGCGTCGCTCGTCGCCCGGGAACTCGACCCGACGGCTTCGACGATTTCCGAACAGGTCGACGCGGTCGAAGAAGCGAGCGACCGTGAGGTGCAGGCCGCCGTCTCTCGCCTCGGTGAAAACCCGGCGTTCACCGCGCTCGTCAGTGACGACTTCAACCGCGAGTCTGGTCGGGCGTCGGCGACTATCGCGGTTCTCTCGCACGTCCTGCCGGGCGAGACGGTCACGGCCGGGAGCGGGGCCGACGACCCGTTGACACCGATTCAGCAGACGATTTCTGCACGGGTTACTGCGGACATCGTGGTGTTCGGGAGCGGTGTGCTGGCCGCTGAAAGCGCCACGGTCGTCGCCGATTCGCTCTTGCTCGTGGTCCCGGCCGCGTCGATACTCATCCTCGTCTTCCTGCTGTACGCCTATCGCGACCCGGTCGACCTGCTGCTCGGACTCACGTCGCTGGCGATGGCCATCGTCTGGACGTTCGGCTTCCTCGGACTGGCGGGCATCCCGTTCACTCAACTGCTCGTCGCGGTCCCGCCCCTGCTGCTCGCGGTCGGTATCGACTTCGGTATCCACGTCGTCAACCGCTACCGCGAGGAGCGGGTTCGCGGCGTCTCGCCGACGGACTCGATGGCGGTCGCCGGGCGACAGTTGCTCGTCGCGTTCTTCATCGTCACCGGGACGACCGTCATCGGGTTCTCCGCGAACGCGACGAGCAGTCTGAAACCCATCGCCGATTTCGGCATCACCGCCGCGGTCGGCATCACGTTCACCTTCCTCGTCTTCGGCGTCTTCCTCCCGTCGGCGAAGGTGCTGGTCGACGCGAAGCGCGAGCAGTGGGGGATTCCGGCGTTCTGGCAGGTGCCAATCGGACAAGAGGGGTCGGTTCTTGGGCGCGTGTTGCCGGTCGGTGTGGTCGTCGCCCGGCGTGCGCCGGTGGTCTTCCTCGCGCTGGTGTTGGTCGCCTCGGGCGGGATGGCCGTCTACGGCGCCGGCATCGACACCAGCTTCTCGGAAGACGACTTCCTGCCGCCAGCCGACCAGCCAGCCTACCTCGACGACCTGCCGGAACCGTTCCGCCCCGGCGAGTACACGACGACGGCGACCATCGACTTCCTCGAAGCGAACTTCGAGTCGGTCGACGGCGACTCGGTGACGCTGCTCGTCGAAGGCGATTTGACGAGTGACTTCGCGCTCACCTCCATCCAGCGCGCCGGGCGCGACCCGCCGACCACGTTCGTCACCGACCGGCGCGAGGCCCGCGCTGAGAGCATCGTCTCG
Organism: Haloarchaeobius caseinilyticus; assembly: GCF_051207395.1. Lineage (NCBI taxonomy): Archaea > Methanobacteriati > Methanobacteriota > Halobacteria > Halobacteriales > Halorubellaceae > Haloarchaeobius > Haloarchaeobius caseinilyticus. The sequence continues at coordinate 114,751 of NZ_JBPJZC010000005.1, read as the reverse complement.
GTCATCACGGGCTACGCCGACCGAGACCCCACGTTCGCGGCACTCGTCGCCGCCCACGACCGGAACGCCGACGGCGTGCCCGACGACGGTCTCGTGCAAATCTACGACGTGCTGTTCGCCTCACCAGTCGGCGAACAGGCCTCACGCTACCTGACCCCGGATTACGGCAGCGCGAGGGTCGTCTACCGCGTCGAAGGCGACGCCGAACAGGACGTGGTCGCGGGCGACGCGCTGGCCGTCGCCGAGCGCCACCGCCTCGACGCGACCGCCACGGGCACCATCGTCGTCTTCCAGGCCGTCTCGGACCTCATCTTCTTCACGGCAGTCGACAGCCTCGTCATCGCGCTCGGCCTCACCGCGATATTCCTCGTCGTCGTCTACCGCATCACGCTCGGGGCTGGCTCGCTGGGAATCGTGAACCTGCTGCCCATCGGTGTCGCCATCGCCTGTATCGCCGGGTCGATGCGCTATCTCGGGATTCCGTTCAACGCGCTCACGGCGACCGTCTTCTCAGTCGCACTGGGGTTGGGCATCGACTACTCGGCCCACGTCATCCACCGGGTCGCCGACGAACTGGCCGAAACCGGTGACCTGTTCGCCGCGCTCGAAAACACGACTCGCGGGACCGGCGGCGCGCTCACCGGGTCGATGCTCACGACCGTCTGTGGCGTCGGCGTCCTCGCGCTGGCCATCACGCCCGTCCTCGGCCAGTTCGGACTGGTCGTCGCCCTGAGCGTGTTCTACTCCTACCTCGCCGCGGTGGTCGTGACGCCCTCGGCGGTGGTCGTGTGGGCACGGGTTCGAGACGGGATGCAGCGATACGTGCTGGGGCGACCGGCCCGTGCGTGAGAAACCGCGACATCGTTGAGATATCGTGGTTTCCGTATATCCTCGTCGAGAGCGTCTGTCCCAGTAGGACACGCGTCTCGGCTTCGACGCTGAAGTTCTGGAGGATACCGTATGGTCGTACTGACACGAGACACACTGTTCGACGCCGTCGCCATCGGCGTGGTCGTCCTCGACCCGGAGACCGGCCAGGTCGTCGACGTCAATCGACAATACTGCGACGTCGTCGGCTCCGACCGAAACACGCTCGTCGGGAGCGAACTCTCCCGCCCAAACACCGCACGGCACGGACAGCAGGCCCTGCTGCGAAACCTGCGAGCCACGGTCGACGAGGGCGAACACAGGTTCGAGTGGGCGCTTCGAAACGCCGACGACGAGGACGTGCCGGTCGACCTGACCGGCATCGCGATCGACATCGAGGGCGAAACCCGGGTCGTCCTGACCTGCCACGACCGCACGGAACGCCACGAACTCGAAAAACAGACAGAACGGTTCCGCGAGCGCATCGACGACGCGATGCGTATCGGTGACGTGGCTTGGTGGGAGATGGACATCGAGACAGGTGATATCGTCTGTCACGACAACAAGCTCGCGATGCTCGGCTGGCCCGAGGGCGAGTTCACGCACTACACCGACTTCACCGACCGCCTGCATCCGGACGACTACGAACCTGCGATGCAGTCGATGCGTGACGCGCTGGCTGGCGACGCCGACCGCTACGACATCGAGTACCGGATACAGACGGACAGTGGCGACTATCTGTGGATGCACGACGTGGGGGCCGTGACGGCGCGGGGTCCCGATGGGGAACCGCGAACCGTGACTGGCGTCGTCATCGACATCACCGAACTGAAACAGGTAGAGTCGCGATTCCGCCAACAGGCCGAAGAACTCACGCTGTTGAACCGACTCGTCCACCACGACATCCGCAACGACATGAGCGTCATCAGCCTCTGGCTGGACCTGCTTCGACGTGACGTGAACGACCACCTCGACCGTGTGACGGCCGCGAGCGACCACACCCTCGAACTCACGACCACCGCCCGTGAGGTCGTCGACCTCGTCGGGAGCCGAGAACACACCCTCGACCTCGAACCCATCGAACTCCACCCCCTGCTCGAAGCCGAAGTGGAACGAGTCCGCCAGTCGTTCGAGGGCGCGACCGTCGAACTCGGGGAGTGCCCGGAATCGGTCGCCGTCCTCGCCAACCCGATGCTCTCGTCGGTGGTCGGCAACCTCCTGAACAACGCGGTCCAGCACGACCCAGCGGAAGAGACGACCGTCGAGGTGTCGGTCGAACTGGACGAGCACACCGTCGACATCGTCGTCGCCGACGATGGTCCAGGCATCGAGGAGGACCTGCAGGAGTCGCTGTTCGAGCATGGGACGGCCGGCTCGAAGAGTAACGGAACTGGCCTCGGCCTCTACATCGTCAAGACGCTCGTCGACGCCTACGACGGGTCCGTGACGGTGGCCGACAACGAGCCGACTGGGTCGGTGTTCACGGTGACACTCCAGCGAGCCGATTCCGACGTGGACACAACCGAGTGACCCTACTTCGACTTGCGTCCCTTCGCACGGGGACTGCTTCTGTTCCCGTTTGTCGAGCCGTTGTCGAGGACTCGGACGCTGTCGATGCCGACGTACGTGCAGCCGTCGTCGGCCGATTTACCGACGAGGACGAGCCACCGGTCGTCGGGTTCGAGTTCGAGGGCAGCCACGTCGAACTTGAACTTCGTGTCGTCGTCGCCGTCGCCGTCCACGTCCTCGACGGTGGACCAGGTGGGTTCGGCGTATCGGCCGTTGGACGACTGTACGAGGGTACACAGTTCCTCGGCCGTCGCAACGCCGGCCCGGTACTGCTGGTCCTCGAAGTCCTGACAATCACAGAACGCGGGGTCGTACTCGCCTTTGACGGGATACAGCTTCACCGACCCCGCTTCGAAGCGCGGCCAGCCAGCCGAGACGGGGAGTACACCACCGCTGCTCGGATTGACCGAGTTGGGACAACTCGACGGCTTCACGTCGACCCAACAGACGCGGAGACAGTCCGCGTCGCACGGGTCGGCGCTGCCGTTGGCAGTGGTCGTTCCCGCGAAGCCCACACTGGCGAGGACGAGCCCACCCGTAGCGAGACCGGTCTTTCGGAGGAGTTCTCGGCGTGAGACTGTCGGTCGTGTCGTTAATTCCATCGCAACCATACCGACTACAAGAATATATCAGATACTAACTAATTCGTGATTACGTGCAACTGTTGCACAGCCAACGAGTCTCTTCGGGACCGGCTGCCGTGCAACAATCAGTCGTAGTCGTTCGGTTTGCGGAGTCGTGCTGTCTCCGTCGGATTATCCGCGCAGCAAGTTCATCACTTCGTCCATCACCGCCGATTCGACGGCGACGACGTAGCGATGGCCCGGTTCCAAGACGGTCTCCGGTCCCCCGATGCGGTCGCCCTGATAGTCGACGACGATGAGGCTCCCGCGGGGCAATCTGACCTCTTCGAGCGTCTTCCCGGCGACCGGTGCGCCCTCGGCCACCTCGACTTCCAACACTTCCACCTCGCCGGAGATGTCTTCGAGGGTCCGCACCCCCTCACCGATTATCTCGTTGACCGCGGCGCGTGCACCCAGTCGTTCCGGGAACACGATGCCGTCGACGAACTCCGGGTAGAGGTCGTCTTCGCTGTTCGAGATGCGCATAACCGTCCGCACGTCGGCCATGCGCTGGGCGGCCATGCACACCGCGAAGTTGGTCGCCTCGTCGTCCGTGAGGGCGGCGACCACGTCGGCGCGGTCCGGTTGTGCTTGCCGGAGAATCGACGGCCGCGAAGCGTCACCCTCGATGACAGTCCCGAGGTACTCGTCGCTGAGTCGGTCCGCCCGGGCGGGGTCCGGTTCGACGACGACGACGGTGTGGCCGCGGTCGGCGAGCAGTTCGGCGGTTCGGACGCCGACGGTTCCACCGCCGGCGACGACGACACGCAGGTCTTCGGTTGGGGTCTGTGACATGGTTACTCCTGTTGGTCCTCCACTGGCGGGAGGGAGACGTCCTGTTCGGGTTCGGCTATCTCGGGCGCTCGTTCCTCGATGTCGGCCTGTACCTCCTCGACGCCTGCGGCGACACCACGGCGCGACAGCGCGAGGTAGACACCGATGCCCAGCGAGAGCCACGCGAGCGCGAGCAGCCACGTGTACGGGTCGATGAACAGCCCGAGCAGCAGGTTGCAGACGATGCCGAGGACTGGCGGAATCGGATAGTACGGAATCTCGAACGGGCGTCGCAAGTCCGGCTGCTGGTGGCGCAGACGAATCACACACAAGTTCACGAGGACGAAGCCGAGCAGTGAAAACAGGCTGGCGAGGTTGCCGACGATTCTGATGGGCACCACGAGGACCGCGACGAGCATCACGGCCGCGCTGGCGACGATGGCGACGAAGGGCGTCCCGTACCGGTGGTGTAAGTGGCCGAGCCGGGCGGGCAACTGGCGCTCTCTGCCCATGGCGAACGCGACCCGACTGGAGCCGATGACGACCGCGTTGAGCGCGCTAATCGTCGAGAACACCGCGCCGAATGCGATGAGCGCCGCACCCGTCCCCAGAATCGGAAACACCGGCATGAAGCCCGTCGCGGCCTCCGCGATGGCCGTCTCGCCCGCGTCGCCCAGCCCCTCGGCACCGAGCGTGCCGATAGCGACGAACACGACCAGCAAGTAGACCACGACGGTGACAACGACCGAGAGCAGGATGGCCCGCGGGATGTTCTTCTGCGGGTCCTCGACCTCCTCCGTTACCGTGGCGATGAGGTCGTAGCCCTGAAACGCGATGAACGTCAGGCCCATCGCCGGCAGCACCGACAGCGGGCCGTTGGGGAACAGTGGCCGGAACTCGCCGAGGTCGACGAACTGCATGCCGAAGACGACGAACACGAGCAGGATACCGATTTTTACGAGCGTGACGACCGTCTCCGCACTCCCGCTGGCCGCCGTCGACAGCGCGTTGAGCGCGACGAACGCGACGACCGCAACCAGCGCGTAGGCGACTGGCGGCCCCGGCAACGTCAGGTCGTACAGGTGGAACAACTCGACGAAGTTCGAGGCGAACCCGAGTGCGTACAGCGCCCCCGCAATCATGTACGTGAACCAGCGCGTCCAGCCCATGACGAACGAGACCGGGGCCGAGAACACCTCGCGGACGTAGGCGTAGCCGCCCCCATTTCGCGGGATGGCCGCCGCGAGTTCGGCGTACGAGAGCGCCGTGAACGTCGTGACGCCGCCGTTCAGCGCGAAGACGACGATGGCACCCGGGCCGACGCCGTCGGTGGCCAGTCCAGTGAGGACGAAGATACCCGCGCCGATCATCGCGCCGATACCGACCATCGTCGCATCGAGCAGCGTCAAACTCGTCGCCGGCGCGCGGTCGCCCGCGTGGCTCATGGCGACACCTCAGTCGTGCTCGCCGGCCACCACGCGACTGCGACCATAGCGTGACAATCGACAGCGAGGGGCAAATATCTCGGGCTGGATATGTGGCGTGAGCGGGTCAGTCGGCCAGTTTGACTAGCACTTCGTCGGCCAACCGTTTCGCCTCCAGCACGTGCTCGTCCGCCGCTTCGCTCCCCGTGTCGTCCACGTGCGACAGCAACTCGACGACGTGCCCGACTCGCTCGCGAACCACCGACTCGGGCAGGTCGGCCCCGACGAGGTCACCCGCGACTGCTTCGGCCTCGCCTAACCAGCGGTTCGCGGTCCGTTCGACCGGCAGCGATTCGGTCGCTTGCAGGTGGTCGTGGAGGGTACGAAGCTGTTCGGCGGTGGTGACCTCGGTCATCGGTCGGAGTGACGAGGCCGCCCCTCACAGTTCCATCGACCTGACGGCGAATCGGCTGCACCCGGTCGATTTGGGCGGCATTTCTTCGGCCTGCTGGCAGAACGACCCGATATGGACGACCATCTCCCGTACCAGACCGGCCCGTGGACCGTCGTCTTCGTCGTCGTGGTCGTCGGCTCGATGACCGTGGGTTCGGAGTTCGTCAGGCCAACGACGGCCGTCTTCGGCGCAGTCGGCCTCGGCTTCGTCGCACTGACGTACTACTACTATCGGCAGTCGGTCGAAAACAGCGAGAACAGCAGCTAGCGCGATAGGTCAGGTTCGAACTCAGTCCGCACGCACGAACGTCACCGGACACGGTGCGTTCAGCATTACTGCCTGTGCGGTCGACCCGAAGACGGCCTTGCCGGTCGGCGAACGCTGGCGGCCACCGACGACGACGAGGTCCGCCGTTTCTTCCTCGGCGAGGTCGACGATTTCGTCGCCGTAGTCGCCGACGCGGCCGCGAACTTCGTAGTCGACGCCTGCGTCGTCGAGGCGGTCTGCGACTTCTCGCACGGTGTTGTACCGGCCCGCCACGTCGTCGGCCGTGACCTCGGCGTCCGCCGAGATGGAGAGTTTGTCCTTCACGTCGCCGTACTCCTCGCTGGTGAAGACGTGGCCGAGGACGACCGTAGCGTCTGCCGGGCCAGCGATTTCCGCGACGGTCTCGGTCAGCGAGTCGATTCGGTCTGTATCGCCCTGTCCGAGCGCGAGCAGGACTGTGTGGAGCGTCATTGGGAGGAGTAACGACCTCCGGGCACATAACTGTACGGGATAGTTTACTCGAAAGTGTGTAAATAATCAGGCGGTCGAGACGCGGTCGCACCGCTCACTCAGTGGTGTTCAGCATCGACTGCGGTGAGAGAACTACGCTGCCTTCGGGAGTTCGAACGTGACGACACTTCCGCGTGGGTCGTTGTCCGAGATGGACACCGAGCCGTCGTAGCCCTCGACGACCGTGTTGACGAGGTAGAGGCCGAATCCACCGGTGCTGCTGCCCTCGTCGGCCGTCGGCGTTTCGAGAATCTCCTCTTTCTGCTCGTCGGGGATACCCGGTCCGTTGTCGACGACACGGCCGACTCCGACGCCGTCCTGTTCGCGGACTTTCACCCAGACTGCGGGTTTGTCGGTGTCGTTGTGTTCGACCGCGTTCTCGAGGACGTTCCAGAGCGCAGACGAGAGGAAGTCGCCGCCACGGACCTCGACGTCGGATTCGATGTCGACGGACACCTCCACGTCCGGGTACTGGTCGCGGAACGACGCGACTTCAGCCTCGACAAGGTCTTCGAGATTCACGCGCTCCATCTCCATCTCGTCGAGTGCGCTGGCGAACACACGAGCAGATTCGTTCAGTTCCTGCAGTTGTCCACAGCGACGACTGATGACTTCGAGGTGCTGGCGGTCCGCCTCGTCCGCAATCGACGATTGGAGGAACTTCGCGCGGGCGTCGATGACGTTCAGACCGTTCATCCCGTCGTGGCGGAGCAGTCGGTTGATGAACTGGAGGGTCTGGCGCTTCTCGCGAACTTCGGCCAGCAGTCGCCGGTTCTGCTGTGCCTGTGCGCGGTTCCGCCCGGCGAGGATACCGCCGAGGCCACCGAGGCCGCCGAGGACGACGAAGCTACTGGCGTAGGATAAAATCGACGTTCCGGCGAGAAGGTTGTCGACGTTCGACCAGAGGACGAGCGCCCAGAGGAATGCGATTCCGCCGAAGAACCACTTCGCCGCGAGGACGACATCGTCGTCGGTCAACTCGCCGGTCAGTGTCTGGTACCCGAGGACGGCTGCACCACCCGCGAGTCCAGCGTTGATGAACACCTCGTACACGAGATTGAACCAGTTCGTTATCTGGTCTAGAGAGAAGACGAACAGGTCGACGAGCCCGAGGCCCGCAAAGGCGACACTGCAGCCGACGACAGCGATTCCGGCCAGCGGTCGTGACGTCGCACTCGTTTCGGGCCCGTCCATGCGAGGCACGTTAGCTGTCATCACTAATGAATGGATATGGCCGAGTCCGCCATCACTAATGAATGGATGTGGCCGAGTTGGGGAATACGCAGTCAGACGACCACGTGGTTGTGCGTGGTGGATGCAGCAATACATCCGACTTTTCTATCCGAGGGTCCGAACGTGGACCATGAGCCAGCAGCACACCGAGGACACCATTACCGTCTACTCCGACTACGTCTGCCCGTTCTGCTTCCTCGGGCGACACGCACTCTCGACGTATCAGGACACGCGAGATGGCGACCTCGAAATCGACTGGCGACCGTTCGACCTCCGCGCACAGAAGCGCCGTCCCGACGGGTCACTCGACCTGTCCGTCGACGACGGGAAGGACGACGCCTACTACGAACAGGCGAAACAGGGCGTGCGCCGACTGCAGGAGAAGTACGGCGTAGAGATGAACCTCGACCTCGCGACCGACGTCGACTCGTTCCCGGCGCAGGTCGCCTCGCTCTACGCCAAGCAGCACTACCCCTACGAACAGTGGCTCGACTTCGACGTGGCGGTCTTCGAGGCGCTCTGGCAGGAGAACCGGGATATCGGCGACGAGGACGTACTGGTCGACCTCGCCGAGAGCGTGGGCATCGATGGCGACGAGATTCGGTCGGCGCTCGACGACGACACCCTGCACGACCACCTCCGCGAGGAGTTCGACGTAGCCCGCCGAAACGGCATCACGGGCGTTCCGACGTTCACCTACGAGGGCTACGTGGCCCGCGGTGCGGTACCGCCGGAACAGCTAGAGCGACTCGTCGAAGGCGTGTAACCGACGCCGCGACCCGGAGTCGGCCGAAGTCGACCACTGTCTGTGCTACCTGTACTGTCTGTACTGTCTGTGCTGTCTGCACCGCCTGCACTGCATGTACTGCGTGCTCTGCTGACCGTCGCATCAACCGGAGCGAGTAATGCTACGAAATCGATAATTTTCTCGGGTAACCGAATGATTGGAGCCTGCAGTGCAGTGGCAAATTTTCTATATTTTGGGAGAGTATTAACAGTCAGACCCTCAGTCTGTACCGGTCAATGAGTACCATCATCGAAGCCACGTTGCCTGCAGAGCAGTTCGCATTGGCAGAGACGATGTGCAGGCTTCCGGAGACGACGTTCGAGTTGGTCAGGTTCGTCTCACATGGCAGCGACCGGGTGATGCCGTTCCTCTGGGCCAAGAACGACGAGACAGACCAGCTTCCAGCGGTCATCGAGGCCGACGCGAGTACGACCGACACGACGGTCCTCTCCGAACTAGACGACGGCTACCTGTTCGACGTGGAGTGGACGGCGAGCGCACGTATCGCAGCCTACGTCCTCCTCGAAGAGGGCGCGACCATCGTCGACGCGGTCGCGAAAGACGGCCTCTGGCGGTTTCGGCTCCTCTTTCCCTGCCGCGAATCCGTATCTGCGACGTACGACCTCTGCGAGGCGAACGGCCTGGACGTCAGCATCCGCCGCCTCTCCGAACTGTCCGACTCGTTCCACCGTGGCCTGTTCGGCCTGACACGCGAACAGTACCAGACGATGGTCGAGGCACACGCCGCCGGCTACTACGAGGTTCCCCGACAGATCGACCTCACCGACCTCGCAGGCAGTCACGAAGTGTCGCACCAGGCGCTGTCAGAGCGCCTCCGGCGTGGGCATCAGACGTTGATTTCGAACGCGCTGTTCTCGGAGATGGTGTAGACCGGTACTCCCCGGACCGGGCCGGTACTGTCTCAGTCGTCGTCTGCGGTCGCCTGCGTCGCTCCGCTGTCGGCCCCTGTCTCCGCTGCTTCGCGGTCCTCCGTAGCGTCTTCGGCGTCGACCGAGTCTGCGGTGTCTTCGGTGTCTGCGTCCGATTCGATGGCGTCTGCGTCCTCGCTCGTGGATTCGTCCGTCTGCGAACTGGTCGAGGCGGCGTCCATCGCTTGTTCTTCGTCACCGCGACGACGAGCGACGACGACCGCAGCCACGAGTGCACCGAGTCCGAGCACCAGTTTCTGACCGAGTGAACGACCGCCCGAGGAGTCAGTGGTCGTGTCCTGCTCGTCCACCGTTCCGTCTGCGTCGTCCATCGTCGAAACCGTGAACTCCTCCTGCACAGGTTCCGAGTCGTCCGGTGCTTCTTCGGCCTGCGCTGCCGTCTCGTCCCCGTCCTCCGCGTTCCGGCGTCGACGGCGGGCGAGGTACGACCCACCCGCGATGGTGCCGAGACCGAGTCCGAGTTTCTTCAGCGACCGGCCACGGGACGACGAATCTGCCGTCGTTTCGTCGGCGTCCGTCGTCTCGTCTTCCGTCGAGGCGGTCGCTGTCCGTTCGTCGAGTGCCTCGTGGACGGCGTCTTTGACCGGTTCTCGCACGAGCGTTCGAACGGTTGCGTCGAGAAGTGACTTCGAGTCGAGCGACTGGGCATCTGGAGAGGTGGAGTCAGACATCGCTGTGTGCGCCGGTTCGCAGGGACGCACCGAGAGCGCACGCCTTGCACGTGCGCCCCCTTTTAACCAGATTGCGGTTCCTTGCTGGTACCCCACCAGCGACGATTAGCCGACAGACCGCGTACTGTCAGCTATGCCAGCCGACGAGGCCGAGTCGGGACGACCCGGTGCGAGCAATCCGCAGCCACCGGTCGACCTGCCCGACGACATCGTGGCCGCACTCGACGCCCACGCCGACAGCCCACACATCGTCCGCGAGGCCATCCTCTACGCCCACGAACTGCTGAATGCCCACCACGAGTCGCCGACATCCATCGTCCCGCAGGGCGACGAGGAAATTCTCCACGTCCAAGAACGGCCCGGCTACACCGAAGTCGTGAAGCGCAATCGCCCGGACTCGCCCGACGCCTACCTCTACCACGTGATGCGCGAGCCACATCCGAGTGGTGAGACGAAGCTGCACTGGGTCGTCATCGGGCGCGTGGTGGCCGACGAGTACGCGAACGAATCGAGTGAGGAGTGACGCGGTGGGCGTCAGAAAGCGAGATACAGGAGCGCGAGGCCAAACAACACGAAGACGCCACCGATGAGGTAGGCACCCCATCGCTCACCGGAACCGACTTCTTCCGACTCGATGGCTTTGACGTCTCTCGCTCCCTGCAGTCGAGGGTTACGCCACGTAGAGAGACCGGTAGCGATGGCGATAAGGCCGTAAATCGCGGTAATGCTGCTGTCGTTCATGCGTTTACTGGGGGAGGTCCGGCGTCGACGCGAACGACGACCAACCGCCGACACAGCACGTCTCACGCTAGTTTCATATCACTTGCATGCGTCTAGTCCTCCGACTTTCTCACACGGCGATAGCCGGCCGCTCCGCAGCGACATGCACTCGCCGTCGACCGGGCAGTCATACACCCACCATGTCCACCACACGACACGCCATCGAGACACGCGGCCTCACGCTGACCTACGCCGACGGCACCGAAGCCGTCCGCGGGGTCGACCTCGAAATCGCCGAGGGCGAGTTCTTCGGCTTCCTCGGGCCGAACGGGGCCGGGAAGACGACGACCATCACGCTGCTCTCTACCTTGCTCTCGCCGACCGCAGGCGAGATTCGGGTCAACGGCTTCGACGCCGTGGCTGACGCGAAGTCGGTTCGCCGGACCATCGGCTACATGGCCCAAGAGACCAGCGTCGATGAGGAACTCACCGCTCGGGAGAACATCCGCTTCGCCTGCGAAGCCTACGGCGTCCCGAAAGCCGAGCGAGCCGAACGCATCGACGACCTGCTCGAACTGGCAGACCTCGTCGACGTGGCCGACAAGCAGGCCAAGACGTTCTCCGGCGGGATGCAGAAGCGTCTGGACGCAGTGACGGCACTCGTCCACCGCCCGCCGCTCGTCTTCTTAGACGAACCGACGACCGGGCTGGACCCCTCGGCGCGAAACCGCCTCTGGGACTACTTCCGCAAGCTGAACGACGAGGGCACGACGGTGTTCCTCACGACGCAGTATCTGGAGGAAGCCGACCAGCTTTGCGACCGCATCGCGGTCATCGACGACGGCGAAATCGTCGCCGTCGGGACACCTGCGGAACTGAAGGCTCGCGTCGGCGGTGACGTGCTCGACCTCGTCCTCGAAACGCCCGACGAAGCGACGCTCGACCGCGCCGAGGCGGCCATCGCACCCGTCCTCAACAGCGACGACCAACTCGAACGGACCGAAACCGGACTGGCCGTCACCTCGCGCCAAGCCCGCGAGATCGCCACCGACCTGCTGCTCGCGCTCCGTGACGCCGACGTGCTGGTGACCGCGTTCGAGGTTCGCTCGCCGACGCTCGACGACGTGTTCCTCGCCATCACCGGCGAGCACGTCGAGAGCGAGCCGATGGCGGCGCTCGCTGACGGTGGAAGCGAGGTCCTGAGCGGAGCGAATAACCTCGAAATTGCGAGCGGCGAAGCCGCGAACAGTGGTGACAGCGACAGCGAGGTGCGCCGATGAGCACCGAAGCGACCCACGACGCGGGAGCAGACGCCGTCTCCGGTGAAGCCGTCTCGACGCCCGAAACGCACGTCCCGGCCGGTAACGGCTTCGCCCGCGACGTGTGGGTGAACTTCAAGCGCTGGAACCTCAAGGCCGTGCGCAACCCGTTCGTCGTGGTCGGCTCCGTCGTCCAGCCAGTCATCTTCCTCCTGCTGTTCTCGCAGGTGTTCGGTGGCGTCGTCGAGGGCGCACTCAGCGGCCGCGGTGGTGCGGGCGGGCTGGACTACATCACCTACCTCGTGCCCGCAATCGTCATCCAGGTCGCCATCATCTCGGCTGCGGCCTCGGGTATCGGGCTGGTGAACGACATGGAGCGCGGGCTGTACACGAAAGTGCTCGTCTCGCCGATGCACCGCGGCGCGGTGTTCCTCGGCAAGACCCTCTCGGAACTGTTCCGCATCGGGATTCAGGTCGTCATCATCATGGCGCTCGGCTGGTTGCTGGGCGCGGAGTACGCGGGCGGGCTGGCGAGCGTGCCGGTCATCATCGCCGTCGCCATGCTGTTCTCGCTGTGGTTCACGGCGTTCTCGAACGTCGTCGCCATCGTCACGCAGAACACGGAGTCGACCATCGTGATGACGAACCTGCTCGTCTTCCCGCTGCTGTTCGTCTCCAGCGCGTTCCTGCCGACCGAGTCGATGCCCGGCTGGCTCCAGACCGTCGCCGACCTCAACCCCATCACCTACGGCGTCGACGCGGTCCGGACGCTCGTGGTCGAAGGCTGGGCGTGGGACTCGCTGCTACCCGCCGTCGCGGTCCTGCTCGTGCTGGACCTCGTGTTCGGTGCCGTCGGTGTGTACTTCCTGAACCGGGCGACGAGTGCGAAGGCGAAGTAACGTCACGCAACTGGCGACTGGTATTTTTCAGCCACGACCACACGACGAAACTGACTTGTCTGATTGTTTAGAACAGGTGGACGATGTCACACCGGGCGACGACCCGAGCGGCGTCGGACGACAGCGACGAACCACTCGACCTGCTTCGAGCGGTCGCCCCGAATCTCCTCGGGGTGACGTTCGTCGGTCTCTGTCTGGTCGAAGGCGGGTTGCTGGCGCTCGAACTCGACGCCGAGGCGACGGCAGTGACTACTTCGATGGTCACCGCACTCGTGGCCCGGGCGGCCATCGGCACCGCCGACTTCGCCGTCACCTTCGGCGCGCTCGTCGTCGTCCTCGCCGTCGCGGACCGAATCGACGGTGACGGTCCCCTCCCACCGGACTGGCGGGTGTTCGGCGCGTTCGTCGTCGGCCTCTCGATACTCGCGTGGACCGTGGCCGGCGGCCAGTTACTGTGGCCCGCGTTCGTCACCGGCCTCGCGGTGACGCGCGTGCTCGTCGTCCGTGCTCCGGGGTGGTTCGGCCGATTCCTGTGGACCTCCTTCGAGACACTCCGACGGGTCTCGCTCGGTCGTGGGCCGACCGGGAGAGTGGCACCGATGGGCAGCATCGCGGTCGTGTTCGGCCTGTGGCTCGTCGCGACTGGCGCCGACGGCTTGCGCCTGTTTGTCCTCCTCGCCATCGCGGTGGGAGCGGTCGTCGCGCTCGCCGGGTCGTTCGGGACCGAGACGGACGACGGCCGGAACGACCCGACACTGGCGGACGCCATCGTTCCCGGCGGAGATGGACCGCTGGCAGACGCCGTGGTCATCGCTGTCCTCCTCTTGTTCGCGATGCCCCTGTTCTCGGCGCTACGACTCGTCGCTCCGGCCGGTCCGCTGTTCGAGCAGGCCTCTGCGACGGTCTTCTGTTGTGCGCTCGCGGCCGCCGCCGACCGACGGTTCGACGCGGCCGGGCGAGAACGCGCGATGACGTGGCTGGTCGGCTGGGTCGTCCTCGCGGGCGCGGCCTCGTCACTGCTGTTCGACGCCTCGACGTTCGACCTCGGCCCCGCCGTCGCCATGAGTCGGTGGGTCGTCTACCTGCTCGCCATCGTCCCCGCGATGCAGTACGTCGTGGAAACGCGAGCGAAGAGGGTCAGTGCGGCAGAACGTCGATAGCCTGTCCCGACGAGGAACAGCGACGGTCACTCCTCCGCGTCTTCCCCGAACCGCGAAAACGGTCGCCGATGGACGTTCCGTATCAGGTCTTCGTCAGAGACGCGAAGCCCGAGTTCGTCCAGCTCTTCGCCGATTCGACTGAGGTCGTCGCCGTCGACCCCGATAGCTCGGACGAGGACGTTCGACTCACCAGTCATCACCTCCTGCACCTCGACGACGCCCGGAACGTCAGCGGCCGCCGCGGCGAGTTCTTCACGTTCGGGAATCGGCGCGGTACAGACGATGAGGGTGAACAACTGGTAGCCCGCGCCCTCGTAATCCACGTCGGCGTGGTACCCTCGAATCACGCCCTCAGATTCCAGTTGCCGAATTCGGTTTCGGACGGTGCTCGCGGACACGTCGAGCGACGCCGCGATGTCGTTCGACGACGTGTGTCGTGCCGCTTCCTGCAGCGTGTACAGAATCCGCTTGTCGAGCGTATCGAGGTCTCGCATCGCTAGTCGTCACGACGTTTTCCGACCGACCGCAATAACAGTGCCCACAATACGATGTCAGAACGGTAGCTGAGAAAGAAATTATGGTCGTCTTGGGAAATCAGTATAAATATCCCCGGACAATCACAGGGTTCTATAGCCTGGAGCGAAAAGTGCGACGTACTGACAATCGATGAACACAGCCGAGATCGGTCTTCGCCTCCTCGCCGGTGTCTTGCTCATCCTCGCGAACGGCTTTTTCGTCGCTATCGAGTTCGCGCTGACTCGTGCGCGACAGTTCACGGAAGACGAATTCGTCGACGGGAACCCCAAACTCGAACGCGCGTGGGAGATGACCCAGGAACTCGAACTGTACCTGACCACCTGTCAGGTCGGGATTACGGCGTCGAGTATCGCCGTCGGTATCGTCGCCGAACCGGCGCTCGCAGCCCTGTTCGAGCCGCTGTTCGCTGGCACGACGCTGGCGACCATCGGGGCTGGCGCGCTCATCTCGTACTTCATCATCAACCTCATCCACCTCACCCACGGGGAACAGACGCCGACCTACCTCGGCGTCGAGCGGTCGCGGTTCGTCTGCCGGTACGGAGCCACGCCGCTGTACTGGTTCTACATGGCCATCTCGCCGCTCATCACGCTCGGCGACTACGTCGCCAAGTGGACGCTCCGACTGTTCGGCGTCGAGATGACCGGTGCGTGGCTCGAAACCGAAGAGGACGTCATCGAGTCGCGGGCACAGCTTCGCAACCGACTGAGTTCCCTGCTTGAGCGCGGTGAGATTTCCGGCGAGCGCCACGACGAAGTGTTGCGAGCGCTGGAGGCCGGGACGACCGAAGTGCAAGAGGTGATGGTCGACGAGTCGGATATCGTATTCCTCTCGACCGAGGTTTCGGCCGCGGAGAACCTACAACGTGTCGCGGAGACGCAACACACTCGCTACCCGCTCGTCGGCGAGACGGCGGACGAGTTCGAAGGAATCGTCTACGTGCCGAGCGTCGTCGAACAGATGGACGCGCTGAAGTCCGGTGAGACGACCTTCGCAGAAATCGCCGCGCCGCCGATGACCATCTCGGCGGACACGACCATAAGTGACGCTGTCGACCGCTTCCAGGCCGAGCGCCAGGAACTCGCGCTGGTGCTGGCCGACGGCGAAGTCGTCGGCTTGCTCACGGCGACCGACGCGCTGGAGACCGTGATGGGCGATATAGAGGACCCGCTCGATGGGGAGAGTCGGACGGACACACGGGGGCGGGGACAGCCGAGTTCCGGATAACTGGTCGGCGACGGCGGCGTCGGTGGTCCCGAGACACCAGCGGCGACTCAGGATAGATCTGCGCGCTCGAACCGTCGGTAGCCGACCGCCAGCGGGACGACCGTCCAGACGACCAGCAACCCGAGCAGGAACCACGGTTCGAGGTACACCGGTGCGGGACCGGCGACGAGCGCACCGAGACCGGGCGTCCCGGCCGCACCACTCAGGACGACGGTGACGAGCGAGCCGTACGCCCCCGAGGGACTCAGGCTCTGGACGAGGACGAACCAGCCCGGTACCTGTCCGCTCGGTGGTCCGCCCTGGACCAGCATGTACAGTCCCTGTGGGACGATGTCCCAGAACAGTGTTAGGGCGAGATACGCCGCGACAGAAATCGTCATCGCCCGCGAGCGTGTCGCGCAACTCGCCGAGATGCCGACCGCGATAGCGACGAAAACGACGCCGAGGACGGCCGTGAGTGCCATCGTCAGCGCGAAGGCGACGACCGGGAGCGTTCCGAACGCGAGTAGTGCGACGACGCCGGAGACGGCGTAGCCTGCGACCAGTCCGAGGACGACGACGGCACTCCGGCCGAGGAATTTGCCCGCGAGGACCTCGCGCCGGGAGGGCGGAAAGCCCAGCAACACCTTCACGCTGCCCGACTCGCGTTCGCCCGCGATGGCAAGATACGCCGCGACCAGCGAGCAGATAGGGACGAGGATGCCTGCGAACTCCGTCGCGCCGCCGATGCCCGCGAACACGTCGGTCTCGACGCCGGGCACGAACTGCAACGCCCCGACCGCGAGCGAGGTGACGGCGGCGACGAGCGCGACGATGCTCCACAGTGCCCGCGAGCGGACCGAATCCACGACCTCTTTCCGGGCGATGGTGACGGTGCGCATCGACATCACCGGCCCTCCGCCGCGACGGCGTCGGTCGGGGCGTCGTCGCCAGTGTAGGTCGTGAACAGTTCTTCGAGCGACGCCTCGGTGGTACCGAAGTCCTGCACCGTCGCACCGGCCTCGCGTACCGCGTCGAGGACCGCGAGTTTGGCCTCCGGCGTTTGGCAGTTCACCTCGACGGTCCGGTTTCGGGTCGTCACGGTCGAGACGCCGGCAATCGATTCGAGGTCGAGGTTCGCCGGAATCGCGTCGAGCGTGACGCTGATGGTCGAACCGGTTTCGAGCGTCTCGCGCAGGCCGTCGATGGTGTCGACGGCGACGAGTCGCCCCCGATTCAGGATACCGACCCGGTCGCAGACGGCCTCGACCTGTGGCAGGATGTGACTGGAGAAGAAGACGGTGCCACCGTCTGTGGCGTGTTCCCGGGCGATATCACGCACCAGTCGAACCCCGTTCGGGTCGAGCCCCGACGACGGTTCGTCCAGCACGAGCAAGGCGGGGTCGCCGACGAGCGCCAGCGCCAGTGCGAGTCGCTGGGTCATCCCCTTCGAGTAGCCGCCGACCGGCCGCGCTGCGGCCTCGGGAGCGAGCGCGACCCGCGACAGCAGGTCGTCGGGGTCGTCCGCAGCGTCTTTTAGGTCGATGGCGAACTCCAGATGTTTGCGCCCGCTCAGGCGGTCGTACAGGCCGTAGCCGTCGGGAAGGATGCCCACGCGCTCGTGGACCTGTTCGGTCTCGGTCTGGGCGTCGTAGCCCAGCACCGTCGCGGTGCCCGCAGTCGGGCGGACGTAGTCCATGAGCACGTCGATGGTCGTCGACTTCCCCGCTCCGTTCGGGCCGAGGAAGCCGAACACCTCGCCCTCGCGGACCGTGAGGTCGACCCCGTCGACGGCGAGTACGTCGTCGCCGTATCGCTTCGTGAGGTTCTCGGTCGCTATCGCAGCCATATCCGAGGATAGCGCCACAGGAGGAGATAAAAGTTATCAAAAATATTATAATTTAACAAATTCATAACTATACTGCGTTTTAGTCAAAATTCTGTCCGGTCTGCGTCGACAGTCACCTCGAGATGGGCGTCGAGGTGGACCGTCAACGAGTCGTCTTCCACGACGACGCGGACTGCAGCTTCGAACGGGTCCAGCGACTCGACGGTCGTCTCCCACGGTTCCAGCGTGGCCCAGAGCGACCACAGAGGAATCGCGGTGGCGTCGACCCCATGTCGCCAGTACAGCGAGACGACGGCGGGGTGGTACAGGAGTCGCGTTTCGACGGGTGCGAACACTTGCAAGTCACAGACCGTACAGTGCGAGATAGCCATATGCGTCGGCACCGGCGTCTCCTCGGTCCGCTCGACCCGAATCTCCATCTCCCCGCCACAGCCGCTACAGATGCCGTCGAGCGCCATCGCGTACTCGTGTCGGACGCGGCGGTCACACTCGTACAGCACTGTCTCGGAGTCCCGGTCGAGCGCCTGCCCCGGCGGCAGGTCGTACGAGACTACCTGCATCTCGCAGTCGGCACAGGAGACGACGAGCAGTCCGTCGTCGAGTGCCGCGTCGAGCGTCGTCGACGGACACGCCGGACAGTGCCCCTCGATGGTCGTCGGCTCGAACGTCGGGTTCCCCTCGTACGCGCCGGAGACGACGGCGCGGACCACTCGGTCACCGGCGGGTGCGAGTCGGTAGCCCTCGTCGGTCTTCCAGACGAAGTGTCCCGCGAGTCGCGAGAGGTGGTAAGAGAACTGCGGCGTCCCCTCGGCGTCGACCCGGTCGTACAGTTCGGAGAACGAGAGAACTGGCTGCCCCTCGCGCTCGGCAGCAGCCAGTTCCCGCAGTACCGACAGTCGCAACTCGCTGCTCAACACCTCGAACACGTCCTCAGTCGTGGCGGCCGCGTCGTCGCTCGACATGCGCTGCCGGGACGTAGGCAGTCGCAGGCCTAAGGGTTCCGGGCTCCCGAACATCGTCCATCCCTCGTCCACGACCGGTCGGCACCACGACGCCCCTACATCGACGCGTCAGAAGGTCAAGACCTCGTAGCCCTCAGCCACGAGCGTCCGGATACTGCGGTGCCCGTCGTACTCGTCCGGGGTCCTGACACAGGCCGTTTCGACCTCGTCGGCGACGCCGAAGGCGGTCGCGCAGAAGGGACAGGCCGTGGCCTCGTCCTTCACTGCCGTGTACAGGTCGTGGAAGTCGTGCGTCGGGTCCTCCAGTTCGGGTATCCACCGAGTCCCGGCACCGTCGAAGAGGAGTTCGACCTCGTCGTCGGGGTGTTCGGAGAACTCTTTCGCCGTCTCCAGCCCGTTGACGAGTCTGCCGAGGTCGGTTCCGGACTCGATTCCTGCAAGGATTACGATTGCTGCGTTCACCATCGCAATTGGAGGTATGCGACACACCACGATAACCCGGCGCCGACGGTGTGTGGAACACACCCACACCCGACAGTCTGAAGCCGATTCCGGGCAAGGCGAAAGGCCAAAGCGTTCTCTCCGAGGACGCTATTGCATGAACGAAACAGCCACATCCTCCATCCACACCGACGAGGTACGCCGACGATGACGACCGTCTCACTCGACGGCGAATCCCTCACGCCGGAAGACGTTGCCGCGGCCGTCCGCGACGGCGTGACGGTCGAAGTCCCCGAATCGGCCCGCGAGCGCGTCCGCGAGGCCCGCGAACGCGTCGTCGACGTGGTCGAGTCCGGCGAGGCCGTCTACGGGCTGAACACCGGGTTCGGCGAACTCGTCAACGAGCGCATTCCGCGCGAGAAAATCGAGGAGTTACAGACGAACCTCATCCGGAGCCACTCCGCGGGTTCCGGCCGTGAGTGTACCGAAGAAGAGGTCCGCGCGATGCTCCTCACGCGAATCAACGCGCTCGTGAAGGGCTATTCTGGCGTCCGCGAAGAACTCGTCGACCACCTCGTGACGCTGCTGAACGAGGGCGTCCATCCGGTCGTTCGCTCGCGCGGCAGCCTCGGCGCGAGCGGCGACCTCGCGCCGCTGGCGCACATGGCGCTCGTCCTCCTCGGCGAGGGCGAAGCCGACTATCAGGGCGAGCGGTACGACGGCGCGGATGCGCTGGCGATGGTCGACCTCGACCCGCTCTCGCTCGCGCCGAAGGAGGGCCTCGCACTCATCAACGGGACGCAGTTGACGGTCGGAAAGGCCGCGCTCGCCGTGGTCGACGCCGAGAACCTCGTGCAGGCCGCCGACGCCGCCGGCGCGCTCACGACCGAGGTGACGATGGGCACGACCGCGAGTTGTACGCCCGCGATTCACGAGGTTCGGCCGCACCCGGGGCAGGCCGCCAGCGCGCGAAACGTCCGGAAACTGTGTGCAGACTCCGAAATCGTCGAGTCCCACCGGAACTGCGACCGGGTGCAGGACGCCTACGCAATTCGCTGCCTGCCGCAGGCCCACGGCGCGGTCCGCGACGCGGTGGCGCACGTCCGCGAAGCCGTCGAAATCGAGTTGAACAGCGCGACCGACAACCCGCTCGTCTTCGACGCGAGCGACGTGGACGACCGGGCGTCGGGCACCGACCGCGCGGCCATCGTCTCCGGTGGGAACTTCCACGGCGCGCCGCTGGCGCATCGGCTCGACTACCTCACTGCAGTCATGACCGACCTCGCGTCCATCTGCGAGCGCCGTGTCGACCGCCTCGTCAACCCGAACCTGCAGGAGGACCACCTGCCGCCGTTTTTGACGGCCCAGAGCGGCCTGCGCTCGGGCTACATGATCGCCCAGTACACCGCCGCCGCGTTGGTCAACGAGTGCCGGTCGCTCGGGCGCGCCGCCACCGACAACACGCCCGTCTCGGGTGGACAAGAGGACCACGTCAGCATGTCGGCGCAGGCGGCCCACCACGCCACGACGGCGGTCGACCACGCCGCGACCGTGGTCGGCGTCGAACTGCTCTGTGCGACGCAAGCCCTCGACTTCGTCGACGAGGCACTCGAACCGGGGGCCGGGACGCGGGCGGTCGCCGAAGCAGTGCGCGAAATCGCGCCACCGCTCGACGACGACCGGGTCCTCTCGCCCGAACTCGACCGCGCTGCGGCATTGGCCCGTGGTGGCCTGCTCGGCGAGCGACTCGCTGCTGCGGTCGGTACGGAACTAGAGTAGGGTCGGCGGCGACGCGTTCGGCGTCGATTGAACGGAGGATAGACGCTGATGACGAGTGGAACGGGGAAGGGGGACAGCGCGCGGTTGCCAGCACCGGCCTGCAGTGGTGGGGAGTCGATTGGTGGAATCTCCGCCCGTACTCAGCGCACCGCGCCAGCTATCGATACGTTCCCATCAGAAATAAATCTTCTGTATTTTTCTGTAAAATTATCCCCATAGTTTCTGGTCGTTACTGCAACCGGTCCAGAATGGGAATCTCGGCACGTCGTTCGTCGTCGAGCAGATCCCAGTCGATACCGGTCGGTTTCGGTCGCGACGGAGGCCGGAACAGCCGGTCGGGTGTCGCCACGATGTCGAGTGGCACGTCGTGCGAGCCGGTCGAAACCGCGTCGTCGACGACCTGTTTCTCGTGGACCGTCGTCGCTACGACTGTCTCGTCGGAGACGAAGCCGAACTCGCGCAGCAGGGCGAATTCGAGGTCGGCGTAGCCCTCGCCCTTGCCGATGCGGTTGCCGGTCTCGGTGACCGCGACACTGCCGCTCACGACGAGGTCGATAGGCTCCATCTCGTCGGGGCCGACCGGGACGCCGATTTTCGAGGAGCCACCGACCGTCGTCGCCTCGTCGTAGTCGTCGATTTCTGCGGGGTCGAGTCGCAGGAAGCACTCCTCGTCACGCAGTCGCGGGACCGCCATGTACAGCGTCTTGCCCTGGCGAAGGGCGGCGCGTCGAACCGGTAGCTGTGGCGCGTCGGGGTTCGCCTTCACGGTGTCCGCGGCCTGCCACTCGTCGGTCGCCGTGAGTCGGTCGGCCGCGTCGCTCGCCCCAGCGAAGTTGGGGATACGCCCGTGTGGCGGGTAGGGAAACCGCGCCTCGCTGCTCGATTCGAGGTCGTCCCAGACGCGCTCTCGGCGCGCTTGCTTGTCCATACGGCGGCTTCGGTCTCGACCGGTGAAATACCCCGATAACCGAGTGACAGGCGCTTGCAAGCCGCCATTTTACTCCCCTGGGCGTGCGATATGTACTCGAATGGCAGGCACCCGCAAGACAGCGACAGGGCCCACTCCCCGACTGTCCGAGATTCCGGAGATAGACCGGGAACGGACCCAGTACGCGCTCTCGTGGTTCGTCGACCACGGTGCGGAGACAGACATCGAGGTGTGGGCCACGCACGTCGCCGCGTGGGAGCACGAGACGGACCTCGCGGGCGTCGACCGGTCGAAGCGAGAACACCTCTACTCGTGGCTGTACTTCGAACTCGTCCCGCGACTCGTCGAAGACGGCCTCGTCGAACACACCGCCGAAGCGGACGGGAGCTTCGTCAGAGCCGTGGTCCCGTCGTACGAGTTCGAGAGACGAACGGAGGGGTTGTTGCGCGAGCAGCGACCGGCAGACTCCTGACCACAGGCGAGTCGGGCGACGACGAAAGCCACGAAAACTACCAAGACCACGCAGGTGCAGGCAACTGGCTATTTAAGCAGACGATGGAATGACGCACATGGAATCAGAGACGAGACACATCTGGGAGTACGAGACACTCCGTGTTCCAAGAGGACCGACGAAGAAGGAGGCAGTCGACCCCAAGACGGACCTGAACGAACTCGGGCGTGACGGCTGGGAGCTAGTCGAAACCATCACATACGTCGGCGGCGGGACGAAGTATCTCGTCTTCAAGCGACCAGCCGACACGGGTGACGACGCGTGAGCGAGGGCGGGATGGACGTTGACGCCGACTCGGACGGCGACACGCAGATAGAGACGGAAGGCAGCGCCGACGTCAGTACCGCCAACACGATGCGGGAACGCGCAGACGAGAGCCACACGAAACTCTGGGTGTTGCTACAGGCGAACCGACTGCTCGTCACGGGTGTGCTCGCCGCCATCGTCTTCATCTCGTTCATGCTGCTCGGAACGACGTTCTATCCGGCCTTCCAGTCGGACCTCCAGTCCGGCGACACCATCGAGACCATCTTCTCGACGATGCTGAGTTCCATCATCACGGGAACGACGCTCGTCGTCACTATCACCCAACTCGTCATCTCGCAGGAGAACGGCCCACTGGGCGACCAGCACGAGCGCATGAGTAACACGATGAACGTCCGTGAGTATACGTCAGAACTCGTCGAAGAACCGGTTCCCGCCGACCCCTCCGCGTACTTACAGAGCATCATCGCGGCGACCCAGCGCCGGGCGAACGCGCTCCGAGACGCGGTCTCGGAGAGCGACGACGACGAACTTCGCGACGAAATCGACGAGTTCACCGACAGCCTCACCGAGAACGCCGACGAGGTCCGTGACCAACTCGAGGGCGGCACGTTCGGCGAGTTCGACGTGCTGTTCGCGGCACTCAACTTCAACTACGGCTGGAAGATATTCCAGGTAGAACGCCTCTCGAACGACTACGCCGATACGCTCGACGACGAGGAGAACCACTTGCTCGAGGAACTGCGAACCGCCCTCACGATGTTCGGACCGGCACGCGAGCACATCAAGACGCTGTACTTCCAGTGGGCACTCATCGACCTCTCGCAACTCATCCTCTACGCGGCGGTACCGGCGCTCGTCATCACCGGCGGGATGCTCGCGTTCGTCGGGAGCGGGACGATACTCGGGTCGACGGTCGGCGTCCCGAACATCCTGTGGGTGACGGGCCTCGCGTTCACCATCTCGTTGCTCCCGTTCTTGCTGCTCGTGTCGTACATCGCTCGCATCGCGACGGTGGCGAAGCGGACGCTCGCTATCGGACCGCTCATCTTGCGCGACTCACAGCGGTGACAGTCCGACAAGTCCGGCAGAGTGCTCGTTACGTCCGATTGCAGAACGGGAAGTGAAGTACCGTATACACGACCGCTGTGTGGCTCACCCGAACAAGTCGTACACCTGGTCGGGGAGCGCCGAGAACAGGAACGTCACCGCGACGTAGCACCAGCACACCGTCGCGAGGCCAGAACTCGACAGCGCGAGCCAGCACGCGGGCGCGACGATAGCGAGCAAGAGGACGGGTGCAGCCTTCACGAGTGCGTGGTCGCGTGCGGTCGCCTGTGGGTTCGGTTCGTACCGGATGTAGGCGTCGCCGCCCGGTGTGACCGCGAGCGTTTCGACACGGCCGCCAGTGGCGACGACAGCCAGCGCGTGGGCGAGTTCGTGTGCGACCGACGCGGGAAGCGTAAAGAGCGAGTAGAACACGCCGACGTGGGATGGGCCAGCCGCCGGAACGCCGACGGGTTGGCCGGGGTCGCCGTAGAGCGCCAGCGGTCGGGCGAACTCGGCGGGAAGCGGGCCGCGAACGACCGTCAGCGCCGCGGCGAACGCGCTCGCGCCGGAGACGAGGACGGCCAGCGTCAGCCACGTGTTCGGTCCCCCCTGTCTGAAGACGACCGCGAAGACGACCAGCAACACCGTCCCGTGGAGGACGAGCGTGCCTCTGGCGTCGGCGAGGGGATTCACGACTCTTACACACAGAATCGGCGGATTTCGAGTTAAACACCGCGGTGTCGGCAGCGAAAGGTCGTTACTGGAGCGAACGGCAACCTCAGCGGGACGAATCGACTCGGTGGGGTGGGTCACTCGGCTACGGCCGGATGGGTCACTCGTCCACGGCCGGGTTGGTCACCCGGCCACGGTCGGATATATCACTCAGCAGCGGTGCGGCCGACGGTGGCGAGGATGCCGGGAACCGGTCCCTGCTGCGTCTCGAACTTCGTCTCACGGACTTCACGGAGCGACCACGCCGGCCCGGCGAACGACTCCTCGAACGTGGCCCGGGACGCCACTCGCGGTCCCGAGTTCTCGGGTGCGCCCTCGCCGAACGCGAGGATGTGTGCGACGCCGCCCGCGGTGAGGACGCTGGCGAGGGACGCGACGTACTCGGCCCGTTCCGGCGGGTCGAACACGTGGAACGCGCCACTGTCGACGGCGGTGTCGAACGGCCCGAGGGTAGGGTCGAGGTCGGTCACGTCGCCGACGTGGAACGTCACGTCGAGGTCGCGCGCTGCTGCGCGTTCTCTGGCCCGCGCGATAGCCGTCTCCGAGATGTCGACGCCGGTCACGTCACAGCCGCGTTCTGCGAACAGACAGGCGTGGATACCGGTGCCACAACCGGGCGAGAGCACACGGCCGGTGACCGCGCCGGTCCCGGTGAGTCGCGCACAGGCTTTCTGCGGCCGACCGAGGTCCCACGGTGTGTGTCCCTTCGTGTACGACTTCTCCCACCAGCCACCAGCGTCGTCGGTCATCTCCCGGTCTGAGCGCGCCTGCGGTAAGTGTCTTCGGGTCGATATACCCAGAAGCCTTGGCTAGGGATTCTCCACCATTGGGGAGAATCTTCGAAGCGTGACGATACTGACGGCTGCAGACGAGGGCAGGGTGGTCGTCAGCACCGTGGCCGACACGGAGGTGCGTCCGTAAGACGCACACCGATAGGTCTCGTCGGTGTGCTCCATCGCGTGTCAGTACTGGTGCAGCTGACACGTCCACCGACGACTGCACCCGTTCACGGTCGATGACACGACCGTGAACGTACTCCTGTCTTGGTTTCAAACCGCCCACAGCGGCCCGCTTCGCGGTTAAGACAGGAATGGCAGAAGTACAACAGTAATGCGGTGCTCAGAAGGTCTATACATCGACACTACTTGCTGCGCGATAGCGGTTCGGTGGAATCCAATGACTCTCTATGCACGCTCTCTGCGGACGAACCAGTGGTGTATCGCCCCATGATGCGCGACGACGAAATCCTCAGCCGAGACGGCAGCGGAGCCCGATTGACCGACCGGGTCCTCGGGGCCGTCGAACGCGAGATGGACGTCGACGCGGGTGTCGAACCGAGTGACATCGCGGAGTTCGAGGACCTCCACGTCTGCGGACAGGAGGCGACGTTCGAACTCGCCGCACTCTCTGACATCGACGAGGACACGACCGTCCTCGACGTCTCGTCGGGGCTCGGCGGCGCAGCCCGCACGCTCGCGACCGAGTTCGGCTGTCACGTCGTCGGCGTCGACCTCACCGGGGAGTTCTGTCGCGCGGCCGAAGAACTCACCCGACTCGTCGACCTCGACGACCGCGTCTCGTTCAGACACACTGATCCGCTCGACCTGCCGTTCGACGACGACACGTTCGACGTGGTGTTCCTCCAAGACCTCGCGGCGGACGTCGAGTACAAAGCGCGACTGGCGGACGAACTTGCACGGGTTCTCCGTCCGAGCGGCCGACTGGCGGTCCACGAGGTCCTCGCCGGGTCGGTCGAGCCACTTCGCGCGCCGATGCCACTCGCCGAGAACGGGGCAGTCGGCTCGCTCGTCCAACCCGAGACGTTCGTCGAGACGATGGCCGACGCAGGCTTCGAGGCCGACCGGTGGCTCGACGCGACCGTCGAAGCCATAGAGTGGTATCACAGTGTCGTCGAGCGCGTCGAATCGACCGGGGACGACGGGCTGCCACCCGGGTTCGAACACGTAGTAAGAGAAGACTTTTCAAGCGTCTGTCGTACGATGTGGCGGAACGCCGATGAGGACCGTGCCAGAGTCTACTACGGCGTGTTCAAACCACAGCCCGCGGCTGTATGAGTCACGAGAGCAGTCGACTAGTCAAAAGTTAAGACGCTTCCGACACGACACGGTACAGATGTCGCAGTTCAGTGGTCAGGGCGACGAGGGGCTCACCCCAGAGGAAGCGTTTTCGCTCCTCGGGAACGAAACTCGTTTCGGAATTCTCCAGGCGCTCTGGAAAGAGCTCGACCCGCCGAATTCGGCACCTGTCAGCTACTCCGAGTTGATGGACCGCGTCGGCGTCCGAGATTCAGGCAACTTCAACTATCACCTCGGCAAGCTCGAAGGGCACTTCGTCACCTCGACCGACGACGGCTACGAACTCCTCGAAGCCGGGTTACAGGTCGTCCGGTCGGTCCTCGCCGGGACGGCCGTCGGCGACGCGAAAATCGAGCCGACCGCGGTCGACTTCCCGTGTTCGGTCTGTTACTCAGAGACGACGATGCTCGAATACGAAAACGAGAAGGTGACACTCTGGTGTGCCGAATGTGACGGCCACTACCCGGCAGAGGAGCCATCCGGAAAGCTCGCCGACTTCGCCATGCCACCCGCTGGTCTCGCTGCGCGCGGCCCGGTCGAACTGCTCGAAGCCGGGATGACCCGCGTCAACCTGCAAGTCCAGTCGATGGCCGCTGGTGTCTGTCCGACCTGTTCGTGTAGTCCCGAACTACAGATACGCGTCGGTGAAACGGGAACGCCCCTCGAAACCTTCGACGACCCCGGGGAGGCAGTCGGAGCAGAACGCGTCATGAGCAACTACATCTGCCCGACGTGCAAGCTCCACTGGCGCTTTCCCACCTGGGTCCACGTCATCTGGCACCCGGCAATCGTCTCGTTCTACCATCAACACGGCCAGACGGTCGACGTGCTGTCGTGGGAACTCTACACGCGCGGCCAAGAGTACGACGTGTCGTTCACCTCAGTCGACCCGATTCGTATTACGGTGACCGTCGCCGAGAACGGCGATTCGCGGACGCTCACGCTCGACGAGTCGATGGACGTCATCGACGTGGAGTGAACCTCGCAAGCGAAACTGCCGGAACCGTGAGACACGGCCGCGACCCGCACACTCTTGTCGACTCCGTGAGTCGTCGCCGCCATGGACCTCGGACTCACCGACCGAACCGCACTCGTGACCGGCGGTGCCGGTCGACTCGGGAGCGAAGACGCCAGACACCTCGCCCGCGAAGGCGCAGAAGTCGTCGTCCTCGACGTGGACGACGACGGGGCACAGCGCGTCGTCGACGAGATTCGTGAGAACGGCGGCCAGGCACTCGCCGCGACATGCGACCTGACCGACCGCGACGACGTTCGCGAGACCATCGCCGACGTGCGCGAGGAGACCGGCGGTGTGGACGTCCTCGTCAACAACGCCGGCTTCGTCGACGCCGTCTCCCGGGTCGAGGACTTCCCGGACGACCTGTGGGACCGCGACATCGACCTCAACCTCACCGGCGCGTACAACGTCACGAAGGAGATCTTCCCGGCGATGCGCGAACGTGGCTGGGGCCGCGTCATCACGATGGCCTCCGTCGCCGGTACGCTGGGCAGTTTCGGCCAACTCTCGTACTCGACCACGAAATCCGGGCTCGTCGGCTTCGGCAAGACGCTCGCACTGGAAGGCGCGAAAGACGGCGTCACCTCGAACGTCCTCGCACCGAGCATCGTCGTGAAAGACCTCGCCGAGATGGAGCCCGAAAATCTGGAGCAAATCAACCCGCAGTTCGAGCGCCTGCGCCAGAAGACGCCGATGCGCGAACTCGGCCGCGAGGACGACGTGGCCCCGATGGTGTGCTACCTCGCCAGCGAACAGGCGCGGTTCGTGACCGGGCAGGTCATCGGGATTACTGGTGGTGTCGACCTGCTGGCGACGTAATTCCGAACTGGCCTTCTGGCGCGCGAGGACGCGCGAGGTCGCCGTGAGCCTGCGAACGGCGGCTTGTGGAAGCTTGCTTCCACAGTGGATGAGCGAAACGAACGGGGCGAGGCGACGCAGTCGCCTCGTTGCGAACGGGGAGTGAAACGACCCGTGAGCGGAGAGAGTTGGGCGAATCGGATGGGGAGGCTATGGCTGCGGTGCTGGACGGTGCGGTCATGTACCGTCGTGATTCGTGAACTGCTTCTCGACACCGACAGCAGTGACGACGACAGTACACGCAGCAGAAACAGCGACGACAGCGAACACCCACAAAACGAGAACAGACACCGATTACCGCACAAGTGCCAGTAGTCGACACGACAGCACAGTTTCCCCATCGCTGTTCACGACTTCGGACAGATACTCCACCACGCCGTTCGCCTCTGGGTGGTCTTCCTTCTCGCGCTTCTCCACGATTTCCGTCTCGACGTGGACCGTATCGCCCACGAACGTCGGCGCGCGAAAGCGCAACTCGTCGACGCCGTAGAAGGCGACGAGGCCGCTGTCGTCGTCGCGCGACTGCCAGAGCAGGCCGGTCATGACCGAGAAGACGAGCGCGCCGTGGGCGATTCGCTCGCCGAAGCCCGAGTCGGTCATCGCCTCGGCGTCGGTGTGCAGGTGGTTGAAGTCGCCGCTTACGCCGGCGAAGTTCACGAGGTCTGCCTCGGTGATGGTCCGGCCCTTCGTCGTCGCCGTGTCGCCGATGTCCGTGTCCGCGAAGTGCATTTTCGGAATGTGCGGTCGGCGACGGGATAGGTGTAGGGAAACCGGTGCACGTCTGGTGTAAGCGTTTCTGAGAACGTCGGTGCAGGTGTCGTCTCCATCCAGAGTTCGAGCAATCAGTCTACGAATGCTGGTGCAGATGACCGCATCCACACCCTCCCCAACCGACTGCGGTGCTCGGCCTCCGGCCTGTGCTCCTCATCCCTCGCGCGACTACACCTCGCAGTCTCGCTATCGCTCGACATGCTCACCAGCGCGCGCCAGAGTGTTTGTGACGACTCGAATACCCAACCAGAAAACGACCCGCTACGCCCCCAGAATCAGACCATCTCGCGCTCGAGTTGCTGCAACCGCTCGATGCGCTTCGCGGTCGGCGGGTGCGAGCGCGTCTCGACGGTGAACTCCCCGGGATTCTCGTCGACCTGCTCGGCGAAGCCGTAGGGGAGCAGACAGAGGCCCTCGATGCCCTTGTAGTGGTGGCGAGCGTCCTGCGTCGGCGTCGCGGCGCTCTCGTCGAGCGTCTGGAGCGCGGAGGCGAGCGCCGCCGGGTTACCCGACAGGACAGCCCCAGAGCGGTCGGCGACGTACTCTCGGTATCGGGAGAGGTGCTGACTGAGGCTGAGCAACAGCGCGCCGATGGCGCCCAGCAGGATGCCGCCGAGGACGACCGAGATGACGAGCATCCCGGCGAACGAGACGGTGTAGCCGAGCGTGAACGGGGTCGCGTCGATGAACGCGGAACTCAGCAGGTAGAGCGCGAACAGGACGCCGCCCCAGAACAGGTAGCCGAACGACCGAGAGCCGAACAAGTCGAAGTCGTCGCTGATGACTGCGGGGACGAACGACGCGAGCGTCATCACGGTCGCGTCGCGGTTGCGGACGTGGGCCAGTTCGTGGCCGAGGACGGCGTCGAGTTCGTCGGTGTCGAGGCGGTCGAGCAGTCCCTCGCTGACGACGATAGTCGCGTTCGTTAGGCCGCCGACGGCGAAACTGTTGGGCACGTCGGTGTCGGCGACGGCGACGGTCGGCGTCTGCATGCTGGCCTGCGTGGCGAGACGCTGGACCCGGCCGACGAGTTCCGGGTGGCTGTCCGCGTCGACCGTCTTCGCGTCGACCTCTGCCAGCAGCTCGTAGCGACTGTAGCGCAGTTGCGCCCAGACGAACACCACGAGGACGGGCAGGACGACGGCAGCGCCCCAGGCGAGCGGCGACGCGCCCTCGACACCGAGCGCGCCCGCGACGACCGCCTGTGGGTAGGCGAGCCACGGCGCGAGGAGGTACGCGCCCGCGGCGACCAGTACGACGTCCACGGCGAGTATCAGCGCGAGCATCAGCAGGATGCGCGAGGTGAGGGCTGAATCGCGTTCCATTCTGTCGATGCTTTCTTCGCGGAAAGTAAAACCTTTCCGACCGGTCGGGGGCCGGACCAAACCTCGTATAGTTCACGTGTCGACACGAGAGCGACACGCGGTTTCGGAAAAGTGGCCGACTCAGCGGCTAGTACACAGAAATACCCGCGGACTACTGGACAGCACCATCGGCAAGCTTGCACATCGAGGCCGAGTAATATTCACCACGAGAAACAATCAGATAATGAGAATATATTTAACCCGGTAGACAAGTAGAAGAGTTGTGGGATACGATCTGAGTCGCGCGGCCGTCGCCGTCGTCTCCGTCCTGACGGTCATCCTTGCTGCCTCCCTCTTCCCTGCGTCTGGGTTCGGCACCTATCCTGGTGCGGTCGGGGACAGCGGCCCCGGAGACGGCGGACCGGCGGTCCCCGGAACTACCGACGTACAGCCGACGGCGACGGACGCGCCGACCACCACGAGCGGTGATACCGGCGGTGGGTCGGACGAGACGACTACGACTACCACGACGACGACCACGACGACCGAACGGCAAGACGCGCCTGCCGGTGCCTCCAGCCCCAATCGGGGCAGTGGCGTCGACGTCGTCGGCATCATCGGCACGTTCTTCCTGATGCTCGTGCTGGCCGCCGTGGTCGGCTCGCTCCTCGTCTTCGTCGGCGAAGTCGAGCGACGCGAGACCCCCGACTTCGACGGCTGGGTAGTGAACCTCCCCGGACTGCCACCGCTACACGTCCGCGCCTCGTTCCTGACGATTCCCCAGAGCACGATGGCGTTCCTCGTCGGCGCGTCCGCGTCGGCACCGAGCCTGCTAGACGGCATCGGTCGGGGCGTCAACGGCGCGTTCAGCGGCCTCGGCGGCCTCGCGAGCGGCCTCGGTACGGCCGGCGGCGCGCTGTTCGTCGGCGTCCCGAAGGCGATGGGCAAGGGCCTCCTCGCGATTCCCCGTGGCCTCGGCGGCCTCGGCAGCGGGCTCGGCTCGCTCACCGGCGGCCTCTCCGCGCTCACGAGCGGCGTCAGTTCGCGTAACTGGCTCAGCCGCAGCAACGGGACGCCGGACGACCCGCGCGGCCGCGGTGCCAGCGCGGACGCGTTCACCGACCCCGGTGCGCACGAACCGTCACCTCTCAGCATCGAGGACGCGTGGGAACACATGGTCGAGAAGGTGCCGCTCACGCGGCGACCCTCCCGGACCCCGGGCGAGTACGCCCGCGCCGCGGTCGAACACGGGTTCCCGACGAGCGCCGTCCAACAGCTGACCGACGCGTTCCAAGACGTTCGCTACGGGTCGCAGCCGGCGGACGAGACGCGCACGAACACCGCACGCGACGCAATCAGACGTATCCATCAGCGACTGGAGGGTGACGAATGAACGTCCCTCTCCTCGACGACGCCGCGAGACGGCGGCAGCTTCTGTACGGAATCGGGACGGCCTCGTTCCTCGCGGCCGCCGCCCTCGCGTTCCTCCCGCTCTCACTCGAACCGCTTCGCCCCTACGTCACGGGCATCCTGACCAACACCGGAACCGTCCTGTTCCTCGGACTGGCCGGCGGTGCAGTCGGTGCCCTCCACCTGTACACGACGAAGACTAACGGCCCAATCGACGGCGGCGACGAGGACGACTACGCCACCTCGGCCCAGCGCTTCGGCGTGCCCGAGGAGGCGACCTATCAGGCCCGCGAATCCGCGGGCGCGAACATCGACGACTCGGTCGAGAAACTCACCGGCGAACTGCCCGGTTCACGGGCGAAGAACTGGTGGCAAAGCCGCGAACGGCTGGAGGTCGAGGGCGCCATCCGCACCGCGGCTATCGACGTGCTGATGTCGAGCGAGAACTGCTCGCACGACGAAGCCAAAGCACACCTCGATAACGGCACGTGGACCGACGACCCGCGTGCAGCCGCGTTCCTCGGCCCCGAGGCACCCGAACTCCCTATCAAGATGCAGTTTTACGACTGGCTCAGCGGCGAAGCGTACGAACGGCACGTGACGCACACGGTCGACGAAATCGCGGACCGTGCGGGCCTGCTGGAGGCAGAAGCATGAACACGGAAATCGACACCGGACGCTGGAACGTCGGCCTCACGGCCGCGCTCGTGACGGGCGCGCTCGGCCTGTTCGCCGGGAACACGACGCTGTTTCTGGCGTCGACCGTCGGCCTGAGCTACGCCGCGTACGGCTACGCGACGCGACCGCCGTCGCTCGACCTCGCCGTCGAGCGCCACCTCTCCGACACGTCGCCGATGCCCGGCGACGACGTCGAAGTCACGGTGACGGTCAGAAACGAATCCGACTCGCCGATGGCCGACATTCGTCTCGTCGACGCCGTCCCGAAGACCCTCGGTGTCACCGAGGGCGCGCCGCGCTACCTGACGAGCCTGCAACCCGGTGAGGAAGAGTCGTTCACCTACACGGTGAAAGCGCGCCGCGGTGTCCACGAGTTCGGCGACCTCTCGGTCGTCTCGCGGAACATCAGCGGGGCCATCGAACTCCACGGCACCGAAGCCGTGACGAGTCGTGTCTCCTGTCACGCCCACGTCGACTCGGTGCCGCTCGCCGACCAGACGATTCCGTACACGGGTCGCATCAGCACGAACACGGGCGGCGAAGGCATCGAGTTCCACTCGGTGCGCAAGTACCAGAAGTCGGACCCGATGAGCCGCATCGACTGGAAGCGCTTCGCTCGCACCCGCGAACTCCGGACCGTGGAGTTCCGCGAGTCGCGTGCCGCGACGGTCATCGCCGTGGTCGACACGCGCTACGAATCTCGCGTCTCCCGGCGACCCGAAGAACCCGACGGCGTCGAACTGTCGACGTACGCGGCGGGACGTATCTGTGGGCACCTGCTCGACGCCGGCAACCGCGTCGGCCTGGCACGCTACGGTGGCTCGTTCGACTACCTGCCGCCGGGAACCGGCTCGGCGCAGGCGGTCCGCATCCGGAACGAACTGAACGTCCAGTCGTCGACCTCGATTCCGGTCGCTGACGGCGCGGCGGCCGCGGCAACCGACGGCGGGACCGACACGGACACCGCGACCGCGACCGGCCAGTCCGGCGACGGCAGCGAGACGGTCGCCACCGACGGTGGGTGGCGCATCGACTGGCTCCGGCGACGTGTCCCGAACGAGGCCCAAGTCCTGTTCATCTCGCCGATGCTCGACGACGGGCCGTTCGAGACGCTCAAGCGCCTGCGCGCTGCGGGCCACGCGGTCCGGGTCGTCACGCCCGACGTGACCAAGACGGACACGCCCGGCGGGACGCTCACCCGCATCGAGCGCGCCAACCGACTCCGCGACCTTCGCGGCCGGAAGACGAAGGTCGTCGAGTGGTCGCCAGACCAACCGCTGTTTGCAGCGATGCAGACGGCCGAAAAGAGGTGGGCACGATGAGCGACTACAGCTTCGACGACGCCCCGGCGGAGTTCAGCGGCCGCCTCGCGGTCGGTATCGCCGCACTCGCCAGCGTCGTCCTCGGCCTCGCAATCGGGCAGGCGTCGGTCGTCCTGCTGGCCGTCGCCGGCGGGGGTGGCATCGCGTACGGTGCGAATCGACTCGGCGAATCGACCAGCCGCGACCGGGCCATCGGCAGTGTCGTGTTCATCGTCGGGTCGGTCGGGCTCATCGTCGCGCTCGGCGCGTGGAAGCCGTCGGTCGCGGTCGCTGCGGTGGTCGGCTGTGCGGGACTCGCCGTCGCCGTCGCTGGAACCGAAGCGACCACCGGTATCGACGAGTCGACGGTGCGGTCGATGGGTGGGACGCTCTCTCGCTCCATCGTCGTGCTGCTCGGCGCGACGGTCGTCACGGCCGCGATTCACGCCGGCGTGTTCACCGCGTTCGCAACCAACGCCGCGAAGTGGGCCGGGTTCGCCGTGACGGCGAGCGCACTGGCAGGCTTCGTGTCGCTCCAGTTGGAGCTAACCGCGCTGGCGGTCCTCGCCTACAAGGCCGGTACCGCCCTCGACACGTGGTTTCCAGACCGCCAGCCCGGCTCGCAGTCGAACGGCCTGACGAACGTCGGGGTCGACCCGAAGACGGTCCCAGCGCCCGTCTGGGTGGTCCTCGTCCTCGAAGCGGTCGCCGCCAGTATCCCGGGGATGGCACAGCTGTTCGACAGCATGCTCGCACAGACCTCCACGCTCGGGTCGGTCGTCGGCTCGCTGTTGACCTCGTGGGTCCCCCACGCGGCGCTCGGCGTGGCCATCCTCGTGCTGTCGAGCGTCGTCTTCCTGCGGTTCTGTCAGCAACTGTTCGTCCGCTGGGTCGGCGCGAAACCGCCCGAGACCATGGCCTACGGCACCGGCGGTGCCGTGGTGAGTCTCGTAGTCGCTGTCGTCACTGCCATCCCGCCCGTCGTCGCCTACATCGAGGGGCTGTTCGGCGCGGAGTCGGCGTTCACCGCTTCCTTCGCGACGTACGGGATGGGCGCGACGTTCCTCGGCGTCACCGCGGGCGCACTCATCGCTACGCTCATCGTCGTGCCGCTGGTGATGTTCCTGCTCTCGATGCAGTTCGTGCCCGAGGAGACCGGTGGGTTCGCCATCGGAGCGATGTTACTGTTCGTCGGAGGCATCGCCGGCGCGCTGGCGAACGCGATGCCCGTCGCCGTCTTCGTCGCCATGGCCGGCGCGTTCCTCACGTGGGACCTCGGCCTGAACGCGACGCTGGTCGGCCGTGAGGTCGGACAGGTCGCGGAAACGCGCCGCGGCGAAGTCGTTCACGCGGCCGGTGCGGTCGGCGTCGGCCTCGCCGCGGTCGTCCTCTCGGTGCTCGCAATCCGGTTCGTCGTCCCCGGCGTCGACGGGTTCGACCTGCCGCAGTGGCGGGCACTGAGCGCGCTCGCGCTCATGCTCGTCTCGCTCGTCGCGTTCTCGCGGCTGGCGACCACCGACGCGCCCGAGGACGAGGTGCCCACCGAGGGAACCAGCGGGCAGTCTGACCCGCAGTCCGGTGCCACTCGCTCCCCGGCGGACGACTGAAGACTGACGACTGGCTCACCGCCGGTTGGACGTTACGCTTCTTCGACGGTCGTCTCCGGGTTGACCGTGAGACTCTCTCGAATCGTTTCGATTCCCGCGACGGTTTCCTCGACGCAGAGCGGCTGGGCCACGTTGTCCTCGTCCAACCGCAGGATGCTCGACGTGAGTCTCAATCTGAGTTTGTAGTAGCGGCGCTCGTCCGAACCGTACGGAAGCCACATCTGGTAGAGCGGGAGTTCCGCGTCGTCCATTCCGATCACCTGTACCGTCTCGCCGTCGAACGACTGTTCGTAGAGCACCTCGAACGGGTTCGACGCACCGCTGGTCGTCTCGGCGATGGCGTCCTCGACCGCCGACGCGGTGATGCCCTCGAACGTCTGGCTGACACTGACGTTGGCCCCCTCCGATTCCCCGTCGACGCTCACGGTGGGACTCGAAATGGTCTGTATCCGACCACTTGGGCCGACGAGCGGGCTCTGTACCTGCGTTGACCTGTTCACACTGAGAAAAGACGTGAAGACGAGCAGTTGCTTCGGTGGCTTATTCCTCGTCAATACGTGGTTCGATCCGTCGCATTTCGTGTGAAAAGGTCAATGAACACGCGTTCGACACCGACGGAGAGGCTCAGTCGACGAGGCCGTCTCGGAACCTCGCAGCGGAAACGACCGTCGCGTCGGTTCGAAGCCTGTCGAACGCGTCGCGCGCCCACGCTCGGACGACGGCTGACTCGGTCTCGACGATACCACGCGGCACACCCCGCTCGTCGTCGGCCGAAAGGATGGTCGTCTCGTCGAATATCCCCAACTGAAACGGGACTGTCTGTCGTTCGTAGAACTCTAACTCGTCCGCTTCGACCATCTCGAACACCTGCTCACAGACCGTGGGGTTCGACCGAATCGCCTCGACTACGGCCGGTGTCAACACCCCTCGGTTTCGGAAGTCCCGCGATTTCGCAGTCTCGTAGTTCGACGCGACGATCTCCGGTTCCATGGCGTGGACGACCATCGTCACCTCGTTCGCACTCTTGAAGTGGTCCCGCAGTCGTGAGAGATGTCGGCCCGGTTCGGTCGGTGTCGGGGTCACCACGTCCGCGTCGGCGAGTGCTGCGAGCCCGAAGTCGAACGAGTCGGTCGGAAGAAATTCGAGCAGTGGTTCGAGCCGGTGTGTCGTGTCCGTGACCGTGACGAACTCCTCGTAGGCAGTCGCTATCGCCTCCCCCGAAATCGTGGTTCGGTAGCCCGTTCCGTGCTGTTCGACCCAGCCACGCGCTTCGAGGTCGGTCGTGATTCGGCCGACGGTGACCCGAGACGCACCGATTCTGTCACGCAGTTCCGCCCGGGTGTACGGTCCGGTCGTCAGTTCGCACAAGACGGCGGCACGGTTCGGTGACCGGGCAAGAAATTCGACGTCGTCGTGGCTCATGTACTCTCTCGGGCGAGCCAGCGACAAGAATACTCGCCTCGTGGCCGCGTATTAAAGAACAGTGCCGACGACGGCGGGACGATTCGAGAACTACCCAGTCGATCGCAGCATCTGACACGACGTTCGCGCCCATAGGTAAGTAATCAGACACAGACGCTAAGTTCGAATGGTCCGTATACTTAGATATGGGAGATGTACTCGTAGCCGTCGACGGGAGTGAGCACGCCTACCGCGCAGCAGAGCACGCCATCGGACTCGCCGAGGAACGCGGCGGCACCCTGCACTGTCTCTGCGTCATCGACGAGCGAAAGTTCGGCGAGCCAGCGCTCAGTTCGGACGAACTGGCCAGCGTCCATGCCGAGGACCACGGCCACGAGTGTGGCGAGCGGGTGGAAGCAGCCGCTGACAAGCGAAACGTCCCGGTGGTTCGAGAGATTCGCCACGGTGTTCCCGACGAGACCATCCTCGACTACGCCAACGACACGGGCGCGGAAGTCATCGTCCTCGGTGAACACGGCGACCACGCCGACCACATCGGCGGCTTGCGGCGGCGATTGGAGAAGCAATCGGACGTAGAGTTAGTCGTCGTCGGGGCGGAGCGGAAAGCGTACTGAGCTGGCTTAGATTGGATTCGTTTACTCCGACTCCTGAAAAATGAATTTTTAGTGATAACAGTGCCCAGAACCGAATCGTGGTATCGAATATCATATTCAACCCAAGTTGACTGTTTCCATATATTAAAGAATAGTCCACGGTGATAGCTAACAGTACTTTTTTTATGTGTCAGTATACCTGTTTTCTATATGCCTACAGAAGGCAATAAATTTCGAGAAGCCGAGTTAGATAAATCGAAAAGCTCTCGTCGAAAAATACTGAAAGCTGGTGGTGTCACTATCGCATCCACGATTGGAGTTGCCTCCACAAAGAGTGTGAGTGGAAAATCTAATGACGAAATTCCTGAAAAAGTAAAAGAACAGCTTCGTCGTCGATACGGAAACGAGGCAGAGATACTTATAAACATTATTAGTGAGGTTATCCGGAAAGTGGATTCCGGCGTTCTAAGCGAGGATCAAGGCAATACTCGAGTAAACAACCGAATTATCGAGCACCCCAAAACACCGAAAGCAACTTCGGATATCCAATCAGTAGCTGAATCACATAGTCCGTCCAGTGACCCCATAGTTGACACTCAGACAACATCAGAAGTATCAACATCTAAAGTTTCGACATCCAGTTTCTCTCTCATTCCAGATGAAGGAGAAGCCGGTGGCTCCTCATCTCTAACTGGGGCTGCTGAAAGAGACTACAACGTTAGTCAGAATACCGTTCGTGCGAACGCTCGGGTGGCACTTGCAGGAGATGCGACAGGCTACGCACGAGTGTATGCGTCAGACGTATACTTATCGGGAGATGTCCGCGTCTCTGCAACATACTACAGGGCTGGAACTGTTCAAGGTGGATCAGCGGAGATCTCTTTATTCGTTCGAGACTCCAATGGAACTCTCATCGACCAAGTCGTTGAACGCCCCAGTGGCGTTGACGGAACAACTACAGAATATGCTCAATTCTATCTTGAGGAGGGAGAAAGCTACGATATAGGGATTGAAGTATACACCAGAGTGTCGGGACTTAATTCGTATTCATACGCAGACTTTTACAGTCTGTCAACTGTTGGTCAGCGCCGGGTTGAACTCAACGGAGGACTTGATATCGAAACACTGGGCTAATCGCCATAATTGAGCCAAGAAACGCTTACAACCATACAGCCAAATACCAACCCCCATGAAGCCCTCACACGCCACTATCGGATGCGTCATCCTGAGTATCCTACTCAATACCGTCATAAGCGCAGTCACTGGAACAGCCTCGTTACTGGCAGCGACACCGGTCGGAGTCGCTGTCTACCTCGTCATCGGCATTTCGGGTCCGCAAGCAATCACCGGTCAACAGTACGATTCGGCGGTACACCGCGGGATGGCCGCCCTCGCGGCACTCGCTGGGGTCGGCGTCCTCGGCATCGGCCTTCTCGGCGACGGCCTGCTCGCGTCGTGGGGAATTGGGTTCGCAAACGTGCTGTTCGTCCTGTTCGCGGGCATCGTCTGCTGGGCGGCCGCGAACCAGTTCGCCGAAGGCTACTCTAGCGCCGCGTAAGCACCAATTAGAACCTCTCACCGCAGGAACGGCACCCGTCGCCACAGCCGCAACAACGCCGTCAGTGCCTTCGCCTGTAGCCCGGAGTCGATACCCACCGCGTCGAACAGCGGATGTCGCTGGACAGAGACGGTCTGTGATTCGGTGAAACGCAGCAGACCCTCTGGCCCGTGTCTGCGGCCGATACCGGACTTCCCGCGGCCGCCCATCGGCGCGTCGACGCTGCCCCACGAGGCGAGGTAGCCCTCGTTCACGTTGACCGTCCCGCAGTCGATGTCGCGGGCGACCGCCCGGCCCAGTTTCTCGTCTTCGGTCCAGACGCTGGCGTTCAACCCGTACTCGGAATCGTTCGCGCGAGCGACCGCCTCGGCGGTGGAGTCGACGCGCTCGACCGAAATTACGGGGCCGAAGGTCTCCTCGCAGGCGGCGTCAGCGTCTTTCGGCAGGTCGGTCAGCACGGTCGGTTCGTAGAAGTACGGCCCGAGGTCCGGCCGGGCCTGCCCGCCACAGTGGACCGTCGCGCCGCGCTCGCGGGCGTCGGCGACGTGCGATTCGACCTTGTCGAGTTGCGCTTTGGAGACGAGCGAGCCGATTTCCCGGTCGTAGTCGTAACTCGGCCCGACATCGAGGTCGGCCGCGGCCGCGACGAATCGTTCGAGGAACTCGTCGTACACTGCGTCGTCGACGTACAGCCGCTCGGTGCTGATGCAGAGTTGGCCCGCGTTCGTGAAGCAGGCACCCAGTGCACCACGGACCGCCCGGTCGAGATCAGCGTCAGCGAGGACGAGCAGCGGATTTTTCCCGCCGAGTTCCATCGAGCAGTCGACGAGGTTGCGGCCGGCCGCGGCGGCGACCTCGCGACCGGTCGCGGTACTGCCCGTGAAACTCACGTAGTCCACCGCTTCGACGAGTGCCGGGCCGAGCGTCGCCCCGTCGCCGGTGACGACGTGGAACACGTCGTGTGGAATCCCGGCTTCGCGGAGGATTTCGGTGGCGAGCAACGCGGTGTACGGCGTCTGCTCGGCTGGCTTGAGCACGACGGCGTTGCCCGCCAGCAGCGCGGGGATGGCGTCCGAGATGGCCAGTGTGAGTGGGTAGTTCCACGGCGCGATGATGCCGACGACGCCGACTGGGTGGCGGTGGACCTCGGTGCGGGTGAGTCCGGCGACCATCCCACGGCGGCGCTCGGAGTCGAGAATTTTCTCGGTTCGGTAGCCGTAGTACCGCGCCGTCGCCGCCACGTCGAGGACTTCCTCGAAGGCGTGAGCGCGACTCTTTCCGCTCTCTAGCTGGACGAGGTCCAAGAGTTCGTCCTGTCTGTCGAGCACGAGGTCGTGTAACCGCTGGACGACACGTGCGCGGTCGGCTGGCTCGCGGTCGGCCCACGCCTGCTGGGCGTCGCTGGCACGGTCGACCGCGAGCGCCACGTCCTGTGGCGCGCACTCGACCACCTCGGACACCACGTTTCCGGTGAACGGCGCCTCGACCGGCCGGCCGTCTCGGTCGTCGGCGATCGCCGTCACGAGGCCGTCCAGTCGGTCGAAAAGTGTGCGAGAGAGGTGTACTGGGAGGGTCGCAGACTGCCTATCCATATGCCCTCTTAGAGCCAGAGCCTAAACCAGTTGGTTGCCGGATTTAAATGAGTCTAGAAGGATGTCCTGACCATGGACGATACTCTGCCGCGGGTCCTCTACGTGAGACCCGAAGGTTGCGACGAGCCCTCGCCCGCGGCACTTGCAGTCACCGAGAACGTCGGTCAGGTGACCGACACAATTCCACCCGACGACCCCGACAGTCTCCAACTGTCGGGCGTCGACTGTGTGGTGGCCGCGTGCGACGGCCAGACGGGACTCGCTGTTCTCGAAGCGGTGCTGGACGAAGACGATTCGGTCGGAACGATTCTCCACCCGACCGACGGCAGTGAAGCGATTGCCGGGGCAGCAGTCGCAGCAGGCATCGACCGCTACGTCCCGGGCGATGCCACGGACGAGATGCTGTCCGACGCGGTCTCGCAGGCCGGCGCGACACCAGGACGCGAGACGATACAGACCGACGACGGGACACCCGGCTGTTATCAGGCCATCGCCGACTCCGACGCGTTCGGCGTCCTGAGCGTCGGCACCGACAACGTCGTCAGGCACGCAAACGACGCCTCGGGCGTGATTCTGGGCTACGATTCCGACGACCTCGTCGGCGACAGCATACAACGTGTCGTCCCCGAGCGGTTTCGAACGAAAGAGGGCGATTCGTTCGAGCAGCAGTTCCTCGGCGACGACAGCCCGAGAGAGTGGACGTGGACCGAGTTCCCGGCACGCCATCGGGCGGGCCACGAGGTCCCGCTGGACATCGCGTACGGACGAGCGACCGTCGACAGCGAACAACTGTTCATCGCCATCATCCGTGACGTGACAGAGCGCCGAGAACGCAAGGAAGAACTAGAGCGGCAAGCCAGCGCACTGGAGGCGTCGATGGACGGTATCGCGGTGCTCGACGAAGACCAGCGGTTCGTCTCGGTCAACAGCGCGTTCAGCGAGATGCACGGCTACCGCGAGCGCGACGACCTGCTCGACCAGCACTGCACGCTGGTCTACAACGGGTCGGTCGCGGAACTGCTCGACGGCGAAATCGATAGCGGGAGTACCCGTGAACTGGAGGCCATCCGGATGGACGAGTCGAAGTTCCCGACCGAACTCTCACTCACCGAACTGGACAACGGCTGTATCGTCATCGTCGCTCGCGACATCACCCAGCGACGGGTTCGCAGCCAGCGCCTCTCGGTCCTCTCGCGTCTGCTCCGGCACAACGTCAGAAACGAGATGACGCTGGTCAAGAGTCGCGCCGAACTCATCGACAACCACACCAGTCGCGGGCTGGTCGAAGAACACGTCGACATCATCCTCAAAGCCGCCGAGCGCCTGACCACGGTGAGCAAGAAGGCGTACCGCGCGACCGAAGTGCTCCAGTCGGTCGAAGAGCCCGAGGAGGTGAACATCGCCAACAGCATCGAGGACTCGGTCGCCGACATCCAGACGCGGTACCCGAACGCCGCCATCTCGACCGAGATACGCGACCGGCCGACCGCCTCCGCCAACCAGTACATCGGCGTCGCGTTCCGCGAACTCATCGAGAACAGTATCGTCCACAACACCGAAACGAGTCCGAACGTGAGCGTCAGTGTGCGCAACGGCTCAGAAGACATCTTCGTCGAGATTCACGACGACGGGCCGGGTATCGAGGACTCGGAACTCGCGGTCCTCGACCGAACCGAAGAGACCTCGCTCGAACACGGCAGCGGCGTCGGCCTCTGGCTCGCCGCGTGGGTCATCGAGACGACCGGCGGGTCCATCGACTTCGACACGACACCCGACGGGACGACCGCCCGAATCCAGTTCCGCTGTCTCAGTCACGGTCCCCGCTCATCCGGGGCGTAAAGTCCCAGGCGTAGGCCCGGTCGATTTCGACTGTTATCGTCACTTCGTCACGCTCGGGAGCCAGTAGCTTCTTCCCTAACTGTGACTCCGCACCGCCCTGTCCTGCGAGATAGCGCTCCAGCAGTCGCCGCAGTAGTGCCTTCTCGTCGTCCGGTTCGACGCTCGCGTGACCCTGCCCGCGGACGCCACGGTACGGCGGGTCGTTCGTCGACACCTCGAACGCGACGGCGTCGTCCGATTCGAGGTAGCGAACCACGTCGGCGTCGGCCGCCGTCGCACACCGAAACACGCCCGCGTCGGCGTCGTACTCGAACCACAGCGAGAGCATCCACAGTTTGTCGCCCGGTGTCCGACACGAGAGCCGAAGCGGTATCGTCGACCCGTCGAGGAAGTCGGCGACCCCGTCGTGGTCCCAGTCGCCGCGGAGTGCGAACGTCATCGGACGACCGTCACCGGACAGTGTGCTCTGCGGACGACCGCTTCGGCGACGCTCCCGAGCAAGACCCGCGAGACACCAGTCCGTCCGTGACTGCCGATGACGATGTGGTCGATGTCGTGCTCATCGGCGAACTCGTTGATTTCCCGCGAGGGGCGACCGACCATCGACTCGGTCTCCAGCGTGACCTCGTACTCGTCGGCGACCGACTGCGCCTGTTCGAGCAACTCCGCCGAGACCTTCTTCTGGCCCTCGTACCACTCCTCCCAGTAGCCCGGCAACCCACCGTCGATGGGCGAACTGTAGCTCGCGTCCATCAGGTCGATGACGTGGAGGACGACGATGTGGTCGTCCGGGTGCTTCTCCAGTGCGTGTTCGAGCGCGTGCGCCGCCTGCTCCGACTCGTCGTACGGGACGAGGACTCGTTCGGTCATACCTGACAGTAGGTTTGCAGGCGCGATAAAGAGACGGTGGGGTTCTCAGGACGTGAGAGCGTGAAAGAGGACGAAAGAGGACGAAAGAGGACGAAAGAACCGACACAACGGTCTGGCGCGCGTGGACGAGCGTGTCTGCGCCATCGGCGCAGACCGCGAGGAGCGCGCGAGGGATGAGCCGTCTCGCCGAAGGCGAGCGGCGAATCGGATGGGGAGGAAGTGGCTGCGGTATCTACCGTCGGCGCTAGTGGACTAGTTTCCAGTCACAGATTCAGCACCAGTCCCGGCACCAGAAGCACCAGACGCGACCGAAACGACACCCGAACCAATCTACAACGGTTCTAGTCCCAGACTCGCTTTCAGCACTTCGTCCAGCCGCGCCCGGACTTGCTCGCGGCTGGTCTCGACGGTCGCCGCACCGGCGTCGGCGTGCCCACCGCCGGAGCCCTCGAACACGGCGAGCAGTGGGTCGAGAATCACGTCGACGTGGACGGTGCCGGAACTCCTGACCGCGACGCGAGTAGTCCCGTCGCGTTCGGAGAGGACGACGGCGAGGTCGGCCCCGCCGTCGACCAGGGCGGCGGCGGCCGTGCTAGCGAAGCTACCGACGTGCGAGACGGCGACGACGAGGTCGTCCGCGCCGAACAGTTCGACGCGCTGCATCGCCCGGAGACAGGCGAGTCGCTCGCCTTCGCGCCAGTTCGGGCCGAGCAACGCCGGCAGGTCGTAGGCGCGTTCGCCCGCAATCGACAGCAAGGCGACCACGGCGTCGAGGGTCTCGGCGTCGGCGAGTGCGAGTCGCTGCGTGTCGCTCATGATGCCCGCGAGGAGGAAGAACGCGCCATCGGACGAGAGGTCCCAGCCAGCGGCCCGGGCCAGCTGGTAGACCAGTTCGGCCGTCGCTCCTGCCTCCGGGTCTACGAAGGCGGCGTCAGCGCGCCGGGCGAGGTCGTCCGGTGGGTGATGGTCGACGACGACGAGACGACCGGCCCGGTCGAGGTCGATTGGACCGACGCGGCTGGCGGCCGCCGAATCGACGACGACGGTCAGGTCGAAGTTCGCCGGGTCGGCTCGCTCGACCGCAGGTCCAGCCAGTGGGTGTGCGGA
This sequence comes from Haloarchaeobius caseinilyticus, assembly GCF_051207395.1. Lineage (NCBI taxonomy): Archaea > Methanobacteriati > Methanobacteriota > Halobacteria > Halobacteriales > Halorubellaceae > Haloarchaeobius > Haloarchaeobius caseinilyticus. Next base: position 70,301 of record NZ_JBPJZC010000005.1, on the reverse strand, counting down.
CTGGCCGACGCCGCCGGGCGTACAGACCGTCACGTCGTCCAGCAGGGTCGCGAGTGCCCGGGCCGACCCCAGCGCGTCGAGGTCCGCGTGTCGGTGACAGACGACCAGCACGGACCCCGGCCCGTCGAGGAGGGCGAGTACATCGCTAATCTCGGCCGTCGCGTCACTCATACATCAATAGACGCGCGTTAACTAGAAGAGGGCGTCGTCTGTCACGCAACGCACGAGTGGTCGAATCGGCGACGAAAGTGGTGGAAGAGAGAGGGATGAAACTCCCGGTAGAACGCGAAACCCGTCTGTATTCTGTGGAGGGCGTCGGGCGTGGCTGAATCGCAGAGAGCGTTCAGATGCGAAGGCGCGAGACGCGCAGGCAGTCGCCGTTCGTCGTCGGAACGACGGCGTGGAGATCGCGGCGCAGTTCGCGCTCGGCCGCGAGAACCTCATCGCGGTCGTAGCCCCGGGCTTCCATCGTGTGGAGAATGTCACTGCGGTCGGCAGAGGACCCGCCGGTTCCGAGTGCCTGGATGAGCAAGTGCATCTCGTGGGCGATGTCGCTAGGCACGCGTGTACATACCTCCTATAGGACCTTTAAAGCCCAGCCAAGTATGCTTGCCCCACTCCCCGTTTCACGGGCGACGTCCCAGCGACTGAACAGGACCGAACCCAGACCCTGCACTGCCACGCGAGCGTCATATGTTCACAGGCACCATAGATACAGACCAGACATGTTCGAACCGCTGAACCCTGGGTTCGTCGTCGGGCGACTCGCCGTCGTCTCGACGACCGGTGACCGACCGACGCTGGGGGTGCCGGAGTTCACCGCCGCTGCCGACAGCGCGGGGGCATTGGAGGACGCGTATCTCCTCGCGCACCTGTCGGGCTGTTACCTGCGCGTCTGGTCCGACTCGACGACGCCCGCGGAAACCCTCGCGGTGCCCGGCCCGACCCTGCTCGACTACCGACTGCCGGAGGGGCCCGGACCCGTCCTCATCGCGCGCCGCGAGACCGCACGGAGGCTGGACAGATGGCTCGGGTGAGAGGTAGCGAGGAGACGACCATCGCCTTCGGTGGCGACACCATGCTGGGGCGACTGGTCGACGAGACACAGCGAACCCGTGACGTGACCCGCGTCTGGGGCGACCTCCTCCCCACGCTCTACGAGTGCGACGGCGTCGTCCTGAACCTCGAGTGCTGTCTCACGACCCGCGGCGAGCCCTGGCAGGAGACCTACCACCCGTTTCACTTCCGGGCGGACCCCGCGTGGGCCGTCCCGGCGCTCCGCCACGCCGGCGTCGACTGCGTCTCGCTCGCCAACAACCACGTCCTCGACTACGGCCCCGAGGGCCTGTACGACACGTTCGACGCGCTCACGCGCGCGGGCATCGCCAGCACCGGCGCTGGCTGTACCCGCGACTCCGCGTTCCGCCCGGCCGTCTTCCTCGTCGGCGACCTGACCGTCGCACTGTGTGCCTTCACCGACAACACGTCCGAGTTCGCTGCGAGCGAGGACGGCCCGGGCACAGCCTACCTCGTCCTCGACACTGCCGCCGAGGAGACCGTCGAAATGGTCCGCGAGTCACTCGCCGCGGCCCGCGAAGCCGACCCCGATTTGCTCGTCGTCTCACTCCACTGGGGCCCCAACATGCGGACTCGACCGACCGCCGCCTTCCGCGAGTTCGCCCACTTCCTCGTCAACGAGGGCGTCGACGTTGTGTTCGGCCACTCCGCCCACGTCTTCCAGGGCGTCGAGCGCTACGGCGACGGCCTCATCTGCTACGACGCGGGCGACCTCGTCGACGACTACGCGGTCGACCCGAACCTCCGCAACGACCGGAGTTTCCTGTTCGTCGTGAGCGTCGGCCCGGAAGGTGCGCTTCGCTCGCTCCGGCTGATTCCGACCGAAATCGGCGACCGGATGGTGAACCACGCCGCGAACGGCGCGGCCGACCGAAGTCGTCGCCGGATGCAGTCGTTATCGAGCGAGTTCGGGACCACGTTCGACAGGGACGGACAGGACCTCGTGCTGGACCTGAGTGTCCCGGCGGACGGGGAGAAAGGCGTGGCTGGGTGAAGTCATTCGAGACCTACGAGTCGTCTGTTTTGAACGACGTGGAGCGGGTCGTGGCCGAGACGATGGCGTGTCTGTCCGCTTGAACCGTTTTTGCTCGGTGGACGAATAGCTGAAACACTGGTTTGGTTTGCAGTAGCATACGCCTAGAAACCGTTCAGACGTCGGTTCGGCCACGCGCGAAACAGCCAGCGGCGACCACGACGACTCACTCCGACAGGGTTCCCCCATCCAGATACCCTGATAAGGAGTCCGTACTCGACCGGTAGTGCTTGCTGAACGTGAGTACTCGCTCACCGTCCCGAGTCCTATCCGATTCGATGCGGACGTGCAGGCCGAGGCTCCCGAGGTGGTCGAGCAGTTCGTCGAGGACGCGCGGGTCGCCCCGGACCGTGTGCGACTCCGAAAGTGTCTCGCCCGCGGCTACGTCGCGGATGGCTTCGACGAAGGGTCCGAGGATGTCCTCGCCGACCTTGCGCGAGCGCTCGGCCAACTTCTCTTCGGTGTCACCCAGTTCGACGGCCCGGAACGCCTCGCGGAGCAGGCGCGGGTAGACGTACTCCTTGCCGTAGTCGACTGGATAGGCGAAGCCGTAGCGCAGGTTCCCGCGGTTGCACGCCGAGGTGGTGTACTTCGCCAGCGTGTTTCCGTCGGCCGACTTCAGGACGATTCCTTCGCGTCTCGCCCTGTCGAGGTCGTTCACGGCCTCATGGATGGCCGAGGATTCACTGGGCGCGAACGTCCCGAAGTGGCGCACCTGCGGAATCGCGAATCGCTTGCAGACACGGCGACGCGTCCCGGGCGGGAACGGCGCGCCAGTCTCCCGGTGGCGCACGTCGAACGCGAAGAAGGCGATGGAGTCGGCTTCCGGGTACGCGCAGGTCGTGTAGGGATTCTCAGGGCCGACCATCTCACCGCAGAGCATCGCGTCCGGGTACCGGTCGAAAAATTCCCCGAGGTCGAGGTCCCGGCGAACCACCTCGGTCGTGAACGGGCAGATGACCCCACTTCTGGTGAACCCGAGGACCGCGCCGTCGCGGAGGCGGACGACGCGGACGTTGTAGCCGTTCAACTTCTCCTCGGCGACGAACGGGCCGTCGAAGACGCGCCGAATCCCCGCGTCGAGGACGAGGAGCCGCTGGATACTCGGAAAGCCGCGGACGACCACGTCGCCGACGACGGCGGTTCCTGACGGGAGCTTTCGAGTCCGCTGGCGCAGGTTGTAGTACTCACGCCCGCGGAACTCGCGGCGGCCGAACCGGTCGGCGACGGCCTCGAAGTCCCTGCGAGAGAGGCCGAGCCCATCCACGTACTCCATTCGTACTGGTAGGCGGCGAGCGGTCTTGATTCGGCTGGTCCGCCCGATAGAGTATATCTCTGCGGGCGCGTACCGTCACCTATGGCGGGCCACCCCCTCAAACAGCGGTTCGTGGTGGATACCTCGACGTTCCTCTCGCAGGAGAACCGGCGGGAGGACGAGGACCTCGACGCCGCTCTCGCCCGACAGCTAGACCTCATCTCCAGAGCGAAACTGGACCTCAACATCTCGTGTTACATGCCCCCGTCGACCTACCGGGAGCTGACGACGATGCTGGAGAACCGGAACGTCTCCGACGACGTCATGGCCCGGCTGAACACGTGGATCATCAAGAAAGCGCCAGCCAGACTGGAGGTCATGATTCCGGCCGAACTCGTCTACGGCTTCATCGGCGAGATGTCCGAACGCGTGAACCGCGGCCTTCGAGTGTCTGAGAAGGCAGTCCGCAAGGCGGAGGAGTCGCGACTGGACTCCGGTGACCACGCCGACGACCGGATGACCGAAATCGACCACGTCATCTCCGACCTGCGCGACGAGTACCGCCACACCCTCCGACAGGGCGTGCTGGACTCACGCGAAGATTTGGACCTGCTGGTGCTGGCGCGCGAACTCGACGCCGGCGTCGTCACGGAAGACCAGGGCATCATCAACTGGGCCGACGACTTCGGCCTGCGGTATCTACAGGGGAGAGACTTCCCGCGATTGCTGTCGGACTATCTGGACGCGGTGGACCCCGACGTGGAGTAGACGGTATCTGCGGGATGTTCGTGGAAAACCGTGATTAGCTCGGCCGGTGCGGCCGCTTCTCGAACTCACGGCCGACGAGCACGCCGCCCTGCTCGAGCAGCGCGTCGGCGTGGTCCCAGCAGACGTAGGCGAGTAGGTGGCCCCGTGCGACGGCGACGTCCGCCCGCTGCCCGCAGGTGGCACATCGCTGCGTCTCCGGGGCGCGGACGAGACGCATGCGTTGCTCGTGTGGAAATTGGTCGGGAAGGTGCATAACCGTGACTCTGCGTAAGGCACCGCCTTCCCACCGATAACCGACCGTTCGGCGGGCACACAGCTATCTCCTCTGCCGCCGTAAGCCTACTTAGAGGTACCCGTAGATGGATATTCAGACCATCGTCGCAACGGAGTACTGCACGGCCGGGGCCGACACGCCCGCGTCGAAACTCGCCGCCGAGTTCACGGACCCGACGTGTCGTGGCGTCGTCGTCACCGAGGGAAAGCGGTTCCTCGGTGTCGTCACCCGGCGTCGATTCCTCTCGTCGCACCGTAACCCCGGTGAGAAGGCTCGCTCACTCGTCTGGCACGTGCCGACGGTGGGGCCGAGCGAAGACGTCCGCGAGGTCGCCGGCCTGATGCGCGAGTCCGACTCTGGCCTGTTGCCGGTCGAAGACGGCGGTGGCGTCGTCGGCGTCGTCACCGTGACGGACGTGATTCGGGCCGTCCAGCCAGCGCTCTCCGCGGTGGACGTGGGTGCCGTCTCGACGCCCGAGCCCATCTTCGTCGAACCGGGTGACCGCGTCGGGCGGGCACTCCACCTGTTCCGCGAAGAACACATCTCGCATCTGCCCGTCGTCGACGACAGCGGCCTCGTCGGCATCGTCAGTCTGGTCGACGTGGTGCCGTTCGTCGCGCGGGCGGTCGACCGCGCACAGGGCGGGTCGTCCGGCGTGGACACGTCCGGCGGCTCTCGCGGCGGGTTCGGTTCGCGCGAGGGCGACACCGACGATATGCTGGAGGTGCCCGTGCGCGACTTCATGAGCGCGCCAGTGTTGACCGCCGAAGCCGACGACGGCCTCGACGACGCCGTCTCGCGGATGTTAGAGCGTGACGTGTCCTCGGTCGTGGTCGTCGACGACGACGGTGACGTGACGGGTATCGTCACCTACTCCGACATACTCGATGCACTCGCCCGGGAGACGCCCGGTCGCCGGGCCGTGCAGGTCGTCGGGATGGACCTGACCGACGACATGAGCTACCCCGAACTGGTCGACCTCGTCGAGGGCATCATGGCCGACAGTCGGGCCAGTCTGCTCGACGCGAAGGTCCACTTGCACGAACACGACGAGACGCTACGGGGGACGCCGCTACTGTTCGCCCGGATGCGCCTGTTCACCGACCGCGGGATGTTCATCGCGTCGGGTGAGGGCTACGGCGCGAAGCAGGCCATCGGCGAAGCCACCGACGCCATCAAGCGCCAACTCCGTGACCGGAAGACCTACGCGCGGAGCAAGAAGCACCCGACGCCAGAGGAGAAAGCCCAGATGCGTGGCTGGGAGTCGACCGAGTAGCGGCTCCACAGTCGGCACTGGGGCGTGAAAAAGAACGAAACAGCGAACGAGTTTTAGTTGAGGTGGCCGCCGTCTTCGAGGTTGTCCATGACGTCGTCGACGAACGCGTCGACGGAGTCGTACGGGAAGTCGCCGCCCGGCAGCTTCGTCTGGAGCTCCATCGCGGTCATCGAGAAGTCACCGGACTCGAAGCGCGTACCCGGACCGTTCGGGAGCGCGGGGACGAGGTCCATCGGGCTGGAAATCGGGTAGTCTGCGCCCTCGAAGGCGTCGATCATCTGCTGTCGGAGATCGTCTTTGTCGACCATACCCGGCAAGTCACGCGGATAAATAATAAATCCTTGGGTAGTTGGTTGATTGGCGACGCCGGTGAGGCTGACGCGTAGAGATGTGCCGGGAGAAACCCGCTCTCTGGTAAAGAGCACGTACAGCGTGCCGAATCGTGGGAGTCTCTATGGTAGTATTTGAATCACACAGAGATTCTGAAAGCCCTCGATAATTTCTCGTCTCGACAGCAGTTCATAAACGCCATATAAGTACATGAGAGTGCAAACACCCTGCATAAAGAAAAAGACTATTAATACATTGTAATTATTATGTTATTCTGGTGATACCCTCGTAGACACCGATTAATAGGCCCTGAGACACCAAATTAGACCCATATTGTCGAATCGAAAAAGTGCCAAAGTTTTTCTCTATAATGTTATCCCTACCAAATATATAAAAATTCTAATACATCTGCTAATTGGACAATAACTTATTACACACATCCAGTCTGTGCTACATAGCGCGGAGTCGCTGAGTCCCGCTCGGGAAGACACACGTGCAATCGAAGACAGCCCCGAACTCCACGTCGAAACGCGGTCAATGTGCCCGTACTGAACGGCTACACGCCCTCACGTCGTGGGGTGACCATCGACCCGGTAGAGAGGACACTACACATGGGTACTAACACCATCGACTCACTATCTGGTGGCCCCGATTCGGCCCCGCAGACAGAACAGAGCGAAACGCACGGGAACGACGAAGACGCGACGAACACAGAGCCCGACAACGAGTCGTTGCCACTCGACGCAGTATTCGACATTCTTCGGAACGAACGACGGCGACGCGTCCTGCGGTATCTGCTCGACAACGACGGTCGAGCGACCATCAGTACGCTCGCCGAACACATCGCTGCCATCGAGAACGACACCACTACACAGGCGCTCTCGGCGCAGGAGCGAAAACGAGTGTACGTCGGACTCTATCAGTGCCATCTGCCGCGGATGGACGACACCGGCGTGGTCCACTTCGAACAGGGCCGCGGCGTGATCGAGCTCGCAGACGCAGCCGACCAGCTCTGTACCTACCTCGACAGGGACGACGGCGACGGTGATGGCGGAGCGCAGTCAGAGACTGACGAAACAGGAGAAGTGGAGAGTGAAGAGGCAGCAGTCGAAGCCGAATCAACCTCGCTCGACCAGCCGATTCCGGCCGAGGCGAGCCTCGACATCACCCCGTACTACGTGCTGACCGCCGGTCTCGGTGGTGTCGCGTACTTCGGACTCGGTGCTGGTGCCTCGTCGCCGTGGCTCCCAAACGCCATCGTCACCGTCACCATCGTCGTCATCATCTATCTCGCAGTACTCGACCGGTCGATGCACACGGACTGAACCGCGCCGACTCTTTTTCTGCCAGTTCGTTGTCTCCGAGGTAGTCCGTCGACAGCCCGTCGAAGGCGATTCCTACTCGTGCATCTTCGGTGTATCAATTCCCTACAGTGTGTCCCACAGCCGCCTCGGGACTAGCTGCAGTCATATAGACTCTATAACAATGAAGGGCCCGATGGAACCTGCTATCGTCGCTCATAGATCGGGTCACCCACCCGATTTACGAACGAGCAATGATAACATGATAGAGATACTATCTCGCTCGAAACAGGTTCGTCCGCTCGTCGATACGGGTATCGGCCACGGAGGCTGGTACTGATGTGCGGTATCACGGGCTATCGTGGTACTGCAGACACCGTCGAGAAGCTCGTGGCTGGGCTGGAGAACCTGGAGTACCGCGGCTACGATTCGGCAGGTATCGCAGTATCGAACGGAGACGGCGTCGAGGTGGTCAAGCGCGAAGGTGAGATACCCAACCTCGAACGCGACCTGACGGGACTCACTGCCGACGGGCTCGGCATCGGACACACGCGCTGGAGTACGCACGGCCCACCGACGGACACCAACGCGCACCCGCACTCGGACTGCACTGGGACCGTCGCCGTCGTCCACAACGGCATCATCGAGAACTACGACGTACTCAAAAAACGGCTGGCCACCACCCACAATTTTACCAGTGACACGGATACGGAGGTCATCCCACACCTCATCGAGGACGAACTGGCCGCCGGACGGTCCCCCGAGGAAGCGTTCCGCGCGGCCGTCTCCGAACTCTCTGGAAGTTTCGCTATCGCTGCGATTATCGACGGAACCGACGCTATCTTCGCTGCACGGAAGGGGTCACCACTGGTCCTCGGATTGAACGATTCTGAAGTCTACCTGGCGAGTGACGTGCCCGCGTTCCTCGACTTCACCGAAGAAGTCGTCTATCTCGAAGACGGCGACATCGTCGTCGTCGACGCGGACGGCTGGGAGGTCACCGACGCGGACGGCCACCACCAGGTGCGCCAGTCGAAGCGCATCGAGTGGACTGCCGAGGACGCCCAGCGACGGGGGTACGACCACTATATGCTGAAAGAGATACACGAACAGCCCGCCTCACTCGACCAGACTCTCCGTGGCCGAATCAGTGCCGACGACGACATCGCGCTCGACGAGTTCCCGGAGGGAGCGTTCTCGGACGTCTCCCGCGTCCAATTCGTCGCCTGCGGAACGTCCTATCACGCGGCGATGTACGCGACTCAGCTGTTCCACAAGTGGGGCATTCCCGCCACCACGTATCGCGCGGGGGAGTACTCGACCTCGCCGGCACCCATGGAAGAGGACACCCTCGTCATCGGTGTGACCCAGAGCGGCGAGACAGCCGACACGCTCGAATCGCTCCGCCGAGCGAAGGAAGCAGGTGCGCGCACGCTGGCGGTGACGAACGTCGTCGGGTCGACGGCCGCACGCGAGTGCGACGACACGATATTCATCCGTGCCGGCCCGGAAATCGGCGTCGCCGCGACGAAGACGTTCTCGTCGCAGGTGACGACACTCGCACTGCTGGCGCGACTGATCGCGGAGCAACACGAGGTCGACTGGGCCGAACAGAAGGACTTCGTGCAGGCACTTCGGTCGCTCCCGGAGGACGCCAAGACCGTCCTCAACGACACCCGAGTGGGCGACATCGTCCAGCAGTACGCCGACAAGCAGTCGTACTTCTTCATCGGCCGTGGTCTCGGCTACCCGGTCGCACTCGAAGGGGCGCTGAAGTTCAAGGAGATCACCTACGAACACGCCGAAGGGTTCGCCGCCGGGCAGCTCAAGCACGGGCCGCTCGCGCTCGTCTCGTCGGATACGCCAGTGTTCGTCGTCTTCACCGGCGAGAACACAGCGAAGACACTCCAGAACGTCGCCGAGGTACAGGCGCGCGGCGCGCCCGTAATCGGCATCGCGGGCGACGTCGAAGACCGTGTCGCGAACCACGTCGACGAGTTCTTGCACTACCCCGATACGCATCCGATAGCGGCTGGAATCCTCGCCAACTTGCACCTCCAGCGTGTGTCGTACCACGTCGCCGACCGGCTCGACCGTGCTATCGACAAACCGCGAAACCTGGCGAAAAGTGTGACAGTAGAGTGATGGCGATGCGAGGGGAACCACGCGAAGTCGGGCAGCTGTCTCCGATGAGCGTCCGCTATCGTCGTTACTGCCCGTCGCGCCGTCGACGGCCGAGGCCGTCAGCCGTCCGTGGAGACCGACCACGGCCACGCTCTTGCGGTACTCGCGTCACGGCCACGTCGGTGCGTCGAATACCGGAACCGAGCTGTCCCGGACTGTGGGACCCAACTCGGTGTGCAGGAGGTGTGGCTAGATGAGTCAGCCAGAGCAGACCGAGTTGACAGAAGACCGTGTGTTCGACCTGCTGAGCAACGAACGCCGGAGAGTGATCCTCTCGTACCTCGACCAGCACGACGGCCCTGTCTACGTCAGAGATATCGCACAGCACATCGCCGCACTGGAGAACGACGTCGACCCAGACGAGGTGACCAGCAAGCAACAGAAACGGTCGTACGTCTCGGTGTACCAGCGACACATTCCGAAGCTGGCGGACGCCGGGCTCGTCGAGTACAACGACGAGGAGCGGACGGTCCGACTCACATCGCGCGTCGAGGAGCTACACCGGTACCTCCCCACCGACGACGAGCAGACCCCGTGGCACCTCTACTACACCGCGCTCGCTATCGTCGCGGGTGTCACGTTCGCACTGTTGCAGACGGACGTCATCTCGCTGGGCATCGCCGGCGAGACCGCGGCGCTGGGGGTCATCATCGGCTGGTTCATTCTCCTCTCCAGCATCCACCTGTACAAGGCCCACTTCGTGACGAAGGACAAAGATATCTCACTAAGTGTCGATAAAGATTTCAACCAGTAACGGTGCGTACGCCGCGTGCGGCCCACGGGTAATCTCGGACTCGTGGTCGCAACGGCAGCGTGTGTATGCAGGACGGTCCGCGTTACTCCTCGCCGTCGTCGTCCACGTTCTTGGGGACCAGTATCTCAGGCGTACGCTTGTACGACGGCGTTTCTACGAACTTCTGGATGCGGTCCCAGTCCTTCTTCGTGAGGTAATCCGACATACACGAGAAATACGCTCGCATGTAGATAAGCACCTCTACCGTTCACACTGTGTGAACGACAGTAACTACAGAATAATCTATTATCAATTGTTTACTAGATGCGTATAGGTTCTGCCTGCCAGGGCCTACATCTCGGTACGGCGTCGTCGGTGCTCGACGAGGTCGCGCAGTCCGTCGGTGACCGCGACGGTCGGCGTGTACGCGAGTTCGTCGCCCGCCCGGGTGAGGTCGGCCCGACTGTGTTCGACGTCGCCCGCCCGGGAGTCCTGATGGACGATGTCGAGTTCCGAATCGGTGAGTTGGCAGACGTGTTCTGCGAGTTCGCGGATGCTGATGCTCGACCCGGTCCCGACGTTGAACGACCGCCCGACATGGTCGGTCGTCGCCGCGCGGATGTTCGCCTGCACGACGTCGGAGACGTGGACGAAATCCCGCGTCTGCTGCCCGTCGCCATGAACCGTCAGTGGGCCGCCGTCGCGTGCCTGCGAGAGGAACGCGTCGATGACGCCGCTGTACCCGCCGCCACCCTGCCGTGGGCCGTAGACGTTGAAGTACCGAAGTGCGACCGTCGGCAGTCCGTACACTTCGTTGTAGACGTGTGCGTACCGGTCGACCGAGAGCTTCGACACGGCGTACGGCGACTCGGGACGAGGAATCGTCGACTCCGGCGTCGGAATCGTCTCGGGGTGCCCATAGATGGCCGTACTAGACGCCATGACCACACGGGCGTCCTCCGCTTTCGCGCGTTCGAGGAGGCGAAGTGTCGCGCTCGTGTTCCGCTCGTGGTTCGCCGTCGGGTCGGCGATGGACGCCGGGACGCTGACGAGCCCTGCCTGGTGGAACACGACGTCGACACCACGCATCGCTCGGTCGAGGAGCGTCGAGTTTCGAACGTCACCCTCGAAGAAGGTCGCGTCGTCCGGGACGTACGCCTGCTCGCCGTTCGAGAGGTCGTCGATTATCCGGACGTCGGCGACTTCGGTGAGAACATCTGCCAGTGTGCTACCGATGAATCCTGCACCACCGGTCACGAGGACGGTCGAACCAGCGAGACCGGACTCGGCGAGTCGAGCCCAGCGCGCAGGGTTCGTCACGCTGTCTGTCATTTCACCCGAAGACACACCGTCAGGGCGGTTTGTTAGTCACAGCCGAACGAACGCCCGGACATCCATCTCTGAGGGGGCCGTATGCGGCCGCGAGCAGGTTCCTCAGTCGGTTAACCACCGACGAGGACGAGTAGTAGATGCATTACAAAGCCTCACGAGCGGATTACACCTCGTATGAGCAAGCGTCCCACGACACGGCGCACACAGCGGTTCGCTCCGAGACGACCGGTCGAGAACGACTCCGAGCGTCGACCGACGAGTCGGTCGTGGCTGCGCGTCTAACCGATGTGGCCGTGGGAACACCTCGCGTTCGGCTACATCCTCGCACACATCACCCTCCGTAGCGAGACCGAACGAATCGACATTTTCGCGCTCGTCGCCGTGATACTCGGAACACAACTGCCCGACATCATCGACAAGCCACTCGCGTGGATATTTGGCGTCCTTCCGAGTGGAACCTCCCTCGGACACTCGCTCCTATTTATGGTCCCGGTTGCGGGTGCCGTCGTGGCCGGCTGCTGGTACCGAGACAGAGTTTCCGTGGGAATCGCGTTCGCCGTCGCGTACAGCTCGCACCTCCTTGGTGACTTACTCTATCCGCTCGTGTTCACTGGCAGCCTGCCGCCCATCGGAATCCTCTTTTGGCCACTGGTGCCGGCCAACTCGTCGTCTGCGACGTTCACCGGGAACGTCATCAAGTACCTCGACATCTACTTCGACGCGCTGTTGAGTCCACGAGGAATCTTCTTTCTCTCACTCGAATTCCTCCTTCTTGGGGCCGCGCTGCTACTCTGGGTCAGAGACGGCCGCCCCGGCTGGCCCGACTTGGAGGGGTGACGTTCACCGCAATTATCACCGGATTACCACCAGCGAGCGTCCATGGAGACGGAGACGCAGCGCCGACACCGGGATGGCCGGCTCAGGAGTCGAAACGGGACATAGGAACTCGCTACGACCGTCAGGCAATCAATAACAAAGCGTCGAGCAATCGGTTCTCTGTCCATGCCCGGAGATGGCTCGAAATCGACAGACACTGTCGACCAGACGCGCACCAGAGTCGATGCGGCGACGAATAGTAGTGGAGGTGACGTATGACGGCAGAGGCGTCGATTATCGGCAAGCGAAGTGACGTCCACGAGACTGCCGTCCTCAATCACTCCCACGGTGAGGACGATCCGCAGCCGACCCAGGTCGGCACGAACGCGACCGTCAGGGCGGGAACCATCATCTACGCCGACGTCGTCACAGGCGACGATTTCGCCACCGGTCACAACGCGCTCGTCCGGGAGTTCACGGCTATCGGTGACGACGTGCTCGTCGGGACGAACACCGTCATCGACGGCCGGACGGAAATCGGCTCGCACGTCAGCCTCCAGACGAACGTGTACGTCCCGTCGCAGTCGGTCATCGGCGACCGCGTCTTCGTTGGCCCCGGCGCGACGTTCACGAACGACCCGTATCCGGTTCGGCGGGAGACTTCCCTGGTCGGCCCGACCATCGAGGACGACGCGTCCATCGGTGCCGGTGCGGTCGTCTTGCCAGGTGTGACCGTCGGCGAAGGTTCCTTCGTCGCTGCCGGGTCGCTCGTCACGCAGGACGTGCCGCCGGGACACCTCGCTATCGGCGCACCAGCGCACCACGAACCGCTCCCGCCCGAACTCGACGGAGGGAACTTGCTCGAATGATTCCGATTGCAAACCCAATCATCGAACGAGAGGAGTACGAACGCGTACAGGCGGTACTGGAGAGCGGCCACATCGCAGACGGGCCGGAAGTGCGAGCCTTCGAAGACGAGTTCGCCGACTACTGCGGCAGCGACCGCGCGGTCGCCACCTCGAACGGGACGACCGCACTCCACGTCGCCCTCGAAGCGCTCGACCTCCCTGCCGACGCGACGGTCGCCACGACGCCCTTCTCGTTCATCGCCACCGCGAACGCTATCAGACTCGCCGGCGCGACGCCACACTTCGTCGACGTCGACCCCGAGACGTTCAACCTCGACGCGAACGCGCTCGAATCGGAACTGCGCGACGGCCTCGACGTCGACGCCGTCATCGCGGTCCACCTCTACGGCCTGCCGGCACAGATGGACCACCTCGCGGAACTCGCACAGAGCTACGACTTCGCGCTCGTCGAAGACGCGGCACAGGCCCACGGCGCACGCTTCGATGGCGACCGGGTCGGCTCCATCGGTGACGTGGGGTGTTTCTCGTTCTACCCGACGAAGAACATGACCACGGGCGAAGGCGGGATGGTGACGACCGACCGCGACGACGTCGCCGACCGCGCCGAACAGTACGTCAACCACGGCCGTGCAGAGTCCGGCTACGAACACGTGAGCGTCGGCCACAACTTCCGGATGACGAGCATCGGCGCGGCCATCGGTCGCGCCCAACTCGACCGGCTTCCGCAGTTCATCGAGGCACGACAGGCGAACGCCGCCCGACTGGACGAGCTGCTCGCCCACCTCGACGTGACGACGCCGGCGGTCCCCGCGGACCGCACACACGTGTACCACCAGTATACCATCAAGACGCGAGACCGCGACAGACTCAGGGCGGTGCTTTCCGACCGTGACATCGGCACCGGGGTGTACTACCCGACGCCCATCCACAAACAGCCTGCGTACGCGGGCAACAGCACCGAAGCACCGACCGCAGAGCGACTGGTCGACGAAGTCCTCTCGCTTCCAGTTCACCCGCGAGTCGACGCCGAGGACATCGCGTTCGTCGCGGACGGAATCGAGGCTGCACTCGATGCCGTCGAAGTCGGAGGTGACGCCCGATGAGCGAGCGCAACATCGCCCCGCTCCCACTCGACGCTGGCGTCATCGGCGTCGGCTCGATGGGCAGCAATCACGCGCGAATCTACGCCGAGCTGTACGAGGTAGATCTCGTCGGTGTCGCCGACGTCGATGAGCAACAGGCCCGCAAGGTGGCCGCCGAGCACAACACCGAGACGATGCCACGTGCCGAACTCCTCGAAGCGGTCGATATCGTCTCCGTAGCGGTTCCAACACGGTTCCACGACGAAATCGTCCGTGAGTGTATCGACGCTGGTGTTCACGTCCTCGTCGAGAAACCCTTCGTTCGAAACGTCGAGTGTGGCCGCGAACTCGGTCGACTGGCTGACCGCGAAGACCTCGTTCTGCAGGTCGGGCACATCGAGCGGTTCAATCCGGCGACACAGGTCGGCCTTGAGATCATGCCCGACCTGGACGTGACCGCACTGACGACACACCGTCTCGGACCACCGGTCGACCGCGACAGCAACGACGACGTCGTCCTCGACCTGATGATACACGACATCGACATCGTCCTCGCGCTGGTCGGTAACGATCCAGTGGCGTCGGTCTCCGCCTCCGGCGCGGCTAATGGCGAGTACGTCATCGCGACCGTCGAGTTCGAGAGCGGTATCGTCGCCGACCTGACCGCGAGTCGGGTCACACAGCAGAAAGTGAGAGACCTCGCGATTACGGCGACCGAGTGTCGGGTCGCAGTCGACTACCTCACACAGGATGTCGAGATACACCGGAACTCCATGCCAGAATTCGTTACCGACGAGCAGACCTTCAAGTACCGCCACGAGGGCGTCATCGAGCGCCCGATTGTGGAGAACACCGAACCGCTCAAAGCCGAACTGTCGTCGTTCGTAGAGGCGGTCGTGACCGGCACCGAGCCGAAAGTCACGGCAGCCGATGGTGTGCGTGCAATCGAACTCGCGAGACGAATCAAAGCGCTGGCCAGAACGAACGAGAAGCGAGCGGCAGTCCTCGAAGACACTGTACTCGGCGAGAACGACTGATGTCGAACAGCATGCAACGCCGTCCGTACGAGACCGGCGTCTCGAAAGAGGCTCGCCGGGAGGCGTTTCGAACTGGCCAGGAACCCGTCGCAGTCTACGGACTCGGCAAGATGGGGCTCCCGCTCGCCGCAGTGTTCGCCGACGTGAGCGGTGCCGTCGTCGGTGCCGACATCGACCGAACGGTGGTCGACACCATCAACCGCGGTGAGAGTCACATCGACGGCGAACCGGGGTTAGCAGAACTGGTCGAGCAGACGGTCGACGACGGGTCGCTCAGCGCGGTCTCGGACCCTGCGACTGCCGCAGCCGAGGCGTCGATTCACGTCATCATCATCCCGACGCCGATTACCACGGCGAACGAGCCAGACCTCTCGATACTCGAGCACGTGGTCGCCGACGTGGCGACCGGGCTCGACCCGGGCGACCTCGTCCTCGTCGAGTGTACGGTCCCGCCAGGGACCTGCTCTACGCTCGTCGAGCCGACGCTAGCGGCCGAGAGCGGACTCGAACCGAGCGAATTCGGTGTCGCGTTCTGTCCCGAGCGAACGTCGAGTGGTCGTGCGATTCGAGACATCACCGAGTCGTACCCCAAAATCGTCGGTGGGACCGACCAGACGGCCGCCGCCGCCGCAGCGAGTATCTACGAGGAAGTGACCGACGCCGGCGTCATCCGCCTGCCGGACGCGGCGACTGCAGAGGCGGTCAAACTGTTCGAAGGAGTCTATCGCGACGTGAACATCGCGCTCGCGAACGAACTCGCCCGGCTGACAGACCACCTCGCCGTCGACGTCCGCGAGGCCATCGAGGCGGCGAACACGCAGCCGTACTGTGACATTCACGACCCTGGCCCCGGTGTCGGCGGGCACTGCATCCCCTACTACCCGTACTTCATCATGGACCGGGTCGAGGCGGAGACTCCGTTGCTCCGGACCGCCCGCGCGGTCAACGATTCGATGCCCGCGTTCACCGTGGAAGTACTCGAACGAGAACTCGGTGCGAGAGAGGCGGCCGGTGGCAGTCTCGCCGGGACGATCGTCCTCGTCCTCGGACTGACCTATCGGCCCGGCGTCGAAGAGACGCGCGCGACGCCAGCGAAGGGAATCGTCGACGGACTCCGACGCCGCGGTGTGGACGTCCTGACGGTCGACCCAGTGCTGGATGACCACGGTGCGTTCGACGGGACGCAGGTCGCACTGACGGACGTAGAGACCGTCGACGCCGACGCTGCGGTGATGGTGACGCCGCACGCCGAGTTCGACGACATCGAGTGGACCGCGTTCGACCCGCTCGTCGTCGTTGATGGCCGGGACACGCTGGACCTGTCGGAGACGGCCCACCACGTGTACACGCTCGGGCGCGGCTCGTCGACCGGCCGAGACGGCGAGTAGCCAACTTATTTTCCGCGTGGCCGTACTTCGGTGACCGCTGTCGTCTCGCACGCGAACATAGCCTCAGTCGGAGACAGTCAACGACGGCGGCAGCGCTCGTCAGCTCCGGCTCCGAGTGGACCACGGTAGGCACAGAGCCAGCTAGTTCCTCTGATAAACACGAGAAACCGGCGGCAACAGTGTTCAGGGCGTCGGAGCTACGCGCCGCCCTAGGTCGTCAAGGAAGCGGTTCAGTCCAGATAGCCGAGCGATTCGAGGCGGCTCCTGACCTCCTCGCCGCTCGTCGCCGATTCACTCTCGTCGTCCGTCTCGGCTTCGACGGTGGCGAGCGTCTCTTCGAGCACGTACGCCACGTAGTCGTCTACCGTCTCGAACATCGTGTACTGGAGTCGGTCTGTGACCCGGTCGACGAGGTGCGGGTCGAGCGATACCTGGGACTGGGTCGACTGTGTCTCGGTTGTCTCGGGCATGATGTCTCTGTTTCGCACGACACTACGCCCATCGCAGACATTGTTAGCTGGGCACTACCCGCGCAGAGCGCCTGAGACAGGAGGTCGAGACAAGGCGTCGGTCGGCTAATCAGCCTATAACAATGCGTTCTGGCAGACACGAGTGTAGCAAGAGACGACCACGTCCGCGTCGTTCACACGGATTATTCAGACAATGTCAGATTCAGACCCCCAGAACATCGTTCTCGTGACGGTCGACAGCCTCCGCGAAGACTACTGTGGCTTCATGGGTGACAGCCGGAACCTCACCCCGAACATGGACGCCGCGGCCAACGACGGCCTCCTCTTCACCAATGCCATCTCCCCCGGCCCGGCGACACTCGACGCGATGCCCGGCATCTTCACCGGCGAGAACGTCCCGGACACCGAAGTAGAGTCAGACCTCGACTGGAGTGAACAGTTCCAGCACCATCTCCGCGCCCGAGGGACCATCGCAGAGCGACTCTCTCGACTCGGGTACGAGACCGCGGCGTTCACCGCGAACCCGTGGACCTCGCGGGAGTTCGGGTTCGACCGGGGGTTCGACCACTTCGAAGACTTCTTCGACGAGACGGACGAGGAGGGCGACGACGAAGCCGCCGAAAGCGACGACGAGGGTGACGGACCGCTCTCGACGCTCCGATACGGGGTGCAGCTCGCACGCGACTGGCGGTCGACCTCGAACATGTTCATGGCGTGGGACTCGTTCTACGACGACATCGTCGCGTGGACCGAGCAGGCGTCCGAACCCTACTTCCTCTGGCTGTTCCTGGTCGACGTGCACATGCCGTATCTCCCGCCGAGTGAGTTCCGGCGCGGCACCGCCGCCAGCACCTACGCGTCGAACCTCTGGCTCTATCTCCAGGCGACTGGACGAGACGGTGACATCCCACTCGAATCGGTGTTCCGCCCGCCGCTCCTTCGCGCGTACGAAGACACCATTTCGTACACCGACGAGTACTTCGGTCGGCTCACCACCGACCTCGATGATGACGACCCGCTGTTCGTCGTCCACGCCGACCACGGCGAAGGGTTCGGTGAGCGCGGCATCTACGGTCACGGCCCACAACTCTACCGTGAAAACGTCCACGTGCCGCTGTTCGTCGCCAACGGTCCAAGCGACAGGATCGACGAGCCGTTCTCACTCACGCGAATCCCCGACTTGCTCGAAACGCTCGCAGCGGACAACGACCCAAGGGCACTCACCCAACCCATCGTCCGTACTCGCAACCACGACCCGACGTTCGCCGTCCGCGGCCGCGACTGGAAGTACATCTACACGCCAGACGAGGAGAAGGTGTTCGACCTCACCGACGGGGAAGTCGAGGTCATCGACGACGACCACCGTTCGGTCGGTCGTGACGTGGTCACGCTGTGGCGACGGGACGAGCGAGAACGTCGAGACATCGCGGACGCCGCGAAGACCGTCGCCATCGAGCAGGACGTGTAAGCGTCGGTCACGGACGCGCCGGTGCTGTTGCTACTTCTGCTAGGTGGAGTGCAGTCAAAATCGAAAAACGGTGAGGACGAGGAAGACCGAACGTGCTCAGGCTCGTTCGAGACGCGGGAGCGAGTAGATGTCGTCCGACCGGGTCGCCGCCGCGACGAGCACGTCGGTGAGGTTCACCATCTCGTTCACGTACGCTTCGTATCTGTTTCGCCAGTCGTCGTCTGGCCCGACTTCGAGGAGGTGTTCGGCACGGGTGAGGACCTCGTCGAACTCGCCGACGTTCTCGACAAGTCCCTGTTGCTCTAGCTCGACGAAGTTCCCCATGTCGTCGTCACCGACGAACGAGTTGGAGCGAATCGCAGGCGTCCCGAGCAGGGCCGCCTCGGTCACCATGGTTTGTGTGTCAGCGATGAGCAAGTCGGCTTCGGCGAGTGCGTCGTGCAGTTGCGACGGGTGGAGGTCAAACGGGCGCGCGTCGAGCTGGTCGAGGTTCATTTTGCCGCCCTCGTCGGAGACGAAGACGGTGACATGCTCGCTCAACTGCTCGACGAGGTCGCGACGGTCGGCTGGTGAGAAGCCAGAGTGGTTCACGTCGTGGTGTGACCCGAACGCGTTGAACCGCAAGATGGCGTACCGCTCGTCGGGGGCGACGCCGAGCAGGTCGCGGATGCCGTCGCTGGCCGAGAACACCTCGGGGTGGAGATACGCGCTCTCTTTGAACCCGCGAAAGCGGAGGTGTTTCGCGCCGAGTTCCTTCCGGAACGCGTGGGGCGTCAGTATCGCCCGGGCGAACGGTTTCGAGATGGCGTGGTCGAGCGAGGTCGGCTCCGAGTCGTGGACGAGCACGACGGGTGTCCGCGCGAGCGCGCCCGCGTGTGCCGCGTACGCACCGATGCCGAAGATGAGGTCCGGGTCGAACCGCCGCGTCTCTCGTGCGATGCGGAAGTAGTGACCGGGCAACTCTCTGAACAGCGAGCCCTTCGTCGTGTCACACGACCCGTAGACGACGTACGGGAGGCCGGTATCGTCGAGCAAGTCGACGGTACAGCCGTACTCGCGTGCGAGAACGAGCACGTCGTTTCCGGCCGCCCGAAGTCGTTCTGCGGCGTGTTTGTACAGGTGGACGTGGGCTGGCGTGTTGGTGAAGAACTGGTATCGCATAGTGAGTCACAGGATGTTCAGCGGGTTCCGTTTGTAGAGCGATGCGAGGACCGTCATCTCGGGTGTCCCTCGTTCGAGGCCGTAGTACGGGACGAGTTCAGGGGCGAACTTGGCCTTGTAACGAGTGAGACGCCGTGTATTCGCGCCGACGAGGTCGTATCGAGTCCGGTCGCGTCCGACTGCATCCTCGATGATGTGCCAGTCCAGTATGTCGTTCACCGGCAAGTCGACGTCGTGATAGCCAGCACCCTGCCACCGGAAGATAGTGTCGCCAGCCTCGACCGTGAGGACGCCGCCGACGAACTTCCCGTCGAGGAAGATCTGGTACGGCCGGACGTAGTCGGCGGTCAGCTCCCGGTAGACGTCGGTAAGGAACGCCTGTTCGAGTGGATATCCGAGGTCCTGCTCGGCGTATCGGTCCTCAATGATGTTGTGGATGCGACCGACTGCGTCCTCGTCGCCAACAGTCACCTCGTACCGGTCCGGGTCGGCGTCACGGATGTTCCGGCGGCAACTCCGGCTGAACGCCTTCAGGAGACCGTCATCGTACTGTGTCAGGTCGACCTGATACGTGTAATACGGCGTCGAGGAGAAGTCGTTCCACGAGTACGGCCGGATGTCGTCGTAGCCGGGACTCGCTCGGAGATGCTCGTAGCGCGGCCCGATAGTCGATTCGATCCACTCGAAGCAACCCTCGACGAAGCGTTCGTGGCGACGTTCTTGCTTGCGCTGGCTCATCTGCTCGAAGTTACAGAGTGCGGGACCGAGGAACGGAACGAGCAGTCCAGGTGGCGGTGAGAACACTGCACTCACGCCGAACTTCGAGAGTTCGAACACCGGAAAGATGCCGACCGGCGCGTTCCCCTTGTACCCGACGAGCGGGTGGATTGTCGTCCCAGAGTTGCGGGCGAGCACCCGTAAGAACTCTAGTCGGTGGAAGACGGTACCTTGTGATGAGCGTTCGACGTGTCGATTCCAGTCGTCGAGTTCGTCTGTTGCTGATGCGTCGTGAATTTCAATACTCATGCTTCTAATCGTTCAGGGGCTTTCGGTGGGTTGTTCGGCAGGCATTTCCTGTGTCGAGACGACCGGGCCGGTCGCCGGTTCCTCAACAGCTGACGGGGACTCGTCCGACCGAGACTCGTCTGAATGCTCGTAGCGGCGTAGTTCGAGTTCCTCGCCCTGGTCGCGGTCGAGTTGCATCCCAGTCGAGAGTGCGTACCCACCAAAGAGCCACAACAGGCACACGCCGACGAGACTCAGGCCGACCGATCCCTGTGTCGTCAGGTTCCACAGGCCGACCAGACCACTCACCGTGCCCGCCAAGACTGCGAGTACCCCGATGACGTAGTAGCACACGAGCGGGTGGAACTCGAAGACCAGATACCGCGTCTTGAGCCGCCAGAGGAAGGTGGTCAGTAGTAACGCGGCAAGTTTCGGGACGAACGTCCGGTAACGGATACCACTCTTCTCGTCGCCGTATTTTGCGGGGATAGAGACGTCTGCAACGCGCATTTCGTACGCGTTCAAGCGTACCAGTAAATGGTTCGCGAACCCGTAATCCTCGTAGAGGTCGTCAAGTCCAATTCGGTCGAACGCGTCCACAGAGATGGCAGTGTAGCCGTTCTGTGGGTCGCTGATTCGCCAGTAACCGCTCGAAATTTTGGTGAGGAGGCTCAACAGGGAGTTCCCGAAGAACCGCCAGCGCGACATGCTTGCCGAGTGGTCGCGAAAGATTAGCCGATTACCCTTCGCATATGCTGCCTCACCAGCCGTGATGGGTTCGATAAGTCGGTCTAAGACCCCGAGGTCCATCTGTCCATCACCGGCGACGACGGCGACGACATCGAGTTCGTCGGTCCGGGCACGTTGGTAGCCGGTCTTAATCGCCCCGCCGACGCCCCGGTTCGCGCCGTGTCTGATAGCGACGACTCGGAACGAGTCTACGTCGTCCCATCGCTGGTCTATGACAGCCTCCCGTATCGTCGCGTCCGACGGAACGTGTTCGGAGATCTCTTCCCACGTTCCGTCCGTCGACGCGTCGTCGACGACGTAAACTCGGTCGACGAATGCCGGAATCTCTTCGATGACGTCACCGACGAGCCCTTCTTCGTTGTAGGCTGGGACGACGACACCTATGCGGTTCCCGTCGTACATTATCCCGAGCTACGCCAGTGCTGAGCGCTGGTCGTTCGCGTTTCGTTCGTCGGTCGTCCACTGCGTCGACGCATCACTCGTAGCCACCCAGAGTAACTCCTTTGTTAGACAGGCCATTCCACGAGGTAATGGTGATATTCCAGTCGCCGCAACTGCTTATGAGGAGAGTGCTGCCGCGTACACCGACCGAATCTGACTCCCCATCGAAGCGAGGTCTCGGTCGCTGACTCCTGCGCGTCCAGTCGACCGCTGGCGGGCTTCGAGGATACGGAAGAGTTGGGTGACGAGTGCTGCCTCCGAGTCACACAGTGCCGACTGTTCGACGCCGTCAAGCAGTTCGGGAACGTCCCCGACGTCCGTCGAAACCACCGGAGTGTTACACGCCATCGCCTCTTTAACCGAGTTCGGCGAGCCTTCGTACGAGGAAGTGAGCAAAAGTGCATCTGCAGCGTTGTAGTAGTAGAACATTTCCTCGTGCGGAACGTCAGTGACGGTCTGGAGCGTCACCGGCCAGTCGGCGAGTTCGTCGACAGCCTCGACGACGCGCTCGGCGAGTGGATAGTTCTTCACTGGCCGTCTCGTCGAGTACGGAAAGAAGACGTGGCGCGTCTCGGGGTCCCAACCCACTCTCTCGCGGGCCGTTTCTGGTGGTACCGGCTGGAATCGGTCGAGGTCGACGCCATGTGGTATCACGTGTGCGTCGCCCTGCAACTGGGCAGCCATCCGTTCGGACATAACGATGACTTCGTCGCATTGCCTGGCGGCTACCTTCCCCAGCCAGCCGTACTTGCCCATCAGGTCGGACCCCCACAGTGTGAGCACCACGGGCAGTCGGAACTGGGCGAGTGCGGCCGGTGCGGTCAATCCGTAGTTTGCGTGGACCACGTCGAAGTCGTTCAACGACTCGCGGACGACCATCGGGAGGAACCGCACGTAGTCGACGACCGAGCGTGTCTCCGGGTTCGACTGTGTAGCGAACTGGTTACCGGGGACGCTGACCGTCGTCACGTCGACCCCCTGTTCACGGAGGGCGTGAACCTGATGGGTGTAGAACGTCGATTTCGGGTTCGACGTGAGCGAGAGCACGTTCATTGGTCAGGTCTAGCCGAGTAGTACGCTTTGTTATAGACGGGTTACTGGAACCGTCGAACTGTGACCGAAAATCGCGTCGGTCCGACGCGGACGAAACGGGGAGAGTGTGTGCCCTCGACGACGCAGGTCGGTTCGCCCCAGTGACCGATGCCGACCGTGGAAGACGGGTGGCCAGCGAGAGAAATATTGGCTTGAAAGAATATGTCCAAATCACATATGTTCGTGCCTAGTCATTGGTTATTCGTCACGGTGACGGTATCACGGGCAGAATCCTCAGCCGTATTCAGTGACTAACGAATCGCTCCAAACAATACCGACACCATACATAATGAATAATAACAATCGGGCATTTTGCCACGGAGCAATGTCAAAACCGGCGCCCTCTGGGGGCAAGACACGCATTAACGTACCCATATGAGTGTTAAAACCAGGTTCCCCGACACGAAGTAGTTCGCTTTTTCGTGAATATTTTGTATAAAATTCAGTGAGAGATTGTTCGCCATTATACGATATTTTACTAAATTTTGATTTTGTGTTTTCAAAAAGATATATATGGTTAACGTATTATTAGCGAAGTGGTCATGGTAGACGGAACATCCAGCAGTCCAGACGAAACACCCCCCCGAGACATTTCGGCGAAGAAATCGCTGCTCGACCGCCGTTCCTATCTCAAGTTTGCTGGTGCAGCAGTCGCGGCGGTCGCCGGCAGTGGAATGGCGAGTGCGGCCGACGACTACGAGACCATCACGGTCGACGCACACTCGCAGCGGAGTATCCGTATCGGGAGTAACGAGACGTTAGAGAACGTCCTCATCGACCAGACTGCACCCGGTGCGATGGTTCGCATCCACGCGAGCGGTAGCAACTGGACAGTCCGGAACGTCGGTATCAAAGGCAAGGTGACCGACCGGGAAGGCGAAGACAGCGCGCTGTTCATCCCGGGGGTCGACGCCGGCAGCAAGGGTCTCATCGAGAACGTCTATATGGGTGATGGGACCAGTGGCTCGAACTCTATTAACGGGTTCTGGGTCAATTCGAAGGGCCACGAAGGAACGCTCGTCATCCGGAACCTGAACGTTGGATATTGGGCCGACAACGGTGTCTACGCGAGCGGCCCCGGTGTGAAGGATAGCTACGGTGGCGGTGAAGTCCACATCGAGAACTCCTACGCGCACAACAACAACATCAGTGGCTTTCGCATCGGGACTCCCGGGAGCTACGTCAAGGACTCGGTCGTCAACAACACGGGTGACGCCCCGCCGCTCGAGAACGGGGCAGTCAACGCACGCGGTATCTGGGGCAAGGAGCGAGGCGGCCTCCGTGCGATCAACTGCGACGTGTCGCACCCGTCGGGTATCGCCGTGCAGGCGAGCGACGCCGGCAGTATCACACTCGAAAACTGCCGAGCCGATGGCAAACTGTACGAGAAGTCCGGCGGGGACATCAGCGGTGGGAGCGAAGGGTCGCCGAACACGGCAGCCCCCGCGGGCGTCCCGATGTCGCCGGAAGAAGCGGCCAGTGGCACGGTATCCGAGCCGGACCCGGACCCCGAACCGGACCCGGACCCCGAGCCGACGCCGGAAGACACGCTGACGGTCGAGACGAACGAGGGCGGCCCTCTCGTCGAGTACGAGTTCACCATCGACGGCGACGTCGCCAAGGGAGACAATGCCGAGGGGAACGACAGTATCGATGGCGGCGACGGCGAGACCGTCGTCACCGGCAAGGTCGGGAACGGGTACACCGACAACTACGCCATCGGCGGCTCGCTCACGGACTGGTCCGCCAACACCGACGCCGACACGTACCGCGTCCTCGTCAACGGCGAGGAAGTCACCCCCACGGAGCCCGACCCGACGAAGACGCTGACGGTCGAGACGAACGAGGGCGGCCCTCTCGTCGAGTACGAGTTCTCCATCGATGGCGACGTCTCCAAGGGAGACACTGCTGAGGGGAACGACAGCATCGACGGCGGCGACAGCGAGACCGTCGTCACCGGCAAGGTCGGGAACGGGTACACCGACAACTACGCCATCGGCGGTTCGCTCACGGACTGGTCCGCCAACACCGACGCCGACACGTACCGCGTCCTCGTCGACGGCGAGGAAGTCGACGTCGGCCCGACCGAGCGGACGCTGACGGTGAAGACGAACGAGGGCGGCCCCCTCGTTGAGTACGAGTTCACCGTCGACGGCGACGTCTCCAAGGGTGAGAATTCAGAGGGCAACGACTCCCTCAAGCAAGCAGACGGCAGCACCGTCGTCTCCGGCAAGACCGGTAACGGCTACACGGACAACTACACCATCCACGGTGACGTTTCGAACTGGACGACCGACGCCGACGACAGCGAGTACACTGTCACCATCGACGGCGAAGAGGTGAACCTGTAGCGAGGCCAGTGTCGAACTGAGCTGTTCATTTGGGGTCGCAAGACCGTTCCGCCCCCGCTCCCTCATCCACCCCCCTCCCCCCTTTTCGTGGTAGCAAGCCCCTACCGAGAGCTGTACGCGGTATTTTCGTTCATAACAATCAGGCCCCCAGTCCGAACTCCGAGCATGAAAGTGCAGTCTAGCTCGACCGACTGGTCGACTTCTCCATACACCGTGAACCACAGCGAGAACAGCAGGCCGTGGGACCACTACGGCGTCCCACGCTGACGACCGATGGTGAAGGGAAACATCGTTCGAGGATTGCAAGCGTCGTTCGTGACGAACATCCTCCACGTCGTCGCCAACGGGCTCTTGATTCTCGCGTTGACGCGAGTCTTTCTCGATACCGGCGAGTATGGCACGCTCTTCTTCGTCCTCTCGGTGTTCGGCGTGGCGTTGCTGTTCGCCGACCTCGGGACCGGTAAGTCCGGCGCACGCTACCTCTCCGAGTACAGCGAACGAGACCCGACACAGATACCGCACATCCTCAAAACGGTCCTGACGTATCGCCTCGTCAGCATCGCCGTGGTCGGCGGCGTGTTCGTCCTGTTCGCCGACGAGCTGGCTCGATTGCTCGGACAGCCAGAGACCGCCCCGTTGCTCCTCCTCGGCGCCGCATACGTCGCTTTCCGGTCACTCCACTCGTTCACGACGGTGACGTTGCAGGGGTTCAACCGCGTCGACTGGAGTTCGGCCGTCAGCGCGGCCGCGAGTGTGGGGCAATTCGTCTTCGTCGTCGGCTTCGTCGCACTCGGATTCGAGACCACCGGGGCCGTCTTCGGCTACGTCGCGGCCTACGGCGTCGCAGCGCTGTTCGGACTCGTATTCGTGTACGTGAAGTTCTATCGCCGGTACGACCGCGCCGCGACCGTCGAGTCCGGTCTCCGGCGGCGCATTCTCGAATACAGCGTCCCGCTGACGGCGACGAAGGGTGCGAACGTCCTCGACAAGCGAGTCGACACCATCCTCCTCGGTGTGCTGGTGAATCCCGTCGCCGTCGGCTACTACACGCTCGGCAAGCAGATATCCGACTTCGTGATGGCACCAGCAGCGTCCATCGGTTTCACCATCGCACCCAACTACGGACAACTGAAAGAACGCGGTGAAATCACCCACGCCGCACGCATCTACGAGACTACGTTCGAGTACGTGCTGTTGTTGTACATCCCGGCCGCCGTCGGGCTGGTCATCGTGGCGGAACCGACGATAAGGTTCGTCTTCGGGACGGACTTCCTCGGTGCGATTCCGGTCGTCCAGCTGTTCAGCGGGTTCATCCTCCTGCAAGCCATCGACAAGATAACTAACGACAGTCTGGACTACCTCGGTCGGTCGCGCACCCGCGCCTACTCAAAGGGATTCGCGGCCGTCTCGAATTTCTTCCTCAATCTGCTCCTCATCCCCATGTTCCAGGCGGCGGGTGCCGCGGCTGCGACCGTCGCCACGTACGGGCTGATGGTCGCCGTGAATATGTTCATCATCCACCAAGAGCTCTCGTTTGATGTCTTTCGGCTCGGTCGGACCGCAGCCGGTGTTACGGCTATCAGTGCGGTGATGGCCGGTACGCTACTGTTCGCGCTCCCGTACGTGACCGGGGCCGTGACGCTCGTCGCCGCCGTCTTGTTGGGTGTCGCAGTGTGGGCACTGCTTTCGGTGCTGACCGGACTACTCGACCTCGCCCAAGTCCGGGCACTCGTACCGTGACGTCGCAGTCGCTCAGATCGAGTTACGGGACGGACTACAGGTCCGTCTGCGGCGTGCTGACTGTCGAGTCGACGAGGACGATCGGTTCGCCACCGACCTCGATGTGTGACCGCCGCACGACCGCGTCGTTCACGTGGTGGAAGCGAATCCCGTCCTGATTCCGGCCGGGCTGTCGAATCGTGACATCGTCGAAGAGGCAGCCGTCGTGGTTTATCACCGTGACGCCGGAGCCGCCCGACGCGTCGCCGTCTATCTGCACCCCGACGAAGCGGCTCCTGTCTCGCGTGGGACGCCCAGCGGTGGCGGCGGCCGACTGGTCCGGGTCCTTTCCGTGGATGGCCGCGGCATCGGTCCCGTCGACGACGATGTCCGAATCACGCACCGTCGTGCTGTCTTTGAGGACCATCCCGCCGTCGCTCACCGGCACGTCTTTGAGGTATACCTCGCATTCGTCAATGACGGTTCGGGGGCCGTGCGCCCAGACGCCGCGCATGTTCGTCGGCGTCCGCGTCGGCGAGACGCACCGGACGGTGACGCTCTTGACAAGAGCGTCGCGGCCGACTCGGACGTTCGAGATATCGTTGTTCTCGTACGTCCCACCGATGACTCGCACCGGACCGGTCGATTTCGACGCGTAGAGCCCGTTGTTCGGGAACCGGGCGATGTAGCAGTCGCGAAACGTGAGTTCGCCACGGTTGTGCGAAGAGACAAAACAGCCGGGGTCGAACACCTCATCGGTGCCGCCGTCCGGCAGTAGAAGTCGCTCGACGCGTCCCGTCCCACCCGCCTCCATGACTTCGAATCGGACACGCTTGCCAGTCCCGACGACGTGGACGTTCGTGACCCGCAACCCGTCTTCGACGAACGCGAATATGGGCGACGGCTCCGTCTCAGAGTCACGAAAGTCGAAATTGAGTCCGTCGATGCGCAAGTCACTGGACCCGCCGAACCCACCCAGCGACAGCAGGGGTTTGTCTGTGTAGCCGTCTGGTGGGACAATAATCGCCCCGTTTCCGTGGATACCCAAGTTAGAAAACGAGTCGACCGCCCACATCCGGTCGAACAGATATCGACCCTTCGGCAGGTGGAGCAACGTGTCGTCGCCTGCGTGTTCTTCGAGGAGCGAGACGACGGACGACACACCACTGGTGTTCGCACCGACCCGGCCGAGGTCGACGACCGACCCATACTGGTCGTCCAGTTCGGCGAGTGACGATGCAGGCGCGACTGGCGGGAGTGGCGAGGCAGGAGCGACCGGCGATGGGTGAGATATATTCGCCTCGTCGACCGACCCACAGCCCGCCAGCGACGCGAGGACCGCCGTCGAACCGACGTGCCGAAGCAGTCGCCGCCGCGTTGCACCGTCGGTGTCCGTTGGTCCGTCCTCGTTCATACAGACTCGCTAGGGAGTCTAGAATCATTGTTATCGGTATCTTGCTCGCAGTTCGCTTACCGTACCACCGCCGAGAACGCCGAATAGATATTCGATAGGCATCATTTTGACCGACGAGTCGGCTACACCATCCGGTGGCGACGCCGCGACGACGGCCACCGGACCACGTAGGCCGCTTATAACAATGGCCTCAACGGGGGTACCGAACTGGTACGACACCGCTCTCCCGAGCGGTGGGTGACCCAAACTCATGGAATCAACAACTGAGACGCGACGTGCCTTTCTCCTCGGCTTCGACGGGGTCCCGTGGTACCTCCTCGAACGATGGATAAATGAAGACGAACTCCCCAACTTCGCCAAACTCTACGACGAAGGGGCAGCCGGGCCACTCCAGAGTACGACACCCGACGTCACTGCCCTCGCGTGGCCGTCCATCTCGACGGGTGTATGGCCGGACAAACACGGTGTGTACGCCTTCCAGCGCCTCTCCGACGAGTACACACATCGAGTGAACACACGGCGAGACATCGAACAGCCAGAGCTCTGGGACATGGTCTCACCGTCAGTGGTCGGCAACGTCCCGATGACGTACCCCGCCGACGACATCGACGGGACGATGGTAACAGGGATGATGACGCCGAATTTGAACGAGCGGTTCACGCATCCGCCGTCGCTCCGCGAGGAGATACTGGAGCAGTTGCCCGACTACCAAATCGGACTGACATGGAGCGAGTACGCGGACAGGCAGGACGAGTTCCTCGACGACATCTCGTCGTTGCTGGCGGGTCGCCGGCGACTCATGCACATGCTGATGGAACAGGAGTGGCGGCTCTTCTACTTCGTGTTCACGGCCCCAGACCGAATTCAACACTTGCTGTGGAACGACGAGATACTCCTCGACCACTACAAGCAACTAGACGACATCCTCGGGGACGTGCTGTCTGCGGTCGAAGACGCGAACTCGAACCTGTTCGTCGTCTCAGACCATGGATTCGGACCGGTGTCGAAGGTCGTCTCAGTGAACCGGGTTCTCGAAGAAGAGGGCTACCTAACTAGGCAGACCGACAACGCGACCCGTGGCGTCCTCACGGACCTCGGTATCACGAAAGACTCGGTCCTTTCACGGCTGAAAACTGTCGGTATCGACCAGGAGACGCTGGTCAATCGGCTCCCGGAGCAGGTAGTGTCCCGCGTCGCGGAACGAGTGCCAGGGGACCACGTCCTCTTCGACGTGGACTTCCCGCAGACAGTCGCCTTCGTTCACGGTAGCGGCTGTTGTTACATCAACACCACAGACCGTTTCGCCGAGGGAATCGTCGAACCGGCAGACGTGCCCGAACTCACCGAGGAACTCGCAGCCGTGTTCCGGAACGTCACCGACCCAGAGACTGGCGAACGAGCACTGCGGGTCTACGAGGGTGACGAGTTGTTCGAAACGGACGACCGAGCACCTGACCTCATCGTCCGTGGCCAAAACGGCTACGAGAAGTCGGTGAGCCTCACCGACGAAGTGTTCAACGGTTCGGGAGCCACAAAGGCCTCGCACCGACCCGAGGGCGTCTTCCTCGCGTGGGGGCCGGACGTGCGACAGACCAGCGTCTCTGCGGACTCTACCGTCGTCGACGTGGCACCGACCGTCCTGCACAGCATGAACGAATCCATCCCGTCGAACGTAGACGGCTCCGTCCTCGACATCTTCCGTCCCGATAGCGACCCAGCCCGCCGCGACGTCGAGTTCCGTGAGTACGGAGAGAAAAAGACCGACGACGACGCACACGAAGACTTCGACGAGGTCGAAGAACGGCTCCGCGGACTCGGCTACATGGACTGAAACAGAGAAAGAGAAACGCTAGCGGCGACCGTTCACCGAATTGGCTGTTTTTCCACGTCTTGCTCGACAGCAGCGTCACGAATCGTTTGCATGATTTCGAGCGTCCACTTGCCCTCTTCGAGGGGGACCGGTGGTTCTGAGCCGTGTCGGACCGCACGAACCATCTGGTCGATCTGCATGGAGTGTGGCGAGGACTTCTTCTGCGTGTCCCAGTCGTCGTTCATCTGCCGGTCGACCATGAGCCGCCCGTTCTGTAACAGGCCCTTCACCAAGTCGGCAGAGACGTCGAGATTCTTGCGCGCCTTGGTGAGGTTCGAGCTCGTGTAGTCACGGTCGATACGGACGACGGACTGCGTCGTCTGGTCAACGAGCAGCGACCCACTCTCTCCGTGGATGTGCATGAGCCGTTGGGGCTGGCCGTTCGAGCACATCTTGACGCTGCACAGCGCGCCGTTTTCGGCCACGTACTGCACGTTCGCGTTGTCGTACGCGAAGTCCTGCTCGTAGTCACCGACGAGACTCGTCACCGCGTTGATGTCGTCGGTACTCCGGGGGTAGCCGCCGATGCCGAGCGTCATGTAGATGGGGTGTGGGAGCCCCTCCTCGAACTCACCGCCTGGGAGGTCGAAAACCCACTCGCCCCGGTGTGCCTCGTCCGGACGCGTCAATCCCATGTACAGGAGGTCCACACTCCGAATCTCTCCCAGTTTCCCCGACCGGATCATCTGTCTCGCTTCGCGCATGGCGGGCGAGAAGAGGTGCTGATGGACGACACTCGCCGCAACACCGTACGTTTCGGCGTGTGTCATCAGCTCTTCGACCTCTTCGACCGTCGTCGTCACCGGCTTCTCGATGAGAACTGCGGTTCCGACCTCGATAGCACTCTTCGCCAGTGGCAGGTGCGACTGGACCGACGTACAGATGTGGAGTAAGTCGAGATTCTGGGCGAGCAGGTCGTCGATGTCGTACACTGCTTTGATGTCGTGCTCTCTGGCCGCAGTCCGAGCGCGGTCCTTGTCGAGGTCACAGATGCCGACGAGCTCTGTCTGTGGGTGGTTGGCGAGTGCACTCAGGTGCGTGTTCGAAATTGTTCCCGCACCGACGACGCCGGCACGGATTGGCTGCGCTGCCATAGATGTTCGTGACGCAACTACGTGGTATTGTAATGCGCCGGTAAATCGTTGGTAGCAACCGAATAACCCAGCCGCCGGCACGCGCCGTATCGCGACCTGACCGAGGCTGTGACCGATGAACGAGCCTATGGAAGAGAGTTATCGTCAGAAGCGTCGTCGTCAACGCTCGCACTCGCCAGCAGGTTCGACCCGTCAGCTCAAGTCGTACCACGAAATCTCGACTACGTGAGAACCGGAACGAAGCGAACGGTTGCCTGCCCAAGCCAACAGGCCCTCACTCACTCTCGCCAGTCGAGTCGACCCAGAAGAACACCTCAACGTCGGCGTTCGCTCTGGTCGGCGATGACGGCGCTTCACTCTCGTAGAGGAGGTACGTCACGCGTAATTGCTCGTCCGTGAGCGACGTGGAGAGCTCGTGCGGTTCGCGCCATACGTCACCGCCGTCGACCGATTGGCTGAATCGATGAACCTCCGACCGTTCGACGACGGTACCGTCATCGGCCACGCGTTGAATCTGCACGACGACGGTGTAATCCGTCGATTTCGCACCGTCGTTTTCCACGGAGAGGACGACTGGGACGGACGCTCCCGGTTCGAGGCTCGATGGGTAGTCCGCAGCGACGAGTTCTCCCTGGTCGTTCTCGGTCAGGACAGCGAGTTCAGCGAACTCGGCCTGTTTCGGCGTGTCGAGGATGACCGCCCCGGTCACGCCGATTGCGGAGACGACGGCGATAGCGAGCACGACATTCACTAGCGTCGAGATAGGGGTGCTCAAATCGAAGGTGTTCGATAGCGACGTACTCAGGCCACGGAACGACCAGTCGTAGCGCTCACTCTCCGGGACGTTCTTGTGCCGCAGTACTGCAAGTGGTGCACAGATAGCCACGATGATCGTTCCACCGGCGAGTGCGGTCACCGCTGTCAGTCCCCAAGACGTCGACAGGGTAACCAGTGCGATGAGTGGTAAGAGCGCCAGGCTCACCCCGTACGACAGTACCACGCGTTCGACGCTATCGATGCTGTCGTCAGTACTCGATGGGAACTGGAACCCGCCCGCTCGACGAATCGCTGTTCGAGGGAACAATACCCTGAGTACGAAGTACCCGGGGAGGAACAGGAGGATCGGAATTGAGACCACCGAGGCAGTCCACACGCTCAACGGGAACGTCCAGACGAGAAAGTCGATACCGAACGCGATCAGGACACCGAACACTATATCGTTCGGAATTATGGCACGGACTGAAATTTTTGACATTTTATGTCTCATAGGGTATAGGGACGCGGTCGTTCGATGACGACGAAAGCTGCATCGTTCGTCACGACTGTCCTCCTCTGTCGTACTTTGTAATGGAGTAGCTACGTCGAATTCAGCCGTTAGAGCAGTTCAGGAGTAGATTTTCTATGTTATTCTTGGGCCAGAGGATTCTGTGTCTCTCACCGTAGCCCCTCTATAACGAAGGGTTACATACGCGAACGCTAGCGCAGTACCCGGTCGTAAATATATGAAAAAAGAATTTCAAAATTTTGGCCTCGCCATCGGCTACCTCTGCTTACTCGGTGCGGCGGTCGTCGCACACCAGTCGCCGGCCACCCAGTACGAAATCTCGATATACACGAGTACACCGATTTCGGTCTGGGTCCTCCTCGGGGCCGCGTACTTCGTCGCGATCGTCGTTTCGGTCACGGCGGAACGCTGGCAGCGGACCCTCGCGCTCGGCCTCGGCACCGCCGCGACGACGCTCTTCGTCGCGCTCCCGCTGGTCCGTGACTATCGGTACGTCGGTGGCGGGGACGCACTGACTCACCTCGGTTGGGGGAAAGCAATCGCTGAGGGAACGCTCTCACCGTTCGAACTTCTCTATCCGTCGATTCACGCGGCCAGCATCGAGTTCAGCCGAGTGACAGGCGGCAGTTTGGAGCGGAGCTTCCTCCTCGTCGTGGTCTTCTTCTCGCTCGCCTACCTCATCTCGGTTCCACTAATCGTTCGACGGATAACCGACAATTCGTGGGGCACCGTCTTCGGGGCCGTCTCGGCGTGGCTCTTGCTCCCGATCAACAACATCTCGGCACACATGATGCCGTTTCCGACGATACAGGCCATCTTCCTCGTTCCCTTCGCACTGTTCGCACTGCTGTTGGCCCTCGACGGCATCGGGAACGAGAGGGCACTGCCCGGAGGCATCTCACCTGGAAGCCTCCTCCTGGTGCTGTTCGGGACGACCATCCTCTTCACCCATCCGCAACAGCTCGTAAACGTCGTCGTGGTCCTCGTCGCCGCCTCGTTCGTCCAGTTCGTCGCTCGCTGGTTCGACATCGACCACGCGATTGCCCACCAACACAACGTGCTTTCATCGGCAATCGTCTTGACGCTCCTCTTGGCGGTCTGGGGTCCGATTCACCCGCGTGTCAGGTCGAGCGTCATCGGAGCGGGTAACAGTATCAATGGTATCTTCGGTGGCGGCGGCAGCGGGTCAGGGTCGGCTTCGACGGTGGCCCAACGCGGTGGTTCGCTCGAAACACTCGGTGCAGGCCTGCTCGAAATCGCTATGAAGCTCTTCAGTGTGAGTATCGTCTACGTCCTCCTCTGTGTGGTCGCCATCCTCTCGGTTTGGCTCTATCGCTCGACCGACCAGAGGGCCGAGAGTGTCACTGCACACTTTTCCATCGCCGCCATCCCCCTCGTCGTTCTCTTCGGCGTGTACTTCCTCGCGACGCCGTCGATGGCGTTCCGCCAGCTCGCGTTCGGGATGGTCATCGCGACGATACTCGGTGCCATCGAATTGAGTCGTCTGGCAGACGGCTTCGAGCACCGGTTCACGCGCGCGAAGCTGGTTCCAGTCGTGACGGTCGTCATGGCCGTGTTCCTCGTGCTGTCGGCAGTGACGCTGTTCCCCTCGCCGTTCATCCTCAAGTCGACGAGCCACGTGACCGACCAGCAGTTCGCCGGCTACGAGGCCACGAGTACCTATCGCGCTGACGACTATGCGATGTACGGGATTCGTGCGGGCCCCGAACGCCTCGAGCATGGCGTCAACGGGCTATCGGACCCGGTCGAACTGGACCCGGCGTTCGAGTCGGCGGGTGTACCGGAGGGTGCGTTCAGGAACGGGACGCTCCCGTCGTCGGTTCCACACACCGGCTACTTCATCGTGACCGAATCGAGCTACGCGCAAGAGGTCGTACTGTACGACGGTTTCAGGTATCCGAAAGAGGGCTTCGAGCGACTCTCGAACGACCCGTCCGTCGACATGGTACTCTCGAACGGGGACGTCCGACTGTACCGTATCGAGAGCCCGAACGGCACCGTGAATCACGACGGCGCGACCGACGTGACCACGACGAACAACATCCGAACCGTCGACGACATAACCGAGACCGACCACACCACTGACCAGGTGCTGTCCGACCCGCCAGCCACGCGTCTCGGTGGTCTGTGGTCCGCTGTGGCGACTTTCCACTTCGGCACCGCGTTCGAAGTAGTCGCGCCATAACAAAGCGCCGAGGAGCGGGAGACCAGTGTGACGACATGGGTACTGTGACGATTTCGATCGACGCCGAACTCGGCTGGGGATTTCACTTCCTCGAAGACCGACCACCGACACGTATCGAGAACGCCCGCTCCGGCTGGATGCAGCTAATCGACCTGCTCTCGACCTTCGACGTGCCAGCGACGTGGGCCGTCGTTGGACACCTCTACATAGACGGCTGTGACGGCAACCACGGTGACCACCCACTTGGGGAGTCGTGGTTCGAAATCGAGCGAGACGAGTGGGCGGCTCGCCCCAACCTTCGCTTCGGCCGCGACCTTGTGACTGCGGTCCGTGAGTCTGGCGTTGGTCACGAACTCGGCTGTCACACGTTCTCCCACGTCGTGATGGGCGAAGACTACGTGACGCACGACGTGGCGATAGCAGAACTCGAGCGGAGCGTCGACGCCGCCACCGCGGCCGGCTTCGAGCGCCCCCGGTCGTTCGTCTACCCGTGGAACAGTGTGGCCCACCGCGACACCCTCGCGGCGACCGGATTCACCTGCTACCGTGGGCAGTCACCACGGACGCTATCACCGCTTCAGAAGGTGCGGTCCGGGACCATCGGTACCCTGACGCCACCACTCGTTCGCCCGGAAGTGGACGAATTCGGCCTCGTGAACGTCCCCGCGTCGCAGTTCCTGTTCGAGTTCGAGTGGCCCGCGCGTGGACTGGTCGAACCCCGCCTCGGCGACCCGGTCGTGGCGCGGGCGAAAGCCGGTATCGACGCGGCCGCGACCGCAGAAGACGACGCTGTCTTTCACATGTGGCTCCACCCCAACAACATCACGTCGTACCGTGATGTCACGCGGCTTCGCGCCATTCTCGCGTACCTCGACGACAGACGCGAGTCGGTATCGATTCAGACGATGGGAGACGTCGCCGAGCGCGTCCGCTCACGCACTTCGGCAGCAACGCGAGCGAATCCGACATCATGAAACTCAACACGTTACCGACACTGCTGCGACGGCGTATCGAAGTCACCGAGACGAAAACACGACTCTGGGCTGATTCAGACCCTACCGCCTTCGACACGGACCGGGCGTTCGAGCAGTTGTCCCCGGGCGCGTCGGTTCTGGTCCTCTGCAACGGGAACATTTTCCGGAGCCCGATGGCAGAGCGGTATCTCGAACGGCACGTCGAAAACTACGGACTCGACCTCACCGTCGAGTCAGCTGGCTTCATCCCAAGACCCGGGCGGCCGTCACCCGA
This sequence comes from Haloarchaeobius caseinilyticus, assembly GCF_051207395.1. Lineage (NCBI taxonomy): Archaea > Methanobacteriati > Methanobacteriota > Halobacteria > Halobacteriales > Halorubellaceae > Haloarchaeobius > Haloarchaeobius caseinilyticus. The sequence continues at coordinate 33,972 of NZ_JBPJZC010000005.1, read as the reverse complement.
CCTGGCGGTCGAAGTCGCGTCCGAGTTCGGCATCGACCTGTCGGACCATCGGTCGAGGAGGATTTCTGATAAGATGGTTGCCGCGAACGACGTGATTCTGCTCATGGACGCACGGAACTACGATTCACTCCGGCGCGAGTTCCCTGACGCAACCGAGAAGACGTACTTCCTGAAACCGTTCGGACCGGACGGTGGGTACGAGATTTCGGACCCAGTAAACACAGGCTTCGAAGAGTGCCGCCGTGTCTACGGCGAAGTCGAACGCGCCATCGACGCGCTGGTCACGAGACTCGACGAGGCACACACAGCCCGAGACGAGCGCGTAACGTCTCTATAACAATACCCTGCGGGGGTGTGGCCATCTCCAATGAGCAGCATGCAGGCTGACGACTCCGGAGCCGTCGTCGTCCCCGCGATTGCATCCGGCAGCAGCGTCACCAGCATCCGGTCGCTCGGTCGACACGGCGTACGAACCATCGCCGCCGTCGAAGGGCCCGGGAACCCGGTCGCACAGTCGCGGTACTGTGACGAGACGTACGTCGTCCCGTCGCCGGGGGAAGACCTCTCGCGGTACACAGACTCCTTGCTGAACATCGCCCAGCGCGACGACGTGGTGACAATCGTCCCGCTCCGGGAACCAGACATCTACGTCCTGTCGAAACACCGTGCGGCGTTTGCAGAACACATCGCGACACCGTGGCCCGACTACGAGACCATCCAGCTGGTGCAGGACAAGTACCAACTCGTGGACGAGGCGAGCGGCATCGGCGTACCAGTCCCGGAGACGGACCTGCTCTGCGACCGCGAAGACTGGGACGACACCACAGTCGTAAAATCTCGCTACTCTATCCTCGAACAAGCCGACGGAACGACGTTCTATCCCGGCGTCGAATTCGTGTCCGGCGGTGCGCCTGATACGGACCAACTCGTCCGCGAGATGCGACACGAACCGATCGCACAGGAGTACGTCCCGGGTGACCGCGAATGTGGCTTCTTCGCGCTGTTCGACCACGGCGAGGCAGTCGCCATCTTCGCCCACGAACGGATTCGGAGCTACAACTACGCGGGCGGCGCGAGCGTCTACCGGAAGGCAGTCTCAGTGCCCGAGTTGCAGTACCACGGGATTCGCCTGCTCGAACACCTCGACTGGCACGGACCGGCGATGGTCGAGTTCAAACGCGACGAACGCGACGGATCGTACCGGCTCATGGAGATAAATCCCCGATTCTGGGGGTCGCTCGCACTCGCCGTCGCCGCCGGTGTCGACTTCCCAAGCCTCTACTACGAGGTCGCAACCGGGGGCGTCACCGACCCGTTTCCCACGTACGAAACCGGGACCAGCTGTCACCTCTTCCGTGGCGAGATGAGCTACCTCTACAGCCTGCTCGTTGACGACTACGACCACGTCGAGCGCCCGGCCCTCGGAAGCGAACTCGCCACCGTGTTGGCCTCGTTCGTTCGCCAGCCGAACTTCGACTACCTCTCGCGAGACGACCCGAAACCACCACTAAAAGACGTCCTCAACGCCGCGACCGGGCTGTTCCGCTGAACCTGAACGAATTCTTCGCTCCAGTCGAGTTCACATCTTGCCGGACGCCGTCGACAGCAGGCGATACGCCGACTTCGCGAGCGTCATCTCCGGACCCGCCGACTCCACGGTGTAGTACGGGACGAGTTCACCGCCGAACTTCGCCTTGTAGCCACAGAGTCGCTCCGTGTTCGCGCCCATGAGGTCGTACTTCGTGACCGAGTCGAGTTCGGGGTCGGTCATCACGTCCTCGATGATGGCCTGGTGGATGAGGGTGTTGACGCTGACGTTCTCGTAGGACGCGACGGCCCCACCGGACCAGAAGTAGGCCATGTCGTTCGAGAAGAGCGCGATGATACCGCTCAGGTACTCGCCGTCCGGTGCCCGTGCCACGTACACCCGGCAGCGGTCGTCGTCGAGCGTCTCGACGAGGTCGCGGACGTAGTCGTGCGACATCGGAACCGACTCGTCCTGTTCCTCGTAGCGCTCGATGACGTGGCCGTACACCTCCATCGCCCCAGTGACGTCCTCACGCTCGACGGTCAGGTCGAGTTCGTCGCGCTTTCGCATCTCGCGGCGGAGGCTCTTGCTGAACGACCGGAGCACGTCGTCGACGCTCGGTTTGTCGAGGTCGACGACGTAGGTGAAGTGCGTCGATACCTGATGGTCGTTCCAGCCGAACGGCCGCGGGTCGTCGTACGAGACGGGACAAATCATGCGACAGAGCGTCGTCCGGTCGTGGAGGTCCAACGCGTCGATGACGCCCTCGGTGAATCGTCGATTGACCCGCTCGTGTTTTCGTTTCTTCGGACTGTTCGGGTCGAGTATCGGGCCGAGCCGCGGGACGCCGAGGTCCGGCAGCGGTGAGAACACAGCGCGACCGACGCGACGCTCCGAGACGAACACCGGGAGCAATGCCACCGCCTGGTCTCCCTTGTAGCCGCCGAAGAGACGCAACTCGGCGTCGGTGTGGTCGGCGAGTACTGAGAGCGCGTCGGGGTCGTGGAACACCTCGACGCCCGACGACGGCAGTTTTTCTCGCCACTCTGTCAGACTGATTTGTTCGATATCCATGAGGGGTTTCGTGTACTTGTGAGCCTGCTGGACTCTTTGTTAGTCAACTCATACGCTCTGTTTCGAGGCCGGGAACTCCACGTCCGGTTCGAGGTAGGTGGTGTAGAACTCCCCCGGTGAGCCGACCCACGCGCCCATATCGAGTGCCTGCTCGACGAGGTCTCGATACACTCTCCGGTAGCCGGGAAACTCGCGGTCGTTGAAGTAGCGCGGGTGCCACAGCACCGTCATCACGGCGTCGTTGGCCGCCGCCTCGGTGAGCAACTCTCGACACACTCGACGAGCGTCGGCGAACCGCGTTCCCGGGTCGGGGAGCGTCTGCTCCATCAGTGTCAACGGGAAGACGACGAAGTCGTCACCGAACGGTCGCTGGACGCCGTAGCCGTCGGCGAATCCGTATTCCGTACTCGACCCGAGGCTAGTGTCGTAGTACAGATCGAGGTTAGCGTAGTGGTACCAGGTCTCCGGCACCGAGAGACGGAGATAGTGCTGGCGACCACCGAGGATCGAGTGGCCGAGTGTGTCTTCGATCCGTGACTTCTCGTACGTGAGGCGTGCCGGGTCGTCCGCGGTCGTGTAGGAACCGTGGAGCCCGACCTCCCAACCCCCGTCGTCGAGGACGCGAGAGATCGCCGCCATGGCTGGTGAATCGACGTCGTATCGCCCGAACTGCTGGATGACGGTCGCCGGGTCGACGAGGTCCGACAACGAGAGTTCCGTGGGCCGGCGTTCGTGCAGCATGTACCACGCGGACCGAACGCCGAGGTCGTCTTCCAGTTGCATGATGTCCTCGAACTGCCAGTACGGGTTCGAGCTGGGCCGAAGGTCTCGCAAGTGGTCCAATTGCCTGTCCTGATACGCGTAGTAGCAGGCGTGAAATGGCGTCTTGTACGGCCGGTCGACGTCGTGAGTGAGACAGAGCGCGAACTCGTAGTCGGTATCGACGAGCGGCGAGGGGTCAGACGACATCGGTGAGTGCCTCGGCGATACGCTCGGACGCGGTTCCGTCACCGTACAACTCCGGCTTCGTCTCGGTGTCGAACGATTGCCGAAGGGCGACACCGATGTCGGCTTCACCCGCGCCAGTGAGCACGTTCCAGCCACACTCGACCGTCTCGACCCACTCGGTCTTCTCGCGCATCGTCACGCAGGGCGTGTCGAGGTAGAACGCTTCTTTCTGCACGCCGCCGGAGTCCGTCGCGACGCGCTCGGCACCGAGCAGCAGTCGCAGGAAGTCGAGATACCCGACCGGGTCGATGAGGTCGAGTTCCGTCGTCGCCTGCTCGTAGAGTCCGTGACGTTGCAGCGCTTCGATAGTTCGTGGATGGGCGGGGAAGACGACTGGAAGCGGCGCATCGCCGAGTGCCGTGACGATGGCCGCGAGTCGGTCCGGGTCGTCGGTATTCACCGCGCGGTGGACCGTCGCCAGCACGTACTCGCCGTCGTCGTGGGGCACGTCGTCGAGGATAGTCGAGTGGTCGCGAGCGCGCTCACGCACGGCGATGACCGCGTCGTACATCACGTCGCCGACGACAACTGCGCGGTCGTCGAGCCCTTCAGCTTCGAGGTTTTCGACCGCAGAAGCCATCGGCGTGAATAGGAGGTCAGACGCGTGATCGACCTGTACCCGGTTCACCTCCTCCGGCATCGTCCGGTCGTAGCTTCTGAGTCCAGCTTCGACGTGCGCCAGCTTCGGGTCGCGCTTTGCCGCGACCATCGCGCCCGCGAGTGTCGAGTTGGTGTCGCCGTAGACGAGCACCACGTCGGGGTCGTACCGGTCGAGGAGGTCGTCGAGGCCATCCATCATCGCTGCGGTCTGTCGCGCGTGCGACCCCGAACCGACACCGAGATACTCGTCTGGTTCCGGGATGTCGAGTTCGTCGAAAAACACGTCACTCATCTCCGCGTCGTAGTGCTGGCCCGTGTGGACGAGCACCTCCTCGTGTCGCTTCCGGAGTGCCCGCGAGACAGGAAACGCCTTCACAAACTGTGGTCTCGCGCCGACGATAGAGAGAATCTTCATGCGCGACTAATCGAGTACTCACTGTCGTCGGTCGGTTCCTGTTGCCGCCACTCGTCGATAGTACTGGTCACGACAGAAAGAATCGTGGCGAACGTCTTTGTTATACAGCGGGTATGTCTCGTCAGAGAGAACGTTCGAAGGAGACCGTGATACCGCCAACCTTCGGTACGACGACGATGAGAGCAGCCGACCGGCTAGTCGACGACTACCCGTGCTGTCCGTCGGCGAGCATTCGGAGAATGTCGACGGTTCGACCATCGACCGTGGCTGCACGCCCGCTCGTGACTGGTAGGTCAGTCGGTCCCTCTTCCCTGTCTCGACTCGGTTAGCGGGAAGTACCGGTACTCCCACTTTCTTCGTTCGTACAGTTCGTCGATGCCTTCCTCGGTTATCTGGTAGTAGTTCGTTCGGCGGTCTATCTGTCCTTTCCGCACGAGCTGCTTGTCGACGAGGGTGTCGAGGTTTGGGTACAGCCGCCCGTGATTGATCTCTTCGTGGTAGTATTCTTCGAGTTCTTCTTTCAGTTCCTGCCCAGACGGTCGACCCATGCCGTGAATTACGTACAGGAGGTCCCGCTGGAAACCACTCAGGTCGTACATTGAATCTTTGACAGCCTATTCGCAGGGAATGATATTTGTTAGCAGTATCATACGGGGCGGCAAATGAGAGCCCGACAGAGACGCGAAGAGAAACCGACATTCGCCCGTTTGGACGAAGCGACGTGTACGTTCAGGAGTGAAAAACGAGCGGAGCACCGTTCATATCTGCCGTCGACGCGAAAAACGCGGCCTCGGTGGACCGTCAGCCAGTCAGCGCCCTCTCACCGATATATCGAAGTAACGCCCTCATACTGGGCTCGAAAGTGCCCCAGACGGGACAATCACTCGTCAGTCGAGGTCGAGGTCGGCGAGTCCGACCGTCCAGTTGTCCGGGTCTGTCAACACGTGGTCGTCGAGGTGCCACGATTCACACCCGTCTGCACCAGGGAGCGGGCGGACGGCGTGTGTCATCGGTGAGGCCATCCGAGAGAGTGGGAACGTCTTGTCCGACCAGAAGCCACACTGGCGGAGAACTTCGGGGTACCAGTTGGATGGTGCCACGACGAGATCGTCGTCCTTGGAGTCGGCGACCGCCGCAGACAAGAGCGCTTTGAACACGTCCGGCAGCGGGTCGGTCGTCGGACACATAGGTTGGGCGTCAAGCACGAACGTGGCGTCGAGTTCGGCTGTCCGCTCACGCCCCGTGACCAGCGTCCCGACCGGCTGTCCGTCTCGACGCGCGACGTAGGTGTTCGTCTCCCAGCGCGGATTGTCGAAGCGCCAGCGGAGATACCCCCGGTCCCGGGCGAGGTGGAAGCGTTCGGGAACAGCACTAGTGTACACCTCCTCGATGATGTCGACCGGAACGTCGTCGTATCGCTCGACCGAAATCGATTTCGAGACGGTGTCGACTCGGTCGAGGACGCGCAACGCGGTGCTGACCAACAGGTCACCGGCCATGGCCGCACCGGATGCGGCCGGTGACTGGTCGGTCCACTGTCTCGCACTGAGTCGGCGGGCATTCTGCACCCGGTAACTTCGTTGTATCGTACTGACAGTCCTCCAGCCGAATTTCTGCAGTCCGGGGAGTAACTGGTCGTTCGGAAAGTTGAACAACAACTCGGCGTCGGGGCCGAATCGGTCGAGCAGTCGCTCTGTCATCCGGGTGAACAGGCCGCGTCGCCGGTGGTCGGGGTGGACGATCCAGTCCACCGGCTGGTACGCGTCGACCGTCGTCTCCCTGATACGCAGTCGAAACGGTAACAGTGGCTCTGCAGCGACTAGCTCGCCGTCGCACTCGACGACGACCATCTGCACGCCGTCCCGGTAGGGATTGCGCTCGAATCGCCACTCAAACCAGTCAGTGTCCTTCGTGGTCCCCCAAACATCTGCATACAGTGAGAGAAACTGGTCTCTATCGGAAGGCCGGTACGGGCGAACTGTGTACGATTCCTCGGCTGGCTTCTGGATCGAACGGGCCTGCATATAATTATCGTGTGACCGCACACTCTCTTCGACCATATGGTCGAATGGACAGTTTCTAGTTGTATTAGTATTGGTACGCTACCAACACATACACCCAAACCATATAATTCGGTTATCGGAAAGTACAGCAAATAGCCGGTGCCTCACTCCCAGTCCCGGGCACTCACCCAGAGAAACGGCCCCCTACCGACTAGGGTAATCGCCGTCGCCGGAGTCGCCGTGCCGCATTCGATCAGATAATCGTCCGATACCTGTCTCGGCCTATTATCTAACGGCCGTCCGAGATAGCTGATCAGCTCGCCAGTCGAACGGCGAAGTTACTCGAAGAGGTCGACTTCTGGAAGCGATGCCACATCATGATTGATACCACGATAGGTCGCGTCGTCTATCGTGTCGTTGAATAATGACACAGAGTCGTACTCTCGGACGGACAGCACACGACCATCCTCAACGAGAAACACGATCTCTCGTGTGCCATCGTCGTGTGTGTATTCGTCGCCTTTTGTCGGTTCGAACGTATCTTCACCTACCATATAAAAACGTACGACTGCGAGCGATATACCGTTTGCTCCTACACAGAGTTCTATGATAAAAGACCAGTCTCAGATGTCGGTTACGCGCGGGTAATCGTCGGCGACGGCCGCGGCGTCCTCGTGAAGCAGTGCGACCACGAGGTAGTCCGCGTAGGACTCGAAGTACTCGACGAGCGTCGCGATTCGAGCCGAATCGACGGCTTCGAGCGAATCGAGCAGGACGACGGGCACCTCCTCGTACACCTCGTGGGCGAGGTAGCCGGCGAGCGCGAACGTCAGTCCCGTCACCTCGCGCTCTGACTCGCTCAGGTGCGCGATGGCGTCCTCGTACGACGCACCCGACGCGTCGCTCCGGACGACGTGGAGGTCGAACGTACTTCGTGCCCCGTCAGAGTCACGAGTAGTCGGGTCGCGCTTTCGCTCTATCCAGATTCGGTCGACGTTCTCGTAGTCGAGTAGCGCGAGCAGCTCGTCCATGTGGTCGTTGAACGACTCGACCACGTCGGCTTCGAGCCGGTCGATGCGAGTTCGCTGCGTTTCGAGGTCGTTCGCGACCTGTTCGCGGCGCTCGTGCAGGGCCGGCTTGCGCTCGATGTCCGTCTCGAGTGCCTCGATGTCGGCGACGAGGTCGGCGCGCTGTTCGGCCAGTCTGCCGAGTTCGAACTCCAGGTCGTTCGCGCGCTCGTGCAGTTCGACGACCGCCTGTTCGTCCGACTCGCGACGGTCGGCGACGCGCTCGTCTAAGTCACGTACCCGGTCTTCGAGGTCGCCACGTCGTGTGTCGAGGTCGGTGATTCGCCCACGCCGGTCGGCCAGTTCCGCCTCGATGGTCTCTATCCCCTCGCGGAGCGACTCCCGTCGCTCGCGCTGTCGTTCTCGCTCTCGCTTCTCGGCCTGTACGTCGTCGAGGTCGGACGAGACGGTCGCGCGCTCGGCACGAGCGTCCTGATACGCGGACTGGAGTCGGTCGACCATCCCCTCGAAGTCGTCGCGTTCGACCGACGAGCCACAGGTCCAACACACCGCCTCCTGCTGGCCGAGCAGGCCGTCCGTGACCGTCTCGTCGTCGTCCGCGAGGCGGTCGAACAGGTCGGCGTGCGTGCCGTCGAGCATCTCGCGGTTGAACTGGAGCAGGTTCTGGAGCGTGCTGGTGACCGAGTCGAGTCGTCGCTTTCGCTCGCGGAGCGTTTCCAGTTCGGTCTCCAGCGTGTCGAGGTCGGACGCGGGTGTCTCGGGCAACTCGCCCAGTTCGGCCCGCAACTCCTCGCGCTCGGCTTCGAGCGAGGCGACGCTCTCGCGTTCGGTCTCCAGTCCGAAGCGCACGTCCGCCAGTTCGGAGCGCGCCTCGTTCAACGCGGCCAGCAACTCGTCGGTCGTCTCGTCGTCGGGTTCGGCCGCCGTCGCGTCCAGTTCCTCGTGAACCCTGTCGAGTTCGGCTTCGGTCTCTGCGATTTCGGCGTCGAGGTCGTTTCGTCGCTGTTCCAGTTCGGGCAGTCGCTCTTCGACCTGTGCGAGTTCGTCGAGTTGGCGGTCGAGTTCCTCCTTGGTGGCTTCGAGCGTGCGAATCTCGGCTTCGATTTCTTCGGTATCGACCGGCCGCATGACGAGTTCCCAGAGGTCGTCGTCACGCTCGACGGCCCGCCGGGCCGGGTTATCCTCCAGCAGGAAGGCGAATAAGTCAGCCACCTCGGGGTCGTCGAGGAGTGGGTCGCCACCGAAGCGAATCCCGTCGTGCCCACGCTCAAGCGTGCGCGTGTACGTCTCGGTCGGAGTGACGAGTTCGACGCGACCCGACTCGGCGTCGCCCTTGAGCGAGACGCGGTCGCTGCCGAGGCCGGCCATCACTGCTTGTAAGAACGAGGTCCGATTCGTGGCGTTCCGCCCGGCGAGGACGGTGACGCCGGGGTCGAGCGTGATGGTCGTCTCGTCGATGCCGCCGACGTTCTCGGCGCTGATGCGGACGGTCCCGTCACGAAGCCGCTGCGACATGCGAACACCTCGGGTCGTCTACGCTAAAAGTCTTCTTTCGGTTCATGAAACGGTCACGTTACAGTCACAGCCGCCTGCGTCGAGCAGTTCGACGACTGGATACGACCGGCCACAGTCCGCACAGGTGACCGACACCGACACCAGCACGTCGAACTCCGCGAGGTCGAGTTCCTCGCCGGCGAGCGACTCGACCGTCGACATGGTGACCGCTTCGGTCCGCTGCTGGAGCGCGGAGAGGGTGTCCCTCGCACGGTCCCTTGGGTCACCGGCCGGGCCGGTGTCTTTCGTCACCTCGAGACACTCACGCAGGTGTGTGTGGACCGACTGGTGCGAGACGAAGGCGTCGCACACCTGGTTCACGTCCACGCCGACACGCGTGAGGCGGTTCTCTACCTGTACGCGTTCGCCACTCGACACGTCGTCGGCGGTCAGCGCGTCGTACGTCGACGCGACCTCGTGCCCGAGCGGGTCTTCGCCGGCCTGACGCATCGCTGCGCTGAGCACGCACTCGTCGAAGTAGCGCGCGAGTTGCCGTAACGAGTAGTCGTCGCGCTCTCTGACCCAGCGCTCGGCGAGCGCCTCGTGGACGCCAGCGAGGTCGAACGCTGCTGCGACACGTCCGACTTTGCAGTCACAGACACGACCCTCTGCCATTTTTTCTATGTTGTGCGACATGCGCGCAAATTCGTTACGATGTATTCGGTCCCTCCGCGAGATAGGTCTCGCGTTCGCTCATCTCTTCCTCCGAGAGGTGACACGCGATGCGGTGGCCGGTATCCGAGACGGCCGCCAGTTCGGGGTCGTCGGTCTCACAGATCTCGCCGATTTTCTTCGGACAGCGCGTCCGGAACGCACACCCAGACGGCGGGTCGATTGGACTCGGGACGCTCCCCTCCAGCAGGATGCGGTCCGTCACGTCGGTCGGGTCCGCGTTCGGCACCGCCGACAGCAACGCCTCCGTGTACGGGTGGAACGGCGGCGAGAACACCTCTTCGATGGTCCCGAACTCGGCGATTTCGCCGAGGTACATCACCGCGAGACGGTCACAGATGTGCTTGACCACACCGATGTTGTGCGAGATGAACAGGTACGAGAGACCGAACTCCTCTTGCACCTCGTCGAGCAGGTTCAGAATCTGCGCCTGTACGGACACGTCCAGCGCCGACACCGGCTCGTCGCAGACGATGAGTTTCGGCTCGACGGCGAGTGCGTGCGCGATGGCGACACGCTGCTGTTGCCCACCGGAGAACTCGTGTGGGAACTTGTCCGCGGCCGCGGCCGAGAGGCCGACGCGCTCGAGCAACTCGCCGACGCGTTCGCGCTTTTCCTCACCGGTCGCCACGTCGTGTTTCTCCATCGCGCGGCCGATGATGCGACCCACGGTCTTTCGTGGGTTGAGCGAACTCTGTGGGTCCTGGAAGATCATCTGGAACTCGGCGCGCAGGCTGCGAACCTCGCTCGACCCGAGTTCGTGTAGTGGGTGGCCATCGAAGTACACCTCACCGTCGGTGGATTCGAGCAACTGGACGAGCGTGCGTGCGACCGTGGACTTCCCACAGCCGGATTCACCGACCAACCCGACCGTCTCACCGGGGTAAATCTCGAAGTCGACCCCGTCGACGGCTTTGACCTTCTTGCGCTGAACCGTCGGCAAGCCACCGTCGGTCGACAGCGTCAGGCCATCGAGGAAACTGTCTCCGGCGTCGAAGTGCTTCTTCAGGTTGGTCACGTCGAGCAGCGGTTCGCCCGAGCGGTCGACCGTTTTTCGGCCGGTCGCCGACCCGTCGGGCGTCGCGCCCTCGGACAGGTCGAGGTCGTCCGCGTGGATGCAGGCCGCCGCCGAGTTCGTCCCCGCGACCGGTTCGAGGGCGGGGTCGCCATCTTCGCGACAGTCGCTCGTCGCGTGCGGACACCGCGGCGCGAAGTTACAGCCCCCTGGCAGTTCCGTCAGGTCGGGCATCGACCCAGCCAACGTCGGTAGCTCGTCGTAGGCCTGGTCCGTCTGCGGGATGGAGTCGATGAGCCCTCTCGTGTAGGGGTGCGTCGGGCGTTCGAACAGGTCGTCCATGTCCGCCTTCTCGACGAGGTTGCCCGCGTACATCACGCCGACCGTGTCACACGTCTGGGCGACGACGCCGAGGTTGTGCGTAATCATCAGGATGGCGACCCCTTTCTCCTCCTGTAGCTCGTTCAGTAGGTCGAGAATCTTCGCCTGCGTCGTCACGTCGAGCGCCGTCGTCGGCTCGTCCGCGATGATGACGTCCGGCTGGCACGAGAGCGCGATGGCGACCAGCACGCGCTGGCGCATCCCGCCCGAGAACTCGTGTGGGTAGTCCGAAAACCGCTTCTCGGCGTCCGGAATGCCGGTCTCGCGCATCGACTCGACGGCGATCTCTTTCGCCTCTTTGTCGCCCACGTCCTGATGGCGCTGAATCGTCTCGACGATTTGGCTCCCGACCGTGAGGACGGGGTTCAAGGAAGTCATCGGGTCCTGTGGGACCAGCGCGATCTCCTTGCCCCGAATCTCCTGCATCTGCTTTTTCGTCCGGTCGAGCAGGTCCTCACCGTCGTACATGACGCTCCCGCCCGTGATGCGACCGGGCTTGTCGATGAGTTGGAGCAGCGAGCGCGCCGTGACCGACTTCCCGGCCCCGGACTCACCGACTAGTCCCATCGTCTCGCCCGCGTGCAGCGTGAACGAGACGTCGTTACTCGCGACGACCGGGTCCGCGCCGGTCTTGAACTCCGTGCGGAGGTTCTCGACCTCCAGTACTGGCTCACTCATGTTATCGCTCCTCCGTGTCGACTTTCGGGTCCAGCACGTCGCGCAGGCCGTCGCCCAGCATGTTGAAGCCGAAGACGGTCACCGCGATTGCCAGTCCCGGGAACAGTACCATCCATGGGTCGGTCTGCATGAAGCCGCGTCCGTTGTCTATCATCAGGCCCCACGACGGCGTCGGCGGCTGTGCGCCGAGGCCGAGGAACGACAGCGACGCCTCCGCGAGCATCGCGAAGGCGACGTTGATGGAGCCCTGGACGAGCAGCGGTGCCATACAGTTGGGCAACACCTCGCTGAACACGATTCGCGTGTCGGACTCGCCGCGCGCGACGGCCGCCTCGACGTACTCCTCGTTACGTTCGGACAGTGCCGCAGACCGCCCGACACGGGCGATGTACGGTGTGTAGACGAACGCCAGCGCGAGGATGACGTTGTTCAACTGGGGGCCGATGACGACCATGATGGCCAGCCCCAACAAGATGGGCGGGAACGACATGGCCGCGTCCATGACCCGCATCAGTACCTCGTCGATTAGCCCGCCGTAGTAGCCTGCTAAAATGCCTATCGTCGTCCCGACGATGAGCGCGCCGGTGACGGCACCGAAGCCGACGTACAGCGAGATGGCGCTCCCTTTGATGACGCGCAGGAAGATGTCACGGCCCTTGTCGTCGGTCCCGAACGGGTGTTCGAGCGACGGCGCCTCGGAGCGGTCCTCGATGCTCGTCTTGGAGATGTCCGACTGCGAGATGAACGCCGTCGCCCCGAGGGCGGTGACGACGAGCGCGAGGACGATGACCAATCCGACCATCGCCTTCGTGTTGCCGCGGAACTGGCCCCAGAACCGGCGCAGCCGGTCTATCTGGGCCTGTGACGGACCGTAGCCGTCGTTGCTGGTCTCCGTCTCGGTCGACATCAGTTCTCACCTCCGTAGCGGATGCGCGGGTCGAAGTAGGCGTACAACACGTCGGCCGCGAGGTTCGAGAGCATGTAGATGAGCGCGATGACGATGATACAGCCCTGCAACAGCGGGATGTCCCGCGCCTGCACGGCGGTCAGGGTGAGTCGCCCGATGCCGGGCCAGACGAACACCTTCTCCAGCACGACCACGCCGCCGAAGGCGTAGGCGAACTGGAACGCGATGACCGTGATGACTGGGATGACCGCGTTTCTGAACGCGTGGCGCAACACGACGACGCGCTCTGACATCCCCTTCGCGCGAGCGAGTTTGACGTACTCCTCGGAGAGGACTTCGAGCATCGACGAACGCGTCATCCGCATGATGTACGCCGTCAGTGCGAAGCCCATCGAGGTCGCTGGCAGGACGAGGTACTTCAGTGTCGTCCCCCAGCCCTCTGCCGCGGGTGGGGCGAACCCACCCGTCGGGAAGATGTCGAACCAGACGGCGAAGACGAGGATGAACAGCAGCCCCCACAGGAAGATGGGGATGGAGACGCCGACGAAGCCGAACGTCGACGCTGCGAAGTCGGGCCACTCGTTCTGGCGGTACGCCGCGATGACGCCCAAGGGTAGCGAGAGGACGACGGCGACTAGCGTCGCCGCAACCGCGAGCAGCATCGAGCGCGGCAGCCGTTCGACGACGAGCGCACTGACCGGTTCGCCGAAGCGCAGCGACTGCCCCATGTCACCGGTGACGAGACCGGTCAGCCAGTCGAAGTACTGGGCGTACAAGGGTTTGTTCAACCCCAGCTGTTGCTGGAGGGCCTGTATCTTCTCCTCACTCGCGTTCGGACCCAGAATTATCAGGGCCACGTCGCCCGGGAGGATGTTCGTGACGGCGAAGGTGATGACCGTGACTAACAGTAAAGTCACGAACATAAACCCTGTCCGTCGCACGAGATAGCTTGCCAGTGACATTGATGTGGGGTGGGATTAGTGTGGGGTAGGGGTGTTATCCCTCGAGGTAGTTGTCGTGGAAGCGCAGCGTCGACCCGTCGGGTGCGCCGATGTCACCCTTGTAGTTCGTCTGTGCGCCGTAGAGGTTCGCCTGCCAGAAGAGGAACATGTGACCGGCACGCTCCTCGTGGAGAATCTTCGTCGCCTGCTTGTACTTCTCTGCGCGCTTCTGTTCGTCGTACATGTGGCGGGCGTCCTCGACGAGCGTGTTGTACTCGTCGTTCTCCCAGCCGGTGAAGAAGAACGCGCCCTCCGGGTGGAGGAACTTGTAGAACGACACGTCGGGGTAGTACAGCGCGAGGTAACTCGACGTGGTCGCCTGGAAGTTCTGCTTCGAGTAGACGTCACTGAGCCACGTGTTCCAGGTGATGCGCTGGATGTCGAGGTTGATACCCGCTTCCTGCACGTCGTCGGCGATGAACTGTGCGGCCTGCACCTGTGCCGGGTACGACTGCGGAATCTTGAACGTCGCAGAGAACCCGTCGGGCATACCGGCCTTCTCCAGGTGTTCTTTGGCCTTCTCGATGTTGCGCTCACGCGGCTGGATGTCCTCGTTCACCCACGGACTGCCGGGTGCGGCGGGACTCGCCGTCGCCTGCCCAGTGCCGTACAGCGCCCCCTCGGTCGCCTTCTGCTTGTCGATGGCGTAGTCGAGCGCGAGGCGGGCGTCTTTGTTGTTGAACGGTTCCCGGTTGCAGTTCATCCCGAGGTAGACCAGCGCCTTCGGGAACTGCTTCTCGAAGCGGATGTCGGACTTGCCCTGCAGGCGTTCGACGTCCTTCGGCGGGATGCCATTGATGAAGTCGTACTCGCCAGCCTCGAACGACTGGAGACGGACGCTGGGGTCGGTGATCTCCTTCTTGACGATCTTGTCGAGGAAGGGACCGTCGACGGAGTCGTCCCAGTAGTCCTCGAACCGAGTCATCGTGAACGAGGACTCGATTTCACGACTGTCGAACTGGAACGGACCGGTGCCGATGGGCTGCTTTATCTCGCCCTGCTCGGCCTGCTCTTTCGGGACGACGGCGAGTTCGTCCGACGACATCTTCGCGATGAACGGCGCGAACGGCTCCTTGAGCGTAAGCTCGAAGGTGTAGTCGTCAGGCGCGTTCATCGAGTCGACCTGCTGCATGAAGCCGTGGGCGAGGAACTTCTCGTTGTCCTTGACGCGCTTGTACGACGCCAGCACGTCGGCGGAGGTCATCTCCTTGCCGTTGTGGAACATCACGCCCTCGTTGAGCGTGAAGGTGAGCTTCGTGTTGTCCTCGGAGGTCTCCATCTCCTTCGCCAACTTCGGCTCGAAGGAGTAGTCCTCGTTGAGTGTGACGAGCCCTTCGACCATGTTTTCGAGGACACGAGCCGTCGCCGCCGCGCTTTCGAGGTGCGGGTCGAGTCCCTGCACGGGAACTGCGCCGCCCCACTGGAGCGTGCCGCCGGTCTGTGCGTTGCCGCCACCGCCGCCACCGCCGCCGCCGCCATCACCGCCACCGCCGCCGCCGTCGCCGTTCTCTGCGCCACCGGTCGCGTCGTCTTCACCGCCGAGACACCCGGCGAGGCCGAGCGCACCGGCAGCGGTCGCGCCGAGGAATCCACGACGACGGAGCTTCTTGTACGAGTCGTTCATGTCACCACTGCTATACCCTCTGCTATCCCGTGACATACTCACACCGTCAGACCAACAACTAATAAAACTATGGTGAACTATAGTGACGGCAATACTAATAAACTTCAAACATTGTTTCGCTGAAATCACTAGGTGGGTGTACGTTCAGAACATATACGCTCCGAAAAAGACGTTCGTCCGGAAGTTCTTAGTATCTGGTTCTAAAATTGGACAATCGAACAGCCGCCACCAGTGCGGCGTCGCTCACCCATGACCATCGCGTGTCTCGCCCCACCGAGCAGGTTCGACTATCCGACCGCCATCGAGCGCGTCCTCGGGACGCGCCTCGTCCAGCCACCGGACCTCGTCCGGTTCAGTCCGCACCACGGCGATCTCCCGACTCACACCGACTACGACCTCGTACTCGTCGCCGGGTCGCAAGCGCACGTCACCGACCCACAGCCGTGGTTCGACGACCTCGGCGACTATCTCGACCGGGCGGTCGCCGACGGCACACCCGTCGTCGGCATCTGCTTCGGTCACCAGTTCCTCGCGAGCCACTTCGGTGGTCGCGTCGAGGCACTGCCCGAACGGCGCGAGGGAATCTCGACCATCGAACGCACCGCAGCGAGCGACGACCACCCGACCTTCGCTACACTCCCTCGCCAATTCGAGTCGTTCGTCTACCACGCCGACCACGTCACCGCGGTCCCGGACGATGCGAGCGTCCTCGCGACCGACGACTCCGGGATTCAGGCGTTCGCCCTCGACGACCGGCCCGTCCTCGGCGTGCAGTTCCACCCCGAGTTCACGCCGGCGATGGCTCGCCGGACGAGCGCGACCGTCGCCAGCGGCCGACTCGACGGCCGGCTCAGGCAGAGTCGCGACCTCTATCCGGCCGTCGCAGGCGAGTGCGTGCGAGCGAGCGGACGGTGAACATACCTGTCAATCTGTTGTTTTGTTGGAAAGTAGAGAAACAGTGAAGTGGACCGTTCTGGTATCTCCGTCCGCATGGAGGTCAGCGAGGCACGCCTGCGGAGAGACATCGAATCGAACGCGTCGTTCGGCTCGGTCCCGGTCGAGGACGGTCACGCCCGGACGGTCCTCACCGGTACCGACGCGAACCGACAAGCGCGAGACTACTTCGTCGAACGCTGTCGAGACGCCGGACTCTCGACACGCGTCGACGCGGTCGGCAACATCGTCGCCCGCTGGGTCCCCGAGGGCGCGGACCCCGACGCCGCGGCCGTCGCCGCCGGCAGCCACCTCGACTCGGTCCCCGAAGGCGGCATCTTCGACGGCCCGCTCGGCGTGTACGCCGCGCTGGAGGCCGTCCGAGCACTGGAAGACGAGGCCGACTCGCTGACCCGCCCCATCGACGTCGTCGTCCTCACCGAGGAGGAAGGCCAGCGCTTCGGCGGTGGCCTCATCGGTTCCGCCGTCGCCGCCGGCGACATGAGCGTCGACGACGCACTCGCACTCTCCGAAGGCGGCGAGACGCTCGAAGAAGCACTCGACAGTATCGGCTACCGCGGCGAGGGCCGAACCGACGCGAGCGACTGGCACGCCTGGCTGGAACTCCACATCGAACAGGGCACCCGCCTCGAAGACGCCGGCATGGCCGCCGGTATCGTCACCAGCATCACCGGGCTCTCGCGCTGTCACATCGAAGTCTCGGGCGAGGCCAACCACGCCGGGACGACGCCGATGGGTGAACGAAACGACGCCCTCGCGGCAGCGAGCGAGTTCGTCCTCGACGTGGAAGACGCCGCGACCGAGACGGTCGCCGTCGACTCACCCTCGGCCGTGGGCACGGTCGGGAAGGTGGCAGTCGGGCCGAACGCGCCGAACGTCATCCCCGGAGCGGTCGAGTTGAGCCTCGACGTGCGCGACGTGGACCCCGACGCCATCGAGACCATCGTCGACCGGGCGAAATCCAGTCTGGCCCGCATCGAGGCCGACCGCGGCGTCGACGCCAGTTTCGAGCGACCGTGGCACCGACCACCCGTCCCGATGAGCGACCGGGTCCGCGACGCGTTCAGTGGTGCGAGTGAGGACTCTGGCGTCGCCATCACGGCACTGCACTCGGGCGCAGCCCACGACACGATGAACATCGCACAAGTGACCGACGCCGGCCTCCTCTTCGCTCCCTCCCGCGACGGCATCTCGCACAATCCTCTCGAGTGGACCGACTGGGAGGACTGCGCCGCTGCGACGCGCGTCCTCGCCGGTGCCATCGCCGACCTCGCCAGCGAGTGACTGTTCTCCATGTTCGAACGATTTTTACACAGCTGAGCAACTGCTTTATGCAACAAGTGCGGTGAAGGACCGTGCGAGACGACGTTTCTGTGCGTTCACGATGTGAGAACAGTGAGAATCGGGAGACTGCGTAGTGTTTTATCGATAGAGAGTACAAGATCGCATGACTGCGACTCGATGCGAGATAGTACCACCCACGTCATATGGGAGAACACCTATGGGGAACCACGTTCGACATTCCGGGTATGGCAGGGCACGCGAACACTGGCGGTGAACCCTCACGGACACTCAAGACCGTCTCGCGTGCGTGCGACATCGTTCGTACGCTCGAAGAACTGGACGGTGCGGGCGTCACCGAACTCGCCTCACACCTCGGCATGTCCAAGAGTGCAGTGTACAGTCACCTCTCGACGCTGCGAGAGAACCACTTCGTCGTCAAGGAAGGAGACACCTACCGACTCGGCCTCCAGTTCCTCCTCCTCGGCGAGTACGTCCGCAACCAGCACCAACTGTACCACCACGGGAAAGAAGAAATCGAAAAGCTCGCCGAAGAGACCGGCGAGTACGCCCATCTCGCCACCGAACAGCACGGTCTGGGCGTGAACCTCTACAAGGTCCAGGGCGAGAAAGCGGTCGGGCGTGACTACCAGACGAGCAAACTCCAGAAGCCGGACTACCTGCACTTCTCGGCCACCGGGAAGGCCATCCTCGCCCACCTCCCGCGCGAACGCGTCGAGGGCATCGTCGCCGAGTACGGCCTCGCGCCGAAGACGGAGAACACCATCACCGACGCGGACGACCTGTTCGCAGCACTCGAACAGATACGCGAGGACGGCTACGCGACGAACGCAGAAGAAGAAATCAAAGGACTGCAAGCGATTGGCGCGCCGATTCTGGACAAGACCGACACCGTCCTCGGCTCCGTCTCGGTGTCCGGTCCGGTCAACCGGATGCAAGAACCGGCGTACTTCGACCGCATCGTCGACGCCGTCACGAGCACGGCCAACATCATCGAAGTGAACATCAATATGGCCGATACGAACACTGACCTGCCCGATTTCACCTGAATCGAGGCTGAGGTATTCTTTACAGCCCTACACCTGTAAATCGAGAATCAGCCAATCTGCTTTACACGCCTATGCTTGTAAAGCGAAAGGCAACTCGCCGCGACGCGTGTCGCGTTTGCAAGACGCAAACACTGGTGAGCGGCCCGTACGTGCCCGAAATCAGCAGCAACAGTTTCCGGTTGTTCGTCCGCCGCTGCGACGCGTCTGCTAGCTCGCCGTCGTCCGCTGCCGGCGATAGAGCTGAATCGCGGCCTCCGCAGCGAAACCCAGTGGGCTCCACCGGTACGAGAGAACCGCACCGCCGAAGCACAGCGCCGCCAGCGTCGTCTTCCCCTTCCACAGCGCAACGGCACCTTCGGTGAGCATCGAGAGTGTGCTGACTTGCTTCACTCGCGGCGAGTCGAACAGTTCGGTAAGCGACATACGCGCTCTACGTCCGTGACACACCTGAATGGCCTGCAGGCACGCGCAAGGACGCGATACACCAGCCGAGATTCCGCCAGAGACGAGCGAGATATCGGCCAAGGTACCCGTTTTCAGCAATTAGAGAGAGGGTATTTGTCGCTCCGCGCTGTAGGCGGACACGATACTCTCATGAGTTCGATCGTCACGGTCGAAGTGCCGGCAGCAGAGTTCGCCCTCTCGGAGACGCTCGAACGACTGGAAGACGCACGCTTCGACATCGAACGGGTCGTCAGCCAGGACGCACAGACCGTGAGCCCGTACATCTGGGCACACGCGACGGTCGGCCTCGAAGAACTCGAAGCAGCACTCGAAGCCGACTCCAGCGTCGAGAACGTAAAGCGACTGGAGCAGACCGAAGACGCCTGCCTCTACCGGATGCACTTCGTCAAGGACGCCAACCTCGTTCAGTACATGATTACCGAGGAGGCAGCCACGATACTGAACGCGGAGTGTCGAGACGGCAAGTGGTCGATGCGCATCATGTTCCCCGAACACGAGGGCATCACACGGACGTCCGACTTCTGTGCGGATTCCGGACTGGACTTCGAGATCCAGAGCATCTACGAGATGACCGCCCAGCGAAAGGGGCGCTACGGCCTCACCGAATCGCAGTACGAGACGCTGACGGCCGCGTGCGAGAACGGCTACTACGACGTGCCGCGCGAGGTGAACCTCGAAGAACTCGCCGCGCAGTTCGACGTGTCACATCAGGCGCTCTCGGAGCGGATTCGACGGGCGCACAAGGCGCTCGTCGAGGAAGCACTGCTGTTCGCCAAGCGGAAAGAGTAGCGTCACCGACGGTGACGGTTCCGTATCAGAGCCGGTTGACGGTGAGTCGGCGAACGGACCGAGCAGTCAGCGCGACTCGGAACCGGGACCGCGGTCGGAGTACCCCTCCTGACCGACCGCGTCGCTCCCGACGAGGTTCAACACGGCAGACCGGACCGCCTCCGGCGACTCGTAGGTCGCCTCACCCTCGCCGTGGCTGAGGACTTCACTGACAGTGGTCTCGCCCTTCGGCAAGTCGAGCGTGACGTCGCCACACTGCTCGACGACCGTCTCTCGGGAGACGGGGTAGTCGAAGGCGTCGAGTTCGTCGTCGAGGGAACCGAAGTCAATTCCCTGCTGTCTGTCGTCTGTGTCGGTCATTCGCCGTACACCTGCGGTCTGTTACTGCACGTCTCTTCGGCCCGGACGTCGCGCCGGTGCGTCGTCGGGTCGGCCGGGGTCGCCTCGCTGTCCTTTCCCGCGAGCGGCGCGTCTTTCAGGAACGACCCCTTCCAGTGGTCGGGCGTCTCGATGCTGTAGATACGTTCGCGTGGGATACGAAGGACCCCGTCGTCTTCGTCGGACAATCGCCAGTGGTCGTCCACGTAGTCGAGGTTCTCGACCGAGATAGTGCGCGTCTCGCGGTTGCCCCGGTCGGACTCGTACACGATGGTGACGGCGGCGGCGTCCGTCCCGGAATGTGAGACAGTCACGAGTGGACGTATCGCCGGCGTCCTCCTAACGAAGATGCTTGCGAACGACGGGCCGAACGGTCCGATTCGGCGCTGCATTCGCAAGCAGAAAACCGACCGACTGTGCGACACCACTGCCCGTATGAACGTCGACGAATACCTGCGAACCGTCACTGGCCGTGCCGGACTCGAGAGCGAAGAGGCAGTGCGTGCGGCGACGACCGCAACACTCCGGACGCTCGGCCAGCGAATCTCGCCCGGCCAAGCGGAAGACCTCGCCGACGACCTCCCCGAGGCGTTCGCCGAGGCGCTGTTGCGCGACGTGGGCGACGACGCAGCGTCGTTCTCCCCGGCCGAGTTCGTCGACCGGGTTCGGGCGTACGAGCACGAAGAGACGTCGCTCGACGCGAGCGACGCGGACCGCCACGTCGGAGCCGTCCTCGCCGGTCTCGACGAGAGCGTCGACACGCACGTGTGGGGCGAGACGCGCTCGCAACTCGCCGCCGAGTTCGGTAAACTCACCGACCATCCCACCAGAACCGACCCAGAAGCCTACGACTGACGGGGACCGATAGCCGCCCCGTCCACTCCGACCTGCAGAGGCAAGCCCCAACCACAAGCCCATCTCGCGGGTAGCTAGGGATGCGATGTCAGTCCACATCACAGACGACGCAGAGGGGAAGAAAGTCGTTCGAGACGGGAAAGAAGTCGGCATCGTCACCGAAGTCCGCGCCGGCACCGCCTACGTCGAACCCGACCCCGGCCTCACAGACAAACTGTTCGCGAAACTCGGCTGGGGCGACCGCGACGACGACACGTACCCGCTCCAGGAGAGCGCAATCGAGACCGTCACAGACGACGAAATCCGACTGAAGAGCGGCCTGTAACCGGCACAGCAGTCGGTTACACTGGCAGCGATTCGTCGTTCCTTGCACATTTTTTGGCTGGCCTTTCGCTCCCAAGCCACGCGACGATGAGCGTCGCGGTCGTCGTTCTGCACGCAATGTCAGTAGCAGACGTCCGTTCGAAACTCGACCACCTGACAGACGAACAGCGCGAGTGTGTCGACACCTGCCTCGCGGCCGCCGAAGCCTGCGAGTGGTGTGCCGACGAGTGCGCCGGGAAAGGCGAAGAGATGGGTGAATGCATCCGCCTCTGTCGCGACGTGGCAGACCTCGCGTCGCTCCACGCTCGCTTCATGGTCCGTGACTCGGACTACGCCGGCGACCTCGCGGCGGTATGCGCCGACGCCTGCGAAGCCTGCGCCGACGAGTGCGAGACACACGACCACGACCACTGCCAGACGTGCGCCACAGTGGTCCGCGAGTGCGCCAAGAGTTGTCGGAACACGGCCTCGGTCTGACCGGTCGCCGGAGCACCCACTGCCAACTGCCCTCACGCGCTGTCCGACCGAATCTCGTCGAGACGACACTCACTCTGCCTTCAGGTTGTGGACCGGCACCAGCCGGTCGACGACCTCGGCGGTCGGCTCGATGGCTGCCTCGATGCGCGCGGCGTCCTTGTACGCCATCGGGGCCTCGTCGAGCGTGTCGGGCGTGACCGACTCCGAGTAGACCTCCGACATCGTGTTCTCGAACGCGTCGAAGTCGAGGTCGTCGAACGCCTGCGTGCGACTCATCACCCGGCCAGCGCCGTGCGGGGCGGAGTAGTTCCAGTCGGGGTTGGACTTCCCCTCGCAGATGAGCGTCCCGTCGCGCATGTTGAACGGGACGGCGATTCGCTCGCCTTCGTAGCTTCGGGTCGCTCCCTTGCGGATGACCGTGTCCTCGAAGTCGATGAAGTTGTGGACCGACTCGATGCGGTCTTCCACCTCCACGCCGATGGCGTCGGCGATGGCGCGAACCATCTGCTTTCGGTTGACCGAGGCGTATCGCTGGGCGAAGATCATGTCCACGAAGTAGCCGTGGGCGGCCTCGCCTTCGAGGTAGTCGAGGGCTTTGTTGCGGTCCGAGGCCGCGGCGAACTCCTCTCTGAGTTCGTTCACGCGACGTTCGATTTCCTTCCCCTCGTACTGCTCGCGAATCTCGTCGACGCGGGCCTCGTAACCGTCGGGGCCACGGTTCTTCGTCGCCTCGGTCGCTCTGTCCTGCCAGTGGGAGGCGATGTTGTAGCCGAGCCCGCGCGACCCGCTGTGGACGACGACCCAGTAGTCGCCGGTTCGTTCGCTGCGGGCGAACTCGACGAAGTGGTTCCCGCCGCCGAGCGTCCCCACGCTGTTGATGGCGCGCGACACCGAGACGCCGACGCGCTTGCACAGGTCGCTGAAGTAGCCCACGTCGTAGCCGTCGTGGTCGATGGCCGTGCCGTAGTTCGCCTCGAAGGTTTCGAGCGTCGCTTCGGCCTCCTCGTACGGGAAGTCGTCGCGCATGTGATAGTCGGAGTCCGTGTGGACGTCGAAGCCGAACGGAATCGCGTCGCGGACCCGCCGGTCCAACTCGGCCCCCTCGACCGGGAGGTCGTCGCCGAGGTTCGCCGCGAACATCCCACAGCCGATGTCGACCCCGATGGTGTTCGGGACGACCCGGTCGCCCAGCGGCATCGTGAACCCGATGACGCTCCCCTTCCCGACGTGGGTGTCGGGCATGACGACCACGTCGTTGGTGAACGCCTCGTGGTCGATGAGGCCCTGCACCTGGTCGAGACAGCCCTGCTCCACGTCGTCGGTCATCACCCGCGCCGTCGTGTGTTCGCCTGTCAGTTCGATACTGCCTGTTCCTGATTCGTCTGTGCTCACAAGGGGCCGGGCGGGATTCGAACCCGCGGTCTTCCGAGTACAACTCGGCTGCACGTGACCTGACTGTGCTTCCGGCCCGTGATTGGTGGGTTTGGGTGTCGTCGTCGACGTCGCCACATCCACCCTGGCGCGCGCTGGGTCGACCGTCGAACATCGTGAGACGGTCGACCTGTAGTCGCGCGAGGGACGAGACGGTCCGCCGAAGGCGGCCGTCGAGTCGGATGGGGAGGCTGTGGCGGGAGGCGCGTGGGAGATGCGGTCGTGTTCCGTCGGCAGTCGAGAAGTGTTTCTCGACGCTTCCGGCCACGACGACAGAGCCACGTTCCTCATCGAAACAGACCACTCCTTCAAACCATCAAAAGTGCGGCGGGAACGGTTCGAACGTTCGATAGGCTTCCCAACACGTCCTGAACGTGTCCACTTTGGCCACTCGGGCACCGCCACGCAGTGACGCGAGTCGGGCGCGTCGATGGGGGTGGAACGAGCAGGCTACACCACCCCGGAGAGCACGGACAAGAGTCGAACCTCTCAGTTCCAGTCGTCGCGCGCCGTCATGCGTCCACGGCGGCGCGACCATGCCAGTTGCCTCGGCCTCGCGGCGTCATCAGCAGGTGAGTCTACAGCCACACAGTGTAGAATGTGTACACTGTGTAGACGTTGTGAGAGGTTCGGCGGCCGCGCCGAGCGTCAGCAGGGACGGTGCGAGACACCGACGCTGGTGTCGACGCACCGAAGGTGGAGAGCAGTGGCAGTCAGGCCGACCATGGCGGTGGCAGATTGCGCCGGTGCTCAAGGTTCGACCGCGATTACGCGGTCGCGGTTTGCGTTTCGAGGGCGACCTCGTGGACGGCTTCGACGCCGAAACCATCCTCCAAGTCTGCCCGAACAGTGCTGTCTTCGGGTTGTGCAGTCGCGAGCGTCACCGTGACTTCGACGTCGACGACGATGGCGTTGAGCGTCGGCGTCATTCGCGTGATGCGCTCTACGTCGACCGCGTCGAGGTCGTCGATGCGAGCGATGACGGTCGCGGCACCGGCCATCAGGTCGCCGGGTGCGCCGTCGGGAACGCGAACGCGAAGGTGTGCTGTTGCGGCTGTCTCCCGTCTGGGTCGGTTCTGTGCCATAGTGCTTCCGCCGAGAGTCGAACTCGGGTCTCGGCCTCGAAAGGGCCGCGTGATTGCCGCTACACCACGGAAGCGAAGGGTACGGGCGCGTGAGGGCGTGCTTCGTGACCCGGACTGCGGGAACCACCGCCCGACCGGGTCCCGGGATTCCCACACCTCGGGCGCGAGCCCGGCCCCGATTGGCCAGTCCCTCGCCCGTCGTCGATGGGGAACCCCAGTGGCTGACAGCGATGCCTCTCTGCGACGAGGCGCGAGGCCCCGGCAGCGAGCATCGACGCCCCCACGCAGGGGGCAGTGTCCCAGGGAGACTCGAACTCCCACCGCGGCGGTGGCGACCGCCGCGACCGTCGACCCGACGCGGGACCGGAACTCGCCCGAACACACCCGACATCGTGATCCGGTAGCACCGACCACGGTGCGGGCGCGAGCGAGTAGCTGACGACTGTCGGCACTCGGACGGGTTCCGAGACTACCAGTGCCGTGAAAGGTCGCAGACGTGACCCGCCGATGTCGAGTTCAGTGGAACGAAACACGTTCGGTCCAAAGAGCCCGTCCACCGGCGCGCACGGTGAACACTCGGCGGTGTGAAAGTCGAGTGCACCGGAGGCCACGAAGCGGCCTTATGCGGCACCGGCAGAAACGGACCGAACGGCGGGATGACCGGTGAAGACCGACCATCCGGCGCGTTCGCCCGTGCCAGTGCCGCACTGGCAGCCGACGATGAGGGAACCCCCCTCATTGCCGACATAGGCGGTCTCGCCACTGGACAGCATGGCGAGCACCGGATTGGTGGTCTGCAGTTGAGTCATTACGGTCACCCCGGAAGCACGCATGACGCGTGCTGGAAGGTATCTCTACCTTCCGATGAATGGCATTTAAAACTGTCGCTATAACCCCCAGTTGACAGTTATCGTTCGCTGATGTTCATGGATAATATTCAACGGACTGATGCGACTGGCCCCGTCGACAATCGCCGTCGAATCGGACCGACGACGACGCAGGCAGCGCCGAACTCAGCGGTCCGTCGCGTCGACGACTTCGTATCCGACGTTCCCTTCGCGGAGCCGGTCGGTGTGACGCGACAGGTCGTCCGCGACGACGACGAGCAACACGTCGAGGCCCTTCGCCGCCGCCTCAGTCGCCGCTTCCGGCGTCCCGAAGCGCACGTCTGGCTCGCGGTCGGCCCGCCGACACGCGACGAGCGCCTCGGTCCCGGCCGCCGCGAGCAGGTCGTGGTCGTCCGCCAGCATCGTCAGGTCGGTCTCTCTGAAAGCACGGCTCCCGCCGTCTTGCACCCGCGGGAGCGACAGCACCGTCACGGTCCCGAGGTCGTAGTCGAGCACGCCCTCGAAGTCCGTCACCCCCACGTCTTCCTGCGCTTCTGCACTGGTGACCGCGACCGCAGTCGCGCCACCTGCCTCACCGGATTCTGCGTGGAGGACCCCGTCGACCATCGACAGCGACACCGAGTCACCCTCCTCGATGGCGCCGACCGCGATGGCCGTATCCACGTCGACCTGCCCCACGACCTCCTCGGAGACGTGGTCGACGTACCGGCGCAGGTCCTCGGTCCGGGAGATGAGCCAGTCGACTCCCTCCTTCGTCACCTCGTAGCGCCCACGCCCTTCCTTGTGGACGAACCCACGCTCGACGAGGTCCTGCAAGTAGTCGCTCACCGCCTGCGCCGTCACGCCGATTTCGTCGGCGATCTCCTGCTGACTCACCGCCGGCTGGCGCTCGGCGATCTGTGCGAGAATCTGATACTGCGTCGCGTTCCGTTTGCTCTGGAGGACGCTCAACTCGTCGAGGTCGTCGCCGTCTGCGGGCATCGTCCGGGCTTCGACCGTCGAACACAAGTAGCTTTGCACTGAGGGCGAGTTTACTTGTTGAGTGGTCGTGCGAGACTGGACGGCCGGCGCGAGTGGCGCCCGACCAGGCCGTCGGTTGCTGGGCCTGGAGCGGTACGGGGGTGAGGTACGGAGGGGAGGGGCGGTATGGGGGTGGGGAGGGGAGCGCGAGGGGAGGGGCGGGGCGGGGCGGGGGCTGCGCTAGGGCGCAGGGAGTAGCCGACAGAGAGGGGATGGATGAGGAGGGGAGCGCGAGGGGAGGAGCATGAAGGGGAGAGACAAGACACTTACTGGGATAGTTCGACTAGCCGACAATGCCTCCCGCGGGTCCCTCCTCCACGCGACCCGAATCGGAGCGAACATCGACGGAGAAATCTGACTCGGTACGCGGCAACCTCTCACGTCGCGCCGTCCTCGCAGCCGCTGGAACCGCCGCGGTGAGTTCACTCGCCGGGTGCAGCTTTCTGGGAAGCGGCGCGGAGCCCGAACCGCTCTACGACGGTGACTGGCACTCGTACGGCAACGGTCCGGCGAACCAGCACTCCGTCGCCGGCGGCACGCCGAAACCGACCACGAGCGACACGCTCGCCACGAGCAGCTGGGTGTACGCTTCGCCAGTCGTCCACGATGACATCGTGTACTTCGCCGAAGACCAGCAGGTTCGCGCGCTCTCCCTCGACAGTAGCGAACAGTGGGCGCACGACCTCGACAGAGAAGAACGCGTGGGGGTCTCGGGTGCAGTCGCTCTCGACCCCAACCAAGGTCGTCTCTACGTTCCGACGCGCATCGTCCCGGGGAAGGGGAGACCGGACCCTGCACCGGCGTCGGTGACAGTATTCTCGCTTGACGACGGGTCAGTCGTCGATACGTGGCGCGTCGGTGACGACCGATCGTACGGTGTCGCCGTCGTCGACGGCGACGTGTACGCCCGGAGCGCGACCGCCTGCGTCAGGCTCGCTCCGGATGGGACCGAGCAGTGGCGCGCGTCGCTCGAACCACTCACTTACGACGAGTACAACCTCGACGACGACACCGCGACGCAGGTCGTTCCGACCGTCACCGACGACAGTGTCTACGTCCCCGACCGGGACGCACTCGTGAAACTCGACCGCGAGACGGGCGAGGAACGCTGGCGCGTCACCGTCGACACCCCGTACGCGACCGTTGCTTCGAGCGACAACGGTGTCGTCCAGACCGGCTGGCAGGAGACCGTCGCAGTCGACCACGCGGGCGAGGTTCGCTGGCGGCGAAACCTCCAGAGCCAAGCCGCCGCCGCAGTCGCCGACGGTGACGTGTACGTCGTCGCCGGTGACCTCTACGAACTCGATGCCGAGACGGGTGAAACGAACTGGCACGTACACCTTCCGAGTGATGGGACAGCCGCCCCGGTAGTCACCGACGACACCGTCCTCACCGTGAGCGGTGACGTTCGCGCGTTCCCCAGAGACGCGAACGGGGACCTCGGTACGGACGGCGCGCGGTGGCAGTTCTCGGACGTCCACGCGTCGACGTACTCGTCGCCGGTCGTCGCAGCCGGGCGCGTCTTCGTAGTAGGAGCCTACGGGCTACAGACACTCTGGGCAGAGGAGAGCTCCTGACACTCGAATCAGTCCAGAAACCGCCCGCTCACGTCTTCCTCTGGGACCATACACTGGTCTTTCTTCCCGAACCACTGATACCGGTGGGCGGCGACGAAGTCGTACACTCGGTCGCGGACGAATCGCGGGACGACGCGTCCGAGCGTCGCCACGCGGTAGACCCCGCCGAGCAGTTCCGCGAGCCGGATAGCCGCGCTCGATTTCGTGTACACGTCGTCGCCTTCGACGAGAACCATCGTCTCGCGCTGGTCGGGCGAGAGACCGGCACGTTCGAGCAGGCGCGCACCGGCGTCCGACTGCAGGGAGGCGAAGTGGATTTTCCCCGCGTCGTCGCGCTCGATGACGAACTGGACCGCCCCGTTACAGAGATTGCAGACCCCGTCGAACAGCAGGACGGGCGTGTCGCCGAGTACGTCGAGGTCGACGCCGGTGTCGGACTCGTCGGCGTCGGCTGCCGAGTCGGACTCGTCGGCTGCCGTGGCGTCGTCCTGGCGGCTCACGCCGACCACCGCTTGCACCGCGTGGCGGTCACGTCGACGCCAGGACTGTAGTACAGCGTCGGCTCGGTTTCCGGGTGGTCGAACCCGTCGGCTTCGAACAGCGTGTTTCGCTCGATTTCGGCCGTCGCGGGGTACAGCGCCCACGTCGGGTGGTCGATGTCGGTGTAGCGCAGGTCGCCGTCGTGACCCTGCGTGTAGAATCGGTAGCGCTCGGTGAGGAAGCCCGAGAGTGAGTCCGGGTCCGGTCGAATCCGGTCGCCAGCAGGACCGTAGGTCGCCTCGTAGTGGGCCGGACGCGCGCCGGGGTGTCGGCGGTGGCTGCGGAATTTGACCTTGCCGTCCTCGCCGGTGAGCGAGATGCGCGCGTAGAAGTACGGCAGGTGGTGGAACAGGCGCGCACCGGTGACGCCGAGGACGCCCTGCGCGTCGAGACTGAAGAAGTAGACCCCCGGCTCGCCGTCGACGGTGACGTACGTGCGGAGGTTCAGCTCCGGTAGTGCGATTCCCAACTGGCGCGGGACGCCCTGCGGCCGAACTTCGACGTTCGTGAACGGAACCACCGAGAGCCATCCCTGTCTGTCGAACGTGTCGACGGTCAGTGCGTCGGGGAGATGCGCCGACAGCAGGTCGGGGTCGACCGGATAGTTCTCGAACAGCAGGTTCCGCCAGCCCATCGCCAGTGGGAGAACCATACGCATAGCTTGGGGCGCGGTCGTGTAAAGAACTCGTATCTGGGAGATATCTCCCGGTTGCCGCCCGTCGGCCGGTCAGAAGTAGCCGAGGTCTCGCAACCGGTCTTCGGTCGCGGTGTCTGGCCCCGGTCCACACGGGGCACCGATGTCGCGGTCCCACGTCGCCGGGAACTCGCTCCGAACCGTCTCGGAGTCGAGCGAGCCGAGGTCCTGCGTGTTCCACGCGTCGAACTCGCAAATCACCCGACTGCGACACGGTGTCTGACTCGTTGGCGACAGCCTTCATACCTGCTCGTCCCCAGGGAACCCTATGGACGTTCCACGCGGCTTACTCACGGGTGCAGTCGACGAACTGCCCGCACAAGTCGCGATACTCGACGGCGACGGCGTCATCGTCTACACCAACGAGCGCTGGCAGGAGGTCGGCACGGCGAACGGTGCCGACGACGGGGCGAGCGTCTGCGGCGTCAACTATCTCGACGTTACCGACGCGGCCGCCGAAAGCGACGAGTACGCGAGCCAGGCGAGTCGTGGCGTTCGGGCAGTGCTGTGTGGCGACCGCGAGGAGTTCCGACTCGAATACCCGTGTGAGACACCCGAGGGAGAACGCTGGTTCCTGCTGTACGCGACCGGCTACTGGTACGAAGACGAGCGATACCTCCTGATGGAACACCTCGACATCACCGACCGAAAGCTGGCCGAACTCGAAGTCCGCGAGACCAACTCGAAACTGCAGACCGTCGCCGACGTGCTCTCACACGACCTTCGGAACCCCATCAGCGTCGCACTCGCCTCCGTCCAGACGCTCGGCAACCGACTCGGGGACGAGAACCGCGACCTGTTCACGGGACTTCGCGAGAGCCTCGACCGTATGGACACCATCATCGACGACGCGCTGGTGCTGGCCCGCGGTACCGAAGTCGGCGACACCGAGACGCTCGAACTCGCGGTCGCTGCCAAGCGTGCCTGGCGACACGTCGAGACGGCCGAAGCCACGCTGGTCACCGACGGCGACGGCGACGGCGGTGACAGCGACGAGCGCCGAATCGTCGCCGACGCGAGCCTGCTCGGAACCCTGTTCGAGAACCTCTTTCGCAACTCGCTCGACCACGGCAGCGAGACCGTCACCGTCCGGGTCGGCGCGCTCCCTGGCGGCTTCTTCGTCGAGGACGACGGTCCGGGCGTCCCCGCCGAGCACGCAGATTCGGTGTTCGACGCCGGCTACACCACCGGCACCGGCGAGGAGAATACGGGACTCGGGCTCTCTATCGTCACCGCCGTCGCCGACGCCCACGGCTGGTCGGTCGCCCTCGACCAGTCCGCCGACGGCGCACGCTTCGAGATTACCGGTGTCGAACTCGTCGACTGAGTCGATTCCTGCCGCCTACACCGACTGCTGCGGCGACAAACAGAACTCACGGAGCAACGAGACCACCCGGTCCGGATTCTCTCGCGGTGGCCAGTGCGCACAGTTCTCAAGCACTTCGAGCCGCGCGTCCGGGACTGTCTCAGCCGCCCGTTTCGCCCACGCGAGCGGGACCACTTCGTCGTGGCGGCCGTGGACGAACAGCGTCGGCACGTCGAGGTCGGACAGCCGCGGCGTGAAGTTCGTCCGGTAGCCCTGGCGCGTTATCTCATGCTTCCTGAAGTTTCGGAACGCGACACAGGCACTCGGTTTCTTCGCGTACTCCCAGACGCTGTCGACCGCATCGGCCGAGAGCTGGTCCGGGTCGCGCGCGACCCCACCGAGACTCGCCTTCGTGAACGACCGACTGCGCCGGAACAACCTGACCGCAATCTTGTTCAGCACTGGCAGGCGGGAGAAGGCGTACGAGAAGAACCCGTTCGGCAACTCGGTTCCCAGTCCGAAACAGTCGATACAGACGAGTCGTTCCACCGGAACTGGGGTGTCCAGCGTGAGGCCGAGCGAGACCGCCCCGCCGAGTGACAACCCGCAGACGTGGACGCCGTCGAGGCCGAGTTCGCGAACGAACCCCGCCATCGTCTCGGCGTGACGGTCGATGGTGTAGGCCACGTCCGGCACGTCGCTGTCACCGTAGCCCAACATGTCGGGCGCGTAGACGGTGAAGTCGGCCGCGAGTGGCTCGATTACCTCGCCCCACGAGACCGGCCCGGCGTCGATGATGCCGCCGTGGAGGAGCAAGAGGGGCGGTCCATCACCCGCCTCGATGTACTGGATGTCGTGGCCGTCGACGGAAACCGTAGGCATGCTGGCTGGCTTTGCCCGGAGCGGTGATAAGTCTGCGGCAGGACGGACCAGCCGGCATGCGACGATTCCCACTCAATCGGTCTGGCGCGCGCTCGTGAGCGTGTCGAGCGAGCGGAGAGCGAAGCGACCCGCGAGCCGAGGCCGCGAACAGGCATCGCGCGAGGGATGAGCATCGCAGCGGAACGAAGTGGAGCGAGAAGCGCAGTCGGATGGGGAGGTTGTGGACGGGAGGTCGCGGGGGAGGCGGCGGTGCGGTCGTGTACCGTCGTGATTCATCGACTGGTAGTCGACGCCAGCAATCAGAACACAGACAGCGCAGTGACCACAAGCGCAGTGACCACAAGCGTAGTGACCATAGAAGCCAGAACTCGACAACACTGACAGCACGGAGAACACGAACCTTCACGACTCTCCACGACCCTACGACGACACGAACCAATGGCACACGTCTCGCGACTCCTCGTCTACCCGGTCAAGTCGCTCGACCCCCACCCCGTCGACGCAGTCGAAATAAACAACGGCGCACTCCGACACGACCGCGAATACGCCATCGTCGACGGCGACCGCGAAGTCGTCAACGGAAAACGCGAGCCGAAACTCCACCGACTGCGCAGCGAGTACGACCACGAAACCCGTACCCTGCGACTGCGCGAACACGGGGACACGGACGACAGCGACGACCCCGACACGCCGAGCGACTGGCACAGCTTCCGCATGGACGCCGACCGCGGCGAACTGAACGCCTTCCTCTCTCACTTCCTCGACTACCCCGTCAGCGTCGTCCGCGACGCCAGCGGCGGGATGCCCGACGACACGACCCTCGACGGCCCGACCGTCATCGCGAGTGAGACGCTCGACGCGGTCGCCCACTGGTTCGACGACATCGACGCCGACGAAATCTGTCGCCGCCTCCGTCCGAACGTCGTCGTCACCGCCGACGAAGCGTTCTGGGAGGACCGACTGTACGCCCACGCCGACGAACGTCGCAAATTCACCGTCGGCGACGTGACCATGTACGGCCACAACCCCTGCCAACGCTGCGCCGTCCCGACGCGAAATCCGGACACCGGCGAAGAGACACCCGGCTTCCGGGAACGGTTCGTCACGAAACGCGAGGAGACGCTCCCCGACTGGGCCACCACCGAACGCTTCGACCACTACTTCCGACTCATGGTGAACACCACCATCCCAGAATCGGTGTGGGGCGAGACGGTCGCCGTCGGCGACGAGGTGTCCCTCGGCGACGTCCAGTCAGTGTAACCGCTCAGGAGAGTGTCGCCACTCGGCGACGCGCTGTCCGCGAAAAAAATCGCTTCCCGACCTGCTCATACAGCTGGCTCGACTCGACGCCGCGACCGCCGTGACTTCTTCGTCTCGTCGACGACCGTCGCCATCCGCTCGACGAGGCCCGCATCGCCGGTCATCTGCTCCGACCCGTCCTCGTCGACAATCTCGGTGATGTGATGCATCAACCCCTCCGCGACCGAGGTGGCCTCAGCCATGTCCTCACAGGTGACGGGTTCGAACACGTTCTTGTGTACTCGGTCACGACGCTCCGCCGTCATCACGAGTACCTCACAGCGTGTATCCTCACCGTGTTGCCACTGTAACGCCTCGACTTCGACACTCACGTCGTCTGAGACGTCGTACGTGTACCGAATCCCCTCGCTGTTCGCTGTCTCGGTGAAGTCGCTCTCCCATCCTCCCGGTGCAGCGGCACTCCGTACGAGCATGGGAGAGAGTAACACGCCCGTACGTATAGGTTACGGCCCCCGATAATCAAGCCCATTCAAGTCAGGCAGTGCCTAACACCGGACATGAGCGACTCTCACGCGCACACCACCGACCCAACCGACGTCTCCGAGCCCACCGCTCCGGACGACTTCGGACTCGTCCAGGTATTCTGGGGCGACGAAAAAGGGAACACGACCGCCGTGCTTGGGGCCCTCCGCACCCCGGCCACGGCTTTCGCGTCCACATGCTCCAGTTCATGAAAGACGGTGCCGACAGCGTCGACGATACCCCCGGCGAGTACCGCGCCATCGACCGACTATCCGGGGTTCTCCTACGAAAACGTCGCCCACTACGGCTGGCACGGCCTGAACGACAGCAGCGACGACGAACACACCAAACAAACACAGGTCGGCCTCGACCACGCCGACCTCGTCACCAACGTCCCTAAAGAGAAACTCCCAATCGAGGCGGGCCAACCCACACGAAAAGGAACCGAATACTGAACACAGGACCATTGGCCATCAAGGACGGTATCTACTTCCCCACCACACGTACCCCCGCTTACCGGTTTCGACGACCGGCCTCGAGTCTACCGTGAAGGGGACGACTCACCCGCAGACGGCGAGGCACCACCGCTCGCCGGTCACACTGTTAGCACTCGTCGACGCAAATACGAACAGCCACACAAAGCACTCGCTCTGTGCGGCTGAATGAAGTATGAATGGGGCGGCGAACGAATTTTCCCAGAGGCTCGCGCACTCCAGTACTCGCCCG
>NZ_JBPJZC010000004.1:0-488819 GCF_051207395.1 Haloarchaeobius caseinilyticus | reverse complement strand
TCAGTCTCCTCGATAACGTCGATAGTGAGGTTGCTCTCGCGTATCTGTCGCTCCGAACCTGCAGGAGGTTCGACGATAGTGGCGTTCACGCCGCGGACGATACCGGCGACGTGGATGGCAGAGCGGTCGACGTCCGGTGACCGAACGGCGAGCCCGTAGGAGGTAGTGTACGACTGCTCGACGACTTCGATGTTGATGTTCTCACCGAGCGTGCTGGCCGGCGTCGACCGGCTGATGCCCCACACTTCGAGTATCTCTGGGCCGTCGCGAACGGGTTCGGCTCGCGGGCCGATGCGCGATGGGTACGCGTGAACGTACACGGGGATGGCGTCAGACTCAATCTCGGTCGACCCGGTCGTTGACGACTGGACGAGTGTGTCCCAGTCAGTGTCTCGTGCGGTGTAGAACCGCCAGACACCACGGACCCGAGTTTCCCCGTCAGCGGAGAGGGTGTACCCTTGCCACGGACGTGTCTGGAACATCGACACCCCGGTGTCGCCGTTCGGGTACTCCGCGTAGTGCGGGTACGCTTCGAGGTCGTACACCTCGACATCGAGCGAGTCGGAGACTGTGAGCGTCTCGTCGCGATAGGTTACCGTCCGGTTCGTCTGGTTGCCGTCTTCGACCGTCGTGGCGTTCTGGAGTCGGACGCTGATGTCCGCCTCAAGTGTGAGCGTAGTGCGCCGGTCGTTGTCAAGTTGGTAGTCGAGGACTGGCGAGTGGTTCCCGGCTGTTCGAGCGATGACTGTTCCATCCTCGACGAGGCGAACCTCGTCGATTTCGTGGCTTTGTAGCGACCACTCGATGGTCGTGTTGTTCGTACTGCCGTCGCTCGGGACGCGAACCCGATAGTCGATGAAGCCACGAAACGTCCCATCTGGCGCGATATAGAGAGGTGTCTGCCCTTCCTCTATATGGCCTCTCGTCGACGGGTGAACAGCGAACACGCTCGCATGGGCGTCTTCGATGAAGAGGCCGTCGTCGAGGCTCACACTCGGTGGATGGACGGACGTGTCAGCGTCACCAGGGGCGAGATCTGTGAAGTCGTGGCTAGTCCACGTCGCCGCCGTGTGCGGTGGCCGCTTGAACGTGATGTCCGTGCCGTTCGCGAGTTCGTGAATCGCCGTTCGGGGTTCACCGTACCGTCGCTGGTACTCCTCCTCGGAGATGTAGTCGTCGGCGTCGCGAGACCAGAGCGTCGCGGACTCGTTCTCGGTGAGTCCGTTCTCTTCGGTCCCAGGTCTCGGCGGCGTCCCCGTGACGCTACCCATCACGACCGTCGTCAGGAGGACGATGGCGACCAGAACGGCGGTGTTTCGCTGCATATGGCTGCGGTGCTGGACCTGTTCACCACGGCGTGAGGTTTACGCAGTCTGCGAGCGGAAGACCCATCATCGAGCCGGCGACGGTGTACAGCGGGCCAAGTACCAAGAGGACGAGCGCGGACTTCATCGCCGAGCGCTTGTGCCGCTTGAGGTCCTTCTTCTGTTCTGGGTTGAGCGTGAATATCTCGACCAGCGAATCGGCCTGCCAGACGACGGCGAGGCCGACGATGCCCAGGCCAGTCGTAAGTTGGAAAAAGCCCTCAATCATCGTCGGAAGTTTGTCCGCGTTACAGACCGCGTTCTGTGCGGCTGCGGGTTGGACAGCGACGAGGCTCAGGAGGAGCGTGCTGAAGAGGAGTTTTCGAATAAGTGGTGTGGTTACATTCGATTCTGCGTCGTGGATTTCGATTTGTGTCATGGAGTTTTAGCGCTGGCTGGTCGTCTCAATGTTGCTAGCTTCCTCTTCGACGAGCTCTTCGAGGTCGTCGATGTTGCTGGTCGCCGTTACGATTTCTTCGAGACTGTGACCCTGTTCTCGGGCCTGATTCAGGATGTCTCGCAACTCGTGTGGGCCGGTGCCCCGAATATTCATCTCCTCACGCAGCGCCTGCCTGTAGAGCGCAGATCCGTTGATGTGGGCGTTCCACATCAAGTAGAGCGAATCGATGTCTTCGATGGTTACTGACCGTTTTATCATGTGTTTTGGTGTGGTGTTACGCAGTTTTAATCCACACTTATATGCAGTGATACCATCACCAGTTATAAATGCATTTTTAAAATTTTAACTAAAAATATTCTCTGGTTGGTGCGAATCTATTATCTATCTAAATTGTAACTCTACTTCCCGTTCGTCTATCATGTGAGGTCAAAAATGAACAGGACCTCGTTTCTCAATCTGGCTTATCTAGACAGTTCTCTTCGTTCGGGTCTGGCCCCAATCCGAGCAGTTGAGCCGGAAACCACTCCAACTGCTTGGCCGGGGACGCTCCGCGTCCTCCGATAGTACTCGGGTATGGGAGCATCCGTCCAGAGCAGCTATCTGGCGAGGAACCGTTCTCCGTTAGAGGTTCGTCTCACTCCACGGGGTACCCGTGCCGCTCGAGTTCTGCCCTCGCTATCTGTCGTTTCGACTCATCTTCGTGGTGTTCCGCGACGCTTCTGAGGGTCTGACGAGCCTCCTCAGACTCGATATGCTGGCCGAGCAGGTCAGCTGCGAGCTGGGCCCATTCGTCGTCTTCGTACCAGACCGGAAGCCAGTGCTGTGCCGCCCCGATACCACGCTCGTCGTCGACCTCACGAAGTGCAATCAGCAGTTCCCGACTTAGCCAGTCAACACGGTCTGCTACCCCCGATAGCTTGTACTCGATATGGTCGTACTCCGAGAGTGCCGTTTCGAGGAACTCTGGAAGCGGGTCGTTCTCCTCGATGTACTCGCGCATCTTCGGCAAGTCGACGTTCTCGAACATGAACGCTCGCAGGTCTTCTTCCGTCCGCGATACTTCGTACTCGTCCAACGACCCGGTCTCTCTGTAGACGGAAAGCATCTCCTCGGCATCGTCGCGCAACCGACGAAGGATGATGGGCCGACGAAGATAGATCGGCGGGTCATCCTCGTCCTCTATCTGATCCAGTTCGACTGTCACCCAGTCGACTATTGCCTGAGAAAGGTTCTCTTGATTAACCAGTACCGACTTCTCTTGATCCAGATTGATAGGAGCTAATCTTTCGACATCCACACCGAGACCAACATAGTCGTCGTCCTCAGGGTACAACCCATCATTGTTAATCTGAATGAGTCCAAGTCGTGCTCGATCGTCCTCAGCAGTTGTTACAAGGACGGCCTCCAGACTCGCTTCGTACACAGTGAATTTAGCCAGTATGGAATCCTTTCCCATCAACAATCGGGGGACAGCATCGAGAGAGAGTCGTTCACCGTAGACTGACTCATCTACCCACCCTCTGAATTCGAACGACTCCCTGCCCCTGTCTGTCACGGTCAGAAACCCGTAATCTTCGCTGTGAAGGTCTTCACGACGCATTTCGATTTTCCTACGATTGCTCCCTTCTCGCACCGATATTGTGTAATTTGCTAACATTTTTAGCACTCTGGTACTGTTTATAAGCCAGTTTGAGAAGTCAAATAGTCTTGGAGTTAGTGATTCATGCTACCCCTCCCAGTCGAACCGGTCGCTAATCTGGTCGGGCATCACTTCGACCAAATCGAAGTGTCGATTGATGATACTCCACGTTCCAAAGAGGCTTGAGCCGAATTCGTAGTCTTGAATTTCACACTCTCCATCAATACAGCTGAAAGCGTTCCGTACCCTTTCCCGGTTCTTTTCACCGAGTTCTGTCACCTGAAACCACAGATCTGTCTCCGTGTGTATTTTCACCGCGATGCTGTCGGGATCGTTCCTTGCGTCTGGACGGCGATAGAACATCTCGACTCGGAAAGGGGAATATTGCGGAGTACCCACCACATCCCCTGCTTTTAGCAATTTGTATTGGTCTGTTTTGTCTTGACCAATCGTGACTACATCATCGGGTAGGATGAATTCGGTCCGTCCATCCGTTTCGACGCTGTATACGACACTGGAGAGGTCTTCAGAGAGTACAGATTCGAGGAACGATTTGATTTCGTGCGCGTCGAAACCCTCGTCCGATTCGATTTTTTTCGTTCGGTGTGTTTTTTCAGGGTTGCCTTTGTCTATATCTCCGATCTCTACCCCATCCGCGTAGACGATCACCCTTGCTCTAATCGAGGTCGGTGTATAGATCGATTCGAGGCAGACGAACACACGTTCGAGTGTCGATAGAAATCGCTCTCGATGACGTGAGATGGAGTCTGCCTCTCCATCGAGATGCAGGTTCCAAACTCCTTCAAAATCATGAATTGCCCCAACGTAAGCTGAATTTTCAGTCATGGATTATCACATTCGGATAAACTCCGACTTGGACCTGTTCACTGGACTCATGGATTATTGATTGACTGCGTTCGCTATATCTGTACTGAGTCGCTTCGAAGTGCACGTTAGCAAGATTTTGACGCTCAACCCAACCAGTAACAAACCCTTGGTCTATTTGTGCTTCATGTACTTTCCCATCATGGACCGAAATCTGTCAATATCGACTGGTTGGCAATTTTAACGCCTGCTCCCCAGCCAATTTTCAACTTGTCCCTTTCTATCCTTGAGAGATGCACCGAAAACGTGCTCCACCACGGCAGTCGGTTTGGCACGTACCCTCGTCCGTGGAATACAAATCAGCCAACGCTATTCGAGGTCGACCAGTGCGTCTTGAGCGATAGATTCAGCGGTCTCGAAGTCAGCAGCGCCGTCGGCGACGCTCTCGACGAATGCCCTGGCCTGGTGGTCATGGAGGTTGGCAATCAAGTAATCAAGTGCGAGAAGTTTCTGGTCCGCTGAACCGGTGTGGACGAGTGGCGCGACGGCGTCTATGGCACGCGCGTCGGGATACTCAGTGAGGACCTCGAGGACGTGGTCGACG
Organism: Haloarchaeobius caseinilyticus; assembly: GCF_051207395.1. Classification (NCBI taxonomy): domain Archaea; kingdom Methanobacteriati; phylum Methanobacteriota; class Halobacteria; order Halobacteriales; family Halorubellaceae; genus Haloarchaeobius; species Haloarchaeobius caseinilyticus. Next base: position 483,987 of record NZ_JBPJZC010000004.1, on the reverse strand, counting down.
ACGCCGGGGTGTTTCGAGGAGCCCGTCGCGGACGAGATCGCAGCAACGACGCGGTCCACGTCCGCGTCGCTCTCGAACATCTCCCTGATGACTGCTTCGAACAGGTAGTGGCGGTCGCCGTAGCTGGGAATCTCGTAGTAGGGGAGGCGCTCGAAGTCTCGGTCGTGGAAGAGATACGCGCGGAACGCGTCCACGCCAGGGAACTGCGGGTCGTCTGGCCCCGGAGCTTCGGCCTCGTAGTATGCAAGCGTGGGGTAACGGGAGCGAGTGTCGTCGATGCTGGGGCCGCCCGTCCAGGGAGCGAGCGGCTGGAGGTACGGGGTCGTTTCGATGTCGACCATGGCGCTGCCGTCGCCACCGAACCATCCGTCGACGACGTCGAACGACTCGTATAGCGCGTCGAACAGCTCCACGAGTCGCTGTCGGTTCCGATAGCCGACAGCCGAATCCTCGAACCATACTTGCAGGCTCGTCCGGATCGAGACCTCGATGTACACGTCCTCTGCCGACGCCTGTGACTCAGCCGGACCGGGGGTGTCGCGGTGGACGAGCGAGATGTCGACTGTGGAGGGGGCGAAATCCAACGGTGGTCCAGCCGAATGCCAGAGGTCGTCTTTGGACGAGACCTCGGGTTCGACTCGATATGCGCGCGCACCCCGGAAACGCTCGTCGCCAGCGCACACGTAATCGTCGAACGACGGCGTCCAGACACGGACGGCCGCGTCGGCCGACACTCCACACAGATAGCGGTCGTCCGACGCGCGGTCCGAACGATGGGTTTCTAGAGATCGTATCACGTCGACGAGTCCATCTCCTGTTGCGTCCAGTTCTCCCGACTCGACCACTCGCTCGCCATTCCCCTTGCTGGGACGGACATCACCGCCAGCAGTTTGCATCTGGAGGTCATACGACGATGGCCGGAACAGTCGCGGTGGAGCTTCGAATAGGGTTTCGCAGGCCGCCAGGAGTTCGGCCTCAAGGCCCGCAGCGGTCGTGGCCTCGGCACGCATGCGAAACGTCCAGCCGTTCCGGTCGCCGCCGCTTACTCCGGCGACGAAGTCACGGTTACTCATCCTGCGAGACACATTCCCTGACATCCAGTTCTCGATGTTGGAGTTGTTCCCCAACCCTCGTATGCGTTCTGGGACGGGACCGTGATACTGGACGTACGGTCTAGCGACACCTCGAAGCTGTCCTCACCGGACGTGAAATGGACCGTGTCGATACTCACAGTATCCTGCTCCGCGACCCATTCCTGGACCGCTCTCTGTGCGTCTGCTCGGTCGACGGAGCCGCTCGGTTTCCAGTTGATTTCGACGACGCGTTCCCCGCCACTGTCGATTTCCGAGGCGATCTCACTGAACTTGTCCTGCGCACTACTGAGCTTCTCGTTGAGGTTCTCCTGGAGGTTGTCAGAGGTGAGTCTGTCGCGGACGTTCTTCGCTTCGATGTACTCTGTCGGACCGTCGGTCCGTCGGACCGCGTAGTCGATGTCCTTGAGCGTCTCCGAGTCCGGGAACTCGACGACGACTTCGCGCACGTTGCTCTGCCTTGCATAGGCTGCCACACGCTCCGCCTCGTACGCGACGTCAGCGAACTCATCAGCTGGACTAGCATCGGCAACCCGCTTCATCAGATATTCGGGTCGCTGGACGTTCCCCTGTTCGCGAATCGTCTCGAGGTCGTCGGTGTACCGGTTCAACAACCGGGTATCGACTTGGTCGTTGTTATAGAGTTTTGCCAGGTTGATCGCGAACTTGGTTGCGGTCCGGTCCTCGAACGTATCGAACCACGACTTGTACCGGCTGTTCCAGATGGTTTCGAAGCGAGCGAGTCCATCATCGGAGAGCGAGACAAGTTCTTCGAGGGTGTTCGTCGAGAGGAGCTCTCCGTCCGCGTCGGTGACCATTCTCGCTGCCCGCGAGCCACCTATGTCCGACGCGAACGCCGTGTACTCTGCTGTCGTCGTGTCGGAACGCTTGATACTCCCGAAGAGATCGTACACGTTCCCGCCGTACGCTGCGACGAACCGGATACTGTCCTCGCCACCAGATTGGCTACAATTGGGATGGTTCCGGGGTATCTGTCGTTCTGCGCTGCCAGCTTCCGCACCGACGGCCAGCCACGAATCGTCAGTTCTCTCCTCGTCGTTCCGGCCCTGGTCTACGCCACGATGCTGGCACAGGCCGTTCTGTTCGTCCAGTTCGGGTTGTTCTCGGCGTCGACGATGGCGTGGTCGGCGTTCGCTATCAGCAGTGCCCAGGCCGTGGCCCATCTGTTCATCGGCTATACTCTCCGGGTCGGCGCTTCCTCTGACGAACGCGAGGCCCCAGCCGCCGACGTATCCCTCGGGTGACAATCCATGGCTGACACAGGTCCAGTCGAGTCCCCGCTTGCGGCAGCCTCAGGAGCCGCTGGTCCGCACGCGCCCGAGGCGTTTGCCCTCCTCGGAAACGAGACCCGGCTGTCGATTCTCCTTGCACTGTGGGAGGAGTACGACCCGAAAGCGACCGACAACGGCGTGCCGTTCTCTCGTATTTTCGAGCGCATCGACCACGACGACCGAGGCAACGTCAGCTATCACCTCTCGAAACTCACGGGCCAGTTCGTCCAACAGCAGACGGACCGTGGGGGGTACGAGCTCCGAGAGACGGGGTTGAAACTCGTCCGTGCAGTCATCGCTGGTGCGGGTGTGCAGGACGTTGAACTCGAGCGCACCGAGATCGACCAAGCGTGTCCGTTCTGCGACGCCCCGACGACGGTCAGTTACCACGACGGTGTCGTGCTTCACACCTGTACCGACTGCGACGGCACCGGCCCGGCGCAGACTGACACGGAGGGATTCTTGGATGCGGTTCCGTTCGACCCGGCCGGGCTGGCTGAACGGACGCCCGAGGAGATTCGAGCAGCGTCGACTGTCGCGGCCCTTCGGCAGGTACAGAGCTTGTTCGAGGGTCTCTGTCTCGCCTGTTCCGGGCCAGTCGAGGGGTGGCTGGAGTGCTGTTCGAATCACGATTCGACCGGCATCTGCGACCACTGTGGCACGACGTTCGCCGTCTGGGCTCACTTCCGGTGTCGAGTCTGCAAGAACCACAGCACCACCTCGCCGAAGAGTCTTGCACTGTTTCATCCGGCCGTCATCGCGTTCTACGAGGACCACGACGTCTCGACGCGGATTCGGGCCGACGACTACGAAAGCGTGCGGCGAGTGTTCGATCTCATGGACGACCACGTGATGGACCCCGTCTCACAGGACCCACCCTTGGTCGCGGTCAGGACAGTCCAAGACGGAGACGACGTCTGCCTGACGTTCGACGAGGCGGCGACCGTCGTGGACGTTCGTCGTTGAGTCTCGGAGCCGTCGGCTACCGTGTCTCGGTTCTCACCCATCGGTGGGGACAGCCGCGATTCCTCAGCTGTCAACCAGACTATTGCAATGTCCTGCAAATGAGATTTATTGTCACTCCTCCCTTTTCCTGTTCCGTCGATCTCCGGCCCGATCGACGGAGCGTGAGTCCGTATGAGACGACCAACGACTGAGTCACACGACGCATCGCCGCGCAAGCTACCGACCGAAGACGACGTTTCAGGGGTGACCGTCGATGCCGACGCGTAACGGGCCGATACGCCTGTTCGAACGGTGGGGTCCGACGACGTTCGTCGTCGGTGCTGTCGGGATACTCATCACCACGGTCGTTGGAGGGCTGGACGTGGCTGCACTCGTACAGACCCCGGCGTGGCTACACATGGGGCCGCTCCTGTTCGGTCTTTGGTTCGTGTTCGTCGGCCTCATCGGGTTTGCTGCCCGCGTCACCGACTCTGCACCTCGACTGTCGCTCGGCGGCCTGCTGACGAGTGGAATCGGGTGGGTTGCGCTGACCGTAGGTTTGACGGCGGCGGTCGTCGTCGACCTCACGTCCGAGCGGACGTTTATCGAACCGGGGAGTTGGGCACCGCCGCTGTTGGCAGGTGCGTTCGTCCTCGCCCTGCTGAGTTTCCTGCTCCTCGGCAGCGCCGCTGTGCGGGCGGCAAGTCCCTCGCGTACCGTCGGCCTCCTGTTACTGGTCCCGGTTGCAGCCTTCTTCGGAGAGGCCGTGTTACTGCTCTCGAAGATTCTGACGGGCACCGCCAGTGGGGTACTTCAGTTAGCCCTGAGTGGGCTCATCGGAGTCGTGTTGCTCGTGGTCGGCTACCGTCTTCGCGGTGGACCCGACTCGGCCGTTGCGGCGAAGTCGCAGTCCGATACGGTTGCCTGAAAATCGTCCAACTACCGGGTGAGAGCAGTATCGACGGAATCGTAGGCGCGAAAACAGACGAGAAAGACGCCTCGTGTTTCTGTTCACGAAGGGAGTCAGTGTATCGTCGACTCACCCGCTGTCGTCGTGCTGTCGGTCGAGGTTCCCTCGGTCCGGAGTGAACGGCCGATAGCCAGCATGGCCAGGGCCACTGCGCTCACGATGACGAATCCGACTTCGGGCGGGGTTGGGCCGGTACCCAGTATCGCCGGCACATCGAACGACCCACACATTGCGGGGACCGAACATCGACCAGTCGAAGAACACGTGAAGACGCTCGGCGCCGGTGCATCTTGGGGCGATACCCGCTTGCGGGAGCGGGAGCACCACCCCACCCTACCTGCTCACTCCGCTCGCTTGTCGAGGAATGAACCTTAGCGCCACAGTTCGGGTATTTATCGGTCATCGGGGGTATCACAATGGATACGGCTTCGATTCGTCCGCTGTCCCCCCCGCTTCGACTGGCTGGCTCCTGTCGATATCGGCTATCGCGGTCTCTCCGGGAGTAGTCGCCTGAGGAGCGGGGGTGTCATCGCCGATGTCACGACAGCGACCACCAGTACCACGGTGTACATTCGAGGCGACAGGATACCCATCTCTAGTCCGACCGACGCGATGACGATCTCGATGGCACCACGGGCGTTCAGCCCAACCCCCATCCCAACCGCCTCCGTCCGGTCGTATCCGAGCCACGACGCCGCGAGGTACACGCCACCAATCTTTCCGACGGTCGCGATGACCAGTGTCGTCGTCCCGACCACAGCCACGACAGGATCGAACAGCAGGCCAAGGTCGGCGTTCAGCCCGGCGACGCCGAAGAAAACTGGCGCGAACACGCCGAGAGTCATTTGTTCGAACAGTGTCTGAGCCGTCTCGGGGACCCCACCGGCTCGTGCGACCAGGAGCCCTACCACGAACGCCCCCAGTGCCGGTTCGAGGCCGACAGCGTACGCGAGTGCACTCCCACCCACCGCCGCGGAGACTACCACGACGAGGTGGCCACGGGCGTCGTCTTCGGGGAGTCGGACGAGGACTGCATCGACAATGCGCTGCCCGAGGAAGACGGCCCCGAGCAGGAAGCCGACGAGCGTGAGCACCACAGTGACGACACCCGGGACGTCGAGTCGGCCACTGCGGACCAGTCCAACCACTACGCTCAACAACAGCCACCCCACTACGTCGGTGTACATTGCCGTCGCGACCATCCGCTGGCCGAACGGGCTGGTATAGCTGTCCAGATCGATCAGGATTCGAACGATTACTGGGATCGCAGAGATACACACCGACGTCGCGAGAAACAGGGCGAACACTAACCGCGGTACCTCACCCGTCAGCAAGGAGATCGGAATGACCAACCCGAACCCGAGGCCGAGGACGAACGGTGAGGCGAGTCCAGCGGAGCCGATGACGACCACGTCGCGAGCGTACGACCAGACGAGGTCTAGGTCGGTCTCGAGACCGGCCAGCGTGAGGAGTAAAACCAGTCCGAATAGCGAGAGCTCGCTCAACAGTGGCGACGCGACTGCCGGCGCGAACAGGTCGTAGACCGGTGGCACCAGGCGACCGAACACCGACGGTCCCAGGACGAATCCGGTGGCGAGTTCACCGACGACGCGGGTGAACCCGAGTCGCTCGGTTACCGTCCCGAGCACCCGTGCGACGCTCATCAGCAGTGCTACGAGAACGAAGAGCTGCACCGCAGTATCGAATGGGTTGGCCGACGACATCACGGACGCTTGTTCCGATGAGCAAACGTTCGCTGACTGAATAGGCTCTTTGAACACGTCTCCAGGTACCTACTCAGAACGACTGCAGTAGATTCGTCTCCCAATCGTCGAAACCTCCTCTATCTCCTCGTCGTCGCATTAGAAATCGTCACGCAGTGGCTGAACGCCCGCACCGGGAGGCGAGTTCGACAGCGAGAAACCGTAGCCCGACCTTGCGCGGTCGCTGAATCGGAAAGATGTCCCCATGTGTTTTTTGCACAGATATTGAGAGAACTTAGCTCGACTACTGAGCAGTTGAGAAGATTCGTGATCGGATACGTTCATGTTTCGGGTGACATAGTGGATGCACATCTGTGAAGAAATTCGAGTACGAAAAATTGGGTGGGTGGGCCAGTGTTGGTCATGGAGAGGGAGGCGAGGGGGAACCAGGTTCTCGTCCTGTGAGACACCTCCCCCCTGATGGAAGAAAACCCATGCTACGAACGTAACCCAACACGATGACAGGTAATGCTTGTGACGGAAGTTTCTGAGAACCTCGCGGGCCTGACACCAGCGACCAAGACCATCGCAGATGTCTAAGAAAAATCATCGAGAAAACGATTGAAAATCAACGCGTGTAGGTTGACGGTCTCAGAGGTACGTAATCATCAGATTTCCTCCTCGATAGCGTACCCTCACTTCTCGTAATTTCGGTTCTGATAGTATCGATGGACACCTACTTTCTCTCGTGACGACGCGAGTATGACGTATTCACACCCTCTTTCGTCAGCCCACTGTTCTACGAACTCAACGAATAGCGTGCCATATCCTTCCGCTCTGTGAGATTCATCGACCACGAGATCATAGAGCCACCCAAGCGTCGACAAGACGCTTTCAGCCGCTCGCACCAATTGGTCGCGGAGTACGCGAACTCGTATTCGTCCAGGGACTCGTTCCTCACCACATTTCGCCCAGCCTGAAGGAATCCATATTCAGGTTGCAGTCCTACTGGAAGCATGAGCTACCAGTCCAGAGGCTTGCGCGAACCGCCGGCGACGGGGATACTCCTCGGTCTGCTGTTCTTCTTCCTCGCGCTGGGAATCTCGCTCGTCGTCGAAGTGCTTGCCTTCGGGCAGGTTTCGCGTGGTGGTGCCGTCGCCGCCGGAGCCATCCTCGGAAGTTTGTTCGGCATCGTCGTGTACTGGATTACGAAGTGACGGTGGACCTCACGTATTCCAGTCAGACTGCTGTGAGCTAGCTCTACCCCTATCGTCGTCGGTGCCCTATCTGTACCGAGGGAGAGTTTGATGCCGAAAACCGAGAAGGAACACGAACAGGTCCATCACAGTTCGCTCGCACTCGACGAGATTCACGACGACCCGATGGGCCGAGACAGGAAGCACCTCGACGAGGAGTACGTGATCTTCGAAAACACTGGAACGACACCTCTCGACCTCTCCGGTTGGACGGTCGAGAACGAAGCCGGTGACGAGTACCAGTTCCCAGACGGAACCGAGTTGGCTGCAGGGGCACATCTCACCCTACACTCTGGTTGGGGGACAGACACGGCCGCCGAACACTACTGGTGTTCCGACGACCCGGTGTGGGGGAATCTGGGCGACACCATCTTCGTTAGGGATGCAGCTGGTGTACTCCGACTGCGAGAATCGTTCGACGAGTGAGTCCACTGAAATAGTCGTCGACAATCAGTCCTCGACCGAGTTCTGTTTTCGCCTCACTATTGAAGTAAGAGAACGCGGCCAGACGTGTCCGTGAGTTTCGTACTCGGCCGGGGACCGGACAAAGACACGACGGCGAAGCCGGCAGGCGAGTTCGGCTCGTTCAGAGCGCTCGATGGGAGCAACGGGGCACCACTGTACATCGACTTCGATGGACCACACGCCGTTCTCGTCGTCGGAAAACGAGGCTACGGCAAATCGTACACGCTGGGCGTCCTCGCAGAGTCGTTGGCACAGGTAGTGGGAGTTGCACCCGTCGTCCTCGACCCGATGGGTGTGTTCGGAACGCTTGCCGGTTCGGGGGAGACACGGGCGACAGTGCCCGGTAAGCGAGTCCCGGCGACAGTCATCGAGAGGCCGACTATTTCACCAGGCGTGCTCGACCCGCGTTCGTGGTGTGCATTGCTCGGACTCTCACCAGAGAGTGGCACAGGTGCGCTCGTGTGGCAGGCCGCCCAGGAGTCGTCGACACTCGCCGAGATGCAAGAGCACATCGTGAGTATCGACGCACCGAGGACTGACATCCGGGCAGCGAGCAACCACCTCTCGCTTGCCGACGCCTGGGACGTCTTCGACCCGGCTGGCTTGACCGCCCGTGACCTCGCCGCGCACGGCGTGACAGTCCTCGACCTGTCTGGACTCGATGCGGCCCCGATGAACGCGGTCGCCCGGGGTGTCGCCGAGGCACTCTACCGAGGACGAGTCGACGAGCGTATCGACCGCCTCCCGTGGCTGCTGGTCGACGAGGCGCACACGTTCTTCGATGGTGTCGCAGCCCCAGCGCTCGAGACGATTCTCACGCGTGGGCGTGCACCTGGTGTGAGTCTCGTGCTGGCGACTCAACGGCCCAACGCACTTTCGCCCGTCGCGGTGTCGCAGTCGGATATCGTCGTCTCGCATCGACTGACTTCACGAGCGGACATCGAGGCGCTCGAACGAGCGAGACCGACGTACATGGACGAGTCACTCGCGGCCCAGTTGCCGACTGCACCGGAAGAGGTAGTGGTCGTCGACGACGCGACCGAGACGGTCCACACTGTGACGGTCCGTCGACGACACACCCCACACGGTGGAGGGAGTCCAAGTGCGAGTTTGGTACGCACGAACGGTGTTGGTGACTCTGGTGATTCTGACAATTCTGGCGACTCTGGCGACGAACTGCGGACGATGCCACCGTGATTCGTGTCGTTCTCGCGGTCGTACTTTCGCTCGCACTGGTTGCAGTCGCAGTGCCTGCAGTGGACGATGCCGCGAAGACGAGGAGTGAACGAGTCGGTGAGCATGCAGCATTGGACATCGCGAAAGCTGCGTCAGAACTCGCGACCAGTGAGGACGCACCACCTGTGGATTTAGACGGTCCGTCACGGACGGTGACAGTGGCCTTCCCGTCGAAATCGATACTCTCTGTTCGGCTCTCGACATTCACGGTTCGTCGGGTCAGTGGCGGAAGAAGTGTCCTGTCGGTCGGGGTGCGAGGAAGACCAGTCCGAACCGTCGTTGTGGCTGTCCCAATCGTGAGCGAGGAGAACGAATTAGTCGAACTGAGTGGCCGGACTGGGGTACAGGAGTTTCGGCTCGAACTCTGTCGAGAGCCGGCGGGCGAGGTAGTCGTCGTCCTCACGGTTCTCTGAGAGAGTGGTCGCCAGCCGATTCATCGGTCAGACTCACGGTCTGTGCCTACCGGGGCGATGTACTCGTTCTTCCACGCGTCCCCATCCCGCCACTGCCAGTAGTAGTACCGATACCCGGGCTTCGTCTCTTTCACGGTGATGTATGCCCCGGTCGACGGAACGTCGTCGTACTCGGCTGTGTCAGTCGAAATGCCTCTTTTTTCGAGCGCAACGAGAGCTGCATCGCCGATCTCCTCACTCGCTCGTTGCCGGGCGAACTCCCCATCGCGCTGCTCCCGCTTCCAGACCGCGAGCGACTTCGCGTACGCGGCGATATCTTCCAGCGTCGACGGCGACTGTCGTTCTAACGGGTCTCGGGCGTAGGAAGGTACGTCGGGAGGAGACGGTTTCTCCGGAGGTTGCTTGCTCATAGTTACCCCACGTTCGGAATGTATCTGAATGTGTGGGGTAACTCTCACCTCTCGTGAGTGGAACGGTCTGTAGTGCTATATTCGTGTCAGAGCTCTCTATCGGTATATACGGTACTACCTACTCCCCTAGCGGATTGTTGTGACGTCCCAACATTCGTCTTGTTTCGGAGACCAACCCCCACCCCTTGTTCAGAGTGAAAACGACTTCGACCGAGATTAGTACACAATCCGGTGTCGAGACTGCGTAGGTTCACGACGGTGGTCGATCTGCGTAGTCACCACGTACGACTACACAGGATTTGACGGTAGTTCCAAACCGAATTGTAGTCGGGCACCCCCAGTGTGGTCAAGCACCCACACCCCTCGTTCAGAGTGAAACGAGTCACAGACGTACGAAGGGGTTTAGAGAGCTATCCAACTCCAACGAGAGTCACGAAGCTATACGGAGAGATATAGACGGAAATCCACCTGAACGTGGGGAAAAGCCGGGTCTGGACCCCCACCCCTCGTGCAGACTGAAAAGTGACGGAGAGTGAAAGGGTCTTCCAGTCGTGGGGGAACTCGATTCGCTCGTTAGCCAGAGGTGGATCGTGGCTCGATTGGACGTCGTAAGACGAGATCGTGGGAGACTAGTCGAGTAGAAGCTGAGCGGTGACCGTCGGGGCAGAGGAAAGTCGGGGAATTGGGAGGTCGGAATAGTGGGGGTAGTGGGGGACACCCACCCCCCGTTCAGAGTGAAACGGACCACGAACAGGGGGGTGGGGACGCCTGTAACCACCGAATTCACCTGTTATGATATCTGTCTCCTTCTTCTTACTAGCTATTGCTAGACTAGAGCTAGTAACTAGTATAGATGTGGCAAGAACAACTTATACCCAAAGATTTAATCGTATCAAAAGTCCTCACCACTGCTAGCTCACAGTCACTCTCTAGTCTAGTTTCGTGAACGAAATAAGTAGTCTAAGACGATAGTACCGCAGCTTTCGGCCGTTTTCACTCTGAACAGGGGGACCCACCCCCCCGATTGACCTCACCCCCCACCCCCTTCGGACGCGTTTTCACTCTGAACGAGGGGTGGGTGTGTGTCAGACGACTCACCGCGTCATCGACATCGATCTGACGGCCGACGTGCCATCACTCTGAATCCGGCTCTTCGTCCGCTAAGCGGCTGTATCGTACTGTACAACCGAGAGGGAGAGTGATAGCCGGAATTATCAGTCTGAAATGGGTCCCTTAGTTTTATTATCTAGTACTTCCACGTGGGGACTATGCCGAACCAGACGGAGGGGGACCCGCTCTTTCAGGACCAAGATCCGGTGTTCGCCCGGAAAGAGCTCCTGCACGTGGGCCACGTCCCCGAGGAAGAGCGCATCGTCGGCCGCGACGACGAGATTCAGGCCGTCGCGAACGAGGTGGGTGCGATCACCCGTGGTGACCCCCCGAACAACGTGATGATTTACGGGAAGACCGGGACGGGGAAGAGTCTCATCTCTCGCCACGTCGCCACTCGTGCAAGGAACGCGGGGCAATCGAACGAGGTGGCCTGCGACGTGCTCTATATCGACTGTTCCGAGGCGAATACGGAGACACGGGCGACACGCCAGTTGGCGCTCACACTCAAAGAGCACACCGACTACGAGCGTGAGATTCCACTTCGGGGCGTGGGGACGATGGAGTATTATCAGCACGTCTGGAACATCCTGGAAGAGCACTTCGACGCCGCCATCGTCATTCTCGACGAGATCGACAAACTCGACAACAGCAATATTCTGATGCAACTCTCGCGTGCCCGTGAGGCACAAAAGACCGACGTGTACCTCGGGGTCATCGGCATCAGCAACAAAGTGCAGTACAAGGAGAACCTCGACGAGCGGATCGAGTCGAGCTTCGGCCACCGTGAACTGTTCTTCCATCCCTACGACGCGGCACAGTTGCGCGAGATTATGGAGAACCGGCGTGACGCTTTCCAGCCCGAAGTTCTCTCCGATGGAACCATCGAACTCTGTGCGGCACTCGCCGCGAAGAAACACGGCGACGCCCGCAAGGCGATAGAGATTCTCAAAGAAGCCGGTGAACTCGCTCGGCGACAGAGCGACATTCCGGTCACTGAAGAACACATCAACGATGCACAGGAGGTCGCCGAAGTCAACCGCATCGAGGAACTCACGAGCGGGGCTACCGCCCACGCGAAACTCGCACTCTACGCACTCGCGAGTCGAATCATCACGGGCGACCGGTCGACGTACAAGACGCGAGAAATCTACGAGCGATATGTCGGAATCTGTGACGTCGTCGCCGTCGACCCGGTCACCGAGAACGGTCTCTACCGACAACTGAAGGAACAGGCGTTCCTCGGTGTCATCGAGTCCGAGAAGACTGGTGGTGGTCGGTCACAGGGAAGCTATCTCCTGCATCGACTCGTCACCGACCCGAAGCACATCATCAAAGCGGTCCGGCGAGACGCGTCGCTCGAAGAGTTACCGACCCACTCACAACTCGAGAAGTATGGCGGCGGGACCCAGCCACGGGACGCCGACCTCTCGTCGTTCTCGAACTGAATCGTACTCGTCGCTCATCCGTCTGTTTCACTCTGAACGAGGGGTGTCTGTCCCCACCAACCGTCTATCCCGGTGTGGGCGTCACTGCAAGCTTGAAGACGCTGCTTCTGACCGGCGAGGACTCCCGCAGAAACGGAGCTGGATACGGCAACAAAAACCGCAACTTTCGACAGACACACACCCCTCGTGCAGAGTGAAAGCCAAACCTGTTAGAGGTCCCATTCAGGTCGAAGAACCACCGGAGACTCCCCACAGCGTCTAGACGGACTCCCCGTTCAGAGTGAAAAACCACAGTGGTCACTGAACGCTCGCCAGTGGTCAGTCGGCGACCGTCACCGTCGCCGGAACGCCTGCGCCCGGTCGTAACGTCGGAGTGGCACGCAGGTCGTCGAGCCCGTTCTCCGGGACCGAGATATCGAACTCCTCCGTGAGTCGTGCGAGGACGAGACGCGCTCCAGAGAGCGAGAATTGGCGACCGATGCAGGCGTGTGGGCCGCTGGAGAAGGAGAAGTACGCAGGTACCGACTGCGGCGACTGGTCGAGCCAGCGGTCGGGATCGAACGTGTGCGGGTCGTCGAAGTAGCGCCGGTCACGGTGAACTGCCCACTGCGGCATGACGACTGCCGACCCATCTGGCACACGGTAGTCCCCGAGACGGACGTCGCCGTTCGCCCGTCTGAACACAGCCCAGGCAGCAGGGTACAACCGGAGTGTCTCGTCGAACACACGACCGGTGTACGAGAGCTGTCCCGCGTGACGGTATCTCGGTTCGTCGGCCCCCAGTACTGACGATGCCTCCGCTCGCACTCGGTCACGCACATCGGCGTGCCACGAAAGGAGGCTCAGCGCGTAGGTCAGGCTGAGTGCCGTGGTCTCGTGTCCGGCGATGAGAAACGTGGCGACCTCGTCGCGGATCTGATTCGGGGCGAACTCCACGTCGGGGGCAGACTCTGCCTCGATGAGCACCGAGAGCATGTCGCCGGCATCGCCATCTGCTCCGGCCGCCATCGCAGCCCGTCGTCGCTCGATGAGTTCTTCGGCCAACTCTCTGATACCTTCGGCAGCATCGCGAAACTCTCGTGATACTCGCGTCGGCACCCACGCGGGGAGGACTGCGCTCAGGCCGAACTCGAACTCGTCGCCGGCGACTTGCATCCACTCGGAGAACTGTTCGGCCCGGTCGAGACCGATGTCCTCGCCGAGGAGGATCTCCGATGCGACCCTGACCGTGAGCGCTGTCATCTCGAAGTGGAGGTTGGTCTCGAAGCCCGCACCATCGGCTGCGTCGATTTTCTCGTGCCACTCCCGACACAACGTCTCGACGCGTTCACCGACGGTATCGGCGTACGCCCGCACCTGCTCACCGGAGAACGCCGAGCTGACGAGCCCTCGCTGTTGGCGCCAGAGTTGTCCTTCGCTCTGGACCAACCCCTGTTCTGCGATGAGCGACGCCGGTTTCTGTGCGGGGACCCGTCGGAAGTCCGCCGGTCGAGCGAGGGCTTCGTGCACGAGGTCGGGGTTCGTCACCTGCACGATGGGTGGCCGACCCGGAATCGGGATGCCGACGATGTCCGAGAACCGGGACTGCATCGCCTCGATGAACCGGAACGTATCCGTCCCGAACCGAGCGGCGTTGACGATACCGGCGTCCGACGGTCTCGGGAGTGGCTGTGGCATGGTCGGGACTACGGCCTCGTCTGTATATAGCCCCGGATGCCGGTCGTCTCTTCCGCGACGTCGACGCGAGCCCCACCGATACTCACGACCACTTTCACTTCCACTCTGCCCTTGGCTCACCTTTTGTACCCCTCGGGGCTTCGGTCGAGATATGACGCCGACAGACGAGGAGATCAAGAACGCGATCGAAACCGCCACGAGTGCCGTAGAGACCGGTGAAGCAGACGCGCTGGAGCGGAGCGGGCTTCGGTTGGTCAACCTCGCACGGCGAAAGCGGCGTGAGACCCGTATCGACAGGGCAGAGGCAGAATAATCCCGAAAACCCACTGTTGCGGGAGAAAGTGACGAGGGAGAAATCGAGACCTCCTGGAGTTGCCTCGTCCCGATTCGAGTTCGGTGTGACTATTTCGTGTTCGCGACCGACGCTGCCCACTCTTCTGAGAGCCCACGGACGAAGGTTTCGACGACGACGTTGAACGACTCGGGAGCGTCCTGGTTCACGAGGTGCGCCGCGTCCTCGACGACCGTGTGGGTTCCGTTGTCGACCATCTCGGCGAGTTGGCGACCTTGTCGCCTGACCAATCTCGCTTCGTGTTCGCCGTGAACGACGCGAACCGGCGTCGTGACGTCTGAGAGTTCGGGTGGCTCGAACTCGTATAGCGCCATGAATATTTTCCTGAACTCGTCGGTCGGAATCTCTCCGGCCGAGTCGATTGCCTGTTTCCGGACCGTTGGCTCTATCGACAGCCACCGACTGCCGGTCATCAACTGTATCCCGTTCAGGAACGAGACGAAGGTGGCTTTCGAGCCCATCGTCGCGAGCGAAAGGTTGAGCGTCGAAAGCATCGACACTCGTGGCTTCATCCACGGTTCGAGCTCGACTGGGGGCATCGACCGGACTGCACCCGCGACGATTGCACCGGCTGCTCGGTCTGGGTAGCGGTCGAGGAACTCTTGAACGACCATCGACCCAAGCGAGAGGCCACAGATAAAGGGCTGTTCGACGTCTAACTCGTCGAGAAGTCGATCGAGGTCGTCGACGAAGAGGTCGACGGAGTACCGGTCGACGTCGCTCTCACCAGTACGACCGTGACCACGAACGTCGTACGTGATGACTCGGAAATCGTCGGCGAAGTACTCGACCTGCTCGCGCCATGCGTCCGCGTTACTCCAACCGCCATGGATGAACACGAGGGGCGGTCCCTGTCCGCGTTCGTCGTACCAGTGTGTCGCCTCGTCTAATTGTACCGTGGACATTGAGTAATCGAACGAGTGGGGCCTACGTCAATCTCGGGCTTGCGTACTCTCGGGGTCGCCCTGATGCGAAAGTAATGTCAGAAAAATAATTATGGGCTGTCTTCGTCGTTCCGTCGAGCTACCCGGTCAGATTTGATTCTAAAACGAGCTACGAGACACTGGTAGAAGCGACCGATACTTGCGGCGAAGCCCTCGAAATGTGGCACTAGGAACACGTACGGAGAGATTGAAAATCAGACAACCGATTCGGTGACCGTGTTCGACGACGACTCTGTATCGGCGATTCAGGATATACCGTTGACGAGTATTCATTGTATATATGACAAATTCGCGTCGTAAAATTTCCACGTCCATATGAAGTCTGTGAGTGTTAACCAGTTCACTATCCACTGTCACAGCAGACCTTCAGATATGTCGAATAGGAACGCTGGCAATCGGGGAATCCCCTCTCCAATTCTCAGCCTGTTCATCTCGCGCCCGCGGATTCAGATACTCTGTACGTTCATCGATTCTCCAACAGATGAGTTCACCATCACGGTCTTGGGTGAACTGAACGGCTTCGACAACGACACTGTCGCCGACCACATAACCGACCTCCTCGCGTTCGGCGTCATCGAAGAAGTTCCCTCGGACGACCCTACACAGATCACGTATCGGTTCGACGCCGAGACAGACCTCGCGAAGGTACTGTTACAACTCGACGAAACCGTGTTCGAGACGGTCATGGAGTGTACCGACACGGATGGAAGGACGAGCACACGAACGTATTCGTAGCCGACCGTCGAGGTCCGAACCATCACCGCCTGAGTTTTACCTAGTCTGCCAGTAAGTATTGCTGGTCAGTGTAACTGTTCAGTAATACTATCGACTGCACAAGACGACGGCCAACATCGTCCACTGAAAAAACGAACCGAACCGTTCTCACGACGCTTCCACTCATCCCTTCGATATCCGGCTTAACAGATACGGAGACGCATCCCAAATACCTAGTATGGCGTTCAGTTCACTCCGTACTTGGTCCGCGTCGACGAAGCAACGAAACACTTCCCGGAGTCGCGCCACCACAGCCGAGGTCACTAACAGCGAGGTGGTGTACGCCGAGAACAAACTCAGACTGCGCCGATACGAGCCCCGGACCGAGCAGCAGCATGCGACTCCGATTCTGCTCGTCTACGCGGTCATCAATCGACCGACAGTGTTCGACTTCGAACCCGACCGAAGTGTGGTCAGGCAGTTTCTCGACCACGGGTTCGACGTGTACGTACTCGACTGGGGAGAACCGTCTCGACTGGACAGAACCCTCGGCCTCGGAGACTTCGTTGCCAGATACCTCGCCAACTGTGTCGAGCACATCTGTGCGCAGACGGGCGTCGACGCTGTCCACATCTTCGGGTACTGTTCAGGTGCGACACTGGGAGCTATCTACGCCGCGTTGTATCCGGAGCGGGTCCGAACGCTTGGGCTGCTGGCACCAGTGTTGAACTTCGACGCGGAGGGGGGAATCTTCGATTTCGGGGATGTCGAGGCGTATTACCACCCCGAGAAGGTGGTCGAAACGAACGGGAACGCACCGGGCTCACTGCTCGCGTTCGAGTTCACTCTCGTCGACCCGCTGGAGTACTACCTCCTGCGGTATCTCCGGCTCGCGGCAAACGTCGACGACGACGAGTACGTCGACCGGTTCCTTCGGCGCGTTCACTGGGGTGCTGACAGCGTGGACGTCGCGGGGGAACTGTACAAGCAGTTCCTCGTAGACCTGGTGCGCGAAAACAAACTCGTCGAGGGTCGGTTGACCGTCGCCGGTCGCACGGTCGACCTCTCGAATCTAGAGATGCCCGTCCTCACCGTCGTCGGTACGGCGGACCAGTTCGTTCCTGCTGCAGCCAGTCTCCCGTTCGTCTCCGCGATACCGAGTTCGGACACGGCGCTCATCGAGTTCCCAACTGACCACATCGGTCTCTCGACGGGTGAACGAGCACACGAAGAGCTTTGGCCACAATTGTGTGCGTGGTTCGCCGAACGCTCAGAGAGCATCGACTAATCTGGCTCTGAGTCCTGCAAAAATAGCACAACATTCTGTCCTTTCTTATCTCGAATGCCTCACTGGGGACCAGGAAACCACCATGTCGAGTAGTGGTGTCGTATATAAATAAAACAGAACAGAGATTATTAACCAACCAACTAATTTCGAATATATGGCTCTAAAGCTGGGAGTAAATACGAATGCAAAATTACCTCGAAAACAAAAATGGTATCTAGATTCTATTTCAACACCCCCCGACGAATTCATCGATACTATCTGAATTTTCGGCTCGTGACCCACAGCTATTTTTCAAACACACAATATTGTCTCACTCTCGATGTGGCCAGTCGCGAGTCGAGTGTTGCCACTCGAGTCACCACTGACGACGGTCTTTCAATCTTGGACGCTGGTGACGACCACCGGTCTCGACGACCGGAGCAGTACCGACTGGGTCGTGCTCCCGAACAGTGCCTTCCCGACGGGGGAGCGCTTTCGGCCTGCGATAACTATCTGGTCGGCATCGATATCCGCGGCAGCATCGAGGATGCCTTCTTCGACGGGACTGTATATCTCGCGCTTCTCGACGGTGATGCCGTCAGATTCGAGTTCGCGCCGGACTGCGATGACGGCCTCGCTCTCTTCCGGTGGGAGAGACTCGTCCGTTGGTCCCTTCGAATCGTCCTCCTCGGTGTAGGAGTGCACGATCGTCGCTGCCACCTCGCGCTCGGCGGCCGGGAGTTCCGCGACGTAGTTCGCCTGCGTGCGCGCGCTGTCGACGTCGGTACCTACCGCTATCAGTATCCGATACATACCTTGCGCTAGTCGTCTACCCACATCGAATCCGGGGTCGGTTCCAAATATTGCCTCGACGTGGACTGCCCACACCGAACGTTTAACCCACAGACTTCGCATGGTAGTATCATGCAAGATCGCCGCGCGTGGACAGCGGTGCTGTTCTGCTTCGTGGCCGGACAGGGGGTCCTCCAGCAGACGAGGGGTGCTCTCTTGCCGAGTTTCGAGCAGGAGTTCACCGTCACGCAGGAACTACTCGGGATGGTCGGGCCAGCTGGGACGCTCGGACTGTTGGCGAGTGTGATGTTCGTCGGGATGCGCTCGGGGAAACTCGACGTGACCCGGATGCTCGTCTTGGGAACGGCAGCGACCGTCGTCGGGGCGCTCCTCCTCAGCGTAACGTCCTCGTTCCCGACGCTTCTCGTCTTCCTGTTCGTGCAGGGAGCGAGCGTCGGAATCGTGCGAGCACTCGACCGCCCGCTGCTCAGTCACCTCTATCCGGATGGCCGGGGGAAGCTGTTCAACCTCTACGCGCTGATGTGGGCGCTCGGCGCGGCGACGGGCCCGTTGTTCGTCAATGCCGTGCTGGAATCCGCAGACTGGCGACTGGTGTACGGGCTTGTCGGGGTCGGATTCGTCCCCTTGCTCGTCGGGATGTGGCGGCTCGAACTCCCAGAAGGGACGTGGTCTGAGGAGTCCATCTCGACAGATTCGCTCCGAACGGTCCTTCGAAAGCCGGCTATCGTCGGCATGGTCGCGGCACTCCTCTGTAGCGGCGCAATCGAGGGGACGGTGTTCACGTGGCTCCCGTTCTACGCGTCACAGTTCATGGCTCGTGACGCGGCGAACGTCCTCCTTTCTAGCTTCCTCGTCATGTACATCCCTGCTCGGCTGACCTACAGTTTCCTCGTGGGCCGCATGGGCCACCTCGTACTGGTCGTCATCGTCGGACTCGCGTCGCTGCCGCTTCTCGTCGTCGCGTTCGTCGTCCGTGCCGAGTCGTTGTTCCTCCCGGCTGTGATGGGCCTCGGCTTCCTGATATCCGGGTTCTTCCCGACGCTCTCTGCGTTCGGGATGGACTCGTCGCCGGCGTTCGGCGGGCCGGTGAACGCCATCTCGACCGGAGCGAACTTCGTCGGCATCACGCTCGGCCCGTTCGTGGTCGGACTCGTGGCCGGCCAGGTCGGCATCACACAGGCGATGCAACTGCTCGTCGTCGCCATGGCTGGGCTGGTCGCCATCACGGTCCTCACACACATCTCCGTGGGGGACTCTCGGGCAACCGTCGCGAGCGACCCGACCTGATTCGAGACGGCTTGCCCGGTTTTTGACTCGACCGAAATACCTACGCTCTCGGACTCGCATTCCATTGCTGTATGCAACCAGTCCGCATAGCGGGCGTAGCGGTGACTCCGTTCGGCGACCACTCGGAGAGTACAGGGAGGGAGCTGTTCGCGAAGGCGAGCACCGACGCATTGACCGACTCTGGCGTCCATCGAGCCGACATTGACGAAGTTCTGTACGGAAACTTCATCGGCGAGGTCACGGAATCACAGGGCCACCAGGGACCACTCGCGGCCGAAGTCGTCGGGACGAACGCGGCCGCGACCCGGTTCGAGAGCGCCTGTGCGTCGGGCGGGGTAGCGCTCCGGGCCGGCGTTCGGGCGGTCCGAAGCGGCGACGCCGACGTCGTCCTCGTCGGCGGTATGGAGCGGATGTCGCACGTGGACGTCGGCGGCGTGACGGACGCGCTGGCGCTGGCGGCAGACGACGTCCACGAACGCCGCGTCGGGATGACGTTCCCCGGGGCGTATGCGCTACTCACCCGGGCGTACTTCAGAGAGTACGGCGGGACGCGCGAGGACCTCGCGGCCGTCGCCGTCAAGAACCACGACAACGCACTGGCGAACGAGAACGCCCATCTTCGTGAGCGGATTTCGACCGAGGACGTTCTCACCGCACCGGCGATCGCCGAACCGGTCGGTCTGTACGACGCCTGTCCCATCAGTGACGGGGCCGCAGCCGTCGTCCTCGTGAGCGACGAGTACGCCGACGCGAACGACCTCGATGCATCGGTCGCGGTGACCGGGACCGGACAGCGAAGCGATACGCTCGCGCTCCAACGCCGACTCGACCGGGCGTACACGCCGGCGACCGAGCACGCGGCCGCAGACGCGTACGACGAGGCAGGAATCACGCCGGCCGACGTGGACCTCGTCGAAGTCCACGACTGCTTCACCATCGCGGAGGTGCTCGCTATCGAAGCGCTCGGGTTCTACGACCCCGGTGCGGGAATCGATGCTGCAGCGACGGGCGAGACGACGCGAGAGGGCGGCCTCCCGGTCAACCTCTCTGGTGGCCTGAAGGCGAAGGGGCATCCAGTCGGCGCGACGGGCGTCGCACAGCTGGTCGAACTGACGAAACTCCTCCGCGGCGACCACCACCACAGCGACTCGGTCCCTGACGCCGAGGTCGGCCTCGCCCACAACGCTGGTGGCACCGTCGCGAGCGCCGTCGTCCACGTCGTGGAGGTGGTCGCATGAGTGTCGTGAGCGAGGCGGGCTACGACGCGTTCCTCGACGCTATCGAGGCGGGAGCGGGTTTCTACCTGGAGTGCGAAGCCGGTCACGGGGCAGTTCCACCAACACAGCGCTGTCCGGACTGTGGTGAGACCGACCTCCAGCAGCGACCCCTTCCGTCGAGTGGCGTCCTCGAAGACGTGACCACAATCCACGTTGCGCCTTCCGGGTTCGACGTCGAGACGCCGTATACGGTCGGCATCGCTCGATTCGAGGCAGTGACGCTCACCGGCGTCGTCCGTGGTTCAGCAGCAGACGAAGCCGAGACATCAGTCCGAGTGGTCCCCCACGTCGAGCGCACCGAATCGGGTGACGACCGACTGCTCGTCTTCCGCCCCGAACACTAGCACTATGTCTGAGGAGCGAGGAGTCACTGCTATGCACGAACCACTCCGTGATGCGAAACCCATCGTCGCCGATTCCGCGTTCGTCTCGGACATGTCCTACCTCATCGGCGACGTCGTCGTCGACGAACGAACGAGCCTCTGGCCGTTCACCTGTCTGCGCGGCGACGGGGCGACGGTCGATGTGGGCAAAGAGACGAACGTCCAGGAGTTCACGATGCTCCACGGGGCGACACTGGGCGACGAGGTGACCGTCGGCCACAACGCGGTCGTCGACTTCGCGACGGTCGAGGACCACTCACTGGTCGGGATGCACAGTGCCGTCCTTCGTGGCGCGACCGTCGAGTCGAACTGTATCGTCGCGGCGAACACTGTCGTCCTCCAGGGCCAGACGATTCCCGAGGGCCACCTGGCCTACGGCACGCCAGCAGAGACGAAGCCACTCAGCGACGACCAACTCGACGAAATCGCCCGGACGCACGAACACTACGTCGAACTCGGGCAGGAGTACAAGTCGGCCGGTCGATTCGAGTAGCGACTCGGCGACGACAGAACTGTCGCAGGCGTTTCCCCCACCCCGGTATCTTATGCTCTGTGCCCACGTTACTCTGAGCCAGACGCCATGTCAGACCAGCCTGCGGATTCGGCAGCGATAGCGCACGAGCCGTCACAGGCGTTCGTCGAGTCGACAAACGTCTGGGCGTTCATGCAACAGTACGGCATCGACGACTACGAGGAACTCGTCGAACGAACGACTACCGAGGTAGATGGGGACCCCGCGTCGGGCGTCGACTGGTTCTGGGACGAACTCGTCGACTACCTCGACATCGAGTTCTACGAGGGGTACGACGCGGTTCGAGACATTAGTGATGGGCCGCAGTTCACCGAGTGGTACCCCGGCGGGACGCTCAACACCGCCCACAACGTCGTCGACCGGCACGCCGCACGCGACAGCGAACGGCGAAACAAGGTCGCACTCATCTGGGAGGGCGAACCGGGAGACACGCGCGAGATAACGTACTACGAACTCGCACGGCAGACGAACCGCGTCGCTAACTATCTGGAGTCGGCCGGCATCGAAACTGGCGACACCGTCGGCCTGTACATGCCGATGGTCCCCGAGGTCGTATCCATCCTCTACGGCTGTTTCAAGGTCGGTGCCATCGCGGTGCCCATCTTCTCCGGGTTCGGCGTCGACGCTGCGGCGACGCGCATCGCCGACGCCGAGTGTTCGGTGCTGTTCACCGCCGACGGTTTCTACCGGCGGGGTGGCGAAATCACGCTCAAGGGGGCCGCGGACGACGCCATCGGCGAAGCCGGCCACGTCGAACACACCGTCGTGTACGACCGCCTTGGCAGCTCGGAAGCAGACTCCGCTGTCGAGGTTCCATGGACAGACGACCGCGACGTGTGGTGGGCAGACGCTGTGGCCACAGCGTCGCCCGACTACGAGACGAAAGCACTCGACGCGAATCAGGAGTCGATGCTGCTGTACTCCTCCGGAACGACTGGCACGCCGAAAGGCATCGTTCACACGCACGCCGGAGCGCTCGTGCAGTGCGCGAAGGAGATACACTTCGGCTTCGACCAGCAGCCGGCCGACCGGTTCTTCTGGGTGTCCGACATCGGCTGGATGATGGGGCCGTGGACGCTCATTGGGAACCACGCCTTCGGCGGCACGGTCTTCATGTACGAGGGCGCGCCGGACCACCCCGAACCGGACCGGTTCTGGGAGATGGTCGACCGGCACGACCTCACGCAGTTCGGCATCTCGCCGACGGCCATCCGCGCCCTCAGAAAGCACGGCGACGAGTGGGTCGAACCGCACGACCTCTCTAGTCTCAGAATCCTCGGCTCGACCGGCGAACCGTGGGACCCCGAATCGTGGCACTGGTTCCACGAACACGTCGGCGGCGGTGAGGCTCCCATCATCAACATCTCCGGGGGCACCGAAATCTGTGGCTGCTTCCTCATGCCCATGCCCATCAACTCGCTCAAACCGTGCAGTCTCGGCGGCCCGGGCCTGGGAATGGACATCGACATCGTCGACAGCGACGGCGAGAGCGTCCGCGAGGACAACGAACGCGGCTATCTCGTCGCTCGCGACTCCTGTCCCAGCATGACGAAGTCACTCTGGTCCGGCGACGAACGCTACCTCGACGAGTACTGGAGCACGTGGGACGACCTGTGGGACCACGGCGACTGGGCGCAGAAAGACGAAGACGGCTTTTGGTTCCTCCACGGCCGCGCCGACGACGCGCTCAACGTGGCCGGGCGGAAGGTCGGCCCCGCGGAGATAGAGGGCGTCCTCTGCGAGCACGACGCTGTCAACCAGGCGACGGCAGTCGGTGTCCCGGACGACACGACCGGCACCGCCGTCGTCGCGTTCGTGATTACGGAACCCGGTGTGGAAGCGAGCGACGACCTCGCGGCGGAACTCCGCGAACTCGTCGGCGAGGAGCAAGGCAAGCCCTTCCGTCCACGGGAACTCCTGTTCGTAGACGACTTCCCACGGACCCAGTCTGGGAAGATTATCCGGCGCGCCGTCGAGGCGGTGTATCGCGGTGAGGACCCCGGTGACCTCTCGTCGATGGAGAACCCGGAGTCGCTGGAAGCCATCGAATCGTCGCTGTAGCGGTCGCTGTCCAGCTAATTTTCGAAGAAGCGTCGAGACGAGTCGCGGCGTGTGGCCGCGAAATCGGGACAGTGGGTGCAGTGGGTATGGCTGTCTCGACGGCTGTGGCAAGTGGTGTGGTGTTCGTTCGTCGGTACGGGCTCAACTGGTTCGCTCTGCGTAGGGTGTGACACCGGCGTCGTCCATCCGACGCAGGAACCGGTCGCGACGGTCCTCGCGTTCTTCCTCGGCCATCCGGTCCTGTGTCCAGACTTGGCCGCTGGTGTCCTGATGGACGTCTACCTCCTCGACCGAGTCGAGGGCTTCGACTCGGTCGATTATCTCGTCGTTCATGTCGATGAAGTACGTACACAGTTGCGAGGTCAACAGGAGCGTCACTACGACGCGACTGCCGCCGTCCTGTGTCTCGATGCTCTCGACGAGGCCGAGGTCGAGGATACTGACCGGGTGGTTGCTCATGCAACTGCACGGGTCGAGTACCTCTGCTAACTCGGCCTTGACGGCGGTTTTGAGGTCGTCGTCGAACTCGGTGTCGGGTGTGATGTGGCTGGTGGTACTCATGCGCTGGTTTCGTACGTCGACCAGGGAGCCACCGGGAAGTCTTCGCTCTCGCGAAGTTCCTGGCGCTTCTGGTCCCATTTGTCGCCCTCGATCTGGTTGCGAATGTCTTCGGGGTCCTCCCCGAGCAGGCGGAGCGCGTTCTTGCCGAGGATCTTCTCTTTGTCTTCCTGCGTGACTTCGGGGTAGTCCTGGTTCATCACGAGGTCTTCCGGCATCTCGAAGTTCCAGATACCCTCGATGGGTGGCTGCGGGTGCAGCGCCGTCGCGCCGCTGGCGAACAGGATGCGGTCCGGCCCGGCCCAGTACAGCATCTCACCGAGCGACTCGGCGAACTTTCGCGGGCGCGAGTTGACCATACAGGCCGTGTTCTCCAGGTTCGCCCACACGTTGTCGTGGCTCGCCATCGCGAATACCGTCTCTTCGAGGAACGAGAAGCCTGCGTGGATGATTTCGAAGTTCAGGTCCGGGAAGGACAGCGCCGCGTCCTCCACGTCGGCCATCCGGAAGTATCGGACCGGGGCCGTCGCGAACGGGATGAACTTGTGCATGGCGACGGTGTCGACGTCGCTGTCGGCCGCGGCTTCGAGGATGGGCCACACGGCGTCCTCTGTCAATTGCAGCGAGAGGTCCTGCCCGTTCTGGTAGCGCGACGGGTAGAGCTTGATGCCCTTGACGAAGTCCTTCGAGGCGTAGTGGTGGACCTGCTCGACGGCGTCGTCTTCGAGCGGGTTGATGTCGACGTACATCGACGTGCGCGTCGGGTTCTGCTCGCAGAACTCGAAGCCCTTCTCACGCGAGACGTACCCGTCGTGGAAGTAGTCGTCGAGCGGCAGCGAGTGGTACACCGTGTAGTCGATTTGACTCTCCAGGAAGATGAGACGGGCCAGTTCCTCGGGCGAGTGGTCGCGGTAGAACACTTCCTCCGACGGCACGTGGCTGTCGGGCAGGAGTTTCGCGCCGAGTTCGTAGGTTTCGTCGTCCCATCGCTGGGCGTGTGGGTGCTTGTGGTTGTCCGGTGTGTGGTTAAAGCAGTGACTGACAGAGTCAACCACTAGCGTTTGGTTGTCTAGCATGCTCCGAATGAGTCATACAGAGTATCGCTAATAAACCTTCGGTGGTGACAGAGGCGTTTTGTATTGTCGAGTAACACTACGCCGACGGGAGAGTGATTCAAAACGCGCCGGAAACGATGCTGGAGTAACGTAATATGGGAACTGAAGCTTCTAATACTGGGAATATGTGACCGATTCTGGTTTCATAGCTCCTCGTCCCACCCAAATCGTTATTGGCACTTGGTTGAATGTGCAATCGATGTCCGAACAGCGAGCAACGGTGCTGCACAACCCGTACGAGCTAGTGATAGACGGCGACGAACGGCCCGCAGCGTCGGACGAAACGATGGCTGTGTACGACCCGGCGACCGATTTCGCCCTCACCGAGGTCGCCGTCGCCACCGAAGACGACGTTTCCGCGGCTGTCGACGCGGCCGCAGACGCGCTCGAAGAATGGCGGCGGACGCCGGGGAAAGAACGAGCTCGAATCCTGCACAGATTCGCCGACGCGATACGCGAGGACAGCGAGCGCCTCGCACGCATCGAGTCGCTCGAAAACGGCAAGCCCCTGTCGGCGGCTCGGGGACAGGTTCGACGGTGTGCCCGCCACTTCGAGTATTACGGCGGCATCGCTGACAAGCTCCAGGGAGAGAGCATCCCCCTCGACGAGTCACACGTCGACTACACGATTCGCGAACCCCTCGGCGTCACCGGCCACATCGTCCCGTGGAACGTCCCCATCTACCTGTTCGGGCGGAGCGTCGCGCCCGCGATGGCGGCGGGGAACACCGCCGTCGTGAAACCGGCGGAGGAGACGCCACTGGGGGCGGTCGAACTCGGCCGGCTCGCCCGTGAGGTCGGCCTTCCGGACGGCGTGCTCAACGTCGTGCCGGGGACGGGCACCGAAGCCGGCGCCGCGCTCAGTGGCCATCCAGCCGTCGACTCGGTCACGTTTACCGGGTCGGGTCCGGTCGGGACGGAAGTCGCGAAAAACGCGGCGGAGCACGTCAGCACGGTCCACCTCGAACTCGGTGGGAAGAGTCCGAACGTCGTGTTCCCCGACGCAAACCTCGACCACGCGGTCGCTGAGACGATGAAGGGTATCTTCACGAACGCCGGGCAGGTCTGCTCCGCGGGGTCGCGCCTCCTCGTCCACGAAGCCGTCCACGACGAGTTCGTCGACGAACTCGCGGCACGGACCGCCGAGTTGACGCTCGGGCCTGGCGTCGACGACCCGGACATCGGACCACTCGTCTCCGCCCACCATCACGAGTCTGTCGTGGAGTACCTCGACGTGGGTCGCGAGGAAGTCGGCGAGCCAGTCGTCGGCGGGGGCGTGCCGGACCGAGCGGGCAACTTCGTCGAACCGACCGTCTTCGACGGCGTCACCAACGACATGCGCATCGCCCGCGAGGAGATATTCGGGCCCGTCCTGAGCGTCATCGAGTTCGCCGACGAAGCCGAAGCCTACGAGATCGCGAACGATTCCCCCTACGGCCTCGTTGCCGGCGTGTTCACCGAGAACGTCGGCCGCGCCCATCGGTTCGCCCGCGAGGTCGACGCCGGCCAGATTTACGTCAACGAGTGGTTCGCTGGTGGGAACGAGACGCCCTTCGGCGGGTTCAAAGCCAGCGGGGTCGGGCGTGAAAACGGCGTGCAAGCGGTGGACAACTACACCCAGATAAAGAACGTCTGTCTCAACGTCGCGCGTCGGTGACTCTGACGACCTTGAACGACCGAGGCGACCGTCGAGGAACCTTTTTACCGAATCGCGTGAATGTGTCCCACGATGCCTCAGAGATTAGCCGGGGCAGTCGCACTCGTCACGGGTGCCGCCTCCGGTAACGGCCGAGCGATAGCCAGACGATTCGCCGAGGAAGGAGCCAGCGTCGTGGTCGCGGACCTCCGCGAGGACCCGCGACTCGGCGGCGACCCGACACACGAGTGTATCGAACGAGACGGTGGCGAAGCCATGTTCGTCGAAGTCGATGTCACCGACGTGGCGGCCGTCAGGAACGCGGTCGAGCAGGCCGTCGACACCTTCGGCTCGCTCGACGTGATGGTGAACAACGCCGGTATCGACCGCCAGATGCCGGTCGAAGAGGCCACGGAGGAGGACTTCGACTTCCTCATGGACATCAACCTCCGCGGGGTGTACTTCGGCTGTCAGGCGGCCATCGACGTGATGCTCGACCAGCCCGACGGCGGCCGAATCGTCAACATGTCCTCCATCGCCGGACTGAGGGGACTGCCGAACTCGTCGCTGTACTGCACGTCGAAAGGCGGTGTGACGAACCTCACCCGACAACTCGCCGTCGAACACGGCGAGAACGGTATCCGGGTGAACGCACTCAACCCCGGTATCATCGAGACCGCGATGACGCAGGAAGACGGGGACACGGCGGGCGGTCTCCTCGAACAGACGCCGCTCGACCGGGCCGGGCAACCCGAAGAGGTCGCCGACGCTGCGCTGTTCCTTGCGAGTGAGGAGTCGTCGTACGTCACCGGGCACAACCTCGTCTTGGACGGCGGCCTGACTGCCTGAGAGGAGAGAACCGATCTTCGGCGGAACGACTTTGTAGTCACTCGCGCATTCACTGTGTGTATGCTTCGCACTGAGGGACACCTCCTCACCGTCGACTGTAGCGACCGCACTACCAGTACCGAAGCCATCGACGACGTGTTGCAGGCGTTCGTCGGTGGCCGGGGCGTCGCGACTCGCCTCGCCCACGAGCGGATTCCGTTCGATGCGGATCCACTCGGCCCCGAAAACCGACTCTACCTGACGACGGGTCCGATGCAGGTTTCGAACATGAGCTTCACCGGCCGCATGAACTGTACCGCGGTCTCGCCACAGACCGACGGCTTGCTCTCGTCGAACGCTGGCGGGTTCATGTCTCGCCACATCGCGGACACCGGGTACGCCGCCATCGAGTTCGTCGGCGCGAGCGACGAACTCGTCATCGTCCACGTGACCGACGACGGCGTCGAGTTCGAACCCGTTCCCGAACTCGAACAGGCGACGGTTCCAGAGACCTGCGAGTACATCGAGGCCGAACACGGTCTCGACGCCGAGCACACCGCCTGCATCGGCCCGGCCGGGGAGAACGCGGTCCGATTCGCCTCCATCATGACGACGGAGAGTAGGGCCTTCGGCCGCGGTGGCCTCGGGTCGGTGCTCGGCTCGAAGAACGTCAAGGCGGTCACCTTCGAAGGCGACTCGCGCCCGGACATCGAGGTGCCACCGGTCCAGATGGAGGTCCACCGCGACGCCGCACAGTCGGACAGCCTAATGAAGCGACAGGGGACGACGAACGTTACCGACCTCGCAAACGAGGTCGAAGCACTGCCGACGCGGTACTTCTCCGAACTCTCGTTCGAGGGCGTCGACGGCATCAACGGCGACAGCGTCGAGGAGAAGAAGTACAAACGAGGCACTTGCTCTGCCTGCGCGTACGCCTGTAAACTCCCGACGAAGGACGAGGAGCGCGGTGTCGAGACCGAAGGCCCGGAGTTCGAGACCGTGATGGCGTTCGGGTCGAACGCGGGCGTCGACGACATCGTCGACGTGATGCAGTCGAACGACCTCTGCGACGAGTTCGGGATGGACACCATCTCCTGTGGCGACGTGATTTCTGCGTACCTCGCGAGCGAAGACGCGTTCGGTGACACCGACACCATCTTCGAGACGGTCGAGAAGATAGCCCACCGCGAGGGCATCGGCGACACGCTCGCCGAAGGCGTCGCGCGCTGTCACGAGGAACTGGGCGTCGAGAACTGGTCGGTCAAGGGGCTGGAGTTCGCGGCCCACGACGGTCGCACGCTCCACGGACAGGGACTCAGTTACGCGACGGCGAACCGCGGAGCCGACCACATGTACACCACGCTGTACTCGTGGGAGTACCCGCTCGTCGACAGCGAGGAAGCCATCGGCAAGTCCGGGCTCGAAGGAAAGGCTCCCTTCGTCGTGAAACAGGAGAACGCCCGTGCGTTCGAAGACTGCGGCATCGTCTGTCGGTTCGCCCGTGGGACGATGACCGAGGAGCGGTACGAGGGCCTGTTCGATGCGGACTACGAAGACCTGATCGAAATCGGGTCGCGCGTCGTCGAACTGGAACGCCACTTCAACAACCAGCGCGGGTTCGACCGGTCGGACGACACGCTGCCCTACGACCTGCCCGACTTCGAGGCGGCCCTCGACGAGTACTACGCCACGCGCGACTGGAACGACGACGGGACCGTCCCTGACGACCGCGCGTCGACGGCCGCTGCAGGGGACTGACGACCGTCGGACGGAGACGAACGCTTTTGTGGATGTGCTGTGTTACTGTGGAACATGAGGGTTGCAAAGTACTACGGCTCCGGAGACATCCGGGTCGAATCGGCTGACGAGCAGACACTGGGCCCCGACGACGTCCGCATCGACGTCGAAGCCTGCGGTATCTGTGGCACCGACCTGCACGAGTACAAAGACGGTCCGGACCTCACGCCGTCCCCCGACTCCGAACACCCACTGACCGGAGCCTCGCTGCCGGTCCCGCTCGGGCACGAGTTCAGTGGCACCATATCTGAAGTCGGGGAGGACGTGACCAATGTCGCCGTAGGCGACCCCGTGACGGTCAACCCGGCCATCGTCTGTGGCGAGTGTCGCTACTGCGCCGAGGGGCGACACAATCTCTGTGAGTCGGTCGCGAACATCGGCATCTCCGCGCGAAGCGGCGGCTTCGCCGACAGCGCCGTCGTCCCGGCGGCGAACGTGGTGGCGCTCCCCGAGGGCATCCCGGTCGAGTACGGCGCGCTCGTCGAACCGTTCAGCGTCGGTATCCACGCCACGCGGCGCTCGGGGATGCAGACCGGCGATTCGGTCGCCGTCTTCGGCGCGGGCCCCATCGGCATCTCCATCGTCCAGGCGGCGAAGGCGGCCGGCGCGACCGAGATATTCGTCTCCGAACCGCGCGAAACTCGCCGTGACATCGCGGCGACTGTCGGCGCGACGACGACGCTTGACCCCGTCGAGACGGACGCCGTGGAAGTCATCTCCGACGCCACCGACGGCGGGGTCGACGTGGCCTTCGAGGCCGTCGGTATCGAGCCGACGTTCAAAGCGGCCGTCGAGAGCACGAAACGCGGCGGCCAGATTACTGCCGTAGGCATCTCAGACGCCGATGTCGGCCTAACGCCGAACGAACTCGTCGTCGTCGAGCGGAGCATCAACGGCTCGAACGGCTACCTCAGCGGCCCACAGGCCGAACGCGAGTTCTCGATGGCGACGCGCTACCTCGAAACCGGCCAGTTCGACGCCGAGGAAATGATAACCGGCCGCGTCGCGCTCGACGACATCGTCGAGGAGGGATTCGAAGACCTACTCGACCCCGAGAGCGAGCACGTGAAGATACTCGTCGAACCGTAGCCAGTCCACGCCGACGGATTGGTCCGGTGAAACGTCTGTTTCCGCCCCCAACGATACGCTTTTCATCGCGGTGTGCGAACTCGTGTCTATGCCAGCAGCACCACTGCCGAGGCTCGGCTTCGGCACCTACGACGTGAGCGACCCGGCGACCATCGAGACTGCACTGGACATCGGCTACCGACACCTCGACACGGCGCAGTGGTACGACAACGAGGAAGTGGTCGGTACGGGCCTCGAACGAAGTGATGTCGCTCGCGAGGACGTGACCGTCGCCACGAAGGTGCTCCCGGCGAACCTCGCGGCCGACGACGTACTCCGGACGACGGAGGAAAGCCTCGACCGCCTCGGCGTCGACACTATCGACCTGTTGTACGTCCACTGGCCGACGAACGCCTACGACCCAGAAGCGACACTCGGTGCGTTCGACCAGTTCTACGACGACGGGAAGATTCGACACGTCGGCCTGAGCAACTTCACGCCCGCGCTGCTCGACGAGGCCAGCGACCTGCTCGACGCGCCCATCCTCGCGACGCAAGTCGAGATGCATCCACTGCTCCAGCAGCGCGAACTCGTCGAGTACGTCCAGCGCGAGGACATGTACCTCGTCGCGTACTCGCCGCTGGCACAGGGCGAAGTGTTCGGCGAACCCGTGTTACAGGACATCGCGGAGACCCACGGCGTGAGTGTCGCGCAGGTCAGCCTCGCGTGGTTGTTCAGTAAGGACAACGTCGCAGCCATCCCGAAAGCCTCTGGCGACCACATTCGGGACAACTACGAGACGCACTCGCTGGCGTTGACCGACGACGACCTGGCTCGCATCGACGACATCGACCGCGAAGTTCGGACGGTAAACCCCAGCGAGGAATCGCGCGTCGACAGTACGCCCTGGGCCGAATAGACGTTTCGTCGACCCGCCGTTGAGCCGCCTGTTCTCCCCACCATCGACCCGCCAAATCCGAACCTATTTGCTGTTGTATGCCATCGTATGGCACGAAATGTCCGCGAAACCCTATCCGCGTGGCCTCGCCCACGTCGGACTCACCGTTTCAGACCTCGACGAAGCGATCGAGTGGTACACAGACGTCCTCGGCTTCTCCCACGTCGAAGGCCCGAACACCATCACGGCGAACGAGGGCCACGGCGGCCGACAGGCCGTCGACGTTCTTGGAGAGTTCGAAGAGATGCACTTCGCGCACCTCGCCACTGGGAACCAGATCGGACTCGAACTGTTCGAGTTCACGTCGACCGAGGGTGACACCGAGCCGGACCCGACGCGGCCGGGACTCTTCCACCTGTGCGTCATCGACCCCGACGTGGAAGGACTCGCCGCCCGAATCGAAGAAGCTGGCGGCGACCACCACTCCGACGTCTGGCAAATCTTCGAGGACGACGACGAGTACACGCTGACCTACTGCAAAGACCCGTACGGGAACCTGCTCGAAATCTACTCACACAGCCACGAGCGCATCTACAGCAACCGGCCTGACTGATTCGCCCCGATCGCGGCCGACCGCGTCGAAACGAGCGACCACCACTTGCGACACACTTTTCGAGGCACGCCATCGTGAGCGAGAGCGAGCGCTGACGCCGCGAAGTCGACCGACGCGGTGCGTCGTCGAGAGCGACGCTGTTCGTGGCGACTACTTCAGGAGAGCGACGACGACGGACGAGAACCAAAACAGCGACTCAGTACCAGCACTCGTCGGACGAGACGACGGACAGACTGGGCGACGACAGAGACGGGCGACCGAAAGACGGTCGAACGGGACCGGGTGACGTGTTCGACTCGCTCACTTCACCACGTCTATCTTCCGGCGGTCGATGGACAGCGCGACTGCGGCGACGACGACGACGCCGAGGACGATCTCCTGAATGAACGGGTCGACCGCGGTGAGGTTCATCCCGTTCTGTAGCACGGCGATGACGAGGACGCCGAGGAGCGTCCGGTGTGGGCCGCCGACACCGCCGGTCAGGGCGGTCCCGCCCATGACGATGGCCGCGATGCTTGGCAGGAGGAACCCTTCACCCATCTGTGCCGACCCCGACGAGATGCGGGCCGCGAGCAGTGCGCCCGCGACGCCACAGAGCAGGCCGGAGAGGATGAACGGGTAGATCTTGTACCGGTCGACCTTCGCGCCTGCGAGTTCGACGACACGCTCGTTCTCCCCGAGCGCGTAGCAGTACCGACCGAACTTGGTCCGCCACGCGAGGAACACCGTGAAGCCGTAGAACAGCAGGCCCCACATCACGAGGTTCGGGATGCCCGGAATCCACTCGCCGGTGGCGATGTCTCGGACAGTGTCGTTCCGGAACGTGATGGACGAACCTTCGGTCACGATGAGCGCGAGGCCGCCCATTATCGAGAGCGTCCCGAGCGTCACCAGGAACGAGGGCACCTTCAGCTTCGTGAAGACGATCCCATTCACTGCCCCAGCGGCCATCCCGACCAGCACGGCGATGACCAGCGCGAACACACCGAAGTCGCCGACCAGTACGGCCGCGACGACGCCAGTGAGGGTGACGAGTTGTGCGACCGAGAGGTCGATACTCTGTTGCAGGATGGGGAACGTTCCCGCCAGCGCGACCAACAACAGGAACGCGCTGTTCTTCGCGACGTTGCTCACGAGATTCCCGTAGGTGAGGAAGTTCTCCGACTGGATGGAGAAGATGATGCCGAGGACTATCAGCATCGCGAACGGCCCGATGTCGATTATCCAGTCTTGCATCGTCCGTTCTTCTCGTTTCTCGGCTATCCACTCCGACACCGCGCTCGCGTTCGTGCTTTCACTCATGGTCAGATCATCCGCTGTATCAGTTCTTCTTCGGTCGGCTTGTTGCCGGGCGATGCGTCCAAGACGTCGTCGCCGAGGCGACCCTTCTTCATCACCGCGATGCGGTTCGACATCCCGATGACCTCGGGGAGTTCGTCGCCGATGAAGACGATAGAGACACCGTCTTCCGTGAGTTCACGACAGAGGCGGTAGACTTCCTCTTTCGCACCCACGTCGACGCCCCGCGTGACGTTGTCCACGACCAGCACCGACGACTCCTGTGCCAGCCAGCGAGCGAGGACGACCTTTTGCTGGTTACCCCCGCTCAGTCCGTGGACGAGTGCCTCCGGGCCGGGTGTCTTGATGTTCAACTCCTCGATAGCCCGGTCGGTCATCTCCTTCTCTTCTTCGAGGTCGAGCAGTGGGAGCGACCCGTTCATCGTCCGAACCGCGGCCAGTGACGTGTTTTTCAGGACGGACTGGAACAGCAACAGCCCTTCGGACTTCCGGTCTTTGGGGACGTAGCCGACGCCCGCTTCGACCATGTTCGAGACCGATCCGGTCTCGACCGGGGCCTTGTCGACACGAATCGTCCCCTCGGTCGCGCGCATGTCGCCCGCGAGCATTCGACCGAGTCGTTCCTTCCCGGAGCCTTCGACGCCGACGATGCCGAATATCTCGCCCTCGCGGACGGAGAACGAGACCGGCCCGATGTCTTCCTCCTCGGACCGGAGCTTTTCGGCCTGCATCACCGGCTCGCCGAGCGAGGACTCGGAGCGCTGGTCGGGTATCTTGTAGTACTCAGATGAACTCTCCCTGCCGACCATCTTCTCCTGCAGCAGGTCTTGCGTCGCGTCCGCAGCCATGACTTCGTGGACCAACTCGCCGTCTTTGAGGACGTACACTCTGTCGGTGACCTGTAACACTTCGTCGAGTTCGTGGGAGACGAAGACGAACGTCGCCTGGTCGCGCAGGTCGTCGATGCGGTCGAACAGGAGTTCACGGCCCGCCTCTTCGAGCCCCGCCGTCGGCTCGTCGAGGAGGATGACCGGGTTCTCGGACTTGCTGGAGCGATGGAACGCCTTCGCGATTTCGAGCATCTGGCGCTCGTTGAACGAGTACTCTTTGACGTACTTGTCCACGTCGAGGTCGATGCCGAGGTCGTCGACGAACTCCTGGGCTGCCTCGCTCATCTCACCTCGGTTGAGGATGCCGAACTGGGACGACTCGCGTGCGAGGAACAGGTTCTCGTACCCCTTGAGGTTCGGGATGACGTCCTGTTCCTGATGGACGAGCGAAACCCCGTACTCCGCGGCTTCCCGCGGGTTCGAGAACGTGACCGACTCGCCATCGATGGAGATATCGCCCTCGTCTGGTTGCAAGACGCCGGTCAGGATGTTGAGCAGGGTGCTCTTTCCCGCACCGTTCTCGCCGACGAGGCCGACGACCTCTCCCTGGTCGATGTGCAGCGAGACGCCGTCGAGTGCGGTGACGTGGCGAAACGACTTCGAGATGTCTCGGACTCGGAGGCTGTGTTCGCGATGTGCGGCCGACGCCTCGTCTCCAGGTGTTGCGCTCTGTGACATTTTATTTGACATGGGTT
The DNA here is from genome assembly GCF_051207395.1 of Haloarchaeobius caseinilyticus. Lineage (NCBI taxonomy): Archaea > Methanobacteriati > Methanobacteriota > Halobacteria > Halobacteriales > Halorubellaceae > Haloarchaeobius > Haloarchaeobius caseinilyticus. The sequence continues at coordinate 448,944 of NZ_JBPJZC010000004.1, read as the reverse complement.
CGCACGAGGTGAGGTGACATTGGCTACTTCAGTGGGTTCGTCTTGTAGTGGTCTTCGTACATCTTCTCGACTTCGTCCAGCGCGCCGGTGTCGGAGTAGGCCGATGGGATTTCGTACCCGCTCGGCCGGTTGTTCTCCTTCCAGCTGAGGAGGCCCGGCTCGACCATGTCCTCCTTCCGGACGGGGACGAGCGAGTTCTGCGGGTCCCAGCTGTCTTCGCCGGCTTCGACGACGGACATCTTCTCCCAGTCGTACGGGGTCGAGTCGCCTTCGAAGATCTGCTTGTTGAAGTCCCCGGCGTCGAGGACGGGCAACGTCTCGATCATGTCGAACTCGCCCGTCTCCTTGACGAGGATCGGACTGCCGTGGAGCATCATCCGCTCGCCGGGCTTCGGCTTCCAGCCGTTGGCGAAGTCGTGTGCCTTGACCAGACACCAGCCGCCTTGCCACGGACCGAGGGACGAGACGGACGCGGTGAACCGGCCTTCTTCGACGAGGTTGAGTGCTTCGGGGATACCGTCGATACCGACGACTTCGACGTCCAGGTCGTTCTCCTCGGCGATGGTGAGCGCGCCGAGGCCGACGGCGTCGTTCTGGCCGAACACGCCGTCTATCTTGTCGCCGAACTGTGAGACGAAGTCGGACATCACCTTGCGTGACTCGGACTTGACCCACCGCCCCTGCTGCGGCGGCGCGAGCAGGTTGATGTCCGAGTACTCGTCCATCGCCTTCTTCAGCCCGATGTTTCGGCCGGTGTTCGCCGCGTTCCCGCGCACGCCCTCGATGTGGACGATGTTCCCGCTGCCGCCCATCGCCTCGAACAGGGCTTTCGCCGCGGTGTAGCCGTTGTTTATCGCGTTGGGCATGAAGAACTGGACGAACTCGTCGCCAGCGTCCTGCGGTGTGTACCACTTGTCGATGGTCCACAACATCGTGAGCGGGACGCCCGCGTCGACGGCCGCCTCTGCGATCGGCGGGACGCCGGAGTTCGTGAACGCCTGTCCCATGATGAGGTCGACGTTGTTCGCGATACCGGAGTCGACTTGCTGAATCTGCTTGCTGAGCTTTCCTTCGTTGAGTTGGACGTTGGTGTCGTAGCCGAGTGCCTCTGCCGCTTCCTTGTATCCCTTCACCCACGACCCCCAGTACGCGTTCGAGAGTCGGGTGATGGTCGCCATCGACTTTCCACCGCCGCCATTACCTCCGGAGCCGCCGCCCCCGTCGCCACCGCCGGAGCCCTCGCCGTCGCCACCGCCGAGGCAACCGGCGAGACCGCCGAGACCGACGGTCGCGCTTCCGAGAGCGGTTCCTTTCATAAACCCCCGTCTGGAGTGGGTGCTGCTATCTCTTACCATGTATCGGACGTTCCGTAGATTAGAGTCCCGGCATATATAATTTATGTACGTGATATTATTCGTTCTGTAATATCAAAAATACTACAACGACACCCACGGCTGCAAGAAGGCTGCTTGCACTCCGTCGCTCGCAATTTCGTGTTCAGTGAGTCGCGTCGACGTCCATCAGTACATCACCTTGCCAGCGGAGACGTTGATGTCCTGTCCGGTGACACGGTCAGCATCGTCCGAACAGAGGTACGCGACAGTCTGTGCGATGTCTTCTTTCTGGACGAGTTCGTTCCGTGGACTCTCTCCTTCGGCTTCCTGCCGAACGTCTTCGTAGGTTCGACCGGACGCTTTCGCCTTCTCCTCGAAGACCTGCTTGATTCGTGGGCCGTCGACCGACCCCGGACAGACAGCGTTGACGTTGATGTCGTGTTCCCCAACCTCGGACGCGAGTGTTCGGGTGAAACCGATGAGGCCCATCTTCGTCGTCGCGTACGGTGTCCGCTGTGTGAGCGGTCGTTTCCCCGTGACCGACGCGATGTTCACGATGCGTCCGTAGGACTGCTCTTTCATCGCCGAGAGCAACTGGCGACACATGAAGAACGGTCCTCGAAGGTTGACGGCCATCGTCTGGTCCCAATCTGCTGGGTTCACATCTTCGCATTGCGCCGTCGGCCCGGCGATGCCAGCGTTGTTGACGAGAATCTCGATCGTGCCGAACTCGTCGAGTGCCGCGTCGACAGTTGACTCGACGCTCTCGAACGACTGCAGGTCGGTGTGAATCGGATAGCACCGGACGTCCTCTTGTTCGACGAGTTCCGCTGTTTCGGCCATCTCCGTCTCGTCGATGTCTGCGACGACGATGTCTGCACCCGCTCTCGCGAGTTCGCGACAGATGGCACGGCCGATACCGCGACCACCACCGGTAACGATGGCAGTGCTTCCTGATACCATGTATCAACACGTATTCGAGGTCGCTATTAAACGTACCGCAAAATTCGTTGACAAGTTTTCTTTGGTCGTGCTTCGCTCGACCCACCCAAAATTATAAATCTCGGATGACCGCTCTTTCTACCACATGGCGTACACTGGGTACAACGACTACTTCGAGAAGCCGCTCGTCATCAGCGTCGCGACGACGGGTGGCCACCAGGGAAAGGAAGCGAATCCGAACCTGCCCGAGCAACCAGAAGAGATCGCACAGGACCTCGCGGCGTGTGAGGAGGCTGGCGCATCCATCGTCCACCTTCACGCCCGCGACGAAAACGGTGAGAACACGAAAGACGTCGCCCGGTTTCAGGAAATGCGCGACTGCATCGACGAGTACTGCGACGACATCATCGTGAACTTCACTACCGGTGGCGGTGGCATCTACCCGCGCGAAGAGCGCATCGCACCAGTACTCGAAACCTCGCCGCGACCGGAGCTGGCGACGATCGACCTCGGACCCATCAACTTCGGACAGACCCGGACGGCTGAGAACACGCGCGAACAGAACGAAGAGTACGCGGAGCGGATGCGTGACGCCGGTGTGAAGCCGGAACTCGAACTGTTCAACCCAGGCCAGATTCCGGAGGCCGAACACCTGATCGAGGAGGGACTCCTCGACGCGCCGTACTGGGCGACGGTCATCTTCGGGATGCAGAACGGGATGCCGCCCGGGCCGCGGAACCTGATCAACTTCGTCGACAACCTCCCCGAACCGGTCGAGTGGCAGGCGCTCGCCGTCGGCAGGCACCAACTCCCGATGACGACGGCGGCCATCACCTTGGGTGGCCACGTTCGCGTCGGGATGGAGGACAACGTCTACTACCGGAAGGGTGAGCTGGCGGAGAGCAACGCACATCTGGTCCGTCGGACCGCCAGAATCGCGTCGGAACTGGAACGTCCAATCGCGACGCCGGACGAGACCAGAGAACTGCTCGGGCTGTAACCGGAAAATCACCCCTCGTTTTCGAGAGCTACAACACCCATAGTAGTATCTGAAACAGGCCTTGACTGGATTTTTGGGGGCTCTATCCCGTTTTCACGTCTCACGAACGAGTCACGCTCGGGGCGAGCGACCGGTCGAGATACGGTCTCACATTATTTCTTAATACGATGCTAGAGGTCTGAGTACGGTTGATTCCAGCAGATTCGTTCATTTCGGTGGGAAGCTATTCGCACACCATTGGTTGCCGTCGATTCGCCTACCCGGGAAATCCCGGACTACCCTCGATGGAGGGGTGTCTGCAAGTCATTCGTTTTCACACGATAAATCGACTGAACGACCACCAATTGTGGTCACATCTGAATGAAACACGGAATAGTATATCACGAACGTTCACTAGGTACTATTCTCGATGACTGAATTTTAAGTACCTTTCACGGCCGAAACACCGGGTCATCACCGCACTATGCCCTGTCACTTGTTGACACAGTATGATGAGAAAGCGGTACATTCGCACATACGGAATATTAAGTACTATCCCCCCTATACGACAGACTATGGGAACCCAGAACGGTGGTAGAACGCTGCGGACCACGGAGACGTCGCTCGAAGTCGTCGAAAAGCTTCGAGAACTGGACGGTGCGAGGGTCACCGAACTCGCAGAGGAGATGGGCGTCGCACCCAGTACGATGCACGCCCACCTCACGACGCTCAGGGAGAAGGAGTACGTCGTCAAGAGCGGCGACGTGTACCACCTCGGGCTGAAGTTCCTCTCCCTCGGGAACTACACTGCGACTCGAAAGGAGGCGTTCAAGACGGCGAAGTCGTACACGACGCAGCTCGCAAACGAGACGGAGTGTCGAGCCGTGTTCGTCGTCGAGGAGAACGGCCGGGGTGTCTACCTCCACACCGGCTCGGGTAAGCACGCCGTCTGGACGTACTCGACCATCGGAAAGCGGTTTTACCTGCACCAGACGGCCGCTGGTAAGGCGCTCATGTCTGACTACCCCGAACCTCGTGTCGAGCAGATCGTCGAACAGTGGGGTCTGCCCGCTCGCACTGACAACACCATCACCGACTACGACACGCTCGTCGCCGAACTCGACCAGATTCGCGAGAGAGGAATCGCGTTCAACGAGGAAGAACAATTGGACGGTGTCAAAGCAGTCGGCGTCCCAGTCAGGGGACCCGACCAGCAGGTCGTCGGTGCGTTCAGTGTCGCGAGTCCAGCCAACCGCGTCGACGAGGAGCGCTTCAGGGAGGAACTGCCGAACACGCTGCTCGGTGTCGCTAACGAGTTCGAACTCGAGGTTTCTCTCTCCTGACGCAGCGGCCGGTGGTCGTTACAATACTAATTTTGTAATGGCGCTCTTCGACCCACTGTTTCTAACTTTTCCCAGTCCGGACTTGGCTTCCTGAGTCTTCATTTCCTCGTCGGGTGACTTTCTCAGTTAGTTTCCGGAGAACCATATCGACTCGAGGTCTACGAGGCAGGCATGATCGCTTTTATCGTACATGAATTCACGACGCTGTTCACTCGTACGTTCCTCGAAGTGCCACCCAGGGTGCCAATCCCAGCCACCACGAACTTCGCTCGTAGTACGACTCACCGTCGTTCTTCTCTGATTCCGATAGGCCGCCGTGCAATTTCTGTTAGCGTTCAAGGGAGCGTGTCCTTTTTCCACGGACTCGAATGGTGCGTGAGATTGAAGCAGTGAGGTAATTATTTGTAAAAATGTGGTTTCTATACCTTCCCAAATTTTGTCAGCCATATTTTCGCCCTGTGATTCGACTGTCTCCACATCACCAGCGAAAGTTTGTGGGATGGAATTGCTAGTGTATATCAATACTATTGTCGATAGCTGTGTCTTGCTCGATGGCCATAATCGGGAATACTTAGACCTCGATCGTATCTTTCTGGCCAGATGACTTTGAATCACAACGTCTTCTGATTCACAAAATAGTCTATCTACACAATTCTGACTAACGGAACTATGAGCAAGTAAGCCCGTGTGATGCGTGGTGTATTCTACAGTTTGGGCCTAGAAAAATATGTTTGAGGTCTAAATCACGGTGATGGTGGTGGTATTTTCTAAAATTCTCCATGATTCGGTTCTATTCTGTGCCTCCAGGGGACAACCGCACTTATAGCTCAAAATATATTTTGTTTGGACAATAGACAATATTCTTTCAGACATTGTGTATTCTACAATCAGGACTCTTGCTGTAACTACTCATGCTCACCCGATTCGACTCGTCGGATTTGTTCAAGTTTGGGAGTGGCTCTGGCTGTCCGTGAGAGAACTGGAGTGATGGAGACCGGCGAAGACGAGGCATCCAACGCCAACCGTGCCACCGGCGACGCCGGCGACGACGACGACGGTCTGTATCGCTTCGACCGTACCGACTGAAGACGACAGGTCGGTCACTGCGATGCCGAGGACGACGGGTGTGATAGTCGATCCGATTCGGGCTAGTGCCGACCCGAGACTCACGAGTCCGCCGCGAAGGGTCTGAGACATCGCGGTGATGACGCTGCGGTAGAGCGATAGCGTCGTGCCGAAGCCAAATCCGACTAGCGCACTTCCGAGGACCACGACCGGGAAGGACGGCGCGAACCCGACGAGTGCGAGTCCGACGTTCATGCCGACCGTCGCGACAAAGAGCGGGACGAACCGCGTGTCGAAGTACGCGGTCATGCGGCCACTCTGCGTCGCAGAGAGTGTATGTGCGAGACTGGCGGCTGCGACCAGCAACCCTGCCTGCCCCGGTGACCCATCGAGGACGCTGACGATGACGAGCGAGTTGTACGTCAGAAACGCGGTGTAGACCGCGTTCGGGACCGCACGGGCGACGAGCAAGGCGACGGCTTGGGCGTCGAGGTACGAGACGAGTGCATGGAATCCCGGTTCGTCGTCGGTCGCGGTCGATTCGTCTCGCTCGCTCGGTTCGTCGAGGTAGCGATAGAGAATCAGCGCGAGCGGGATGGAGATACCGTAGAGGAGGAACGGCAGTTGCCAGGCGATGGCGACGAGGAGTCCGGCCAAGAGTGGAAACACCATCATCGTGATTCCAGAGGTGGCGAACCGGACTCCTTGCGCCGTTGCTTCTGCGCTCCCACGGAAGAGGTCACCAGTGCTGGTCACGAGGATCGGTGTCAAACCGGAGAACCCGATCCCCTGCACGAAGCGGAGCAACAGCGCGACGCGAAAATCTGTCGTCGTCGCCACTGCTGCGCCGGCGAACCCGAAAACGAGTAACCCAGCAATGAGGACCGGTTTCCGACCTCGACGGTCGGCGATAGTGCCGGCGAGTGGAATCGCGACGATGCTCGGTGCGGAGAAGGCAGTGATGAGGAGTCCTATCTGCGCACTCGAGACGGCGAACGGGCCGGTAAGAGCGCTCAATAGGGGAGAGATGAGTGCGACACCGAGTGGTGGCGTGATGTTCGTCAGGAGTAGTAACTGGAAGCTCTCGTCGGAGAGGACGTCAGCGTTCTTTCCGAAGACATCGGAGAGTGAGACCACCGTTCTTGGTTACACATTTCGACCTGTGCATAAGACCGCGTCGTATTCGACAAGTTGCGAAGCACGAGTGCTTGTGCCACTGTAAAAATGTATAACCGTTGTCTGTATTACGCGACGACTCCTGGTTTAGAAAATTTCTCCAATAAGGATTTAAAAATTTCGCGCCGAAGGGCGCAGCGCGTGCCCCCATGGAAGGTTTTTTACGATATGAATGATTATGATGGTCGTATGCGTGGTAGTGACACAACCGCAGGTACGAAGCGACGTGCTTTCTTGAGACGTTCGGCTGGACTGGCAGGTGCCGCCAGTATATCGGGACTAGCCGGATGTTTCGGGAGCGGTGACAGTGGTAGTTCAGACCGACCCGGGTCCGACGGTGAATTGATTATGAAGACTGCTTCCGAGACGACGGCAGCGTATTCGATGAGCCAGGTCATCGCATCGGCCGTCAGCCAGAACTCGGACGTGTCGGTCGACGCCCGACCGAGTCAGGGGACCAACCGAAACGTCTCCGAGGTCGTCCAGGGGAAGACCGAAATCGCGTACATTCAGAACTGGACGGCGAACAAGATTCGACAGGGCGAGAAACCGTTCGCCGACCTCGACCACCAGCCGTATCAGGTGTTCCACCTCTACGACCTCGCGTGGTTCCTCGCGTCGGCGAACGGTGGCTGGGAGAGCGTCTCCGACATCGGTAGTGGTGCGACGGTCTCTCCAACCCCCAGTGGGTCCGGGACGGCGGAGATGCTCGAACACTCGCTGAGTTTCGTGACCGAAGACTACGAGCGAACCAGTGTCAGTTACGGTGACCAGGCCGGAGCGATGAGCGAAGGACGACTCGACGTCGGCGCAGCGACGTACGTCAACCTCTCCATCGAACCCGGTTGGCTCCAGCAGATGAAGAGTACGGTGGACCTCCGCGTCCTCGACTGGCCGGACAAGGTCGTCCAAGAACTGAAGGACGACCCGGCAATCGTCGTCTCGGACATCGACATGAGTCAGTTCGAGAACTACGGTTACACGCCCGACACGCTCAGTACGCCGACGCTGGCGTACAACTTCATCGTTCGTGACGACATGGACTACGACACGCTGTACTCGTTCCTGGAAGCGCTCTGGGCACAGCGCGAAGGGCTCAAAGAACAGACCGGGCTCCTCGCACCCTTGTCGTCTGGCGACGCCTGGGTGAAGAACGCCTACGCAGGCATCCCGTTCCACCCGGCTGCGGCCGACTTCTACGAGGAGCAAGGCCTCTGGTCGGACGAGTTCGAGCGCGGCGAGGAGCCCTGACGAGGCGCGGAGAGGAAACTTCCTTCAACTTCAGTTATGACAGAGACACCTACCGACTCAACGACATCACCCAGCGGTCTGCGACGGTCCTTCGCAGCTCGTTCCGGCGCGGAGAAGGCTCTCTTGGCCGTGGTCACGCTCCTCGCAGTCTGCCTGACGGGCTACACCATCTACTTCGCGTTGGAGCGACCCTTCACGCAGATCATCCACGGGATGGTCTTCTTGCACTTCGGGCTCACGCTCTACTACCTGTACCTCGCCTTCGAGCTACTGACGGAGGGGTCGTCGGTGGTAGACGGACCGGTTCTGCGTCGCTTCGACGAGCCGATTCAGCGACGGTTCGCCCAGTTCGATACGCTCGTGTGTCTCGTGACCGCCGTCGTTTCGACGGTCTCGGGCTACTACTTCGTCACCAACTACGACCGACTCACGGGCGATGCGATACTCCTCGGCTACTCGAACCTCGACCTGACGCTGGGGCTCATCATGGTCGTCGTGGTCCTCGACGCGACCAGACGAGCCTACGGCTGGTCGATCGCACTGGTCGGAGTGATATCCATTGTGTACGCGTTGTACGGCGCGTTCTTCCCCGGGTTCCTCAGCCACACTGGGCTGGGTCTTCGAGACGTGACGCTGTACGGAGCGACCCAGATAGAACGCTCCGGGGTGTACGGCTTCATCACCCAGGCTGGCGCGAAGTACGTCGCTATCTTCATCATGTTCGCCGGGCTGGCCAGAGCGTACGGGATACTGGACATCATTCTGGACCTCAGCCAGCGAGTCGGGAACCGGCTTCGTAGTGGTATCGTCCACGTCGCCGTCGTCTCCTCGATGGCGATGGGGTCTATCACCGGCAGTGCCGCGGCGAACGCCGCAACGACCGGGAGCTTCACCATCCCGATGATGCAGCGCCAGGGCGTCCGTGAGGACTTCACGGCCGCTATCGAAGCGGTCGCGTCGAGCGGTGGCCAGATCATGCCGCCGGTCATGGGCGTCGCAGCCTTCCTGATGGCGGACTTCATCGGCGTGCCGTACGTCCGCATCATTCAGGCTGGCTTGCTCCCCGCACTGCTGTTCTACTTCAGTGTCACCATCGCTGTCCAGTTCGCAGTGCTTCGCTACGGCTGGACCAGTGACAAAGGCGAAGACACCGGCGGGATGGGTGAGGTCATTCTGAGCAAGGACTCGCTCGTCATCGTCCTCTACACTGCTCTCGGTGCTGGCGCGTTCGCCCTCGCACGGCAGGTACTCGGTCTCTCGCTGTTCGTCTCGGCGGGGGCCGCGCTCGCCGCGCTCTTGCTCGGCCGGTTCGCCCACGGCGTGGTGACCGGGAGTGGGAGCGGGTCGAGGGAGATGCTCGACGCTGTTGCGGGGTTCTGCTACGCTCGCTACTTCCTTATCCCGCTGGTGGTGCTGGTCTACGCACTTGCAGTGATGCAGTTGTCGGCACTAGCGACCGGCCTCTACACCGTCCTGACGCTCATCGTCACGATGTACATCAGAGACCTTCTGCTGTTGCTGATAGACGGCTCGACGGACGACGACTGGGTCGTCGACGGCGACGGTTCGGCAGCAGCTGGCGCAGAGTCGTCTGGCGCGAGCGAGTCACCGATTTCGGCCGTCCCGCGACAGCTGTTCGCTACCACCGCAAAGACCCTGCGCGGGTTCAAAATGGGTGCCCTCGACATGGCACCGCTCGTCGGCGTGCTGGCCGCGATGGGCGTCATCATCAAGATGCTCACCCAGACCGGCCTCTCGGGGAAAATCAGCCTGCGGATGGTCGCGCTGGCGGGTGGTGTCCTCGTCGTCGCGCTGTTCCTCGCCATGTTCACCAGCATCCTGTTCGGGCTGGGCATGCCGACGCCAGCCGCGTACGTGCTGGTCGCGGCGCTGCTGACCGCCCCGTTGCAGGAACTCGGTGTCGCCGAGATTACCGCACACCTGTTCGTGTTCTACTTCGCCATGCTCTCTGCGATTACGCCACCGGTCGCTGTCGGGGTGGCCGTCGCATCACGTATCGCGGATAGTGGCTTCCTCGTCTCTGCCAAGCAGGCGCTTCGCGTCGGCGCGGCCGGGTTCCTCATCCCGTTCGCGCTGGTCGCCAACGACAGCCTCGTCACGTGGACGGCGACCGGGACGCCCATCGCCGCGTTCAGCGTGTTCGTCGGCGTCGTCGCACTGACCGCCGTCACTATCGGTTTCGACGGTCGGTACGTGCTCGGGCTCCCGCACCGGCTGACCTACCTCACGCTGGCGATGGGCGCGATGTTCGCGCCGGCGCTCTCCGAGTTCGTCGGTGGGAGTCTGGCGATAGCCTTGCAGGTCGCCTCGGCGGTGATCGCGTTCCTCTACCTGACCCTCGCCCATCTCGACCAACTCCCGAGCGCGGTTACGTCCGGTGTCGAACCGGGTAACCGCTGAATCTCGGTCTCGATTTCCATTTTCGTCGCCGTCAGTCGAGACGGCTGTTCCGAACTGCCGACGCTCGACGCGCGCACCCGTGACGAATGGAGCACCCACCGAGAGACGAGAGATGGATTCGCGGCCACGGTCGTGTGCAAACAATCGGGAGGTTTTTCTTTCGAGGTGGGGACTGTACGGTAGTGCCATGACGAATCTTGTCAACCACGTTGCCGACACTGTCGAGGCAACCCCGGACTCGGTGGCTATCTCGTACGAGGGCGACGAACTCACCTACGAGACGTTTTGGGAGCGAACTGGACGGTTCGCGGCTGCACTCTCCGAGTGTGGCGTCGATGAGGGGGACCGAATCGCGGTCTACCTTCCGAACCTGCCGCAGTTCGTAACCGCGTTCTACGGTGCGCTCCGTAACGGGAGCATCGTCGTGCCGATGAACCCTCAGTACAAAGCGCGCGAGATTAGTCACCTGCTCGCCGACAGCGGCGCGAAAGTCGTCGTGACGCTGTCTTCGAACGTCGACGCCGTCGCGGAAGTACAGTCTGACACCGACGTTACAACCGTCGTGAGTGTCGGTGAGACGGTCGACGACGCCGTCGACTTCGAATCGTTCATGGCAGACGAGACACGCCCAGTCGTCGAGCGCGCGGACGACGACATCGCCGTCCAACCGTACACCTCGGGGACGACGGGCACCCCGAAGGGCGTCCTCCTCACGCACAACAATCTGGCGTCGAACACGCGGTCGAACATGACGCTGCTCGACCCGTCGATCAACCCCGACGACCGACTGCTCGGGACGCTCCCGCTGTTCCACATCTACGGGATGTCGGCCGTGATGAACGCCGCAGTGTTCACTGGGGCGACGTACTATCCCATCCCTGAGTGGGACCCACAGGTCGTCTTCGACTGCATCGAGAACGAACGCATCACCGTGATGTACGGCGTTCCGGCGATGTTCAACGACATGATCAACCAGCCGAACGCCAGCGAGGTCGACCTCTCGTCGCTTCGGTTCGTCAACTCTGGCGGCTCTAGCCTCCCACACGAAGTGCTGGAGACCTTCGAGTCCCTGTTCGACTGCCAACTGTTCGAGGGGTACGGCCTGACCGAAACGAGCCCCGTCACGCACGCGAACAAACCGGGTGCCCGTCGGAAAGGGAGCATCGGACGGCCCATCGAAGCCGTCGACGCCAAAATCGTCGACCAGCAGTTCGAGGAACTCCCTCGCGTGGAGTCGGGTCCGGTCGACGAGGGAACGACTTCGCTCGACGACATCGTCGGTGAACTCGTCGTCTCTGGCCCCAACGTGATGACTGGCTACTACGGCCTTCCCGAAGCGAACGAGGCCGCGTTCACCGAGGCAGACGGTGAACGCTGGTTCCACACTGGTGACCTCGGCTACTGGGACGAAGACGACTTCTTCTACGTCGTCGACCGCGAGAAGCACATGATCGTCACTGGCGGCTACAACGTCTACCCGCGTGAAGTCGAGGAACTTCTCTACGAGCACGAGGCGATAGCGGACGCCGCTGTCGTCGGCGTCGAGGACGAGCGTCGAGGAGAGACCATCAAAGCACTCGTCGTCCTTGCACCCGGCTACGAGGCCGGCGACGACGTGACCGAGCGCGAGATTCGAGAGTACGCGCTTGCGAACCTCGCCGAGTACAAGCACCCGCGAACCGTCGAATTCCGGGAAGAACTGCCCCGGACGACCACGGGGAAGGTCCAGAAGTTCAGTCTCCGCGGAGAGAACTGAGCCGTTTCACGGACCCAACTGTCTTTTTCTGACACTGACTCTGTCTTCGAGCGTAATGCTATAATTTTGACTTACCCGAATTTACTTTACACAGGAAACCGAGTGTTGTTGTATGGCGTTTCGGCTATCCGACGAACACAGAGCTATCCAGCAGGCCGTCCGTGAATTCGGCGAAAACGAAATCGCGCCGGTCGCACAAGAACACGACGAGGAGGGGAAATATCCCGAGGAAATCCGTAAGGAAGCTGCGAAGTACGACTTCGTTGCGCCCCACATCCCCATCGAATACGGCGGTGCGGGGATGGATCTGCTGGATGCGGTGCTGGTGACCGAACAACTCTGGCGGGCTGACCCCGGCATCGGGAGCGCCGTCGGCAGTGCCGGGTTCGGGACGAACATGGTCATCAAGTACGGGGACGACTGGATGAAAGAGGAGTGGCTCCCGAAGATCGCCGCGGGTGACGCAGTCTCGTACTCCGCTATCTCGGAACCGGCACACGGGTCGAACGTCGCCGGCATCGAGACACGGGCCGAGAAGGACGCCGACGGCTACGTCCTCAACGGGAACAAGATGTGGATTACGAACGGGACCAAAGCGGACGTGGGTCTCGTGATGGCCAAGACGTCTCCCGACGAGGGCCACCGTGGCATCACGGCCTTCCTCGTCCCCACGGACCTCGATGGATTCTCCACCGAGAAAATCGACAACAAACTCGGCATTCGCGCCTCCGACCTCGCAGAGGTCCTCCTCGACGACGTTCGCGTCTCCGAGGAGAACGTCATCGGCGAAGTCGACAAGGGCTTCTACCAGCTCATGGACTTCTTCGCCCACGGTCGCACCCGCGTCGCGTCGCAGGCAGTCGGTGCTGCACAGGCCGCGCTCGACGCGGCGCTCGACTACGCTGGCGAGCGTGAACAGTTCGACCAGCCCATCGGTGAGTTCCAGGCCATTCAGCACAAACTTGCCGAGATGGCGACCAACGTCGAGGCAGCTCGGTCGCTGACCTACCGTGCCGCCTCGCAGGTCGAAGACGGTGACGACGACCTGGCCGCTCGATTCGCCAGTATGGCCAAGCTGTTCGCATCCGAGCACGCCGTCGACGTCGCTGACGAGGCGATTCAGGTACACGGTGGTGCCGGCTTCGTCTCGGACCACCCGGTCGAGCGCTACTACCGCGACGCCCGTATCACGAAGATCTACGAGGGGACCTCGGAGATTCAGAAGAACATCATCGCAGACCGGCTACTCTAAAAACCACGCCCGAAACGCGGAGCCGACCCAACGTCTTTTCTGGCTTGACGCCCCACACTTTCGAGTCGTTACGCTCCGTATGTTGAAACAGGAAGTCCCGGTCAGGGGAGACGGAACTCGATGGCGATGCCCTGTCCGTAGCCGATACACATCGTCGAGAGGCCACGGTCAGCGTCTCGTCGAATGAGTTCGTGGATGAGCGTCACCGGCAGGCGCGCACCGGACGCACCGAGTGGATGCCCGATGGCGATTGCGCCACCGTTGACGTTCAATCGCTCGTCGTCGATGCCGAGTTCGCGCTTACAGTATACTGTCTGACTCGCGAACGCTTCGTTGAGTTCGACGAGGTCGTAGTCCTCGATTGTCGTCCCTGCACGCTCCAGCACGCCGCGAACCGCCGGAACCGGCCCGATACCCATGACGGTCGGGTCGACGCCCGCGACGTGATGTGAGCCGACTGCAGCGAGGACCGAGAGGTCGTGTTCGTTGGCGAACGCGCGAGACGTGAGCACGACGGCGGCAGCGCCGTCGGAAATCTGCGAGGCGTTCCCGGCCGTGACTGTCCCGTCCTCCGCGAAGACAGTCGGTAGCCCCGCGAGTTTCTCTGCGGTCGTCCCGGGCCGAAGCCCTTCGTCCTCGGTAACGACGCCATCGTCCGTCTCGATGGGCACGATTTCTTCCTCGAATCGGCCAGCTTCTGTCGCCTCGACCGCACGTTGCTGGGACCGTGCGGCGTACTCGTCTTGTGCCTCTCGGCTCACGTCGAAGCGGTCTGCGACCGTCTCGGCGGTCATCCCCATCTGGAGTTCGTCGACGTCGTACTGTTCGCGAATGCCGGGATAGGAGTCGATGCCGTGGTCGCGCTCGACGCGACTCATGTTCTCGACGCCACCGGCTATGAGACACTCTCGCTGTCCGGCCCGAATCGAGTCCGCGGCGGATGCAATCGCCTCCGCCGACGACCCACAGAGGCGGTCGACTGTGCTTCCCGAAACGCGCTCGCCGAGGTCTGAGAGGAGCGTGATGACGCGAGCCAGGTTGTTCCCCTGCTCTTTGACCTGCTTCGCACAGCCCCACTGCAGGTCGTCGACGTCCGCACCAGTCAATCCAGTCTGGTCGAGTAACTCGTTCACCAGCGTGACGGAGAGTTCCTCGCTGCGTACGTCTGCGAAGACACCGTCGCGCTTTCCCTGCGGCGTTCGTCGTGCAGCGACGACGACGGGGTCGGTCGGTTCCGACATGGTCACTCGAACGCCGGAATCCCGGTGAGGTCGTGACCGAGAATGAGCGAGTGGATGTCGTGGGTCCCCTCGTAGGTGTACACGGTTTCGAGGTTCGCCATGTGGCGCATCGGCGAGTAGTCCGCAGTGATGCCGTTTCCACCGAGCATCTCGCGCGCGATGCGAGACTGGTCACGGGCCATGCGGACGTTGTTCCGCTTCGCCATCGACACCTGTTCCGGACGAAGGTCGCCACGCTCTTTCAGGTCCGCGAGACGGTGGGCGAGCAACTGCGCCGTCGTAATCTGCGTGGCCATCTCAGCCAGTTTCTCCTGTTGAATCTGGAACCCGCCGATGGGTTTGCCGAACTGGTCCCGGTCGGTGGCGTAGTCCCGAGCCACTTTGAACGAGTCCATCGCTGCACCGACTGCACCCCACGCGATTCCGTAGCGTGCCTGGGTGAGACAGGAGAGCGGCCCCTTCATGCCGGAGACGCCCGGAAGGACGTTCTCCTCGGGCACGAACACGTCGTTGAGGCCGAACTCGCCCGTGATGGACGCACGCAGCGAGAGTTTCTCGGTAATCTTGTTGACGGAGAAACCGTCCCGGTCGGTCTCGACGAGGAACCCGCGAACCGGGTTGTCGTCGCTGGTCTTGTCACGTGCCCAAACGATGGCCACGTCGGCGATGGGCGCGTTCGTAATCCACGTCTTCGAGCCGTTGAGGACGTAGCCACCGTCGGCTTCCTCCGCTCGTGTCTCCATGCCGGACGGGTTCGACCCGTGCTGTGGTTCAGTCAGGCCGAAGCAGCCGATCTTCTCACCACGGCCCATGTCCGGCAGCCACTCGTCTTTCTGCTCATCGCTGCCGAAGGCGTGGATTGGGTACATGACGAGTGCGCCTTGCACGCTGGCCATCGAGCGGAGTCCGGAGTCGCCCGCCTCCAACTCTTGCATGAGGAGTCCGTACGCGGTCTCACTCAGATTTGGGAGGCCGTAGCCGTCGAGATTCGGCGCGTAGAAGCCCATTTCACCCATCTCTGTCACGAGGTCCATGGGGAACGTCCCGTCGATCCAATGGTCGGCGATGTCGGGTTTGACCTTCTCGTCGACGAACTCACGGGCGGTGTCTCGCACCATCCGCTCTTCTTGGCTCAGCTCACTCTCTAAGCCCACATAGTCGAGCATACCACATACGTACAGCGGCGCAACAATAATAGTTCGGTCTGTAGACCTCCTGAGGTTGCTGATTTCGGGACCGATTGGTAGTGTGACATGGCAGTGTTGTCGGTCGTTTCTACAGCAGTGACAACCAGAGACATGTTCTCATGGGTCTCATGGCGTTTCTTATTAGTGAATATTATGAGGCTGGGGAGAGCACCGATAGACAATGGATACCAATCGAAACGACACGCCCGGTGATACACCGAACGGAGCCACGCTTCGGAGTCTCGAACGGACGTTCACGCTCATCAAGGAACTCGAGCGACGCGATGGTGCTGGCGTTACCGAACTTGCCGAGGCCGTCGACCTCTCGAAGAGTTCGGTCCACAAACATCTGACGACACTGCGAGCAGGTGACTTCGTCAGGAAGGACGGCGACCGCTACAGTCTCGGACTTCGATTCCTCGACATCGGTGGCTACGTCCGGAATCAACTCGAAGGAAACACGCTCGTCCAGACGAAACTCAGAGAGATTGCAGCTGAATCCGGTGAGACGGTCCAGTTTACCGTCGAAGAGCACGGTCGAGCAGTCGTTCTCTATCGAGAAACGGGGACGCAGGGTGTCTTCTCCCGCGGACGAGTTGGAAAGCGCTTCTACATGCACCAGACTGCGGCAGGAAAGGCGATTCTTTCACAGATGCCGACGAGTCGAGTCCGTGAAATTGTGGAGCAACATGGCCTCCCAGCAGCCACGAAAAACACGATTACCTCTGAGGAGGAGCTACTCGAGACGCTCGAAACGGCGCGAGAGCGTGGATTCACGTTGAACCGGGGAGAAAGCACGAGAGGTCTGCACGCCGTCGCAGTACCGATTTCGGCCCCTAACGACGCCATTCTCGGTGCGTTCGCCGTCGCAGGTCCTGTCCATCGCTTGAACGGAGAAACTATCGAGGAGACGATCCCGAATCTAATCCACCGAGGAGTCAACGAACTCGAACTCAACCTCGCTCATTCCTGACCACCGTACCTCGATAGACACGCTTGACGGTGATTCAACATCTCGATTTGTTCTCTAATGGAGAACACGTACGCTCCTCGTGCTCGACACGACCGGGCTCTCCTGGACAAGAATTACGTTCCTAGTACTGTAATGGGTTTCGCCTATCGTTCTCGACGCGAGATTTCTCAATCAAAAGCCGCCGTACCGTTCTACACTCACGTCATCGAACAGCAGTCGTCGGTCTCCAACAGAACGCTGAGACACATAAAAACGTTCGGCACTCCGGAACGAATGTCAATTAGTACCAAAATTGCTCTCGGTAGAGGCCATGAAGCAGCGGAATTCGTGTCACTCGTTGTCAGACTGTTTCGAAGGGCCGAATCTAAATGAACCCCGTCAGCAATTCGACCGTGGTATCGTGTCTAACTCGGTACGCTGAAGACCGATGGACGATATATCTCTATATATGTGGGGTGTTAGCAAGGGGCGTTTCATACATAATAGTTCGTCTCTCCGGAACGATTGACTGTGTGGCTGCGTCATCGTCGAGGGATTCGCTACGCCGACTGATCCACAGTACCTGCCGAAGGGATCGGCGACGTGTCGAGAGTGGGGTACACCTTTAACCTCGCGCCGAGGATGCCAGCACATGAGTGAAAACGACTCGTCCCGCGGGCTCAAGACCACCTCCGTCTCGTTAGAGCTCATCGACCATATCCTCGAACTAGAGGGTGCGACGATGGCCGAATTGACGGCGGTCACGGGTCTCGCGAAGAGCACTGTTCACTCACATCTGACGACGCTCGCCGAGTACGGCTACGTCATCAACACCGACAACCGGTACCACCTCGGTTCGAAGTTCTGTCACCTCGGCGATTACGTTCGAACGCGCAAGGATTACTACCGCGTCGCTCAGGAGGTGGTCTCCTGGTTGGGGGACGAATCGTCGATGGAAGCGGATTTCGCTGTGGAAGAGCACGGCCGGATCGTCTCACTGTACGGCGACCTCGAATTCGCGAACTCGCCGCGGTTTCTCATCGACGGGAGTCCGTTCCACGTCCACACGACCGCCTCTGGCAAGGCGATAATCGCCGAGTACACCGACGAACGAGTGCACGCTATTATCGACCGCTGGGGACTTCCCGCGGCCACTGACCGCTCTATCACGACGGAGGAGGCACTGTTCGAGGAACTCGACCAGATACGCGAACAGGGCTACGGTGAGAACCGGAGCGAGGCCATCGACGGGTTCTGGGCCGTCGGTATGGCGGTGAAGTCACCGCTCGGAGAGGTGTATGGCTCGCTCAACCTGAGCGGGCCTGCCTACGTCGTCGACGAGGAGACGAAGGCGACGCAACTCGAACTACTCGAACAGGGTGTCGAGCGCTTCGAGCAGGGAATCGAGGAGCTGTACCAGAGTCGGTCGAGCACCGACGGGTAGAATCGAGCAGTGAATTACGCCGGAACGGCCTCGCTCGGCACGACACCGTCGTCGGTCCACCCACGGCGCTCGTAGTACTCGTCGAGGGCGGTCTCGAAGCCGTCCAGTTGCTCGACGTACGGGAGCGTGTCGTCCCCACGGTCGAAGCCGCGCTGGTTGTTGAAGTGGCGTTCCAGGCGCACGACCCGGTCACCAACTGCGAGCAGGTCTTCGAAGTCCGCGCCGAACAGCGCTTCGTACCGTTCGGGGGTCATGAAGTCACGCGAGAACTTGCAGACGACGCCGCTGTCGTTGAGCGCCATCTGGTTCTCTTTCTCGATGAGGCGCTGTGGCTTCCCCTCGAAGCCGCTTGGCGGGTAGGCGTCGTCCTTCTCGACGAGGGGATACTCCTGCGAGTAGAAGACGGCGTACATGTGGTCGGCCCCCCTGTTCGCTACGGCGTAGGAGAGTCCCTGTCCGTGGAGTACTCTGCCCTCGTGAGCGGCGAAGTCCATTCCCTTCACCGTCCAGTCCGGAACGTCGAGGTCGTCGTGGACGCGCGCGATGCCTTCGGCGAGGTCGTCGCCGATGCCCTCACGGTGCGCGATTTTTTCGACGGTCTCGTGTATCAGGTCGACGTTCCCGAACTCGTCCTCGCTGGCGAGGTAGGCGGCGACCGTGTTCCCGGTCGAGATGGCGTCGAGGCCGTAGCGGTCACAGCGTTCGTTCGACTTCATCACGTCGACGATGTCGTCGACGCCCGAGTTCGACCCGAACGCCATCGCGACTTCGAACTCGGGGCCTTCGGTCTCGACGCCGCGTTCTTCGTCCTTCGTCGGGAGTTTGCACGCGAACGCACACGCCGAGCAGGTTCCCTTCTTGTACTTCTTCTCTTCGACGGCACTGCCGTTGATGCCTTCGACGCCTTCGAACTCCTGTTCGGAGAAGTAGTACGAGGGCAGCCCGTTCATCTCGTTCGCAAGGTCCATCACGGCGACCGTTCCCTGTCGCTTCATGATGTGGTCCTCGGTCGCGGCAGCCCGGTGAATCTCCATCTGCGTCGACGGAATCTCGATGTCCGGTGCGGAGTCGCCCTCGAACGTTAGCGCTTTCACGTTCTTCGACCCGAGGACGGCCCCGAGGCCCCCCCGGCCAAAAGCACGCTCTTCGCTGGTCATGATGGAGGCGAAGCGGACCAGGTTCTCACCGGCTGGGCCCACGACGGCCGTCTTCTCCGCGCCGATGTCGTGTTCCTCGTCCAGGTACGAAACGGTTTCGGGGACGGTCGCTTCGGCGAGGTCGGGAACGTGTTCGAACTCGACGCCCGAATCGGAGACGTGGACGACGACTAGCTCGTCGCTCTGTCCGGTGAGTTCGACGGCGGCGTACCCAGTATCCGCGAAGTTGCGCGACACGAAGCCGCCGGCGTTCGACGAACAGAGTCCGTCGGTCAGGGGCGAGACGCTGGTGCAGTTCATCCGACCGGTGAAGCTCATGTTCGAGGCCTGCATCGGCCCGGTGGTGAAGTAGAGCCGGTTCTCGGCACCCAGCGGGTCGGCGTCGAAGGGCACGCGGTCGTGTGCGAGTTTCGTCGCGACACCGCGACCGCCGACGTACGATTCGAGGACCTCGTCGATGGACTCGGTCTGGGTCTCGTGCGAATTGAGGTCGACACTGAGCAGTGGGCCAGCCGTGTGCAGCATTACCACGAACTGGTGGTGCCAGATAGTAATGGATTACGATTACCGTGTATGCCGTCAGCAGAATCTACGATATCTTCGACATCGGGAATCAGTAATTGTGTACGTCTTCCATAGGAACCGTGGACAAATTATTTATGACTGTTCTGCATGGGTCAGAATATGGTTGCAGGTCCACCTATCCACGAGTTGCACTTCGACGACGCACCGAACGTCGATTCGGTTCCGGGCCCGAAGTCGAAGCAACTCATCGAGAAGCAACAGCGTATCGACAGCAGCGCGGTCGCGTATCCCGAAGACATCCCCATCGCGTTCGAGGACGGGAGCGGGGCGACCGTCCGCGACGCCGACGGCAACACGTTCATCGACATGTTCGCCGGCATCGGCGTCCTGAACGTGGGACACTCGAACCCGTACGTGCTCGACGCGGTCCACGAACAGACCGACAAGTTCGTCCACACGGTCGACTTCCCGACGGAAGCCCGCCTCGAACTCATCGAAAAACTCGACGAGATTGCCCCGGGCAGTCTCCAGGGGAACAACAAAGTCGTCTTCGGCGGACCGACCGGCAGTGACGCCATCGAGGCCGCTATCAAACTCGCGAAGTACAACACCGGCGGCACCGGCTTGCTCGCCTTCCGCGGCGCGTACCACGGCGCGACGAGCGGCGCGATGAGTCTCACCGGCAACAAGAGCTTCAAGGGCGACTACACCCCGCTCCTGCCGGACGTGACCCACGCCCCGTACCCGAACCCGGTCGAGATGGAGAAGGCACCGCAGGCCGCTGTCGAGCACTCCCTCGAAGAGGTCAAAGCCATCTTCGACGACCCCTACGGCGGCTTCGCGAACCCGGCCGGCATCTTCGTCGAACCGATTCAGGGCGAAGGTGGCGTCGTCACGCCGCCGAAAGGCTTCCTGCAGGGACTGCGCGACATCGCCGACGACAACGACGTGCCCCTCGTCTTCGACGAGATTCAGAGCGGCCTCGGTCGCTCCGGCCAGTGGTGGGCCAGCGAGTGGTACGACGTGACGCCCGACGTGATGACCTCGGCCAAGGCACTCGGCGGGACCGGCTTCCCGCTCTCGGCGACCATCTACGACGAGGAACTCGACACGTGGGGCTCCGGCGACCACGCCGGAACGTACCGCGGCCACGTCGTCGGGATGCGCGCCGGCACGCGAGCCATCGAGTACATTCAGGAGCACGACCTGCTCGCGCACGCCCGAGAACTCGGCGAATACATCCGTGACCGTCTTTCGGAGGCAGCCGAGGATAACTCGCGACTCGCGGACGTTCGCGGCAAGGGTCTGTTCATCGGCGCGGAGTTCGTCGACGAGGACGGCAACCCGGACGACGAAGCGGCCGACGCGCTGCAGGACTACTGCTTCGAACACGGTGTCCTCGTCTGGAAGGCCGGTCGACACGGCAACGTCCTCCGCCTGCTCCCGCCACTCGTGCTCACGCACGAACTGGCCGAGACGGCGCTCGACGTCATCGTCGACGGCATCGACACCGTCACCGACGCGAACTGACTGCACGACGCTCACCTCCCTTCGAATCCAATGACACGACAACGAATTGTCACGGACGACGCACCGCGTACGGACAATCCCTACTCGCAGGCGGTCCGCGCCGACGACACGCTGTACGTCTCGGGCTATGGGCCGGTCGACCCCGACACCATGGAAGACGTCGAGGGCGACATCGGAGTCCAGACAGACAGAGTCCTCGACAACATCGCGGCGGTGGTCGACGAAGCCGGCGGCGACGGGCTCGACGACGTGGTAAAAGTGACTGTCTACGTCACCGACCTCGACGACTACGACCGGGTCAACGAGGCGTACGGTGCGCGCTTCGGCGAGGTTCCACCAGCACGTGTTTGCGTCGAAGTATCCCGTCTCCCGGGCGACGTGCGCGTCGAGATGGACGCTACCGCACATCTCGGATAAGGCCTCCCACTTCGGCCCCCAGTTCTTCGGTCGTCGTGGGTCATTGACCCTGCAGAAAACTCACTTGCGCTCTCAGTCGTTCAGTTCTTCGACCCGTCTGTCGCGCTGTTCGTTCGCGGCGCCGACCTGCGCGATGAACTCCGACATCTGTGCTTTCATCTCCGAGCGGAGGTCGGTCGCCGAGAAGTCGTCGGACTCGGCGAGGAGTCTGACGAACGCCTGCAACTCCTCGTCGGTGAGTTGGTCGAAGTCGCCGAACTCTAGCTTGTCGATGACCGTGTCGACGTCGATTTGCCCCACTGGTTCGACGTTGAAGTCGACCGTCACCATACGGTAGTCGGACCCTGCCAGTTCCTGTTCGGCTTTGTTGACGCCCTGTGCCAACATGTCCTTGAACGGAGTGTAGTACCCCATCGTCCCGAGGTGGAGGAACGCGAGCATGTCGGTGATTCCCCGCGTATAGGCATCGCGGTCCTCGTCGTCGGGGTTGAACACCGTCTCGCGGTCACGGTCTTCCAGGCACTCGAAGAGGATGGTGAAGTCGAGCATCGCGTTGCGTAGTCGGCGACGGATGCGGTTGCGTTTCTGCTTTTTCGAGTGTTCGGTGTAGTCGGTCTTCCGCCCGAGGAGGTACTCGCGGTCGCTCGGTGTGAGGATGCCGCGGCCACGGTCCGCGGCGAATGCGAGGTTGCCGTCGTCGTTTTCCATACCCATACACAGTTTGTGTGTATGCCTCGGGTTATACGTTCCGGCTGGCTCCTCACAAATCGGGAATACAGTGGATAGGACGACGTTATACGTGGGACATTATCAGTATGTGTATACACGCCTCAATACCAATGATGTAAACGGTATCTGTTCCCGGCATAATCAATAACCACAACCTTTATTGTCTAATTCCTTGAACAACGTGGTGTACGGCACCGTTTAGCATGGATGCCGGCCACACGAATCAGAACGATGCGCTCCATCACAGAATCCGTTCACGGCCGTCGTCGCGATGCACAGTTGCGGGACCACAGACTGACCGACCGTCTTGCGGGGGGGAGTCGTGGCGTGTCGGATGCGTCTGAAAACGGGACCAGCGGAGGGGGAAACACGTGAGTACCTCCGACGGACCGGTCGGCGAATTCCTCGACGAGATAGAACCGGTCGTCTTCACCTTCGGGGCAGCGATAACGATACTGTTCGTCGCCGCGTTCAGTCTCCGCCCAACCGCCTCGCTCGAGTTCGTCGACTCGATTCGACTCTGGATTCTCTCGACGTTCAACTGGTTCTTCTTGCTCGTGATGCTCGCGTTCGTCCTATTCCTCGGGTTCGTAATCTTCGGCCCGTGGGGCAGACTCAAGCTCGGCGACGAGAAACCGGAGTACAGTTATCTCTCGTACTTCGCGATGATGTACTCCGCCGGATTGGCGGCTGGCATCGTCTTCTGGGGGCCAGCCGAGGCCATGTACCACTACTCGACGGTCCCGCCGATATTCAGCGCACAGGGGCAGTCGGCCGCCGCCATGCCTCTCGCCGTCCAGTACGCCATCTTCCACTGGGCCGTCATCCAGTGGTCATGTTTCACAGTGATGGGCCTCGGCATCGGCTACTACGTGTACAACTATGGTGCGCCCCTTCGCGTGTCTGCCGTGCTCACGCCGATTCTGGGTGCCGACAACGTCGACGGCATCACGGGCAAAATCGTCGACATCTTCGCCGTGTTCGCCACCCTTGGCGGGGTCGCGACCTCGCTCGGGTTCATCGGCAGTCAGTTCATCACTGGACTGGAATTCCAGTGGGGCATCGTCTTGGGTGACATCGGAACCGTCCTCGTCATCACCGGGATGGTGGTCATCTTCACCACCTCGCTTGTGTTGGGCGTCGACAAGGGCATCCGCCGACTGTCGAATTTCAACATGGCGATGTTCCTGTTACTGATGATTGCTACCCTCGCCTTCGGACCGACGTTCCGCATCCTCGAACTCGGGACGCAGGCCATCGGCGGGTACATGGGTAACTTCTTCGAGATGAGCCTGTACACCAACGTGACGAACACCACGAACGACAAGTGGGTAAACGCCTGGACTGTCTTCTACTGGCTGTGGCCGCTGGCGTGGTCGCCGTTTGCCGGGTTGTTTATCGCCCGGATCTCGCAGGGCCGCAGCGTCCGCGAAGTCGCGTTCGCTGGCATCGGTGCCACGTCGCTGGCGACCATCCCGTGGTTCGCCATCATCGGCGGCGCAGGTGTCCTGATGCAGAATAGCGGAACCGCGGACATTCTTGGCCCACTCGGGGAATACAACGAGTCGGTCGCAGGATACGTCCTCTTCGGGAACCTACCCATCGCTGGGCCGGTACTGCTAATCGCCTTCCTCGTACTAGTCACGACGTTCTTCGTCACGTCAGCTGACTCCTCGACGCTGGCCGTGGCGATGATGACCAGCGGCGGAAAGAAGGAACCCTCTGCCATCAACCGCATCTTCTGGGCGGTACTGCAGGGATCGGTGGCGTCCATCCTGATGGTCGTCGGCGGTGTGCAGGCGCTGCAGTACGCAGCCATCATCACTGGCGCACCGTTCGCCGTCATCTGCCTCATCACGATGCTCGGGCTGATTCGTAGCTTCCAGCAGGACTACGGCGGCCTACTACTCCAGGAGCAAACGCAGATCTGGGGCAGTCCGAAATCCGACGACGACCAGACATCGTCGTCTGGGGCCGTCTCCGGGGGTGACGACTAAGCGAGCACGTCCACTCACTTGCCTGCGTTCGCCATCGTGCGACGCCGGCACAGGGGTCTCTCACACTGGTCTCGAACCGTCAGATACCAAGATTTTATGTACGGCGTCAACGATTGCCGTGTATGGACAGGGATACCGCAGAGCCCGACACAGCCGCGCTTCCCGGGCCGAACGCTGCGAAGTGGATCGACTATCACTCCGAACACGCCGCACCGAGTGAGTACTCGCACGAGTTCGTCTGGGACGTGACCGCCGAGGCCGACGGCCCGTTCGTCACCGACGTCGACGGGAACGTCCTCCTCGACTTCACCTGTCACATCGGGGCGGCACCGCTCGGCTACAACAACGAGAAGGTGCTCTCGAAACTCCGCGAGTTCGACCTCGTCGAACCGATGAAGATCGCGGGCCAGGACATGTACTTCGGCGCAGGTCCGGACCCCGAGACGGCCGAGTTCCCGGGTTCCAGTCACCTGATGGACCAGCTGGTCGACGTCTCGTCGCACTACGACATGGACACGGTGTTCCTCTCGAACTCCGGCGCGGAGGCAGTCGAGAACGCGATGAAGGTGAGCCACAACCACAAGCCGGCCGCAAAGTACGGCTACGCCTTTGAGGGGAGCTTCCACGGTCGGACCCTCGGGACGCTCTCGCTCACGAAGTCGAAAGAGGTGTACACCCGGCACTACCCCGAAATCGCCGGCGTAAAGACGGTCCCGTTCTGTGACTGTGAGAGCGAGGCCGAGTGTACCTGCGGATTTTTCACCGGCGACGGCTCCAGACTCCGAAACGCCCTCTCGCCCGAGGGTGGCCACGTCAACCCCGACGAAGTCGCCTTCGCGGTCCTCGAACCCATTCAGGGCGTCGGTGGCTACCGCTTCCCCAGTGAGTCGTTCATGACCGAAGTCGGTGCAGTCTGTGACGAGTACGACATTCCGGTCGTCGTCGACGAGATTCAGTCCGGCGTGGGCCGGACCGGCGAGATGTGGGCTATCGACCACTACCCGATCGAGCCTGACGTCATCGCCAGCGCGAAGGGACTCCGCGTGGGCGCGACCATCTCCCGTTCGGACGTCTTCCCGACCGAGAAGAACCGCCTCGGTTCCACGTTCGGCGGCGGCGACCTGCTGTCTTCGATGCAGGGCGCGTTCACCCTCGAAGCTATCGACGAGTACGACCTGCTCGACAACGCCACCCAGCGCGGTAGACAGGCCAGAGAACTCTTGCGGGACGACGCACCCGAGCACGCAGTCGACATCCGCGGGAAGGGCCTCATGCTCGCCGTCGAGTTCGACACAGCCGACCGCCGTGACGCTGTCGTCGAGGCCGCACTCGCCCGCGGCCTGCTGACCCTCGGCTGTGGGAAGAAGACGATTCGACTGCTGCCCCCGCTCGACTCCACCGAGCGCGAAATCGAGATGGGCGTAGGCATCTTCTGCGAAGCGATGCACGACGCCGCGTAGCGACTGAAGGAGTTCTTTCTGCGTTCGAACAAGGGGAGACGGCGGACCGGAGGCCGACTACGATACTCGGTCCGCATCCAGCGAGTGTTCGACGACTCGCACACCGTCGATGTCATCGAGCGAGCTAACCACAGTCGCGAGGTGGTCAGCACTACTACCTGCAATACCGACTTCGACCGGCACGCGGTTCGGGTGGTCGGCCGCGGTCGGCCGGGCACGCTCGGCCACGTCGAGTTCACCGCCGGTTGCTTCGACCGTCTCGGCCACGTCGCCGAGGGCCGTCGGCCAGCCGTCGAGTTCCAGTCGGGCGTGGACGTATCGGTCCATCGCTTCGAGGCCGACGCGGGTCAGGTCACCGTGTTCGGTCAGGTTCACGTTGCCACCCGAGACGACGGCCGCGACGTGTTCGCCGTCGACGTCGACCGCACCGGAGAGCAAGGCGGCGACCGGTGCGGCACCGGCCGTCTCGGCGACCGTCTTCGCGCGCTCCGCTAGGACCGCCGTCGCGACGGCGAGGTCCCTGTCGCTCACGCTCACGACGTTGTCGACGCGCTCGCGAACGACAGCGAACGTCTTTTCGAGGAGTCGCGCGTCGGCGATTCCTTCGGCCACCGTGTCGACCTCTGAGAGCATGTGGATCTCGTCCGACTCCAGCGACGGTTTCGCGTGGGCGGCACCCTCGGGCTGAACGCCGACGACTCGAACGTCCGAGTCGTGTGCCTTCAGAACCGTCGCGATGCCTGAGATGAGGCCGCCGCCGCCGATGGAGACGAGGACGGTATCGAGGTCGGGGGCCTCGTCGACAATCTCTCGACCGACCGTCCCCTGCCCAGCGATGACCGCGTCGTCGTCGAACGGGTGGACGAACTCCAGTCCCTCGTTCTCGGCGAGATCCAGTGCGTACTCGTAGGACTGCTCGTACATCTCGCCCTCGACGACGACCTCGGCCCCGTAGCCGCGGGTCGCCGCGATTTTCGCCGCAGGTGTGATTTCGGGGACGACGATGGTCGTCTCGATATCGAGCAACTGACCAGCCAGCGCGACACCCTGTGCGTGGTTTCCGGCGCTCGACGCGACGACCCCGCGCTCGCACACGTCGTCCGGCAACTGGGCCATCGCGTTGTACGCACCGCGAATCTTGAACGACCCGGTCCGCTGCATGTTCTCCAGTTTGAGGTCGACCCGGGCCGCACCGCTCCGGTTGGCGAGTGTCGTCGACCCGTCGAGTGGTGTCCGGTGGACCACGTCTGCGAGGTAGTCGTGTGCGGCCGCCACGTCGGCTGAAGTCACGATAGCCGAGGCGGGCGGAACAGTGTCACCGGTGGTTCCTTCCTCACTCATGACCGTCCTCTGCCACGGCGAGTATCGTGTTCGTGAGCACGTCGACGCCGGTTTGCAGGCTCCGCTCGTCCACGTCGAACGTCGGCGTGTGGTGACTCGTCGGGTGGTCGGTGCCGACGATGGTGTAACACGCTAGTCCGCCGTCTTCCTGCACCCGCTGCATGAGGAAGGTCGCGTCCTCGCTGGCACCGAAGTCCGCGGTCGGGACGACTCGCTCGACACCTTCGACTTCGCCAGCTACGTCCGCGACGACGTCGACGAGCTCGGGGTCGCTGTCGGCCCGCGGGTTGTAGCTCACGACGTCGACCGAGGCGGTACAGTCGTGGAGCTCCGCAGCTTTCTCGAACCGGTGTCGAAGCTCGTCGCGAGCGTACTCCATGAGCTCCGTCGTCTCACCCCGGGCTTCGGCGATGGCTTCGACGTCTTCGGCGATGACGTTGCTCGCCGTGCCCCCCTCGACCCGGCCCACGTTGACCCGCGTCATCCCGTCGGCGTGGCGCGGAATCCCGTACACGTTCTCGATGGCGGTGCCGAGCGCGTGGATGGCGTTGGCCCCTTCCTGCGGCGACTGGCCGGCGTGCGCGGAGGTTCCCTCGATTTCGACGTCGACGTGGCACATCGCGAGCGGCTTTTCGATGCCGGCGACCACCGCTCCTGTGGGGTGGCCGAGGCCGACGTGAATGGCGAAGAAGTAGTCGATATCGGCTGCGTAGCGGCTCTTCGCCATCGGTGCGCCCCCGCCCCCGACCTCCTCTGCCGGTTGGAAGAACACGACCAGTCGGCCGGCGAAGTCGCTCTGCTTGATGGCTTCGAGAGTCGCGAGCCCCCACGTCATGTGGGTATCGTGGCCGCAGGCGTGCATCGTCTCGCCCGTCTCGGAGCGGAATCCCTCGTCGGCGGGCACGTGGCCCGCCTCGTCAGACTCCTCGATGTACAGCCCGTCGATGTCGACGCGGAGACCGACCGTCGGGCCGTCGCCGCGGTCGAGGACGGCGACTGCGCCAGTCGCCCCGCCCTGCATCTGCTCGACGAGGTCGGGGTCGGCCCCACGGTCGAGCGCGCGCTGTGACCACTCCTCCAGTTCGTCGTCGTCGGGGACGGCCATCCGGTCGGCCGGGTCGTAGGCGTCAGCCCCGATGGCGAGTTCGTCGACGCCGATTTCGCGCAGTTCCTCGACGAGTCGCGCGGTCGTCTGGAACTCGCACCACCCCGGTTCTGGGTGGCGGTGGAGGTCTCGGCGAAGCTCCGCGAGTCGGGTAGTGACAGCATCGGCCATGTTCCCGTCTAGCAACCTCTACGCACTTAAGGATAAACGATATTCGTGGACATGAGATACACAAAAGGACTAAGGTGACACCTCACAAACGGTGGCGTATACGCACGCCGTACGGGGCTAGTCGACGGTACAGCAGCACAGCAGTGTAGCCGGGCAGTTCCGTCCACGGCGCGATACACACTATCCATGACCGAGACCGACGTCGTCGTCCTCCGTGAGGGGACGGAAGGCCTTTCGATGGAATCGTACGCCGAAACGCTGCGTGACCGCCTGCCGGACCGGACGGTCACGCTGGCGCGAACACCGAAACAGGAGCGCGAACTGATTCCCGACGCGCGGGTCGTCACCGGTATCACCATCGACGAGGACTTGCTCGACCGGGCCGACCGACTCGAGCTGTTCGCCTGTACGTTCGCCGGCACCGACCACGTGCCGATGGACACCCTCAACGAGCACGGTGTGGCCGTCACGAACGCCGGTGGCATCCACGCCCCGGGTATCGCCGAGCAGGCCATCGGGAACATGCTCGTGTTCGCCCGCCGCCTCCACGAGGGCTGGCGGCGCAAGCAGCAGTCGCAGTGGCGGCACTTCCAGTCCTCCGAGTTCACCGACAGCACGGTCACGGTCGTCGGACTCGGCTCCATCGGACAGGCAGTCGTCCAGCGCCTGCAGGGGTTCGAGGTCGACACCATCGGCATCCGGTACACACCCTCGAAAGGCGGCCCGACAGACGAGGTACTCGGCTTCGACGAAGACGATGTCCACGACGCGTTCTCCCGCAGCGACTACGTCGTCCTCGCCTGCCCGCTCAACGACCTGACCCGCGGCCTCGTCGGAAGCGACGAGTTCGCGACGATGCCCACCGACGCCGTCCTCGTCAACACCGCCCGTGGCGGTATCGTCGACACCGACGCACTGGTGTCGGCGCTCCGGTCGAACAAGATTCGCGGCGCGGCACTGGACGTGACCGACCCCGAACCGCTGCCCGCCGAGCACCCGCTGTGGGACCTCGAAAACTGTCTCGTCACACCTCACACCGGCGGCCACACGCCGAAACACTGGGACCGACTGGCCGACATCGTCGCCGAGAACCTCGCCCGTCTCGACGACGGTGAGACGCTCGAAAACCAGATTCTCGCCCCCGAACCACGCTGATACTCGATGGCGACACAGGACCCGGCGGACGACCCACGTGCCGAGTACGAGTACGCCGGCGGCGACGTCTCACGCCCCGGCCTCGTGGACGACCTCTCCGCCCGCGTCGAGGGCGACGTGCGGTTCGACGAACACACGCGCCAGTTGTACGCCACCGACGCATCGGCCTACGAGGTGACCCCTATCGGGGTCGTCATGCCGAAGTCGACTGCAGACGTGGCGAGCGTCGTCTCGTACTGCGCCGACCGCGAGATTCCGGTGCTGCCTCGCGGCGGCGGGACCAGCCTCGCTGGTCAGACCGTCAACGAAGCAGTCGTGCTGGACTGCTCGCGCTACATGGACGACGTGCAGTCGCTCGACCCGGACGCCGCGATGGCGACCGCACAGGCCGGCACCGTCCTCGCCGACCTGAACGCCGCCGCGGCCGACCACGGGCTAAAATTCGGTCCCGACCCGGCCGCTGGCGACCGGAGTGTCCTCGGCGGGGCAATCGGGAACAACTCGACCGGCGCGCACTCGCTGGTGTACGGGAAGACCGACCACTACGTCGAGTCGTGCGAGGTCGTCCTCGCGGACGGGACCGTCCACCGCTTCGGCGAGATTTCGGTCGACGAACTCCGCGAGAAGGCCGACCCCGACGCCGATTCGTGGGGAACAGACGGGCCGCCGAGTCCGCTCCTCCCGGCCATCTACGCCGAAGTCGTCCGGGTGCTGGACGAGGAGTCCGACGAAATCGACGACCGCTATCCCGACCTGAAGCGCAACGTCTCCGGCTACAACCTCGACGTGCTGGTCGACGAAGCGCGCGGTGAGCGCCCGACTGCAGATGGGTCGGGAATCGCCCCCGACAGCGAACCGGGTACCGTCAACCTCGCTCGGTTGCTCGCCGGGAGTGAAGGGACGCTCGCCGTCGTCACCGAGGCGACCGTCTCGCTCGAACCCATCCCCGAGACGAAGGCTGTCGCGCTCCTCACCTACGAGGACGTGTTCGACGCGGCGGCGGACGTAGCACCGATTCTGGAGCACGACCCTGCGGCCGTCGAACTCATCGACGATGTGCTCATCGACCTCGCGCTCGACACCGCCGAGTTCCACGACGTGGCCGCCTCGCTTCCGGAGGGGACCCGCGGCGCGCTGCTCGTCGAGTTCTACGCAGAGTCCGACGCCGACGGCCGCCAGCAGGTCGCCGACCTGCTCGCCGAACGCGCGCCCAGCGTCACGCCCGAGACGGAGCCGTCCCAGGGCGTCGAAGTCGCAGCGGACGCCCGCGCCTTCGACGCACTCGAAGCACACGACGACGAGGCTCGCGCCGGCCTCTGGAAGATGCGAAAGGCGGCCGCGCCCATCCTCCTCTCGCGAACCACCGACGAGAAACACATCTCGTTCATCGAGGACTGCGGGGTGCCGGCCGACCAACTGCCAGAGTACGTCGAGTACTTCCGCGAGGTCATCGACGACCACGACGCGAACACGAGTTTCTACGCCCACGCCGGTCCGGGCGTCCTCCACGTCCGGCCGCTCGTGAACACGAAGACAGTCGAGGGCCTCGACTCCTTCGAGACCATCGCCGACGAGATTACCGACTTCGTCGTCGAAGCCGGCGGCTCGGTCTCCGGCGAACACGGTGACGGCCGCGCCCGCACCCAGTGGAACCACAAGCTGTACGGCGACCGACTCTGGGACACGTTCCAGGACCTCAAGACGGCGTTCGACCCCGACTGGCTGCTGAACCCTGGACAGGTCGTTGGGCTGCCCGACGACGCCGAACCGGCTCGTGCCCGTACGGTCGAGATGACCGAGAACCTGCGGTTCGACCCCGACTACGAGTTCGAGGCGTCGTTCGACCCGACGCTCGACTGGGACACCGCGAACGGCTTTCAGGGTATGGCCGAACTCTGTCACGGCTGTGCCGGCTGTCGCGGCGGCCAGGACACTCGCGGCGGCGTGATGTGCCCCACCTACCGCGCCGCCGAGGAGGAGAGCCTCTCGACCCGCGGCCGGGCGAACATGCTCCGACAGGCGATGAGCGGCGACCTCTCGGCCGACGCCCAAGACACCGAGGTCATGCGAGAGGTGATGGACCTCTGTGTGGGCTGTAAGGGCTGCAAACGGGACTGCCCGAGTGAGGTCGACATGGCGAAGCTCAAAGCCGAGGTCGAACACGCCCACCACGAGGAGCACGGGTCGAGTCTCCGCGACAAACTGTTCGCTGAGATCGACCGATTGAACGAACTCGGCTCCACCTTCGCGCCCCTGTCGAACTGGGCCGCGAAAGTCCCGGGAGCCCGATTCGTCACCGAACGCGTACTGGGAATCGCCAGCGAGCGGTCGCTGCCGACGTTCCACCGCGAATCGCTGGAAGACTGGTTCGAGGCACGTGGTGGCTGTCGCGTCGACGCGAGCGACGCCGACCATCGGGTACTCCTCTTCCCGGACACGTACACGAACTACAACCACCCCGATGCTGGCAAGGCCGCGGTTCGCGTCCTCGAAGCGGCCGGGGTCCACGTCGCGCTGCCAGACGACGTGACCTCGACCGGACGCCCGGCGCACTCGAAAGGTTTCCTCGACCGCTCCCGGGAGCGTGCGAAGACGAACGTCGACGCGCTCGCCCCGCGAGTCGCCGAGGGCTGGGACGTGGTGCTCGTCGAACCATCCGACGCCGTGATGCTCCAGTCGGACTACCTCGATCTACTCGGTGGTGAGGCAGTCGCCGGAGAGCCACGCACAGAAGCTGTCGAATCGGTCGCGAGCAACACCTACGGTGTCATGGAGTACCTCGACGCGAACCGACTCGTCGCGGCCCTCTCACTCGCTTCCCCCGACGAACACCTGACCTACCACGGCCACTGCCACCAGAAAGCGACCCGCAAGGACCACCACGCGGTCGGCGTCCTCCGCCGGGCCGGGTTCGCCGTGGATGCGCTCGATTCAGGCTGTTGCGGCATGGCCGGGTCGTTCGGCTACGAGGCCGAACACTACTCGATGAGCAGGGCCATCGGAGAGATACTCTTCGATCAGGTCGACGACAGCGACGGCGACACCGTCGTCGCGCCGGGTGCCTCCTGTCGCACGCAACTCGGCGACCGGGACGAGGCCGCGCCAGAGCCACCGCATCCCATCGAGAAGGTCGACGAGGCGCTTCGCGACTGAGCGATTTCTCCAGTTTACTCCTGACTTTCTTCAGCCAACTCGGCTTCGACACGCTGTGTCGGCAGCAAAGTCACAGCTACTGTGCGAAACAGGCGCGAAAAAATTCGCCGTCGAATCTTGCTCGGCTGAACCGTTAGGGCCAGAGTCCGCGCGTCTCTTTCGCTTTGCCGATGCGCGAGAGTGCGACCACGTAGGCGGCGTCGCGCCACGAGAGGTCTTGCTCGTCGACCTCGCGCTGGACTGCGGCCCACGCTTTCAACATCTCTTCTTCGAGTTCCTCGTGGACGCGGTCGAGGGACCACTGCCGCCGGTTGATGTCCTGCAGCCACTCGAAGTAGGACACGGTCACGCCGCCAGCGTTCGCGAGGATGTCCGGCACGACCGGAACGCCGCGCTCTTCGAGGATGGTGTCCGCGGCGAACGTCGTCGGGCCGTTCGCCCCCTCGACGAGGAGGTCGGCGTCGATGTCGTCGACGTTGTCTGCGGTGATGACGTTCCCGACCGCTGCCGGAATCACCACGTCCACGTCGAGTTCGAGCAATTCGGCGTTCGAGAGCGTTTCCGGAGCATCGTAGCCCGACACCATGCCGGGACGCTCGTCGTGGCCTTCCACGTCCTGCGTGTCGAGGCCGTCCGGGTCGTAAATCGCGCCGTCGACGTCCGAGACGGCGACGATTGATGCACCCCACTCGTCGAGGAGTCGGGCAGCGTTTGCACCGACCGACCCGAAGCCCTGGACCGCGACGGTCGTGTCTTCGATGTCCCAGCCGTAGTAGTCGATAGCCTCTCGCGTGATGATGGCGACGGACCGGCCGGGTGCCTCCTCGCGGCCGTAGGAACCACCGATGACTGGTGGTTTGCCGGTGACGACGCCGGGCATGGTCTCGCCTTCCTGCATGGAGTAGGCGTCCATGAACCACGCCATCTCTTTCGGACCGGTGCCCATGTCGGGCGCGGGCACGTCCTGTTTCGGTCCGACCACATCGCGCAGTTCCTCAGCGAGGCGACGCGTGAGTCGCTCTCGCTCCTCGTCCGAGAGGGTCTTCGGGTCGACGGTGATGCCGCCCTTTCCGCCGCCGAAGGGGAGGTCCATCACCGCGCACTTCCACGTCATCCACATCGAGAGGCCGATACACTCCTCAGCACTCACGTCTGGATGGTAGCGGATGCCGCCCTTGTACGGCCCGCGCACGTCGTCGTGCTGAGCACGATAGCCGGTGAACACCTCCAGCGAACCGTCGTCACGCCGGAGCGGGACCGACACCTGCTGGAGTTTCGTCGGGTGTTTCAGTCGCTCGATGACGCCGTCTTCGACGTCGACGTAGGCTGCTGCTCGTTCGAGTTGGCGACGAGCGTTCGCCAGTGCCGATTCTGGTTCGGTGTCGCCGGTGCTGGTCGATTCGCCGCTCGTTTCGTCCGTCTCGGGAGATTTCTGTTTCGACATGGTCAGGCGGTGAACAGCGTGCGTGGGA
Organism: Haloarchaeobius caseinilyticus; assembly: GCF_051207395.1. Lineage (NCBI taxonomy): Archaea > Methanobacteriati > Methanobacteriota > Halobacteria > Halobacteriales > Halorubellaceae > Haloarchaeobius > Haloarchaeobius caseinilyticus. The sequence goes on along the minus strand of NZ_JBPJZC010000004.1, from coordinate 414,389 downwards.
AGTCGGCCAGCGGTTCGGCACCGTCGGACGTGACGACGAACGTCTCGCTCAGTTCGACGCCGAAGTCGTCGAACCAGAGGCCGGGAATCGTGTGGAACGTCATGTTCTCTTCGAGGACCGTCTCGTCGCCGGGGCGGAGACTCGCCGTGTGCTCACCCCAGTCCGGCGGGTAGCCAAGGCCCATCGAGTAGCCGATGCGGTCTTTCTTCTCGATGTCGTACTTCGCGATAGTGTCGCGCCACGCCTTCTCGACCGTCTCGCAGGTGACGCCCGGTTCGACTGCGTCCAGTGCGGCCTCCATCCCCTCGACGACGATTTCGGCGGTCTCTTCGATTTCGGCCGGCGGGTCGCCGACGAACGTCGTCCGCGCGAGCGGGGAGTGATACCGGTGGCGACAGCCGGAGAGTTCGATGATGACCGGGTCGCCGTTTTCGAACTCGCGGTCGGTCCACGTCAGGTGTGGCGTCCCGGTGTGGTCGCCGGAGGGCATCAGCGGCACGATGGAGGGGTAGTCGCCGCCGTAGTCTTCGGTGCCGTCGATGAGCGCAGAGTAGATGGCTTCGGCAGCCTCGTACTCGGGCACACCTTCCTCGATGGCGTCGAGGCCAGCCTGCATCGCGTTCTCGGAGATTCGTGCGGCTTCGCGCATGTAATCGAGCTCTGCCTCGGACTTCTTGATGCGGACCCAGTTGACGAGGAGGGTCGTGTCCTCGAAATCGGCCTCCGGGAGGTTCTTTTGCAACCGGGTGTAGGACTTCGCGGTGAAGTAGTACGCGTCCATCTCCAGACCGACGTTCCCGTCGTCGACGCCGAGATCTTCGAGCACCGTGGCGACGAAGTCCATCGGGTGCAGGTCGTGGGGCGACTGTACGTGGTCGTCGCTGTAGGGCCGGATGCTCTCCTCGCCGAGTTGTGTCGTGGCTCGGGCCCCGTTGGCGTCCATCTCTCGACCGACCCACACCGGTTCGTCCCGGTCCTGTGTGACCACGACGCCCTGGTGGACGTAAAAGGACCAGCCGTCGTAGCCGGTCAGGTAGTTCATGTTCGCCGGGTCGCTCACGAACAGGGCGTCGAGGTCCCGTTCCGCCATCCGCTCTTTCGTCCGTGCGATTCGCCTCTCGTACTCGCTGCTATCGAAGACGGCGCTGGGCATGACAGGTTCTCACGTAGGTAGTCTCATAGGGGCTGTAAATACTTTTTTGTGTATAACAGTAACAAATTCTGTGTATTTTTCACGATGTGGTCCGACGACTCCGCGGTACCCTCGATGTCACCCCTGATTTGTCCCGTTGGCGTTCGACCCTGACGCGTCTGAGCACTGACGACGAGCGACGACTGTCTCGACGAATTAATAACTGGTATGTGAACTTTGTGGTCTAACCAGCTAGTAACACTGGCCAGTTAGAACAGAAAAATATCATATATTATAAAATTATATTTTGCTCCTGATATTGGTTGGTTCTGTGCGATACATTTGGAACAGTCTTGTTGATGGAGTCTATTTATTCTCTGGAGATTAGCCCCTGAGTGGAATTATACAGCTTGGAAAATATTCCTATCGTACGGCGATACTATCAATTTTACATGGGATTTATGAACCGGGAAGATTAGTAAACTCTCCGAGTTAAGTATACAGCATTTGACTTTCACAAGAACGCTAAGAGTCGTTAGTGGTTCTTAGAGCTTTGATTCTCGTAAACTCTTCCACCACTGATTTATGCGATAAATAGAATCCGGAACCAACCTCAAATTCTTCTCTCCTGATGTTAACACTGGACCTGTCTCTGGAGCCATGACGACGTGAGGAGCGTAGTATCGTGCTGGCGGTTGGTCTTTCGACGAGAAGCCTTTTTATACGATGTCGCCAACAAAGTGGCATGGGACGCGATGGGCACTCGACACCGACTGGCGGCGGTCGTGGGAAAGTCGCTCGACTGATCGAGAAGTACGACCTCGGACGTGAGCTCGGCGACGAACTCGTCGACCGCTGGACCGGGACGGACGCTGAACGGATGAGTCTCCGGGAACTCGCGACACTGTTCAACCGAAATCTCCTCGAAGCGGCGTTGCGAGCGCAGGGGGAACACCCCCATCAGGACGAACTGCGGTCGTACTACGACCGGCTGAACGACGGTGAGACCAGCGCGGGCGAGCGTGTCGAAGTCGAGTACGAACTCTCGAACGCAGGCGTCGACGTCGAGGAACTGGAAGCCGATTTCGTCTCGTACCAGTCGATAAATACGTACGTGAAGAGTAGAGGTGCCGAGTACGACCACGCCGACGACGCTACCCAGGTGGAGCGGGACGCAGCGAGCGTCCAGCGATTACGGTCGCGACTCGAATCCGTGGTAACCGAACGTCTCGACAGACTGGAGCGGACGGACCGAATCGGACTGGGGGAATACTCCCTCTACGTCGGCATCGACGTGTACTGCGAGGACTGCGAACGAAAGTACTCGTTCGCCGAGTTGCTCGAAGGCGAGGGATGTGACTGTCGCTAACGACGCTGGACTACTATAACGGACGTACCGCTGTTAGGGTTTGACCGGCTGACAGACGCCGTCGCCGACCATCGTCGCTGACGGTGCACTGAAACAACCAATACGGGTGGTGAGTCTATCGTTCCCTTCGGTGTAACGGACGTGCGCATGACTACTGCCATAACGAGTGTACGTGTGTTAGGGTTGCGTCTCACATGAGTATCGTCCGGCGTTGGCGGACACAGTCACTCCGGAAAATTACTTCATTGCTGGTCTTTCTACGGTGAGAAGGCTGGATACTGTGTACAGAACGCCTATTACTCACGTTCCGAAAATAGCGGATGTGTTCCCATCTTTATCCATTCCTGCGGTTGGCTGTATCGCCTCGTTCTGGACGAAGGAGTCGCTCTCCAACGTAATCCGAAAATACCGGAGATAGTTCGGCTCATGTTGGCAAGTAACAATACCTTATTTGCCGATTTCGGACATTTCGAGCGGGTTGCCCCGAGTTCCCAGTTCGGCCCTGCCGGATAACGGGCGGCCGCCTTTGTCATGCTCTCCCATGCTGTTGGCCTGTAATCGTGAACGGTGTGACTCCCACCGACTGCACGCCTGTACAGAACGTGAGTCGACAGGTATCCGCCGACGCCGGACAAGTTTTATGAGATATAATCACTGACACAGTGTATGAACACGCCCGTCAAAACAGCCGAAAACACGTTCAGGGTGGTCGAGGCACTCGAATCCCTCGAATCGGCGGGGTTGGCCGAGGTCGTCGAGTATCTCGACATGCCACGGAGCACGGTCCACGACCACGTCCGGACACTGGAGCTTCTGGGGTACGTGGTGAAACGCGACGAGACGTACTCGCTGGGAACGCGTTTTCTCGAAATCGGCGACGGTAGCCGGTCGCGGATGCCCATCTACCGACACGCACGCACCGAAGTGGAAGGGCTCGCGGCAGAGACGGGTGAGCACGCGAGTTTGATGATCGAGGAGAACGGACTCGGGGTCCTCCTCTACGTCGCGAAGGGAGAGAACGCAGTCAACATCGGTGCGTACGCAGGCATGCGGATGCCGCTGTCGACGACGGCACCGGGGAAAGCTATCCTCGCACACCTTCCCCAGAAGAGTCGTGAGCGCTATCTCGACCGCCACGGGCTCCCGCCCGTCACCGAACAGACGGTCACGGACAGTGACGTCCTGTTGGAGCAACTCAACGAGATTCACGAGCGAGGCTACGCGACCGACTACGAGGAGCGAATCGACGGAGTCTGTGCCGTCTCAGTCCCCATCTGCCGGGGAGAGACGGTCGAAGGAGCGATCACCGTCGGCGGGCCGACCAACCGCATGAACGGTGAGACCATCGAGGCAGAACTGCCGCGGATGCTGCTTCGTGCGGCAAACGTCATCGAGGTCAACCTCACCTATTCCTGAGTCGGCCGTTTCTCGGTTCGTTCGAACAGATTCAGCCAAGAAAGCGGGCTGGTGCTATACGTCGAAGACGCGCATCGCGTTCCCACCGAGGAGTTTTCGCTCGACTTCGTCGTCCAACTCTAACTCGGCGACCTGTTCCAGTCCACGGGGGTAGTCGAACACGGGATAGTCCGTCCCGAACAGCATCTTGTCGCGACCACGTGACCGCAAGAACGCGACGAGGTTGTCGTCCCAGTACCTCGGGAGGTGGCCGGACGTCCCGATGTACACGTTGGGGTGTTTCCACGCGAGCGCTTCGAGTTCTTTCGACCACGGCCAGCCCGTGTGTGCAGCGACGATGTCCAGTTCGGGGAAGTCGAGCGCGATGTCGTCGACGAGCAGCGGTTTGCCGTGCTTACTCGGCATCTGAATGGCTGAGTGGCCGACCTGCATCACCACGGGAACACCGAGTTCTGCACACTTCGCGTAGAAAGGGTAGTACTGCCGGTGGTTGACCGGGCGGTCCCAACCGTACGGTTCGAGGTGCCCGGCGATGAAGTCGTGGTCTTCGACGTATCGTTCGAGCTTTCGCACGCCGTCCATTCCCTCGCGAGGGTTGATGCCGGCCATTCCCTTCAGTCGGTCCGGATACTGCTCACACGCGTCTCTGACGGCCTCGTAAGGCACGTCCATTTCCATCCCGCCGTCGGGGTTGCCGAACTTTAGCGCTGGGATGAACACCATGTCGACGCCCTCGTCGTCCATCTTGGCGACGAACTCGTCAGGGGTCTGTTCGGTCCCCGGTTTGAACATCTCGTCTTTGTTGAACAGCTTTGCTGCCGTCTCTCTGGCAGCTGAGTCGCTGAACGTGTCGATGCCGGCTTTGGTGAAGAGGTTACACCAGATGTCGATGACGGTGTGGTCGCTCATTGGGAATCTCCGTGTACCGTTAGCACGGTCCAGTGTCCGCATAATTCTATCGGTGACCCGTCTCTCTGGCTGCGATTCGCGCGGATGAGTAGAGACACGTTGCCGTCATCGACCACAGGTTTATGCTCCGTGCTGGAGTGGCTACGGAACGGAGATGTACTCGAAAATCAACGTCGAAGACGCACCGCTGCGGACGCAGACCGACGCGGAACCCGGTGTCCGGATGCTCGGCTACGAGCTGAAAGCCCGCGGTGACGACCGGCCGAAGGAACTCCGGTTCAATTACTTCGAATACGACGCCGGTGACGTCGTCCGGCGACACAAGCAGAAAGAACAGGAGGAAGTGTTCTACGTCATCGAAGGCGAGGGGACGATGGAGGTCGACGGCGACGAATTCGAGATGCGAGCGGGCGACTGCATCGTCGTCGACCCCGGGCCGTTTCGGGAACTCCGTGCCGAGACCGAGATGCGCATCTTCGCGGTGGGCGCACCGAACATCGCCGACGACGCCGTCTTCGAAGACGAACTCTGAAAGTCAGCGGAACGCCGGGATGACGTGTTCGCCGATGCGCTCTAACTGTTCGACCTGGTCGTCGATGTCGGTACTGAAGAAGTCCACGATGATGCGCGTCGCCCCGGCGTCGACGTAGGACTGGACGTCCTCGACGACCGACTCGGGCGTGCCAGTCAGAATCTTGCCCGAGGGGCCCGACCCGTCCTCGGCGACGTGCATCGGCCGCAACAGTCCGATTTCCGGTTCACCTTCGCGCTCGAAGTCGGCCCAGGCGTTCATGATGCGGTCGCGGGCCGAGCCTACCTCGTCCGGTTTCTCCCACAGCGTCGACCAGCCGTGGCCGAACTGAGCGATTCGTCGGAACGTCGCACCGGAGCGACCGCCGATCCAGAGCGGAATTTCACTGCTCGGCGACGGGTGAAAGCCCATCTCGCCGAACGAGTGGTGTTCGCCCTCGAACGAGAGTTCGCCCTCCTCACAGGCGCGGGTGAACAGTTCGAGGAACTCGTCGGTCCGCGACCCGCGTTCGTCGAACGGCACGTCGAGGGCGTCGAACTCGGTCTTGAGCCAGCCGGGCGCGAGGCCGAAGTCGAAGCGCCCCCCAGAGAGTGAGTCGAGCGTGAGGGCGTTCTTCGCGAGGACGATTGGGTGCCGGTACGGCACGGCCACGACGTTCGTCCCGAAGCGAATGTCGTCGGTGACCGCGGCGAGGTGGGCGAACACCTGGAACACGTCGTAAACGCTGGTCGTCGTGTCGAACGGCGGCTCACCGGAACTCGAGTAGCCGTACTCGGTCGGAATCTCGGAGGGGTACGCGATGTGGTCCCCGGCGAGGACCACGTCGAAGCCGCTGTTTTCAGCGGTAGTCGCTAACTCCCGGAACACACCGGGCGACTCCTCGTCGGTCAGCCCGTAGGAGTTGCTGGTCGCAGAGAGCATCACGCCGAACTCGACCGTGTCCTCGCTCATCTTCGCTCCCCCGTCGCGTCGCCGAAGGCGGCTGGTCGCGGTCGATTAACGTCGTCGTCGATTGCCCGCAGGTAACGGAACCGCTGTCGGTGAGTCATATGATAGCTAGGACCGAGTCCGGTACGGTAACTCTTGCGGTCACCCGGCAGCGTAGCTTTATTGTCGTGGCACACTCTCACATGGATATGCCGCGAGCGCCACACGACGTTGCCTGTCGCAACGCCGACTGCGAATTGGATATGTTCGAAGTCCACCACACCCACGAGATGCCGGACGATGTCGGCGTCGACGACTACAACTGTCCCTACTGCGGGAGCGACGAATTGGAGGAGATATGGCCGCAGTGAGCCGAGGGCCGCACCGATGAAATTCCTCGACGAAACGGACCCGCTCGACCCTGAACGTGCCATCGTCGACAGCGAGGCCGTCCCATTGGTCGACCTGAGCGAACGTGAGGGCGTCCTCCCCAATGTCGGAATCAGGCCAGTCGACGAGGTACTCGGGCTCGACGAACTCGGTGCGAAACTGTGGTACCTCGACCCCGGTGAGGAGGTCGGATACCACGCACATCCGGTCGAAGAAGAACTCTACTACGTACTTCGGGGGAAATTCTCGGTCAAACTCGGCCCACCTGACGACCCCACCATCGAGGTGGTGGGTCCGGGGACGTTCTTCGCCGGTAGGGCACTCGTGGGACACGGCTACCGGAACGTCGGCGACGAACCGGGTGTCGTCCTCGCCATCGGCGCGCCGACCGGCGACGACCGGGTCATCGACCCACACGAGTCCTGATATCGGTTTCGAGAATCGGATTCGGCCTTCGGTCGCAATACGGGTGCTGCCAGCGTCAGTTCAGTTCCTCTGCGTAGGTCTTGTCGACGAACTCCAGAATCCGGGCCGACTCGGCCATCGTGATACCGTACTCCTCGTCGATGAGGACCGGCACCTGGCGCTGGCCGGAGACGTCTTTGACGTGGTTTCGCAGGGAGTGCATCGCTTCGACCCAGACGCTGTGGTATTCGACGCCGAGTTCGTCCAATCTGTCGACGACGCGTTCGCAGTACGGGCAGCCCTCCAGTCGGTACAGCGTGACGGACATGTCCATGCCTATGCGAACCAGTAGCAAAAGTGTTGGTGCGGCGCAGCCAGCTTTATACCCGGCCTCGGTGTATGTGATTCCATGCCACCCGAAGTAGGAGAGCGAGCGCCGGGATTTACCGGCGTGTGCTGTGACGGCGAAATCTATCAGGACCGAGCCTTCGACGACGTTCTCGGCGACCGCGGCGGCGTACTGGTGTTCTACGGGTTCGCCTTCAGCGCCATCGCCCGCCATTGGTGGAAACGCTACGAACGTCGCGGTTGGGCAGAGTTCGAGGACGTGTCCGTGCTCGGCGTCGGTCGCGACGGTCCGTTCGCACAGAACGAGTTCCTCCGCAAGATAAACAGTCCGTTCCGCATCTTCAGCGACGTCGACGGCGCAGCCATCGACGCGTACGACCTCCGCCTCGACAGGCATGGGCTGACTAACACGTCGACGGCAACGCGGGCGGTGTTCGTCCTCGACGCCGACCGGGAAGTCACGTATCGCTGGGTTACTGATGGACCGGTGTCGCCGCCGCCAGCCGACGAGATAGAAGACGCGGTCGCAGCACTGGAGTGATTCAGCAGTAGGACGCGACGTGGTGCGAGCTATCGCGACCTGACCCGGTCCTCGTCCGAGACCGGCCAGTCCTCGACGTCTGGTCTGACGATTTTTCCGGTCGAGCTACGCGGCAGGCTCGCGGGGTCGACCAGTTCGACGTAGTGCGGCAGTTTGTAGTTCGCGACTCGGTCACGCAACAGGTCGAGGAGTTCTTCGCGCGAGACGGCAAGCTGGTCGCGAACACCGACGACCGCCCGAGGCACTTCACCCCACTTCTCGTCCGGGACGCGGACGACGACTGCGTCGACGACGGTCTCGTGTTCGACCAGTACGCGTTCGAGTTCGACCGGGTAGATGTTCTCGCCGCCGCTCTTGACGAGGTACTTCACCCGGTTCACGAAGTCATAGCTCCCGTCTTCATTGCGGACCAGCACGTCGCCCGTGTGGAACCAGCCGTCGTCGAAGTCCGCTGCGGTCGCTTCGGGATTGCCGACGTACCCGCTGAACAGTGAGGGACCACGGACGAGCATCTCGCCGGGCGTTCCAGTTGGAACCGACTCGCCAGACTCGTCGACGATTTTGCAGTCGACGAGCGGCGACTCACGCTTCGAGAGTACGTCGTCGGTCGCTGGGGTCCCGGGTGCGAGTTGGGCCGCAGATGCGGCGTGGCCGACTTCGGTCGCGCCGTATGTGTTCTGTGCCGGCGCGCCGAGGAATGCGGTGATACGACCGACGTGCTCCGGGTCGATGAGGTCGAGCAGTGCCCCGACCGCCCGAATCTGTTGGAAGTCGGCCGGGCCGAGTCCCTCGGACTCGATGTACTTGACGAGCGCGTCGACGACGCCCGGAACGAGGATGAGCCAGCTGAGCGGCGAGTCGGCCGTCCTGAGAACTTCGACGATGCGCTCGGGGTCGAACCCATCTATCGGGTAGAACGTCCCGCCGAGAATGGCGGTGACGACGGTCCAGTCGATACCGGCCATGTGGAACATCGGTGCCCACGCGGGGTAGGAGTCGCCCTGTTCGAGTCCGTAGTCGAGGACGACCTGCGTGGCGCGAGCGAACTCTGCCCGGTGGCTGACGACGGCGGCCTTCGGCAAGCCGGTCGTTCCCGAAGTGTAGATGACGGCGTACCCCTGTTCGGGGTCGACGCCACCGTCGACGTGTGGTCGTTCGGGGTCACCCGACGCGAGCATTGCGTCGTAGTCGTGGTCGAACCGCTCGTCCTCTCCACCTTCGCCACTACCGGCCGTCTCCCGCTCGTCGCCATCGAGGCCAACCACTGCGGGCGTCGCGTCGGCGTCGTTCGCCAGCCACTCGACGCGGTCGGTGAACCGCTCAGACACGAAGAGGAACTCCGGGTCGACCGTGTCGACGCAGTGGACCAACTCGTCACGGTCGAGTCGCCAGTTGCACGCAGCCACGAGACAGCCGAGTTTCGCTCCGACGAACAGCAGCTCGACGAGTTCGCTGCGGTTCTCAGCGAGGACGGCGATGGTCGATTCGTTCGGCTCGACGCCCGCGGCGACGAGCGCGTTCGCGAGTCGGTTCACGCGCTCGTCTAGTTCGGCGTAGGTCCACTCGGTGCCCGGTTCGCAGACAGCGACACGGTCGGGATGTGACCGGGCCGCTTTCGTCAGCAGGTCACCGACGGTGAACGACCGACTCGCGGCGACGAGCGCCGACTGGTCGTCGAGTCCGGTGTCGAAGTTCGTCCCGGGCATCTCACTCGTAGAGGTTCTTCGCGATGACGTGGCGGTTGACCTCGTTCGTCCCCTCGTAAATCTGGATGCCTTTCGCCTCGCGCATGTAGCGTTCCAGCGGGTAGTCGCGGGAGTAGCCACGAGAGCCGTGAATCTGGACGGCTTCGGTCGTCACGTCCATCGCGGTGTCGGAGGCGAACGTCTTCGCCATCGCGGCTGGCTGGGTCACGCGGTCGGCCCCGCGGTCGAGTGCGCTGGCGGCACGGTAGGTGAGCAGACGGGATGCGTCGATGCCCATCTGCATGTCCGCCAGTTTGAACGAGACGCCCTGGAACTGCCGGATGGAGCGCCCGAACGCCTCGCGTTCGTCGGCAAAGGAGATGCACTCGTCGAAGGCGCCCTGTGAGATACCGACGGCTTGAGCGGCCGCACCGATGCGCCCGATGTCGAGGGCCTCCATGATGTACCGGAACCCCTGCCCTTCCTCGCCGAGCAGGTAGTCGGTCGGGACGCGAAGGCCGTCGTACGCTATTTCGCTCTCGACGACCGCATCGCCTTCCATACAGGGAATGTCGCGGACGATTTCGAACCCGTCTCGGTCGTGGGGTTCCGGGACTGCGATGATGCTCACGTCGTCGTGGGTGCCGTCGTCGCCGGTTCGCGCGACGACGAGGACGATATCGGCGACCGCGCCGTGAGAGGTCCACACCTTGTGGCCGTCGATGACGTACTCGTCGCCGTCGCGGGTTGCCGTCGTCTCGATCGCGCTCGCGTCGCTCCCGGCCTGTGGTTCGGTCAGCGAGATTGCGGCGACGCCGTTGTCGGTGAACAGGCCGCGGAGCCACTCCTCGCGTTGCCAGTCGGTGCCATACTTCTCGATGGTGTTGGCGAACAGCGAACAGGAGAGCGAGACGACGCCCGCGGGTATCTTCCAGACACGGGCGAGTTCTTCGACCGTGACGACGAACGACCGGAAGTCGAGGCCAGCCCCGCCGTACTCTTCCGGGACGTTGATGCCGTACAGGCCAGCTTCGCCGAGTTCGTCGACGACGTCTAGCGGGAACTCGCCGCGTTCCTCGTAGTCGTCGACGACTGGGCGTATCTGTTCGTCGCAGAACTTCCGGACGCGTTCTCGGTGCGCTACGTGACGGTCGTCTAAGCCGAAGTTCGAAATCATGGAGACTCGTGGCTGTGGTTGCCTACCACGATTTCCGTCGCTCGAACCATATACCTTGCCCACTGGTGGCACATCGCGGGGACAGCTATTTCACCGTGAGGAGTGTTGACTAACCCGATGCGAGACGCGTACATTATCGGGGCCGGACAGAGTGATTTCGGTTCGTTCCCCGACGAGACCTACCGGTCGTTGTTCCGGACGGCGTTCGAGGACGCTACCGCGAGCGTCCCCGAGGGCATCGGCCCGACCGACGTCGACGAAGCCTACGTCGGCATGCTGAGTATCGGTGGGCGACAGATCGGTCTGGCCGCCCCGGCCGCGACCACCCACGTCGGCCTCGACGGGATTCCAGTCACACGAGTCGAGAACGCCTGTGCCGCCAGCGGCTCGGCGGTCAGACAGGCCGTGATGGCCGTTCGCGCCGGGATGGCCGATATCGTCCTCGCCGGTGGTATCGAGGTGATGAACGACGTGAGCCGAGACGCGGTCCGGTACTGGCTGGGCGTCAGCGGCGAGATGGAGTGGGAGCGCACCGCGGGAACGACGTTCTCGGGCGTGTTCGCCCAGATTGCGAGCGCACACATGGCCGAACACGGGACCACCCGCGAACAACTCTCGAAGATCGCCGTCAAGAGTCACCGTCACGGCGCGAAGAACCCTCACGCGCACCTCGGCTACGAGTGTACCGTCGACGACGCCGAGTCGGCACCGACCGTCGCTGACCCACTCACGCTGTATCACTGCTGTCCGATGTCGGACGGGGCTGCAGCCGTCCTCGTCGCCAGCGAAGACGTGGTCGACGAGTACACAAACGAGCGCATCCGCGTCGCTGGCGTCGGCGCGTCTTCCGGCGGCGTCGGCCTGTTCCAGCGCGATTCGTACACGACGATTCCGGCGACGGTCGAAGCCGGCGAGACTGCCTACGAGGAGGCTGGACTCTCACCCGACGACATCGACTTCGCCGAGGTCCACGACTGTTTCTCCATCTCGGAACTGGTCGCCTACGAAGACCTCGGCTTCTGCGAGCGCGGCGAAGGCGGCGCGTTCGTCGAATCAGGCGCGACCGAACTCGGCGGCAGCCTCCCGGTGAACACATCGGGCGGGCTGAAGTCGAAGGGCCACCCCATCGGCGCGACTGGTGCGAGTCAGGTCGTCGAGGCCTTCGAGCAACTGGGCGGGCACGCCGGCGATCGACAGGTAGCAAACGCGCAAATCGGTATGACGCACAACATCGGCGGCAGTGGTGGTGCGGCGGTCGTCCATATCTTCGAACGCGAGCAGGAGGTGGACGCATGAGTCGCGGTGTCGCGACTGTCGGACTGTACGCGCCGCGGTACCGCGTCCCGGCTGCGGCGTTCGCGGACGCGTGGGGGAACTTCAAAGGGAGCGGCATCGAGCAAGTCGCCGTCCCTGGCCCAGACGAAGACACGCTGACCATGGGGTACGAGGCGGCTGTCGGCGCACTCGCCGAGAGCCAGTGCGCGGCCAGCGAGGTCGATTGGGTCGGCTTCGCAACGACGAACCCTCCGCTCGAAGAGTCGGACGTGCTGGCGCGCTTCGGTGCGATGCTCGGCTTGCGCTCGGACGCCGTCCGCCGACGCTTCTGTGGACACACTGGGACTGGCGTCCAGGCACTCCGCGCAGGCTTCGAGGCAGACGGAACAGCACTCGTCGTTGCCAGCGATGCCCCGCGTGGCGAGCCTGACTCCGGCGTCGAACACGCCGCGGGTGCGGGCGCAGCCGCATTCCTCGTCGACGAAGACGGAGCTGGCCGGCTCGTAGACGCTGCCGAGTGCAGCGAACCCTATCCTGGAACTCGCTTCAGAGAGCGCGGCACGGAGACGACGACCGGACTCGGCATGACCGCCTACGACCGCCAGTCGTTCGAGCAAACAGTCGCCGGTGCGGTCGACCGCCTCGCATACGACCCGGACGACCTCGATGCGGTCGCGATGCAGGCCCCCGATGGTCGACTCCCGTATCGCGTCGCGAGCGTGGTCGGTGTCGAAAAGTCGGTCATCCACGACCACGCGCTCGTCCACGAACTGGGTGACGTGGGTGCGGCCTCTGCGCCGCTCTCGCTCGCGAAGGCACTCGCCGCCGGCGAGGAGCAAACGCTCGCAGTCGGTTACGGGAGCGGCGCGACCGCGACCGCGCTCCTGGTCGAGACCACCGACTCCGTTCCTGCGTCCGTCTCCCTCGACGGCGGAACCGAACTGGATTACGCGGCGTATCTCCGGCGCAGAGGGTCCATCACCGGAGACGAACCAGACGGCGGTGGCGCGTACATCAGCGTCCCGACGTGGCGTCGGTCGCTGCCACAACGCTACCGACTCGAAGCCGGGCAGTGTCCCGACTGCGGCACACTCAACTTCCCACCGACCGGTGCCTGCACCGACTGTCACGGACTGGTCGAGTACGAATCGGTCACGCTGTCAAAGACGGGGACGCTGGAAGCAGTCTCGGTCGTCTCGCAGGGTGGTGCACCACCGGAGTTCGCTGCCTTACAAGCAGCCTCGGGAGCGTACGCGACCGGCATCGTGGCGTTCGACGGTCCCGACGAGTCGTCGGCGAGCGCGCCCGCCCTCGTCGTCGACGCCGACCCGGACTCGGTCGCCGTGGGCGACCGGGTCGAAGCGACGATACGGCGTATCTACACGCAAGAAGGAGTCACACGGTACGGCGTCGCAGTCAGACCGCACTGAATCGTGCAGGTCGGTTTCGATTTCGCATTTCCAGTTCGTCTCCGTGTTCTGGCTCAGTCACCGTGATGGCTCGTCCGTGGGAGCCGTGGGACGCCTTCGACCACGATGGTCTGGCCGAGGATGTAGCGGGCTGCTGGACTGGCGAGGAACTGCGCGACGGTGGCGACTTCGTCAGGGAGGCCGATTTCGCGGTCGACATCCTCGACGTCGATGTCGGCCGCCGAGATACCCATCTGTGACTGGAGGCCCTCGGTGGCGACCAGTCCTGGTGCGATACCGTTCACCCGGACGCCGTACTTCGCCCACTCGTACGCGAGGGTCCACGTGAGGTTGTTCATGCCCGCCTTCGAGGCGGCATACGGCGTCATCTGGGGTGCACCGTCTCGCCCAGCGACGCTGGAGATGTTGAGAATCGTTCCGCCGCCGTGTTCTATCATTCGCTCGCCGACGATTCGCGAACAGTTGAACAGTCCGTTCAGGTTGATGTCGACGATGGTCCGCCAGCCGTTCTGGCTCAACTCCTCGAACGGTGACTGAAAGCTCGCCCCGGCGTTGTTCACCAGTACGTCGATTGGACCGAACTCGGCCTCGGTCGTCTCTACGAGTGCTTCGATAGTGTCCCACTCGCGGATGTCGCACTCGACCGCCAGTGCCCGGCCGCCGTCGCGGTCGTTGATGGTGTCGGCGACCGGGTCGACGTTCTCCTGCTCACGCGAGCAGACGACCACGTCGACCCCGTTTTCGGCGTATCGCTCTGCGATTGCACGGCCGATGCCAGTCGACGAGCCAGTCACGACTGCAGTCTCTCCCGTGATGTCGAAAGCTTCGTTCGTCATCTGCTCACACGGTACGTGGGTAGGTGGGTTAAATCCTCGCGTCACTGGGGTCAGGACGACGAGTTTCAGGAAAATGAGAGCGGGCAGACCGACGGTACTAGCGGGAGAAGACGGCCAACTGGTGGAACTGCCCGAGGTTCGCACCCCACGAGTGGGAGATGCCCTGTTCGGGGGATTCCACTTGCCGCTTCCCGGCATCACCACGCAACTGGAGGACCACTTCTATGTGACGCGAGAGCGACGCACAGATGCCTGAGTTCGTCGAGACGACGCCGCCAGAGGGGTTGAACGGCACGTCGCCGCCGCGGGCCGTAACGCCGTCACGTACCATGTGTTTGCCCTCACCCTCGTCACAGATGCGGAGGGCCTCGTACTGCATCAGCTCGAACGGGATGTACGGGTTGAACGTCTCCGCCACGTCGAGTTCCTCGCGTGGGTCGTCGATGCCAGCCTCTTCGTACACGCGGTCGGCGAGCATCTTCAACTTCGGGAACGACTCGTAAGTCCGGTACGCCGTCGCGAACGTGTTACTGATGCTGTCGATGGCGTCGATCCATATCGGCGTGCTCGACAGTTCGGCCGCCTTCTCGGCGCTGGCGACGACGAGTGCGCCAGACCCCGAGGACACTGGACAGGTCATGAGCCGCCGAAGCGGCCACGAGACCAGCGGCGAGTCGAGGACTTCTTGCGTCGTCTTCCCGCTGGAGCGGTGTGCGTACGGGTTCAGCTCCGCGTTCTGTAGGTTGCGCGCCGCGGTCTTCGCGAAGTCCTCTTCGGTCGCGCCGTAGGCGTCCATGTACGCAGAGGACGGGAGCGCACCCATCTGGATGGCCGTGATGAAGTGACGCTCGTACAGCGGCTCTGCCGCCGTGTTCATCACCTGCTGTCCCTCGAACACGGAGTCGAACGTCGGCGAACCGTACACCAGGACCATGTCGTACATCCCCGACGCGACGTACTCGTAGGCGGCCTTCACGCCGCTTCCGCCGGCCGTGCCGCCCGTGTTCACCGACAGGACGGGGATGTTGTTCGCCTGTCCCATCACTTCGAGCGTGCGCTCGACCCGGAACGTCCCTTCGAAGCCGTCGACCGTGGTGAACATCGTCGCGTCGAGGTCGTCGAACGACGCGCCCGCGTCGGTCAACGCCGCGTCGATGGCCGCGTGCGCCTGCTCTTCTTTCGCCATCGACGACTCGCGGTAGTCGGTGAACGAGCCCGGGTCGGAGTACCCGACACCGACGACCGCCACGTCGTCGCTCATCGCGCACCTCCGGCTTCGAGGACGAGGACCGCATCCGTCCGGCCCTGTATCCCGAGGTGGAGGTCGCTGTCAGCGACGACCGCCCGTTCCGGATTCGATACCGCCGATTCGCCGAACTCGCCAGTGAGTACTTTCGTCGCCATGATGGTTCGATAGAGACCGCCGCTACTCGGTGGGTTCGTCGCCAGTGCGCCGCCGGAGAGGTTCACCGGCAGGTCGCCGCCAGCCGCGGTCGCCCCGGAATCGAAGAACTCACCGGCTTCACCCTCACCACAGAATCCGAGCGATTCGTAGCTCAACAACTCGAACATCGGGCTCGGATTGCAGACCTCCGCGTAGTCGATTTCTGCGGCAGGGTCGTCGATACCGGCCCGTTCGTACGCCTCGTCCCGAGCGGCTCGTTGCCCGTCCTGTTCGACGTGCGAGAGCAGGTCGCGGTAGTGGTACCGAGTGGACCCGAGTCCCGCGCCGGTTATCCACACGGGGTCGAAGTCGAGGTCTTCGGCCTTAGCAGGCGAGGTGAGGACCATCACCGCCGCGCCGAACGAGTGGGGGCCGACCATGAGTTCGTGGAGGGGGCCGACGAGCCGGTCCGAGGCCAGTATCTCCTCTGCGGAGTACGGCTCGGTCCGATGGGCGTACGGGTTGTCCGCAGCGCCCGCGTAGTTCTTCGCCGCGACTTCGGCGAACTGTTCGCTACTGAACCCGTGTTCGTCGACGAGGTGGGTCGCGAGATGGCCGTACGATTGGACGTTCGACTGCCCCAACTGCCGAGCGTAGAGCGGTTCCTGACTGATGTGGCTTAGCACTCGTTCGTCGGCTTCGACCGTGTCGGCGGCGACGATGAGGATACAGTCCGCCTTGCCAGCGTGGAGCTTGGAGATGGCGTGGTGGATGCCGTGGCCGCCATTGTTCTGGATGCGCATCGAGGGTTTGGTGTAGCCGCCCGCGGGCGTCACCTTCATGCCGCCACTGATGGCGGCCCCGTCGAAGGCGTCCTGGTCGGTCATGACGATAGCGTCGAGATCGTCTCGCGTGAGCCCTGCGTCGTCGAGGGCCGCACGTGCCGCGGCCGACACGATGTCGCCGACTGCGGCGGTGTCCGAGGAGAAGCCTCTGATGGAACAGGAGGCTATCGCTGCCTGTGACATGTGTTTACATACACTGCGGGTAGTGCTCTTAAGCGTTCGGTTGGGATGGACCAGTCACCCGAAACGTTATCTCCCGAGCCTCGAATCCTGTGGTATGCTCACCCTTTCCGATGAGCAGCGCATGGTAGTCTCTGCGCTCTCCGACCTCGCGGAACAGGAGTTCGCGGAGAAGGCGTTCGAGTGGGACGGCGACCTGCCCGAGGAGAACATCGATTTGCTCGCCGAGCAGGGCTTTCTCGGTATCAACATCGACCCCGAGTACGGCGGTGGTGGGATGACCGAGTTCGAGGCGATGCTCAGTGTCGAAGCGGTCGGTCGCGTCTGTCCCGACACGGCGGAGTACCTGTACAACCAACAGATGGTCGCGCCCCGGGCAATCGAGATGTTCGGCACCGACGCGGTCAAAGAGCGATACCTGCCCGCGGTTACCGCGGGCGAGAAGAGCATCGCCATCGCTATCTCTGAACCGGAATCCGGTTCCGACGTGGGGTCGATGCGGACCACCGTCGAAGAGGACGACGGCGACCTCTACCTCTCGGGTGAGAAAATTTGGGTCAGCCACGTCCCGCACGCCGACGCAGCAGTCGTCTGGGCGCAGTTCGACGACGGCCTCGGTTCGCTCGTGATGGACTTCGACGCGGCGGGCGTCGAGATTTCCGAGCACTACACCAACATGCACGGCGGGACCCAGACGCAGTTCTACATGGAGAACGTCCCCATCCCCGAAGAATACGTCCTGACGCGGGGGAAGGAAGGATTCGTCAACGTCCTCAAGGCGCTCAACTGGGAGCGACTCGGTAGTTCGACGCTCGCGAACGCACTCGCCGGCTGTGCGCTGGAGAAGGCCCTCGACTACGCCCAACAGCGCGAACAGTTCGGTCAACCCATCGGCGACTTCCAGGGTATCGAGTGGAAGTTGGCGGACATGGCCCAGCGACTCGAAGCCTCGCGCGCACTGACCTACCGCGCCGCGGTCAACGCGCACGAGCAGGGACGTGTCCCCGACCGACTCGACGCGTCACTGGCGAAGCTCACTTCCTCGGAGATGGTCGAGTACGTCGTCAGCGAGGCACTCCAGATTCACGGTGCGAACGGCTACCAGCAGGGTCACCCGCTGGAGTACCTCTACCGGATGGCCCGTGGCCGCCGCCTCGCCGCGGGGACGGACGAGATTCAGCGAAACCAGATCGCTGCGGTCCTCAAGAAAGACGGTCTTCCGTCGCTGTTCTGAATCGGCTCCACGTCACGCCGGTCGCTGTTTTGCCGAACCGACTCAGCTGTACTCTCTATCGTAGTCGGGCTCGCGCCGCTCGCCAAACGCCGCGACCGCTTCGTCGTGTTCCGAGTCGTTCACGCACTTCCACTGGTAGTCGATGGCGCGCTCGCAGTAGTCTTCGAACGAGAGCGACGGGTCCGTGAGTGCCTTCGTGTGCTGCACCGCTCGGGCGGGCAGGTCGCGTAATTCCTCTGCGAACGCGGTCGCCGCGTCCAGCGCGTCGTCGGCGACCGCTACTGCGAGTCCGAGGTCCACGGCGTCGTCGGCGGTGATGTCCCGTCCCGTGAGCAGGTACTCTTTCGCCTTCGCCTCACCGATGAGCCGGGGGAGCAGCCACGCGCCACCGTCGCCGGGGACGAGACCCACCTTGACGAATCCCTGTCGGAGTATCGTCGAGTCATCGACGAAGCGAACGTCACAACCGAGCGCGAAATCACAGCCGGCACCGATGGCCGGGCCGGAGACGGCACCCACGACCGGCGTCGGCGTCGACCGAAGCTGGCGGACCACGTTCTGGGCTTTCCAGAGGTAGCCGGCGTAGTCCGCTTTCGTCTGTTCGCTCATGTCCGGCATCTCGGTCACGTCCGCCCCGGCACAGAAGGCGTCGCCAGCACCGGTGAGTACGAGCGAGTACACGCCGTCGTCGTCGGTCACGTGCCGAATCGCGTCGTTCAGCTCTTCGAGTGTCGTTTCGCGGAACGCGTTCTTCACCCCCGGCCGGTCGATTGTTATCGTGGCGATGCCGCGGTCGGTTTCGTAGGTCAGGTCGTCGTACATCTGCTGTGTGGTGTGGGTTGCTGAAGGATGGGCAGACGCCGCGAGCCTCCCGGTGTGGATGGGTCGCGGCTGGGTGTAGTCGGTCGGGTCGGTGCTACAGGGTCGTCGGTTCGGTCGGTCAGTTCTCTCTGCTGTATCTCACTCGATTGGTCTGAAGTGGTCGATGTCGCGGATGGACCCCGTCCGGTCGTCGCTCCAGACCGGTTCCACGCGCGTCCCTTTCTCGATGGACCCGATGAGGTCTTCGGGGTCGTCGTACTCGATACCTTCGACGAAGTGCAGCATGCACGTCGCGGCGTCGCCGAGGCGGATGACGGCCGTGATGTAGGGTGGCTCGGGCATATTGGTGAACTGGAAGAAGCACACCGTGTAACTCTCCACGACGCCTTCCTGTTCTACCTCGACCCACTCGTCGGCGGGAACGAAGCACTCGTCACACACCGAACGGGGTGGGACGAACACGTTGCCACACTCTGGGCAGACGTTCCCCTCTATCGTCTTCTCTTCGAGGGCTTCGAAGAATCGCTTGTTCGTCTCGCCGATGTTGAGACTGAAGTCTAAGTCCCAGTGGAAGTTGTACTTGTACTCGGCGTTCGATGCGGTCGTCTGGACGGAATTCTCTCCACTGCTGGGCATTCGTACTGTCACAGACTGCACGGTTCACGACTAAAAGCATTTCTTACATTAGTGTGACACTATCACACACGTTTCTGGGCTCTCCTCTGCTACTCTCCCGTCCACTCGGGGTCTCTATCCTCCAGAAACGCCGAAATCCCTTCGTCGACGTCGTCCGTCGTCAGCAATTGTGCGAACAGTTCGGCCTCGTACTCGACCCCGTTTCGCAGGTCCATCTCGCCACTCGCCTGGACCGCCCGCTTGGCGAACTCCAGCGCCACCGGCGAGTGACGCGCCATTCGGTCCGCCAGGGCGTCCACTTCGTCGTCGAACGACTCCTCGGTATAGACGTGGTCGACGAGGCCGTCGGCTTCGGCCTCTTCGGCGTCGAGGACTGCCCCGGTCAAAATCAGTTCCATCGCGCGACCTTCGCCGACCAGTCGGGGGAGTCGCTGCGTCCCGCCGCCGCCGGGGAACAGTCCGAGGGTTATCTCGGGCAGGCCGACCTTCGACCCTTCGCGTGCGACCCGCACGTCACAGGCCATCGCGAGTTCACAGCCGCCGCCGAGTGCGTGCCCGTTGATGCGGGCGACGACCGGCTGCCGGAGGTTCTCGACGTGTTCGTACACACGAGGACGCTTGCTGAACGCACGCTGTTCGAGCGCAGTTCTCTCTCTGAGTTCGGTCACGTCTGCTCCGGCGACGAACGTGCCCGCGTCGTCGGACCCGGTGAGTATTACCGCCCGAACATCCGAGTCTTCGATGGCGTCGAAGGCATCTTTGAGTTCCGAGCGGACCTGGACGTTCATCGCATTGCGTGCATCCGGACGGTCGATGGTGACCGTCGCGACTAGGTTCGGCTCGTGACGAACGTCGACGCTGACTGTCTCGAACTCGGTAGCCACCTCGGGGAGTGATTCGGTCATCGCTCACCACCGCGAGTTCGTACGTGAAAAACCGGTAGCAAGGGACTGTGCAGACTTCGCTGTCGTACGCGAGTGGCTCTCTGTGGCATCTCGTCGTCGAGACGAACACGTGACGACGATGTAAGCGTTGTGTTCACTCGACCCACACTAGTTCGCTGTCGGTTGGTTCCGAACGTTCACTCCCGAGCGACACTGTGTGGTATGTTATCTATACATAATGCTTATTATCGCGGGACCAGATTTGGCACAGGAGACGGGAGCATGAGTGACCAGAACTCGGTAGACAGTCGGCGTAGATTCATCAAAAGTGCGGGTGCAGGACTCGTCGCAGCGACCCTAGCCGGTTGCTCGAGCGGCGGTGGCGGCGACGACGGCGGCGGGGGTGGTGACGGCGGCGGCGGTGGTGGCAACGGCAGTGGCGGCGGTGGCGGCGGTGGTGGGGGGGACGTATCCGGACCGGTCAAAATTGGCGTACTGGCACCCCTCCCAGGAAGTTTCGCTGGCGGTACGGCGATGGAGAACGCGGCCAAGCTCGCAGCCAAGGAGATTAACGATGCTGGCGGCGCGGCCGGCGCCGACGTCGAAGTCGTCGTCAAAGACACCAAACTCGACCCCTCGACCGGGAAGTCGAAGTACCAAGAACTGATCCTCGGCAACAACGTCGACGCGACGACGGGCGGATTCGGGAGCGAGGTCGCGCTAAACATCATGGACAGCATCGCCCAACAGAAGACCGTCCACCTGAGTTCGGGCGCAGTCTCGACCGACATCACGACCGCCATCGCCGAGAACTACGAGAAGTACAAGTACATCTTCCGACCCGGGCCACCGAACGGGAGTTTCCTCGGCCAAAACCTCGTCAATTTCGCCGACGAAACGTTCGGCGACATGGGCTGGGAGTCGGTCGGCCTCATCATCGAGGACATCGAGGGTATCAAACCAATCGCCGCCGGTGTCCGGCAGGGCCTGCCAGAAATCGGTGTCGACATCGCCACCGAGACAGTGTACTCCTCGGACACTGAGGACTTCACGACCATCTACGACGAACTGGAGAGCGCGGGTGTCGACGGCGCCTTCGTATTCATGGCGAACACGGGCACCGCCGGTATCGTCCAGTGGGCGAAACAGGAGCGCCCGTTCGGATTCGGTGGTCTCCATGCGCCCATGTCGGTGCCGGGGTACTATGGCTCGGTCGACGGCGCGTGTGAGGGTGCGTGGTCCTACGCATCCGCGAACGCGAGCGTCTCGATTACGCCGAAAACGCAGGAGTTCGTCTCTTCCTACCAGAGCAACTACAACTCGCTGCCGCACTTCATCGGCTACACGACGTACGACGCCATCAAGCTCTACGCCGCGGCAGTCGACGAGGCTGGGTCGAAGGACCCTGCGGACGTGGTGCCCGCCCTCGAAGGCATCAGCCACACCGGGACGACCGGCCAGATAGAGTTCTACGGCAAGGACGAACAGTATCCGCACGACGTGAAGTACGGCGAGGGGAAGGTCAGACCGCCAGTGTTCCAGTGGCAAGCTGGTGACGGTGGCTCCCAACAGACCATCTGGCCGGGGGACGTCGCGACGGCGGACGTGCAAAGTCCGCCGTGGATGTGATGCCCGCTCGCCGACCACCGACACTCAGACTATGGTAGACCCACTCACCATCATCGCTAGCGGCGTAATGCTCAGCGCGCTGTACGCGCTGATAGCCATCGGCTTCACGATGATCTTCGGCGTCGGCGGGGTGTTGAACCTCTCCCACGGCGCGAACATCGTCATCGGGGCCTACTCGGCGTACTACGTGACCACGTGGTTAGACGTGAGCATCTGGGTGGGGGCACTCGCGGCGTTGCTCGTCCCCGCGTTGTTCAGTCTCCTCATGTACGAAGTGCTGATTCGTCACGTCGAGGACGACCCAATCACGGTCATCATCCTGACGCTCGTCGTCCTTCTCATCGTCGAACAGTTGTTCCTCGTCTTCGAGGGCACCCAGCCGCAGGCGATTCCCGTGTTGCTCGGCGGAAAGACCGACCTGCTCGGCATCACGCTGCAGAACAACCGACTGCTCGTGTTCGGCCTCTCGTGGATCCTCATCGGCGCGCTGTTCGCGTTCACGAACTACACGCGGACCGGGATGGCCATCGAAGCAACGAGCATGAGCAAGCGCGGTGCCGACCTCGTCGGCATAGACCGCCGGCGGATGGCCCAGTACACGTGGATTATCGCGGGCATGCTCGCGGGCATCTCTGGACTGTTCCTCGGCTCGTTCCGCACGGCCAGTTGGAACATGGGACTCGACCCGCTGTTGCTGTCGTTCTCCATCGTCATCCTCGGGGGACTCGGCTCGGTCCGCGGGAGTGTCCTCGGTGCGTACGTCATCGGCTTCTTCGAGATACTGACAATCTCGGTCATCGACGCACGCCTCGCCGGGTTCGCGTCACTCGTCACGCTCATCGCCGTGTTGCTCGTCAAACCTGAGGGCCTGTTCGGCCACGCGGAGGTCGAAGCCGCATGAGCGACTCGGTCCCCGACACCGACAGTCCGACGGTCCGGCACGTCCTCGACCCCCGGAACTGGTCGATACGTCACCGACTCGGCATCGTCGGTCTCTTCGCACTCGCACTGCTCCCGTTCCAGCTATCGACGCTCGACCTGCTCAAGGCGACCGGCGCGCTGTACCTCGCCGTGTTCGTGATGAGCTGGGACTTCGTCTCCGGCTACACCGGCCAGATGAGCTTCGGCCACACGTTCTTCTTCGCCATCGGCGGGTACACGTCGGCGCTGCTCAACCTCGGCCACGGCGTCGACCCGCTCCTGTCGATTCCGGCGGGCGTCGCACTCGCCGCGCTGTCGGGATTCATCATCGGTGCGCCCGCACTCCGACTGCAAGGGCCCTACCTCGCTCTCATCACGCTCACTGCGCCGCTCATCCTGCTCCGCATCTTCGTGATGTTCAGCGATATTTTCGGCGGCGACAAGGGACTGCCGAGTCCAGCGACGCTCGTCGAGTTCGACGACTTCGTCCAAACGGTCGACGCGAACTACTACCTCGCGTTCGCCGTCTTCCTGTTCGTCCTCGGCGTGACGTACGCCATCACTCGGTCCGACCACGGGACGGTGTTCACGGCCATCCGTGAGGACCAGGAAGCGGTCGCGGCTTCCGGCATCAACCCGGCGAAGTTCAAGATATTCGCGTTCGTCACGAGTGCCGCACTCGGCGGTCTCGGCGGCGCGGTGTTCGTCCACACGCCGGTCGGAAACGCTTCGCCGAGTCAACTGCTCGACCTCGCGGTGATGATCGAGATACTCATCGCGGCTATCTTCGGCGGACTCGGCACCATCGTCGGGCCGGCCATCGGGGGACTGTTCCTCTACACGCTCCGCGACTGGATCGGCCAGCAGGAGTGGATGGTACCGGTGCTCGACATGCCCGTCACGCGATTGGACCTGCTTCTGTTCTACACGCTCACGCTGTTCTTCCTCTTCTTCCTCCCCAGCGGGCTCGTCCCGTGGAGCATCGACCGCGGCCGGCAGGTGATTGGTCGGTTCGGGGGGAACCGACCGAACGTCGCCGCCGACGGCGGCGCGAGTCCGCTCGAACAGATACGAGACCGCTATCGTGAGGAGATTCACGAACTGACGGACGACGACCGAGGTGACGACAGATGAGTACCGACACCACGCCAGCGACTGAAACGGAACAGGCAGACCGGACCGCGACCGACGCCCCAGCGACGGACGAGTCGCAGGCGGCACTGGTCGTCGAGAGCCTCACCAAACGCTTCGGCGGCCTCACCGCGGTCGACGACCTCTCGTTCACCGTCGAGTCGGGTGAGATACTCGGCTTCATCGGCCCGAACGGGGCCGGCAAGTCGACGACGTTCAACTGCATCGCTGGGGCGTACAAGCCGACCTCGGGCCGCGTCACCTATCGCGGCGAGGACGTGACTGGCCTTCCCGCGTACGCCATGGTCAAACGCGGGATGGCCCGGACGTTCCAGTCGTTCCGGCCGCTGGACGACCGCACCGTCGTCGAGAACGTCGAACTCGCGCTGGTCTCCGACGACCTGTTCACGCTCTCTGGACTGTTCGGTGGGACCTACCGCGAAGCAGCCGCCATCTGTGAGCGCGTCGGTCTCGGCGACCAACTCGAACTCGAACCCGACGAACTCCCGCACGCGGGCCTCCTCAGACTCGAACTCGCCCGAGCACTGGCGACGAAGCCGGACCTATTACTGGTCGACGAACCCTTCGCCGGGCTGGCACCAGGCGAGGTCGAGATGCTCTCGGCGCTGCTCTCCGAGTTGCGTGAGGAGGGAATCACGCTCATCGTCGTCGACCACAACATGCGGGGACTCCTCTCACTCATCGACCGGGCCATCGTCATCCAGTTCGGTGCGAAGATCGCCGAGGGATCACCCGAGGAGATAACCGCCGACCCGACTGTACAGGAAGCGTACCTTGGGGGTGACGAACTATGAGTCTGGAGTCAGAGTCGACCGCGTCCGCAGGCGACGGCGGCGGAGACCGTATTCTCTCGGTCGATGGCGTCGGCGTGTCCTACGGGAAGGTCGCCGCACTGCAGGACGTGTCGGTGTCCGTCGGCGAGGGCGAAGTCGTCTCGGTCATCGGCCCGAACGGGGCCGGGAAGACGACACTCGCAGAGACCGTCTCCGGGTTCCACGACTACGACGGGTCGGTCCGATTCGAGGACGACGAAGTTCGCTCGCAGTCGGTCGACGCGCTCGTCGAGCGTGGACTCATCCACTGCACCGAGACACGGGACCTCTTCGGCTACATGACCGTCGAAGAGAACCTGACACTCGGGTCCTACCGCCGACACGACGACACCGGAGAGCGACTCGACTACGTCTACGACGTGTTCCCAGTGCTCGACGAACGCTCCGAGCAGGAGGCACACACGATGAGCGGCGGCGAACAACAGATGCTTGCCATCGGGCGCGCCCTCATGGGCGACCCCGAACTGCTCATCCTCGACGAACCGACCATCGGCCTCGCGCCAGTCATCGTTCAGGACATCAGCGCGGCACTCACCGAGATTCAAGAGTCCGGCGTGACGGTCCTCCTCTGCGAGCAGAACGTCACGTTCGCGGTGAAACACGCGGACAGAATCTACTTGCTCGAAAACGGGTCGGTGGTTCGCGAAGGGACTGCTGAGTCCTTACAGGGCGACGAGTACATCCGCGACGCCTACCTCGGCACCTGATTCTCGCCGCTTTTCAGACGTTTCTCGGCGCTTCTCAGAGTCGCTCGAACAGTGGTTTCACCGATTCGCCGAGCAATGCCTCGATTTCTTCGTCCGTGAACGTCGGCCCGGTCTCGCGCTCGGCGAGCGCCCGGACGTTGTCCAGCCACTCCTCTTTGGGGTGGACCGGGTCGAACGCCGGGTCGTCGGTGCCCCAGTGTATGCGGTCGGAGCCGACGTCGTCCATGAGGGTCCGGACTGCC
This sequence comes from Haloarchaeobius caseinilyticus, assembly GCF_051207395.1. Classification (NCBI taxonomy): domain Archaea; kingdom Methanobacteriati; phylum Methanobacteriota; class Halobacteria; order Halobacteriales; family Halorubellaceae; genus Haloarchaeobius; species Haloarchaeobius caseinilyticus. The sequence goes on along the minus strand of NZ_JBPJZC010000004.1, from coordinate 388,548 downwards.
GTCGCGAACTCCTCGGGGTCTTCTTTGACACGCTCCTGCCAGCCGGAGATGTCGACGTGGAGGCGACTGTTGACCTTCGAGTGAGCGATGGCGTGCAGGTCTTCCCACCACTCGAACGCCATGTGCGCGGCGATGACGTCGAGGTCCGGGTAGTCCGCGAGCACCCTGTCGATGTGGGTCGGGTGCGAACACTCGCTGTACAGCGGTGCGAATACCGGCCCCGAGTCCGTCAACAGTGGTTTGTCGCGCTCGACGAGCAGGTCGAGCAACTCGTAGGTCTCCTCGTCGTGCAGGTAGAACCCGGCGGTGGGGTGGAGTTTCAACCCGTCCATGTCCCACTCGTCCAGTGCGGTCCGGACGTGGTCGACTGCTCCCTCGCGGCGCGGGTCGATGGTCACCAGTGCGGAGATCCGTTCGGGGTTTTCCGCCCGGAAATCGGCGACGGCGCGGTTGACCTCGGTGATGGGTGTCTCGGCCTCCCCGAGTGCGAGGCCGAAGTCGACGGCGAAGACGACTTGATGGTCGACGCCGGCTTCGTCCATGCGCGACAGCAGCGCGTCGCCACTCGGGTCCCAGTACGTCGGGAGGTACGACTCCCGGATGCGCTCCGGGTCTACGGTCTTGCCTTTCTTCTCGTTCGTGCGGACGGCGATGTCCACGAACGCGTCCCAGAACGCTTCCGGGAGCCAGTCCTCTGCCCACAGGTGTGAATGCACGTCTACGACGGTCGACATTGGAACGTCAGTACAGACCGCGCGACGGAAAGAATAGCTTGCGGTGGTCGGTCTGTTACTGCGAGAGTTTTCCGCCTTCGACTGGCAACGTGACGCCGGTCACGCGCGAGGCGAGGTCGGAGCCAAGGAACAGTGCGGCCTTCGCGATTTCCTCGGATTGCGCGAGGCCCGGCATCGGCTCCATCGCTTTGAACGCCTCTTCTTGCTCGGGGTCTTCTTCGATGACGCGCGAAATCATCTGTGTCTCGACGATACCAGGCGCGAGCGCGTTCGCTCTGATACCCTGGTCTGCGTACTCCAGTGCGGCGGTCTTCGTGAGGAGACTGACCCCGGCCTTCGTCGCGCCGTAGCCCCCGTACTGGGGGACGGCGACTTGTCCGCCGATGGACGACGTGCTGATGACCGCGCCGCCGCCGTCTTCGAGCATCGCCTCGATGCCGTACTTCATCCCGAGCCAGACCCCCTTGAGGTTCACGTCGACCACCTGGTCGAAGCCTTCCTCGGAGTAGTTCACGATATCTGTCACAGGCCCTTCGATACCGGCGTTGTTGAACACCACGTCCAACCCGCCGTACTCCTCGACGGCTGTGAGAATCATCTCCTGTACGTCCTCGGACTCGGCGACGTTCGTCTCGACGAACGTGGCGGTCCCACCGGCGTCTTCGATATCGGCGACCGTCGCTTCGCCACTGTCTACGTCCACGTCTGCTACGACGACGTTCGCCCCGTGTTCGGCGTATAGTTTCGCGGTCGCTTCCCCGATTCCCGACGCTGCGCCGGTGATGACTGTCGATTTATCTGCTGCGAGTTTCATGTAGTCGACTCCGAATTGACAATGTGTCGCATTCTCATTAGTGGTTTCGATGGGGTGCTGGGTACTGGGCCGTGAGATGCGTCAGTCGAAACAGTCCTATAGTGTATGTAATAAAAGATAATTGTTTTACTGTGATGTCCTGAATGTGAATATGTACCATGAAAGAAGTTGACGACCCAGCAGCAGTATTGACTGTAACGAACGCCATGCACTGCTACGCGCTCCGCATGGACGAACACGACCTCGAAGGCGTCCTCGAACTCATGACCGACGACGCCGACATCGACTACGGCGACTTCGGCTACTACGAAGGCAAAGAAGAGGTCCGAGAGTTCCTCTCGGGATACATCGAGGGCGAGACAGGCATCCTCGACTCCTTCCACCTCGCGCTCAACCCGTGGGTCACCGTCGACGGTGACACCGCGACCGGTCGCTGGCACTTCCTCGGGTTAGAGGAGGTCGAGGGAATCGGAGCGGCGTGGCTCGCCGGATTCTACACGGTCGACTTCGAGAAACAGGGCGACGAGTGGTTCATCGGCAAGCTCACCTACGACGCGAAGTACTTCTCGCCGTACAGCGAGGGCTGGGCCGAAGAGCCGATGGCTATCTGAGTCCGGCTGTACCGACTCGTCACCGCGGCAGCGACGCCTCACAGCCATCCGTCATCGCCGTACCACCACCTGCTACAGGCCATCGTTTTTACCAATGCCCACCTCGATACACACCCTATGGATAGAATCTCACTAGACAGTCCCGAGTTCGAAGGTGACAACTCGGTCTACTTGCTCCAAACGGAGACGAGTACGGTTCTCGTCGATACCGGCGTCTCCTCGGCGGACTGCTGGCACCAACTCCGCGACGGCCTCCAGTCGTTCGGTTTCGCCCCTGCGGACCTCGACGCGGTCCTCGTCACGCACTGGCACTACGACCACGCTGGCCTCGCAGCACGGTTGCAAGAGGTGAGCGACGCGACCGTCTACGCCCACGAACTGGACGTCCCGCTGGTCGAACGCGACCCCGGTGCGGTCCAACAGTTCCGCGACCGCCACGAGTCGTTCGTCGCCGCCTGCGGGGTGCCAGCACGAGAAAGAGAGAGTCTCTTCGAGACGATAGACGGCGGCTACGCGCTGGCGGGTGACTCCGCGGCGGTCACCCCGCTCGAAGACGGTGCGGTTCTCTCGTTCGACGACTGCGACCTCGAAGTGTTCCACACACCGGGGCACACCCTCGGCCACATCGGGTTCGCGTTCGAAGGTGACCACGGCCCCGAAGCGTTCCTCGGGGACGCACTTCTCCCGGTCTACACCCCCAACGTCGGTGGAGCCGACCTGCGCGTCGACGACCCACTCGCTCGCTACGTCGACTCGCTCGAACGAATCGCCGACCGAAACTTCGACACCGTCTGGCCCGGGCATCGGGAAGCGATTCACGACCCAGCTGCACGCGCACACGATATACTCGACCATCATCGGGAGCGCTCCGAACGAGTCGTCGAAGTGTTGGACGACCGTGGCCCGTCGTCTGTCTGGGCTGTCGCGTCTGCGCTGTTCGGGTCGCTGGAGAACGAACACGTGCTGCACGGCGTGGGCGAAGCACACGCGCACCTCGCACACCTCGCCGACCACGGTGTACTGCAGCGAGACGGAGACGAGTTCTCCGTCGCCGACGAAGACGCCCATGCGTCGGAATTCATCTGAGGCCGTCGCTAGTTCAGTCGTCTGAGTTACAGTTCGTCTGGGAACCGAGACTCCTCGTCGTCGGTGTGAGCGGCTATCTGCTGGGAAAATATTATAACCCTTGTTAACAACTTTCAGGGTGTATGGACGCCAACTTCGAGCTTGGGGTACAGAATCACGACTCGTTCGTCGACGCGAGCAGGAACTTCACCGTGGGGGACCTGGTTCGAAAGTCGGCGCGAATGTACGGCGACGACGTGGCGGTGAAGACGAAAGACGAGGAGATAACCTACGACGAGCTGAACGACCGGGTGAACCGACTCGCGAACGGCCTGCTGGAAATGGGGGTGACACCGAACGAGACGACCATCGCGATGCTCGCTGAGAATCGTGCGGAGATCATCGTCCTGTACTACGCCAGTGCGAAACTCGGGACGCTTACCGCAGCACTCAACTGGCGCATCGAGAAGACGGAGTTGACACACTGTATCGACCTCGTCGAAGCGGACTACATCATGGCCTCGGACCGATTCGAGGAGAAGCGACGGTGGGCGACCGACGACTCCGATGCACAGCCCGAGTACCTCGCGTTCGACGACACCGACGAGAGCGACGACACGGTCTCGTATCAGAAACTGCTGGAGATGGGCGATACGTCGGAGCCGCTGGAGCCGGGGTCGGTCGACCCCGAGCAAGGACTCGTCGTCCTCTACACATCCGGCACCACGGGGATGCCCAAGGGCGCGGTCATCAGTCACCGCGCCTGGATGGCGCGGGCGTACAAGACCATCACCGACTTCGAACTGAACAAGGGGAGTTCCGAGTTCGCGTGGTCGCCGATGTGCCACATCGTGACCGCGGACTGGCTCCCGACGACGGCCATCCTCGGCGGGACGTTCTACCCAATCGACGGGTTCGACCCGGAGCGAATCGTCGAGATTCTCAAAGAAGACGGGGAAGCGATAAGCTGGTTCGTCCTCCTCCCGGGCACCATCAGTACCTTCTTCGACTACATGGAAGAGAGCGGTACGTCCGTCGACGAATTCCGCGAGATTCGCCACATCGGCGGCCTCGTCGACCTCGTGGACCCGAAGAAGGTGAAGCGCGTCACCGAACGCTTCGACATGCCGTTCATCAACTCCTACGGCTCGACCGAAATCGGTCACGGGACCTCTGGCGGGCACCACATCCAACCCGGTGTCCACCCGAAGACAGAGGACCTCTCGAAGATCGAGTCGACGTGGACGGACGCGAAACTCATCGACGAGTCGTGGAACGAGGTCGACGAGGGCGACGTCGGCGAACTGGCGGTCCGCGGTCCCGCACTCTGTAGCGGCTACATCAACAACCCAGAGGCGAACGAGTCCGACTTCAACGACGGCTGGTTCAGAACCGGGGACATGTTCGAGCGACGTGACGACGGGATGCTCGACTTCATCAACCGCCGCAAGTACCTCATCAAGAGCGGTGGGGAGAACATCTACCCCGCCGAAATCGAGGACATCCTGCTGGAGAACGAACTGGTCGAGGACGCCATCGCCGTGCGAGTCGACGACGAGAAGTGGGGCGAGGTGCCCCGCGTCATCGTCAGTTCGACGCAACCGGACGAACTCGACAAGGACGAACTCATGGCGATGCTCGAAGACCGCATCGCGAACTACAAACTGCCGAACTACCTCGAAATCGTCAGCCCTGAGGACCTGCCCCGGAGCACGACCGGGAAGATCGTCAGAGAGGACGTGGAAAGCTGGGAGGTCTCCGAGGATAGCCGTGTGCGACAGGTCTGAGCGAAGCATCGTGCGAAAACGAGACGAGCAGAGCACTCGCCAGACACCATAGCGAGGAAGCAGCGAACCGGTCGAGTCCGCCGTGTGCAGCCAAGGCTGCGAACTATCGGCCGTCTCACTCAGCCACTCGTACCACCGCTGTCTCCTGATTTTCGGGTTTCTCCATCGTAGACTCAAACCTCGCCGAAGCCAGTGCAGCAGCTATCGAACCGAGTACGCCACATCGAGACACGGGCGTGCCGCGTCCAACATCGTGTGAGAAAAACCGGGGCGTCTACATCTGGTACGAGCGCGGGAGACCGAGGCTGTGCTGCCCGATGTAGTTGAGTATCATCTCCTCGGAGACCGGTCCGGTCCGGAGGTGTCTGGCGACGCCCCACGCTGCGGCCACGCCCATCTCGGCGCTCGCGGACATGCCGCCGAGCGTAGTCATCGCCGCCTCGGTCGCGTTCCACGCGGCCTTTCCGGCGAGGTAGTTCGCGACGTTCGACGCCTCGGCGACGTTCCCAACGTCGTTGTCGTATTTCCACGCAGCCTCTCGAAGCGACGTCCGTGCGCTCTCCATCTCTGCGTGTGCCTCCGCGAGCGGGTGCTGGATGGCCTGATGGGCACCGATTGGCTCGTTCCAGACGGCGCGGTCTTTCGCGTACTGGACCGCCGTGTCGAGTGCTTCCTTCCCGGCACCCCACGACGAGAGACCGGCGGTGACGCGTTCGTTGTTGAGCATCCCGAAGATCTGGTAGAGACCCTGCCCGACTTCCCCGATAACCTGTGACTCGTCGACGGCGAGGTCCTCGATGAATACGTCGTATGTCGGTTCGGTGAAGTAGATGTCGAGAGGAATCTCTCGGTAGTCGAGGGCCTCGTGTTCGGGGTCGACGACGAACATGGTCAGTCCCTCGGTGCGCGACCCGGCCTCGTCTTTCGGTGTCGTTCGGGCAAGTAACAGGAGGTGGTCGGCGAACTCCATCCCGGAGGTCCACTGTTTCTGTCCGTTGATGACCCAGCCGTCGCCGTCTCGCTCGGCCCTCGTCGTGAGGCTGGACGAGTTGAGGCCGGCGTCTGGCTCCGTCAGCCCGAGTGCCCACACGTCTTCGCCGTTCGCGATGCCCGGGAGGTATTTCTCTTTCTGGGCTTCTGTGCCGTTCTCGACGAGTGTGGTCCCGCCGAAGACGGTGCTCATGGTGAACCGGAACGTCGTCTCCCAGGCGTGGGCCTCACAGAGTGCTTCCATGACGATGGCCGTGTCGAACAGGCCCATCCCCTGTCCGCCGTATTCTTCCGGGATGGGGATACCGAACCAGCCCCCTTCGGCGAGGTCCGAGAATATCTCCTCGGGGACTCGCTGGTGTTCGTGGACGTCCTGCCAGTACTCGGAGTCGTACTGTGAGGCAATGTCTTTCACAGCAGACTGCATCAGTTTATGCTCTTCGCTTAGCTCGAAGTTCATGCGTACGCATTCCGAACTCGTCGGCTCGTCGCATAAATCCTCGCACCGGTGAGTAGACCGGTTTCGATGCGTCAGTCCGAAGAACTGGCGTCGACGAGGCGGACCGCACGAACGTATTTGGGGACACCCGATGAAGAGTGAAACAGACCATGGAACTCGCCGAACTGGAAGGGACGAGCCTGCCCGATGGTGAACTCACCATCGAATCCTGGCAAGCGTTCCTCTGGGCGGACGCGACGCGAAACGAGGAGGCGGCCTTTCGCTATGGTGACGCCGCGACCGAGCAAGGGGAGGCTGGCCAACTCGTCCCACCGACGATGTGCCAGCACCTCGCCGTCGACGCGACTGGCGGCATCGAGGGCACGCTCGGAAACGTCGCCCCCGACTGGAAAGAGGGTGCGGCACTCGCACGACTCGATGCTGACTTCAACCAGCCAATTCGGGTCCACGAGCCGTATCACGTCTCCGGCTACATCCCGAACGTCGCGACCAAAGACGGCTCGCGCGGCGAACTCACCTTCGTCACGTTCGAGTACGACGTGACGACCACGGCCGGCGAACCGGTGTACGATCTCTCGTTCGACGTAGTCCTCTTCGACGCATGAAGTACGAAGACCTTTCACCGGGCGACTCGCTCCCGGACAGGACTGTCGAGGACGTCGACGCGACCGACATGAAGCTCATCGCCGCGATACTGCAAGACCCGTATCCGGTCCACTACGACCCACAGGCGAGTTCGGCTCTCGGCTTCCCCGGTCGGCTGAATCAGGGACCGGCGAACCTCTCCTACATCTTCCAGTGTGTCTACGACGTGCTGGCGTCGCCAGGGGACCTCCGGTCGTTCGAATCGAGCTACCACGACATGGTGTTCGAAGACGAGACGGTGACCGCGTCGGCGACCGTCGCCGACAAACGCATCGAAGACGGCGACGGACTGGTCACGTTCGAGGTCACACTCACGAAAGAAGACGGGTCAGTCGCGGTCGACGGGACCGTGACTGCGAGACTCCCACGTTGAACGGGCGAGTGACGAGACGCTTCACTGTCACGACTGGGGCGGAGCGCCCGCCGTCTGGGTAACTGTTATCACACCACGTCGAAACGGTTGTACTATGGCAGACAGAGCCATCGGAGTCATCGGAGCAGGCACGATGGGCAGCGGTATCGCCCAACTCGCCGCACAGCAAGGGTTCGACGTCGTCATTCGCGACATCGACGACGACCTCGTCTCGACTGGCCTCGACCGTATCGAGACCAACCTGCGAGAGGCCGAAGACGGCGGGTTCGTCGAGGACGCCGACGCGGTGTTCGACCGCGCCACGGGGACGACCGACATCGACGTCGTCACCGCGGACGCCGAGGTCATCGTCGAGGCCGTCCCGGAGAAAATGGAGTTGAAGCACAGCGTGTTCGAGGAACTCGACGCGAACACCGACCCCGACGTGGTGTTGGGGTCGAACACGTCGTCGCTCTCTATCACCGAAATCGCGAGCGTGACCGACCATCCCGAGCGCGTCGTCGGCACGCACTTCTTCAACCCGCCGGTGAAGATGAAGCTGGTCGAACTCATCACGGGCCACCACACGAGCGACGAGACGGTCGAGACCGTCGAAGCCATCGCGGACGACTTCGGGAAGACGAGTATCCTCGTCGACGACTTCCCCGGCTTCGCAACGTCGCGCCTCGGACTGGTCCTCGGGATGGAGGCCGCGCGCATGGTCGAGCAGGGCGTCGCCTCTGCCGAAGACATCGACACCGCGATGGAACTCGGTTACAACTTCCCGATGGGGCCGCTGAAACTCGGTGACTACAACGGTTGGGACGTTCGCGTCGAGGTCGGGGAGTACCTCGCAGAGGAACTCGGACAGGACGTGTACCGACCGCCGCAGGTGGTCAAGAAGATGGTCAGAGCCGGTGACTACGGCGTCAAATCCGGACACGGGTTCTACGACTGGGACGACGAATAGAGAGATCGAGTCCAGAGACCGCTTAGAGCGTGTCCTGCCCGCCACGGACGAGCGACACGTCCGGCCAGCCGTCAGGGCCGAAGTCGGCCGTGTACAGAAAGCGCATCTGAACCGACGCGAACCGCCACTCGCCGTCGACCCGTCGGTACTCGTCGTCGTAGACACCCTGTCGCCAGCCACCCGAGCCGTCGGCGTAGGTGACCGGCGACTCGACGTACCAGCGGCCGGTCGCCGTGTCGCCGTCAACGTCGAGCACTGGGTTATGGACCATGTGTGCGGACCCATCGAGGTTCGCTTCGACGAACTCACGCACGAACCGGTCGAGGCCGTCGTCGCCCTCGTACGTGCCGAGTCCACCGAAGTCGAGGACGGCGTCGCTGGTGAACAGCGAACGAAGGCGGTCCCAGTCGCGGGCGTCGATGCTGTAACAGTACGCAGCTTTGAGCTCTTTCAGTGCTCCTCTCGCCTCCAGTCGGGCGACACGTGCTGACAGCGTGTCGCTCTCGCTGCCGTCATCTGGTGAGGGTGACATCGGACTCCTCCCGGTCCCAGGTCGCCGCCGAGTTCCCGAGGTCTCTGAGCTTCGCTTTCTGAATCTTCTCGTTCGAGGTCTTCGGCAGTTCGTCGACGAACTCCAGATAGCGCGGCACCATGAAGTACGGCAACGCGTCGTCGCACCACTCGGTCAGTTCGACCGCGGTCGCGGACTCGTCGGCTTTGAACACGACGAACGCTTTCACCTCGTCCTCGCCGCCTTCCTCCTCGGCTGGGACGCCGACCACTGCGCACTCCTCGACCGCTGGATGGTCGAGTATCGGCTGTTCCACATCGTACGTCGAGATGTTCTCGCCGCGGCGACGGAGCGTATCGCCCATCCGGTCGACGAAGTAGTACCAGCCGTCTTCGTCCCGTCTGAGACCGTCGCCCGTGTGGAACCAGCAGTTCTGCGTGGCTTCGACGGTCTTCTCGGGCATCCCGTAGTACCCCGGCGTCATCAACCACGGCCGCTTCGGTCGAATCGCGAACTCGCCCATCTTCCCCGTCTCGACGGGTTGGTCGGTTTCGGGGTCGACGAGTTGCACCTCGTAGAAATCGGACAGCAACAACCCGGCCGCGCCCTCGGGTCGCTCCACGCCGTAGGGGGCCAGAATCGGCATCGAGGTCTCGGTCGTCCCGATGACCTCGGAGATGTACTCGATGCCGTATCGGGCTTCGAACTCTTCCTGGATGCCGTAGGCGGTCGGTGCGGCGAACAGACAGCGAAGGTCGTTCTGGTCGTCGATGTCTCGTTCTGGCTGCTGGTAGACGAAGTCCATCATCGACCCGAGGAAGTTACAGACGGTCGCGCCGGTCTCGTGGAGTCGGTCGACCCAACCTGACGCGGAGAACTTCTCGAACAGACAGAGCTTCGCGCCCGCGATGAGCGCGGGGAGGACGACGAGTACCTGCCCGTTGCTGTGGAACAGCGGGTTCCCGGTCATGTACACGTCGTCGTCGGTCAACTGGACGAGGTTCACGCACTCTTCGGCGAAGAAGTACTGGTGGCCGTACGTCTTCTGTATCGCCTTCGAGGGGCCGGTCGTCCCCGAGGTCATGATGATGGAGGCCACGTCGTGGAACGCGAGGTCTGCTGCGGGCGTGGTGTCGTCGTCGGTCAGCAGGTCCTCGTAGCTGGCGAATGCGAAGGCGGAGTCGCTCGTGTCCGGCACGTCGTCGCCGAGGACGGCCACGCTCTCGAGGAAATCGAGATCGTCCTCGACGGCCAGCACCCGCGAGACGTAGGAGTCGTGGAAGACGCCGTACACCGAGTCTGTGAGGTTCGCCACGTGTGTGAACGTCCCCTGCTTGTAGCCGGTGTTGACTGGTACCTCGACCGCACCGATTTTACTGAGTGCGAACCACAGGAAGACGTACTCCAATGAGTTCGGTAACATCAACAGGACGTGGTCGCCCTTCTCGACACCCCACTCGCGCAGTCCGTGCGCGAGTCGATTCACGATTCGGTTCGTCTCGCCGAAGGTGACGGTCCGGTCCGTCGTCTCCCACTGAAGGAACGTCTCCTCGGTCCGTTCTTCGGCCTGCCGTTCGAGGACCGTCGGGAGCAGCCAGTCCGACTGGTCCTCCAGCGTAAGGCTCACGCTGGCGAAGTCTTCGTACGTCTGCATCGTTCGTGTACACACGGGATGAGTACAAATAATCAACGCCGGGGTGGACGCGACGTGCTCCTCGGCTCGACCACAAACGACCCATGTTGTCACAGCACACAGTGTTAAGTGGTGGGGTATCGAGTGTCTGTGTGTACGACCGGTCGGCGAGTCCCGACCGAGCGTCGCCACTACCCCACCATGACGCGTACTATCACCTACTTAGAAGCAGTAGATCCAGCCGACCTCGCGGCCAACATCGAACTCCTGGACTACGACCAACTCGACGAGGACTGCCAGCAGCGACTCGCCGAACTCGCCGAGACGAATCAGCGACTGTGCGCCGACGGCGGGGTCGCCGCCTCGGCTGACTCCCTCGTCGTCAAGCACACCGACTACTACCTGTTCGCCGGAGACTGTGACTGAGATGGTCATCGGTCGAGGGGTCCCACGATGAGTGCATCGCCACCAGATGTGACTAGTATCGCGGTCCTCGGTGCCGGCAGCATGGGCCACGGCATCGCCGAAGTCGCCGCACTAGCGGGCTACGAAGTCCGTCTCAGAGACATCGACGAGGAGACGGTCGGTCGGGGCTACGACCGACTCACGTGGAGTGTCGAGAAACTCGCCGAGAGCGGTCGCCTGACCGACGACGAAGCGACTGCGACTCTCGAACGTATCGAACCCATCGTCGACCTCGGCACGGCACTCGACGGCGTGGATGTCGTCATCGAGGCCGTCCCCGAGCGACTCGACCTGAAGAAACAGGTGTTCGCCGAGGTGGTCGACCACGCCCCCGCAGACGCATTGTTCGCAACGAACACGTCGACGCTCTCGATAACGGAACTTGCCGCGGCGACCGACCGCCCTGCAGACTTCTGTGGGATGCACTTCTTCAACCCGCCAGTCAGGATGCCGCTTGTCGAAGTCGTCGCCGGAGAGCAGACCAGTGAAGAGACGCTCGCCCGCGCTACAGCACTCGTCGACTCGTTCGAGAAGACCCCGATTCGAGTGCACAGAGACGAACCGGGATTCGTCGTCAACCGGGTGCTGGTCCCGCTGTTGAACGAAGCGGGCTGGCTGGTCGAGATGGACGCCGCGAGCGTCGCCGAGGTCGACAGCACCGCAAAGCACGACCTCGAACTACCGATGGGCTGTTTCGAGCTGCTCGACCAGATCGGTATCGACGTCATCGTCGACGTGCTCGACTACATGGCGGCGACACTCGGCGACGGCTATCGTTCCTGTCCGCAGTTCACGGCACGAGTCGAGGATGCCGACTTCGGCAAAAAGTCCGGCCGCGGCTTCTACGACTGGGAGGACGGCGGTGCGTCGATTCCGGTCGACGAGGGCCGGACCGTCGTTCGCGACCGACTGGTGGCCGTGGCAATCAACGAGACGGCGAAGCTGGTCGCGGCTGACGTCGCTCCGCCAGAGACGGTGGACGAGGGACTCGTCCTCGGAGCCGGGTTCCCGGTCGGCCCGACGGAACTGGCCGCCGGCGTCGGCTATCAGCGCACCTACGACACGCTTGCCGAACTGTTCGCAGAAACAGGTCTCGCCCGGTACGAGCCACACGAACAACACGAACAGTGGGCCAACCAGGGCGGTCCGGACATACCAGCATAGACGTAGTCACACCCGCGGATTGCGTGGAGACACAGGTTTATCACGATACTTCTCTTCGATTGGGTATAGATGGCACGAGCAAGCATCGTCGGTACTGGCATGACTACGTTCGGCGTCCACGACCGGACACTCGCCGAGTTGTTCACGGAGGCGGCGTTTCCCGCATTGGACGACGCCGGCGTCTCGACGGGTGAGGTCGACGCGTTCTACTTCGGGAACGCCATGGGCGGGATGACGGAGAACGACACGCATCTGGCACCCAAACTGGCGTCGCATCTCGGCCTCGCCGGGGTTCCGTGCCAGCGCTTCGAAGACGCTTGTGCGACATCGTCGAACGCGTTCAAAAACGCCGTTCAGGCGGTCGAGGCCGGACTCCACGACGTGGTCCTCGTCGGCGGCGTCGAGCGGTGTACACCGAAGACGGGACTCGGGACCGCGGATATGACCGAGATATTCGCCAGTGCGTCACACCGTGAGGCAGAGCAACCGACTGGACTCACGTTCCCGGGCGTGTTCGCGCTCCTCACGAAGCGTCACATGTACGAACACGGGACGACCGAAGAACAACTCGCCGCCGTCGCGGTGAAGAACCACTATCACGGGAGTCTCAACCCGCGGGCACATTTCGGGGACGACGTTACCGTCGCAGACGTTCTGGAGAGTCCAGTCATCGCAGATCCGTTCAGACTCATGGACTGCTGTCCGTTCTCCGACGGTGCGTCGGCACTCGTCGTGGTCAGCGACGAACACGCCGAGAGCTTCAACGGGACACACGTCGACGTGACGGGCGTGGGCCACGCCACCGACCTCGTCCCGCTCGCAGAGAAGGTTCACCCCTCGACGACACAGTCCGCTAGAGACGCCGCCGCAGCGGCGTACGAACAGGCCGAAATCGACCCGTTAGACATCGACTTCGCCGAAGTCCACGACTGCTTCACGGGGGCCGAGGTGATGGCGACGGAAGCCATCGGCCTGTTCGAAGACGGCGACGGCGGGCCGGCTGCGGCAGCAGGGCGCACTCGACTCGGTGGCGATGTGCCGGTCAACCCTAGTGGTGGTCTCAAGGCGAAGGGTCATCCAATCGGCGCGACTGGGACCGCTCAGTTGGTCGAACTCGCGGAGCAGCTCCGGGGTGACGCTGGCGACCGGCAAGTCGCCGATGCGACGTGTGGCGTCGCACACAACCTCGGTGGCGACGCTGCGACGACCGTCGTGACGGTCGTGGAGGCGGCACGATGACGCCGTCGCCGAAGCCCCTAGATGGGACGTTGACCGAAAAAGACCGGCAACAGGCGCTCCGAGACGAGACGATTCTGGGACAGCGATGCGAGGACTGTGGGCACGAGACGGCGGCGGCGATGGCTGCGTGTTCCCGCTGTCGGTCGCGCTCGCTGTCGGTGGTCGAACTGCCACAAGACGGCGTCGTGTACACGGAGACGACCATCGCAGTCCCCCCGCCGGGACACGACGGGCCGTATCAGGTCGCAGTCGTCTCGCTCGGCGAGGAAGCTCGGTGTACAGCCCGAATTCGAGGACCGGTCGTCTCTATCGGAGATTCGGTTTCCCTCGTCGACGTCATGACGGCCGACGGGCGGCCCGTTCCCGTCTTCGAACGGTCGCCTCAGTAGCGATATTCGGTGACACTGGCTCCGACGCTGCATCGTCGCCTCCCTCTTCTCGAGCACCCGCAGACACTGCACCGAACAGAAGGACTTAGCCGGTGGCCTGTGCCCGGAGTGGTATGCAACCGCTCACCGTCGGCGTGCTCGGCTGCGGGACGATAAGCGCCGCCTACATCGAAAACGCGGTGCAGTTCGACAGCTACAACATCGTGGCATGCGCCGACCTCGACCCCGAGCGTACGACCGCGACCGCCGACGAGTACGGGCTCACCGGCTACGAACCGGACGAACTCCTCGCCACCGACGACGTGGAACTCGTCGTCAACCTCACGCCGCCAGCGGTCCACGCCGGAACGTGCAAACAGATTCTCGACGCCGGCAAACACGTCTACGTCGAGAAACCGCTCGCAGTGAGTCACGACGAGGCAGTCTCGATTCGTGACCAAGCCGAGGCGGCCGGTCTTCGACTCGGCGGTGCACCAGACACCTTCCTCGGGACTGGGTTGCAGACCTGCCGGTCGGTCATCGATGACGGTCACATCGGTGAACCCGTCGGTGCCACGGCGGTCTGGGTCTCCGGCGGTCACGAGTCCTGGCACGCGAACCCCGACCTCTTCTACCGCGAGGGCGGCGGCCCGCTGTTCGATATGGGGCCCTACTACGTGACTGCGCTCGTCTCACTCCTCGGACCAGCGAGCAGAGTCACTGGGTCCGTCTCGCAAACGACGACCGAACGGACGATTACGAGTGAACCGCGCCACGGCGAGACGATTCCCGTCGAGGTGCCGACGCACGAGACCGGCATCGTCGACTTCGAACGCGGCGCGACGGCGACCCTGACGACGAGTTTCGACGGGGCTGGCCGGTCGACGTTCCCAACTCCAGCCTTCGAAATCTACGGGACGGGGGGCACGCTACAACTGCCAGACCCAAACCAGTTCACCGGCCGTGTCGCGATTCAGCGTGACGGCGAGGAGACCGAGACCGTCGAACCGACGCACGACCACGCGGTTGGTCGTGGACTCGGCGTCGCGGACATGGCGCGTGCGATTCGGAACGACGGAGACCACCGCGCGAACGGCCGTCTCGCCTGCCACGTATTGGAGATACTGTCCGGCATTCGGGCGGCGTCGGAGTCGGGTGAGCACGTCGAACTCGATTCGACGCTCGACCGCCCCGAGCCGGTTTCACCGTCGTTCGTGGACTGACTCCTGAACGGCTGCTGTGGCCCCCTACGCGCCTGCTACCCACCGCACCGCGTTCGTCAGGAGTTCGTGGTGGCTCTCGTGGTCCAGTGCTTCGTCGGTGTGTCCGAGCGAACTGTAGCAGATGCGCCCGTTACCGTACTCGTGTACCCAGACAACCGGATAGTGCTCGTCGAGGTCGGGGTGGTCCATACGTGCGAGGACGCGAACCCGGTCTTCGTCCACGTCGACCTGATACGGTTCGTCGAGAACGTCGAAGTCGTCGAGAGCGTCGACTACGGGGTGTGTCGAATCGGTCATGGTGACGGTGAACGTCGATATCTCGGGGTGAGAGACGAAGTGCCCACCGACGAGTTCCCGAAGTTCGGGATGTGGCGTCTCGCGGCTGGTGAACTCGCCGTCGTCGTCGATGTAGCTGGTGAGGTCGGCGGCACAGTGAATCGGCAGGTAGCCACCGCCGTCGGCGACGAACGACCGCAATCCGTCTACTGCTGCGGACGAGAGCCTGCTGTCGGTCAGATAGTCGACGACCACATCGTACTCGGCGAGCGATTCGAGCGCCGAAATGTCCGTCGAGACCGTCACCTCGGCATCGTCGCCGAGTGCTCGCTCGATGTGTGGGGCCTTCTCGTCGAAGTCGTGAATACTGTTCTCGCCGAGCAGCAGGACGGTGATGTTCGACATGCATGACGGTTCTCTGCTCGGTTAGAAAAAGAGCAGGGGTCAGCGTGCTACTCCGAGATGTCGCTCTCGACGCTGTGAACGAACACCGAGGTTCGATGCTGGGGAAGCAAACGATATCGCGAAATACAGTTTACTGCCCGTGGTTTCACTTCAGGTATTCGTAGCCCCACGACTCGAGTTCCGCCGCGATGGCTTCGGGGTCGGCGGTTGCGACCATCGCCTCGCGGAGGTCGAGTTTCTTCACGTCTTTGGTCCGCATGTCGAGGTGGTCGGCGATTTCGCTCCGGAGTTCGTCCTCCCGCTCGGAGTACTCGTCGCGCAGGAAGAACTGGTGGACGTTGTCGCGGTCTTCCTTGACCGCACCTCGGCGAAGCACCCACGGGATGTCCTGCGGAGACAGCGAATCATCGCTCGTTCCCTCGTCGGATTCGGCCACTGCCGATTCGTCACTCGTCGTCTCGACGGGCACATCGTTCTCCACGGACTCGTCGTCGGTCGACTCGTCGCTGCCGGAGGAATCGGCCTCGTCGAGTTCAGTTGTAGGCTCTGGTTCTGCTTCTCCATCCGGTTCCTCTTCGGGTTCCTCTTCAAATGGGTCCGCGAACGGGTCGTCGCCTGCGCCGGTCTTCATGCTTCGATCACCCCGAACTGGCGGCGGATGTGGTCGGCAAGCCCGTCGAACTTCTCCAGCGTGTCGAGCTCGTAGTCCCCGTTCGGCTCACGGTGGTCTTCGAGGACCGTGTACGCAGACGCTTGGTAATCCCACATGTTCTGCATGAGGCTGGCGCGTTCTTTGAGGACGGCCGGTATCTCGAACGTCGACTCTTCGAGTTCTTCGAGGTGATTTTGCTGCGTGTTCGTGCGCTTGAACCCGACCGGCACGACACCGAGGACACCGACGTTGATACCGACGCCACGTTCGAGGCCGTCGACGAGGTCTTCCAAACCATTGATGCTCAGTGCTCCCTTTCCAGAGAGTTCGACCGGGAGCAGGATGGACCGCGTCGCGTAGATTGCGTTGTACAGTGCGTCCCCCGCGGTCGCCTGCGGGTCACAGATGATGACGTCGTATTGGCTCGGTACGTCGTTCTCCGCGAGGACTCGGTGGAGCTGTTCGTGCTTGGGCCACTCGTAGTCCGAGTCGGGGTGCATGTCCTCTTCCATCTCGGCCGCTCGCATCAAATTCGCCGTGAGATTCTCGAGCATGTTGTGGCCCGGAACCACGTCGATGCCGTGTTCGGTCTCTCTGACGAGGTCGTCGAAGTCCCCCTTCGGCCGGCCGATGATGTGACGTACCAGATTGTCTGCGCTCCCGTCGTCGCGGTCGTCGTCGACGTCGAAGACGTAGCTCAAACTTCCCTCCTGTGGGTCGAGGTCGATGCAGAGCACGTCGAGGTCCTGTCGCGCGAGCGCGACAGCCAGGTTGGCTGCGAGTGTCGTCTTGCCGACCCCACCCGCTTCCGAGTACGTCGTGAACGTAATCATGACTGGCCGTTCAGTGTGTCGCGTAATAAATCCTGCCCAGACAGTCATGTTGTCTGTGCATGTTTGTTGCTCAGTGTTACTGGTAAGTGTAGCTGGCCAGTGTTACTGAACAGTGTTGCTGGTTGGTGGCTCTGGCTCGGTGGTCTGGCTATACTCTCTCGACAGTCGGTGTGGCTGACTGTTGGGTGACGCTGACTGGTGAGTCACTACAGGGTAACTGGGCAGTCGGTCAGGCGAGACTGCGAGCCTAGAACGGTATGAATTTCTGAATGACTGGGATGAAACTCTCTATATTCGCGGTCTCACTTTCGACAAATCCGCTCGCTGTCTGTTGGTTATACTGAAAAGTTTGGCTGAGTAGTAATACTATTCGGGTATCCAGAACTAATGTTGGTGCGGGGGCGTGCTCTGTGGTATTACCTTCGAGACATACCAGTGAGTTACATTGAACGGTTACACTACTCAGTGTAATATTCGGGGTATCTCTACAGCCATTCTGTGCAGTGGGGCTGCGAGCTGGGCTGCGCTGAAGAGTGGGACAGAACAGTCACACCACCCACCCCACCGATTCAGACTATCCAGTTATACTGATGGGTAACACTGCTTGGCTGTGTTGACTCTCCATGACCAGTGGTCGCCGCCGAAGTATCAGCTCGTGTAGGTCCGACGCGCTGAAGGTTCGTCCTCAGACGCCGAACGACCGCATCATGTCGACCAATTCTCTGGCCGACTGGATTTTCTTCTGCCGTAGTTCTTCCCCGATGCTCGACCCTTCGAGTGACTCGAACGCGTTGATGGCTCGTTCGAGGTTCGCGACCGTCGTGACCAGTTCGGTGCCAGTCTCGTAGTCGACCTCGTCGTTCTCGACGAGTTGGACCAGTCGCAGTCGTTCACGCCGCAAGAATCGTAGTACTTCTTCGACACGCTCGCTCTCCGTAGGGGACAGTTGGTCCCTACCGGAAACCTCGAAGTAGAACTGCTGGAGTGGGACCGTTTCGTCGTTCAGGACGACCGATTCCGGCATCGAACCTCCCACGCGAGCACTCGACCGCCGTAACTGGTCGAGGAGTTCGTCGCGTCGATGTTCCTCCATACGCGACCTACGCGGCACGGGGTTTTAGTTTTGTCCGAGAGGTAACACGTATCGACTCAGGAGTAGTCGGTCTCGTTCTCGCAGACGACTTTCGTCGTCTCCGCGTCGGGGTCGTACTGGAACTCGTTGATAGCGCAGTTCCCTTGCGACTGCTCCAACGCCGCCGTGAGTTCGAGCCCCTTCACGTGGCCGAGCAGGAACCGAATCGGATTCCCGTGGGAGACGACGAGGACTGTTTCGGACGGTTCACAGTCGACCAGCAGTCGCTCCCAACGGTCGACGACACGTTCACGGACTGACGCGAGCGTTTCCCCACTTTCCGGTTCTCTGTAGGCTGCTTCCGCACCGACTTCCCAGACCCCATACTCGGGGAAGCGCTCGAACATCTCGTCGGCGGGCAGCCCTTGGTAGATACCGATGTCGTGCTCGCGCCACGCAGATTCGTAGGTGACTGGTGCGTCGACGTGGTCGAGGAGCAGTTCGGTCGTTTCCTCAGTCCGGTGGAGGTCGGAGGAGTAGATGCGGTCGATGTCGTATCGTGTGTCGAGCGCCCCGCCGAGGGTGGTGGCCTGCTCGCACCCAACATCCGTGAGTGGCGTCGGTGCCCATCCCTGCATCCGACGCTCGCGGTTCCACGTCGTCTCACCGTGGCGGACGGCAACGATTGTGGTCATCTCTGGCTCTAAACCGTACGACGAGAAGAGGGTGCTGAACTCGACTTCCGAAGCGATGGCAGGTGCACCTCCGTGTAGCCTTACGAAAAATGGGTTGATGACCCCGTCGAGTGTCTACTCGTCGTCGCGTCGTGGCGACTGCACGTCGAACGCTTCCGGGTCAGCGTCGGCGACTGGGGGCAGTCGTCGGAGTCGCGGGCGCAGGAGAACGTAGAGGCCGGTGAACCCGAAGCCGAACGCGGCCAGCCCCATCGTCGTGGTCGTCCCCAGCACGGCGGCGATGACACCGCCGATGAGCGAGCCGAGGGGAAGCGTCGCTCCGGAGGCGGTGCCTTTGATCGTCGACACGCGACCGAGGAGGTCGGTCGGGAAGACGGTCTGGTTCAGTGTCGACGAGAGGACGCCGCTAATACCGGCGGGCACCCACGAAAGGCCAAACAGGACGATGGTCAGTGCCGCCGACGGAGCGTACACCGCGGCGATCCAGCAGACCGCCCCGATCGAGTGGCCGACCAGCTTGACCCGACCGTACGGAACTTGTTCGAAATAGGGGCCGAGGAGCGACCCGACGAGCCGGCCGATACCGAGGGCACCGAGCAACAGGCCGTACACTGCGGCCCCACCGATACCGTCGGCGAACGCCGGAAGAATCGCGAGCGTGACGCCGATGGCGAAGTTGGCGACCGCCGTAGTGAGCACGAGTTCGACGAAGACGGTTCCTCTGAGAATGTCGATGCCTTCCCGAAGGTCATCGACGTACGAGCCGAGTATCGACTCGTCGTCGGCCGTTGCACTGGTTGGGATCTCGTCGGCTGTCGCCGCGTGGTCGGTCGAGTTGACCGCGATACCTGCGAACAGCAGACCGGCGATAGCGAACGTGACCGAGTCGAACAGGAACAGCGTCGTCGCGCCGAAGACGGCGATGAACACGCCGCCGAGCGCGTCGAACACCATGTCGAGGCCGAGCGTCACGCTCGCGAGTGCGGAGTTCGCCTTCGACAGCCGCTGCTCGGGGACGATACGTGGGACGAGCGTCGCCTGCATCGGGGCCATCAACAGTGTCGCCATCGTCAGGAAGGGGACGACCGCGAGCAAGACACCGACGGTCAGGTGGTCCATCGCGGCGGCGAGTGGCAGGACCAGGACCACGACGCCCTGTAGGACCTGCGACCCGACGAGGACCGGCTTGAGTGGGAGCCGGTCGACGACCGGCCCGGCGAGTATCTGCAAGAGCCACGGGAGCAACAGCAGCGAGTTCGCGATGCCTGTGAGGACCGTGGACCCGCTGAGTTCGAAGACGAGCCACAGCACGGCGACGGTGTAGAGACTGTCCCCGGCGTTCGTCACGAACTGCCCGGCGAAGTAGCGCCGAAAGTCCCGATTGCGCCACAGCGATGGACCATCGGTGGTTGCTTCAGCGGTGGTCATCGACGACCACCACCGTCGGTCAGGTCGAGTGTTTCGGGTCGCAGGGGCGAGTGCGACCGCAAGCGATGCGTCTGGTAATCGAGCGGCGATACGTGGTCAGGTGAGCCGTGTCTGCGTGTCGACGGCCCAGTGGATGTCGGCATGGACGTGTGTCTTCGTTAGATGAAGTGCGGCTACAGAACGTAGCGAAACGAACCCGAATGCTGCAGCTATCGGGCCCGCTTCGCGGCCGGCGGCGAGCACGGATCGAACACCGGACGACACGTGTACCGGTGAGTCATAGGACGCTTCGTGAGAGACGTCGCTGACTGAACACAAAGGTCTGGTGGTGCCGTGAGAAACGCAGACAGGGTGGTGGGTGATACTCGGACGCCGTGTATTCACTCCGTCACGTCGAACCCGACAGCGACACCCGTGGGGGTCGCACCAGTTGCAAACCGATACCGCCCCTGACGAAGTGCTGGACAGACAGTCAGGTCGTCTCGATGCGACGGATAGCTCATCTCGACGATTCCTGCCGCCGAGAACGGGAACACCCACTCGACGGGCTCACCCGGTTCGATGGGGTGTGCCCCATCGGTGATTGGTTGTACCGTCCCCGTCGAAAATCCCCGCACCTCCCGCCACCCGTCTTCGGTGAACAGTGAGAGGTTCGATTTGTGCTTGTTCCCGATGTCGCGCGTCTCGTCGGAGACGTTTCGGAGTTCGATGCGGACTGTGTCGCCGAACCCGTGACTGAGAGACTCGACGCGGAGGGCGAACACCGGCGTTCCATCCACGGAAACGTCGCCCCAAGCGACGGAGTCGTCTACCCAGGAGTTCATCCGTTTGAACTCCTCGTTCTGGCAGCTACCCGTTTCGACTGCGGTTGGTTCGGTGTCGGGCCGCACGTGCCAGTCCGGACTCGTCGTTTCGACGGTATCGGTGGTCGTCGAGTCGGTGGGAGAAGCAGCCGTGGATGGCGTGTTTTCGTCGTCTTGGGTTGCGCCGGTGTTGCACCCGGAAAGGACCAGTGTCCCACCTCCGAGTACGCTCGCCAAGACCTGCCGCCGGGACCAATGCATACCGATGTTGTTTCCCAATTGCGTGATAAGTCTTCTGCGGACCACATCGCGGCATGGGTTCTCGCTCGAACGCACCGTCGATGAGACGGCGTCACTGGAGACGCCGAAAGCGGGCCATTCGCAACCGAGGAGAGGACGGAGACGACGACGGGGAAATCATGGCTCGGGCGTAAATCGATTGATGGACTATACACAGTATGCGTGTCGAGAACGCGCCGCCCGGACAGCCACCCGCCGAGGGGATGAACTGGGTTCCTGGTGGGCGGTTCACTATGGGGTCGAACGACCATTATCCAGAAGAGGCACCGGCGCACGACGTCCGCGTCGAGGGGTTCTGGATGGACGCGACGCCAGTCACGAACGCCCAGTTCCAGACGTTCGTCGACGAGACTGACTACGTCACGGTCGCAGAACGAGACCCAGACTCGGCGGACTATCCCGAGGCGGACCCGGAGTTGCTGGTGGCTGGGTCGGCGGTGTTCACACCACCTTCGGAGCCAGTTCCCTTACAGGACCCCAGCCAGTGGTGGCAGTACGTCCCCGGTGCCTGCTGGCGACACCCCGAGGGTCCCGAGAGCGACATCACGGACCGGCTGGACCATCCAGTCGTCCACGTCACCTTCAAAGACGCCCAGCGATACGCGCGATGGGCTGGCAAACGGTTGCCGACCGAAGTCCAGCACGAGCGGGCGTCGCGGGGTGGCCTCGACGGTGCCACGTACGCGTGGGGTGACGAGTTCACGCCCGACGGGAACCACATGGCGAACACGTGGCAAGGGTTGTTCCCGTGGGAGAATTTGGCCGAAGATGAGTACGTGGGCACCTCGCCCGTCGGTTCGTTCCCGGCGAACGGGTACGGGCTGTACGACACTATCGGCAACGTCTGGGAGTGGACGGACGACTGGTTCCAGCCGCGACACCCCGACGAGGCGACGAGTCCGTGCTGTGCCCCGAAGAACCCGCGGGGTGGGACCAAGGCTGGTAGCGTCGACCCGCGCGACGCAGCACAGGTTCCGCGAAAAGTGCTGAAGGGTGGCTCGCATCTGTGTGCCCCGAACTACTGCCGCAGATACCGGCCGGCGGCCCGCTATCCCGAACCGGTCGACACGTCGACGAACCACGTCGGCTTTCGCTGTATCGTCACTGGAGGGGGCGAGTGAGGGTAGTTTATCGTCGAAATCGGCCCACGGACGACTCGCCGACTGGCTTAGAAGTCCCCGGTGACGATGTCGGCGACTCGTTGTCGGTCGAACAGTTCGTCGTCGCCCGTCACGTCGCCGAAGATGTCGGGGAACAGTTGCTTCGCGGCTCGTTCCGTCAGGAACAGGTTGTGAATCGGTCCCTGATAGAGGTAGCCACCGCGGTACACCCGTCCGTTTTTGACGGCCGATAGCTCGCTGCCGACAGGGTGGTCCTGCATGTAGCCGAGGACGGTTTCGCGGAACGCAGATGCGGAATCACGCTCGTGGCCGCGGACCAGAATCACTTCGGGGTCGATTTCGAGCAGGTTTTCGTAGTCCAGTTCCCCGCGGTCGGTCGTGCTGAGGTTGTCGATGTCGGTGCCGTCGAGCGCGTCGCCGACGCCGAGGTCGCGCCACTGCTTCTTGCTCGTGCCTTTGTCGTTCAGCCGGTACGGCGAGAAGGTCTCTGGCTCGTCGGTTCCTTCGAAGGTGAGGAACACCGCTGGGCGTTCCTCCTCCGGGGGCAACTTGGACTGAACGTCGGCGATGAACTCGTCGTGAAGCTCTTTGAACGCCGCGTATCGCTCCTGTTCTTGGAACACTGCGGCGACTTTCTCGAACGCTTCGTAGAGCGTGTAGTACTGGTAGTCGTGCCAGTCGTCGGACCGCCGGAAGTTGAGGTTCCCAACGAAGGGCGCGACGTTGTTGGTGATTTCGTCGACGTCGTCTTGGCCCCAATCGAACCAGTTGACGAGCATCTGTGGGTCGTACAGGTGCACGTCGTTGTCGAGTTCGTAGAACTGTTCTTTCGTCCTGACCTCGGGATTTGCCTCCACGGTTCCACGGTCGACGCTCACACCCGGCAGTTCGTCGTACACGTACGTGTAGAACCGACTTGCGCCACCGATACCCGTGAGTCCGGAGCCTTTCCCGAGTGCCACAGCCATGTCGGCGTAGCCGCCATCATACGCGGCCCAGCGTTCCGGGACCGCGTCGAACGTGACCTCGCCTACGGGTGCCATCGAGACCGAGTACGGCGTGTCCCCGGTGGTCGTCTCGCTATCAGTCGCACTCGACCCGCTGTCGGTCGCCTTTTGCGTCTGCGTCGGTTCCGAGGTGGACGAACCCGTTGGGTCCGATTCACCGGTACAACCCGCGAGGAGCGTCCCGCCGAGTATCGCCCCGCCGTACTTCACGTAATCTCGTCGTGTCGGTTCTCTGCCGCCGTTCGTCCTGTCTTGCATATGTTTTAGGCCTGCCTAAATGTATAAAACCGTTTCGAAATTTAGGCTGGCCAAAAAGTCTTGAACGGTCCCAGTACTACCGCTACAGTCGCTCATCCTGCGACATCACTGTCTGCTCACCGAGTCGGCCAGTAAGGCGGGACGAACTCTGTCAGTGCGGTGCCCCACACCGTGGACAGAGTGGTGGACCACTTTCCGGGAGTGCCAGGTCGCAGTGTGGACACGCTGCATCGCCATCCGGCGACGTGATTTCGGTCACGGCGTCCTCGGTCGTCGCGCGGAGCCCGTCGACTGTCCCGACTTCGGCAAACGCGTCGGTCTCGTCGACCGGCAAATTACGGGCGAAACTGGCTCGGTGTCTGACGAACGCGTCATCGTCCGTGGCTAGTTCGGTCAGTGCCGAGCGGACATTCGGTGGCGTCTCGGACGCCGCTCGGAGCCAGAGACCGAGTACTTCTGCGGCACGGCCACGGACTGACGCGCTCTCGTCTGACAGTCTGGCAATGAGGGCTGAGCTGGCGTCCGAAAGCACGTCTGGGTAGTCACACCCAACCGCAGCAAGTGCGGTACACAGGTGATACCGAACGAGTTCCTCGTCGTCGTCGAGGTGCTCGGCGAGGGTCGAAACGTGATGTCTGAGTCGACGAGGGTTGCCCAGTGCAACGCATTCCAACGCCTTCGCCAGTTTCACCTTGACCGCTGGTTCGTCGAACGACAGCCCAACCCGGAAGTCTGCAAGCACTTCGGGAGAATCCACCGCGCTGGGTCGTTCACGTGCGACGTAGCCCAACGCTTCGGCAGCGCGGGCACGCACGTAGTAAAACTCGTCGTCGTCAGCCAGACGGTCCGCGAGTACCGGGGCGAGCGATGTGACCGCTTCTGGGTGTGACTCGGCGACCGCGACGAACAATTTCGCTGTCGTCAGGCGGACCGCTCGCTCGTCGTCGGTGAGAAACGGGGTGAGCGCTGGAAGAACTGGCGTGACTACTTCTGGCTGCTCGTCGGTGAGATTCCGGAGGGCCTGCACTGCCTCTTTCCTGCGTCTCGGGGCTGCTGTCTCCACCACGGCGAGACACGTGATCGCTTCCGAGCGCTCACCAGCTTCGATGACACTCGTGAGATGGGCGACCGTCGGCGGTTGTTTCGACCCGTCCATTGTCGTTTCTGTATGCTGGTGTTCTCCGTCGTGTGCAATTAGTAATCCGGTGGTCACGGGGTGGCGCGAATCGCTGGTTCACGAATCGAGGACAGCACACGTGGACTCACACGCGAAGGTACTCGTCGAGGAACGACGTGTTCAGATTGTCATTGACGAGTGTTTTCGCTCGCTCGAACGGTGACGATGAACCGTCCGTCACGGTCGGCGGTCGCTTGCCTGCGTGGGCGAACACGGCGTCACGAAACGCGCGCCTCGCACGCTCGTTCTCGAACAATCCATGGAGGTAGGTCCCGAGGATGCGGTCGGTGGCGGCGCTCTCGTCGCTGAGAGGGGTTTCGACCGGTTCCGTAGGCGTCGTCGAGCCCATGTGTATCTCGTACCCCGACACCGGGCCCGTCGCACCGGCGAGTGGGCCGACACCGTCGAGGCGTTGCTCGACTCGCTCGACCCGTTTTTCGGGAGAGAACGTCGTCGTCACCGGAAGGAGACCGAATCCCTCGACAGTCTCGACCGATTCGGTGCTCTCGACGCCCGCGTTCTCGATTCGTTCACCGAGCATCTGGTAGCCGCCGCAGAGGCCGACCACTGGCCCGGTGAACGACCGGATTGCCGAATCGAACCCAGCGCGTCGAAGTTCGCGGAGGTCGTCGACGGTGTTCTTCGTTCCCGGCAGTACGACCGCGTCAGCGTCCGCCAGGTCGTCGTCGAGCGGTTCGTACGCGACCCGAACACCGGGTTCACCAGCCAGCGATTCCAGGTCCGTCGCGTTCGAGAGTCGTGGGAGTCGTGGAACGGCGACCGTGACGGTCTCGTCTTCCGGAACCTCGCTGTCGCCGCCGATGACGCCTCGCTCGCCCACCGCCGGCAATGAGACGCTGTCTTCGGCTGGGAGGCCGGGGTCGTCGTAGGGGACGACGCCGACCACGGGGACGCCCGTCCGTGTCTCGATTTCGTCGATGCCAGAATCGAGTAGCGACGCGTCGCCCCGGAACTTCGTCAGCGCACTCCCGACGACGGTGTCCGCGAACTCGTCCGGAATCAGTGCGAGCGTCCCGTAGAGCGCGGCGAACGCACCACCACGCTCGATGTCTGCGAGGACGAGCACGTCCGCGTCGGCGAACCGAATCGTTTCGAGGTTCGCGAGGTCGCGGTCGTGGAGGTTTATCTCGGCGATAGAGCCCGCCCCTTCGGCGACGATAACGTCGTGGTCGCTGGCCAGTCGGTCGTATGCACTCTCGGCCGCCGCTCGGGCGTCCTCCCAGTGGTCGTCGTAGTAGTTCCCTGCACTGAAGTGTCCGACCGCCTCGCCGTCGATAACCAACTGCGACTCGCCATCGCCTCTGGGTTTGAGCAACACCGGGTTCATGTCCGTCGTCGTGGGAACGCGTGCTGCGCGCGCTTGCACGTGTTGCGAGACGCCGATTTCGCCCCACTCGCCGTCGGGGCGCACCGCGACCCGGGCGTTGTTGGACATGTTCTGGGCTTTGAACGGGGCCACGTCGACTCCCCTGTCGGCGAGTGCCCGACAGAGTCCAGCGACGATGGTGCTCTTCCCGACGTGACTGGCCGTCCCGGCGACGAGCAGCGTCTGGGTCATCAGAACTCGGTCCCTTTTCGTGCCCGCTGCCCAGCGTCGATGGGGTGTTTCTCCTTGCGAACGTTGGTGACGAGGTCGGCGTGGTCGAGCAGATACTCGGGTCGGTGGTGGCTACCAGTCAGCACGAGTTCGAGGTACTCGGGTTTCCCTTCGACGAGTTCGATGAGTTCGTCCGGGTCGACGAGTCCACGGTCAGCCGCGTACAGCACCTCGTCGAGGATGAGGAAGTGCATGCCCTCATCGGGCTCGCCGTCAAGCGCGAGTGGCTCGGTCAGGTCGGCGTCTGCGGCTGCCTGCACGAGTGCTGTCGCGCGGTCGAACCCGGCCCGGGCCTCGGCCTCGTGGGAGTCGTCAGTCGAACCGTCTCGCATCCCGTGCCAGCCGTAGTGGCCGAGGTTCTCGTAGGAAAACCCGGGCATCGCCGCGATGGCGTTGTACTCACCGCGGACCGCTTCGACGCTGTCCGCGCCGCCCTTCATGAACTGGAGCATGTGGACCCGGTAGCCGTGCCCGGCGGCACGGAACCCCATGCCTATGGCTGCCGTCGTCTTTCCCTTGCCGTCGCCCCACCACGCCTGTACCAGCCCGAATTCGTCTGGCGCGTCCGGCTCGATGGGATTGGCCCCCGGCTTCACGCCGCGGCCTGGGGTGTGTTTGCGAACTTGGTCTGCATCGGTCGGAGTATCGTCTGTGTCGTGCATGGTTACTGGTCGAGCGGTTGTTATCGCGGGCGTGGTGACGCGTGGCGTGGACCAGTCGATTACAACCACTACTAGTGCAGTTCATGGCTATTCAACGACTCACCACCCGTCTTAACAAACAAGGTTGCTTTAGATAAATATCTCTTGTGTTGGTTGTGGCATTGGCAGCTGCCACTTCTTGCGGAGTCTGTAGCTGCACCTCCGATACTCCATCTCTCCAGAACACATTCAGCAAGCCGACGGCGACAGTCGAGGTGACGACGACGAGTGGCAACCCGACTTTGAGCGGTCGGCGGAGTGAGTTTTCGACGTTCGCGTGCCGTGCTTGTTCGAGGACGATGCGTGTCGCTACACTCCCCATCGGGGTCGCGACGCCGGCGAGGGTACTCACTGCGGCGAGGACGAACGCGTTCTTGGGGTTTTCCGAGTGGCGTAGCCAGACTCCCGATGTTCGCCCCTAGTATCACGGCGATTTGTGGACGTACTGGGTCGACGTCGGCGTACTCCGTCGCCGTCACCAGTACGGGCGTAAGGAGAAGGACAGTCGCGCCGTTTAGATATTAAACAACAATATCCAAATCACATTTATTATTATAATTGTCCTCTGGGTTAGCAATAACGATGCTCCAATTCACTCGACGAACGCTGCTCCAACGGGCAAGCGCAGGTGCTGTTGCTGCGACTGGAATCTCTGGTTGTCTCGGTGGAAACGGTGGGAATCTCGACTCGCTGACGCTCGCGTACGTCCCCATCTACCCGAACATGCAACACTACGTCATCGACCCACGACTGAAGTCGTGGGCTTGTCCGTGGACTCCCGGTCTGCCTCCGATGTGGAGTAGGCGGTGTAATCGCCGTTCCCGTTCAGCGTCCCAGACTTGAGGGCGAGATGACCGTCACCCAACCCAGAGGGACGTTTGCCCTCTGGTAAAGTTAGCAACTTCAAACCGATATTCTTCGAGGCGTTGTAGTCGCCGTCAACTGAGTATCCACACTCGTTACACTCGAACCAGCCAGTCTTCGGGTCACGATTCGTGCTGGATTGATGCCCGCACTTCGAGCAGGTTTGACTCGTAAATGCGGGCGGTATCTGTTCGACACGAATCCCGTATTCGCTGGCCTTGTACGCGAGCATTTCTTGGAGTTCGCGGAACGCCCAGTTGTGCATCTGACGCTTCACTTGGTCGTTCCAGTTGTCCATTCGCTCGCGGATGTGGGTCAAGCGTTCGACGGCGATGTACGAACAGTCGTGGGCGTCGGCTTCCTCCACGATGCGTCGAGAAATCGTGTGCAGGCGGTTCAACACGAAGCGGTTTTCTCGCCCCGACAGTCGCCGGAGTACCTGCTTGGCGGAGCGAGTGCCTTTGTGCTGAAGGCTACGACGCACGCGGAAGTAATGGTTCTGACCCCACAACAGTTCGCCACCATCGTAGAACGACCCCGTACTGGTCACGGCGACGTTCTTCAAGTTCAAGTCTACGCCCAATACCTTCTCACTGTCGCGTTCTTCGACCTCTTTCTTGATGATGATGTGGAGATAGAACGCGTCCTCGTCTTCGCGGTAGTGGAGCGTTCCCATCCGTTTTTCGTAGCCGTCGTCATCGAGGTAGGACCGTTGGTAGTCCCCGAGGACGTATTCGACGGCAACTCTCCCGTTGATGGTGGAGAGGGTGGCCGACCTGTCCTTGATGGTCAACGTTCGCTTGTCGTACACGGCGGACGGCTCGTTGAATCGCGGGAGTGGTCGGCTGTTTCCCTTCTTCCAGTCAGCAACGGTACTTTTCATCGCTTCGACGGCTTTCGAGTAGGCTCGAATGCAGAGGTTTGCGGGCAGGTCTGTCTCGTCTCGCAAGTCGTGGTACACTTTGTCGTGTATGGTGGACTTGTTGAGGATGAGGTAGCCGTCGTCGTTCCTGCCGTTCTGGACGGTGTAGTTGCAGGCGTGGTTGAACTGGTCGATGGTCTGATGGAAGTCGTCTTCTCGGTTGTCTGGAACCGATAGTTTGACCGGAATGGTTCGTTTGACCTCCATCTATAACCTCACATACGAAGTGTTATTTTATAATCTCTACGACTGGCGTGGGGGAGCCGGTCTGCTATCGCTCGTGGTCTGTTTCGAGGATTGTCGGATTCCTCCCACGGCTAAAGCCGTGGGCTTCCTCCTTGCATCTGTGTGAGGTCATTCGCGAAGCCTGCCAATCACTGCTTGCAGAGCACCAAGGGACAGAGTACGAGGGCCGACAGGTGTTAGCGACGGTGACTGCGGTCTTCGGCTACGATGCACCGGATATCGAATGCCAGATGTTGGCTGTTCGCCACCAATTCGAGGCCTCGATTCGGTCGAACGCACACAATTGTCTCGACGACGACGCAGGCTGTGTCGAGACGTTCGTAATCGAAACTGAGTACGAAGACGCGTTGCGATTTGTCGGAACGGTTCGTGGCGTAGATGAGTCGATATCGGTCGAATACACGATTCTACCCGTCGAATTACCCCCCGGAAAAATCGGCATCCAATAGGCAGGGGTGACTGACGAGTCTTCAGGAGTCGGAATACACTTTATCAAATTGCAGTGCCCTTTTACCATATATTGTCAACTACCTCAATCTAGTACAGCAAGATTATTATTTTCACCAATAAATTTAGCAACATAGCTATGGCACATATTCACCTCGGTGAAGGGGCGTTTCCACTATGGGCACTGATTCTCTGGACCATTCTGGGCGTCGGGTTGGTCGGCGCTGTCGTTTATAAGATCCGAAAGGGTGGTATCGAAACACAGCAAATCGCACTCGCTGGCATCGCTGCCGCAGCGAGTTTCGCGATTTTCCAGTTGAACATCCCGGTCTGGGGTGGCGTCCACATGAACCTCACTGGCCTCGTGGGAATTCTCGCCGGTCCGTTGCTTGGAGTCCTCATCGCACTGGTCGTGAATCTCTTCTCGGCGGCGCTCGGGCACGGTGCGGTTGGCCTGCTCGGCGCGAATACGCTCGTCAACGCCACGGAAGCAGTCGTCGCCTACTACGCGTTCAAGACCCTGCTCCGAATGGACTGGGACGTCTTCCCCGCCAGTGCGAGCGCCGCGACCCTCGGTCTCTCTGCGGGGGCGTTCCTGATGGGCCTGATAATCGTCATCAGCGGTGTGAACGGAAGCGCGTTGCCCCGCGGTGACCTGGCAATCGCGGTCGCTGGCCTCGTCGGACTCAACCTCGGCGTCGCCGTCATCGAGGGCATTCTAAATGGGTTTATCGTCCAGTTCCTCGCGTCGGTTCGCCCCGACCTCGTGGGCCTCGCCGACCGTCACACTTGGGGGGAATCGAGCGGGGTGACGGCCTGATGCAGCGCTGGAAGCAGTACGCCGGACTCTTCGGTCTCTGCGTGGTCTGCCTTGCCGCTGGCCTGTGGGGCTTCACCTCCACTGGCGGTGCACTCCCGTGGGCCAAACGCTCCGCGCAGGCGCTGCAGAAGGGCGTGCAAGAGGGCGGCGGCGCGCTCGTCGATTTCGGCCGTGGTATCGTCATCGCTGGCCCCATTCGGAAGGCCGGCATGCTGTTCGAATTCGGGGCGCTCGTTCTCCTGCTTGCCCTGCTCGGTATCGGGCTGTACGTCTACGTCGACCTATACGGCGGCTTCGACGGGGAACGCCCGGCCCGGTAATCGTGACGACGCTCTCAAACCACGTCCCGGACCCGCGACTCATCACGGCGTTCGCCGAACGTCGGTCTGGGCCGTTGCACCGCGTCAATCCCTGGACGAAGGTCGGGTTCGTTGGTGCGCTGGTCCTCGCCGTCACGGTGTTCGACCGGCTCTCACTACTCGCAGGACTCTACGGCCTCGTCCTCGCGGTCTACGGACTGGCGGGTCTTCCGTACCGACGGCTCGTAGGCTGGTACACCCTCCCGCTCCTGTTCATCGTCTCGGTCGCCACGCCGCTGGCCTTTCTCGAACCGGGCACACCAATCGTCGGCGCGCTCTCGACACCGGTCGGTGAACTCTCGGTCACGTGGGAAGGCGCAGCACTCTTTGCGGAACTCAGCTGTCGGTCACTGACGGTCGTCACGTTCACGCTGACCGCATCGATGACCACGAAATACACCGACGTCGCGTACATGCTCGGTCGGTTGCTGCCGCGTCCAATCGACCAGATCGCGTTGCTCACCTATCGGTTTACGTTCGTCATGCTCGAAACGCTCGAAGACCTCGTGAAAGCCGCGCTCTCTCGGGGAGCGAACCTCTCCGAGTTCTGGTCGAACAAGCGGCTGTACGCGAGAATCCTCGGTATGACGATGCTGTCGGCTATCGAGCAGTCCGAACGGCTCGTCAAGTCCATGGAAGCCCGCGGCTACGACGGTGACATCACGCTGTACGGCGACGTGCCACGCCCGCCGATGCACGAGCTGTTCGTCGTCGTCGGCTCGTACGCCGTGGTCATCGGCTACGCAACGTTCGTCGTCTACGGGGTGAGTCTGTGAGCAGCGATGCGACCCCGCTCGTCGACCTCCAGTGTGAGTCACACACGTATCCAGACGGGACGGTCGGCATGCACGACGTCGAGTTCACCGTCTATCCCGACGAAGTCGTCGCACTCGTCGGCGGCAACGGCGCGGGGAAGTCGACGCTCCTCGAACACCTGAACGCGACCTTGGTACCCGACGACGGCGAACTAGTCGTCGACGGTACGCCAATCACTGGAGAAAACAAGGCGCACGCGCGGAAGGAAGTCGGATTCGTCTTTCAGGACGCCGACACACAACTGGTCGCACCGACGGTCCTGGACGACGTGATGTTCGGACTGCGGAACTACGGCGTTCCAGGTGACGAGGCGAAACAGCGCGCTCGTGAAGCACTCGCAACCGTCGACGCGAGCCACCTCGAAGACCGGATTCCGCACTATCTGAGCGGCGGCGAGAAGCGACTCGTCGGCCTCGCTGGCGTGCTCGTTCTCGAACCGAGCGTCGTCGTGCTCGACGAACCACTCGCCGGACTCGACCCGGCGCGTTCCCGACTGGTCGCTGATCGAATCGAGCAAATCAGTGCGTCCGGTATCAGCGTCGTCGTCTCGACGCACGACCTCGATTTCGCTGCCGAGGTCGCCGACAGAGTCTGTGTGATGGCCGACGGCAACATTGCCGGAACAGGGACGCCACGTGAGGTATTCTACGACGACGCATTGTTGGAGAAAGCGAATCTTCATCCGCCGACTGCAGTCCGTGTCACTCGTGACTCGGGGTTAGATACGGCCGCGCAGCCAGTGACGGAAACTGAACTCGTGACGCTCCTCACTGATGTCGATAGTTCGGAATCCTTGCAGTCTCCGTCGTCGGATGGGATGGAACACGACTGAGCACTTTCTCCAACGCCGGTTTGACATTGGTGCCTATCGCCGTTTTTGTAATCACTCCCGTACTAACTCACGGAATTCTCTCCTTCCAGAAAGATATTAGCGAGTGAGTGAAGACGGTACCTGATTGGACGTACCAGTCTGTGACGGACGCTGCAGTGGCTGCGGACTGGCAGTTTGCACTAGTTCTTTTCGTGTCGACGACTAGCCCTGACGAAAAAAATCCGACGGTGAGTCTTCTTGTACCGAGCCGTCCGCTCAATGGTTCTCGTGGATGTGGTTTTGTAGTGAATCGGTGTCGTCGAATTTCTCGTCACACTCGGCACACGTGTTGTGGTGGAGTGCGACGTGCTGAGTCACACCAGCAGCGCTCTTGAACTGTGCATCGCAACTGGAGCAGGTGTACGCCATTACATACCAACTAACGCGCGAGGACAGTAAAAGGGTTATTAGAAATTGTATCTGTGAGATTGATACGAACTAGTAATTTTGTTTCGAGGCTAACTAAGACTGCTCGATTGAGAATCTGAGTAAAGGCTCGATGGTGGGGGTCTATGGCCGTACTTTGGCCGTTTTCGAACTGCGGATGACTCACTTACCGGCGCTGCCAGTCTACCGTGTGGTTCTGCGTGATGTCTGATGGCAACGTCGTCATTGAAGCAGAATTGCGTGGGAATTTTCATGAACCAAGTGTATCAAAAATTGTGGGGTCTTGGACAGACTCATATGCAGTCTCGACTGCCGACGCCCCCTATGGTTGCGGGTGACCGTCCCGGTTAGCTGTCCTCAGCGAGCAAGGCAGTGCCGAACAGCCCAGCGGGGTCGTACTCAGATTTGACTTCACGCAAGCGGTCGCAGCTTTCACCGAAGCAGAGTTCTTCGACTCGGTCGTCGGTCTCTTCGATTCCGTGGAAACCGATGTAGGCACCGGTCGCCCCGTGCTCGCGGAACACGTCGTCGATCGCGAGCGCCCACTCAATGTGCTCGTCCTTGTCGCCGAGGCCATCGTCCCAGTTGGCCTCGACCGTGAGCATGTAGCCAGAATCACGCCACGGGAACGCTGTCGCATCGCGTGCTACCGTGTTCATCGCTCCGCCGAGTGCCCACACCGAGATGCCACAACTCGGCGACGGGCCGTCCCGGCCGAGTTCGACGACCTCCGCGATGAGGGCTTCGTCCAGTGCCTCACTGAACGACGAGCGCCAGTAGTAATTCCGGTCACCGGGGAACATCTCCGTCCCCATCTGGTGCAACGCGAGGTACGGCATCGGCTCGCCTATCTCGGCGAGCGGTTCGCCAAGCTCCCGGAACGGAGCGAGTGCAGCCATCCCTTCTTCGACCGAGCCGTCGTAGCAGGCCATCACCTGCACTGCTGCTTCGCCGTGGAGTTGCTCGGGAAGCATCGGCATCGGCGGGATGTGACCGTACGCCGCCATCGTCGAGATTTCGTCGGGCGCGTCTGCCATCGCGGCGTCGTAGGCACGATACACCGCTTCGGCGTCCGCTCCAGGGTAGAACACCGCGACCATGGGCACGATGGGACCAACTTCGACGCAGTCGAACTCGAATCTCGTCGCGACACCGAACTGCCCGCCCGCTCCGCACATCGCCCAGAACAGGTCGCTGTGTTCGTCTTGGGAAACCGTGCGCACCTCGCCGTCGGCTGTGACCATCTCGACTTCGCGAAGGAAGTCGATTCCGAGGCCCTTCGACCGTCTAATCCAGCCGATGCCCCCACCGAGTGTGGACCCGCCGAGACCCACGTCACCTGCGCTTCCGGTCGGGACTCCGAGTCCGTGTTCCTGGGTCGCCTCTAGCAGGCCTGCGGCCGTAATTCCCGGTTCGGCAGTAACCGTTCGGGCCTCCGTGTCGACGGTAACTGCCGTCATCTCCGAACAGTCGACGACGACGGTTTCGGGTGCGACAGCAGACCCGGACGGGTGGTGACCACCACTCCGTACCGATACGTCGAGGTCGTGTGAACGAGCGAACCGAATCGCAGTCGCGACGTCGTTTGAGTCACGACACTGAGCAATCATCGCGGGCCGATAGTCGACCCGTCCGTTCCAGACCCTCCTCGCCTCCTCGTACGAGTCGTGTGTTGGAAGGACGAGATCCCCGGACAGTGCGGCGTCGAACTCTTCGAGTGTCCCTGTGGATAGCGATTCTACGGTTGCAGCCTCGGATTGTGTGCCATCTCCCTTCATGACACATCAACAATCGGTTAATTCAGTATTAGCTATTCCCCGTGAAATATGTTCACTGCGTGAACGCGGTGTGACGTTACAGACGACGAGTCTCCGACGACACAGATAATTCCGAGGGCCGGAGACGATATCGGGCCGAATACGAGCTTGCGCAGTGCCATTTCGCCGAGTTGGGTCGGAAATTCCGACACAGCTACTGTTTCTATCGACAGAACGCCTTTGCCCTCGGTCAACGTAGAATTACGTATGACTACCGCCCCAGCACCGCGAGACGTGCTGGATAAAGTCGACGACCTCGGCGTCGTGGAAGCAGGAAGCCCTACCCTCAAGGAGCGAACGGCGTCAGCCGTGAGCGAGTAGGGTAGGGTAGCTCACGCGGGAAGCGTCGTCGATGTGAAGATAGCGGACGAACCCGCACGGCCGTCATTCGGCCTCCAGTCGAATCTGAACGGCATCGCCCAGGCGGTACTAGCGTTACGGAAGTCTGGAATTACACCACCGACGAGACCGTGGATTCGTCGCCCGTGGTGGTCAACGGAAAGGTGTACGTGGGGAGCGACGACTACAACATGTACGCGCTTGACGCCGACATCGGCACCAAAATTTGGAACTACACCACGGGCGACTACGTGGAGTCGTCGCCTCGCAACTCCCCCGCGTACAGAACTCGTTCGGCCAGATTGTGGTTGTCGTGCCGATCTACATCGCGTTTCTCATAGTGATGCCGCTGCTCGGGCGACTGGTGAGCGGGTGGATCAGGATGGACGTTGGTGAACGACGGGCACTGGTTCGTAATGATCGGAGCCCAGATCCAGACGGCGGACTCGCCTTCCTGGACGTGCCGGTTAAATTCGGATTGCCACGTCCTGTAGCCCGCGACTTTCGTCGCTTCGGGACACTGGTACTTGATCAGGAGTGTGTCGCGGTGCGAGTAGTCGTGGAACCTGCTCTGGACGTCGAGCCACTCTTGGAACTCTTCGCTCGCTCAAACATCACCGGTCGTGGACGCCAGATCCTCGACCCACTGCTCGAGGGACTCCTGCATCTCCGTCGACAGGGTCTCGCTTTCGTCGAACGATTACTGGTTGTCGGCCGTCGCTTGAACGTCGTCGCTGAATGAATCTGTTTGGAACATTGTACATTCGCGGGAACGACCCCGCCACCCCCTCGGGTGCGGGCGGACTAAACGCGGGTCCCAGGGAGTCGAATTTCGGGGAGAGAGAGGGTGAACGAACAGAAATTACATCAATCAGTACTCCAATACAGAGGACGAACACAGTTGAGGGGGACTGATTGTAGCAAATGACTCTAACTGCGTTGGTGCTCGTTCAGTTTCTCGGTGCGGCCTTCGCCATCGCGCTCGCGGTGTATGCGTTCAGACGACGCGACCGACCGGGTATCATCTGGCTCGTGGCCGTTCTCGTCGGAGACACCGTCTGGATGATATCGGCTGGGCTCAATTACGCGACTAGCTCGCTGGCAGTCTCGAGGGTCCTGCTCCAGGTTCGGTACGTAGGGATAACCGTCGTCCCGGTGGCCATCCTGTTTTTCGCCCTGTCCTACACCGGGTACGACGGGCGGCTTTCGCGGCGCCACCGGGTACTGGTTGCCCTTCCAGCCGTGGCCGCCCTCCTCCTGGCACTCACAGACAGCGTCCACGGGCTCTTCTATGCGAGTGTTACACCGGCGTCGAATCCCCAACACGTGGCCTACAGGTACGGGGCAGTCGCAGTGCCATGGATCGTCTACGCCTTTTTACTCACGGTGAGTGCGACCGCCGCGTTCGTCCGCTACGCATTGGTCGCCGAAGGCGTCTATCGCTGGCAGGCGCTGACGCTGGCTGTCGCCGTCTCGCTGGGAATCGTCGCTGACGTGGTGTACTTCCTCCCGATACCGCCGAACGGTTTCGCAATCACGCCACTCTCGATACTTTTCTCGTGTATGATCGGTATCGCCATCGTCCTCCAGTACGATTTCGTCCGTCTCATCCCCGCGACGCGAGAGCTTGGACGCAAAGAGCTAATCGAGCGAATGGAACTCGGGATGCTCGTGGTCAACGCGGACGGGCGCGTGGTGGACGTCAACCCAGCCGCAGCACAGGTCCTCGGGCGGAGTGTCGACCAATTGTTGGGTGAGCAAGCACCCGACGACCTTCCAGATCTTGAAGGCCCGAACATCATCAAGCGGACGTTCACCGTCGAAGGGGTCGATCGCGACTTCGAGATTCGAACCAATCGAGTCGGCGGAGCATCGGGGATCACGCTGATCACCTTCCAACAGCTAGAGGACCTGGCGGGGATGATGTCCCACGACCTCCAGGGGCCACTGATGGAGATTCGTGGGAGTGCAGATATGGCGATTTCGTCCGGCGACATCACCCACGTCGAGAGCGTACTCACCGCGGCGAACAGGATAGACCAACTCGTCGACGACGTGCTCGAACTCGCTCAAACTGGCCGGGACCTCGGGGACCGAAGACCGATCGAGCTCGCATCACTCGCCGACGCTGCCTGGATGCACGTGTGGAGTCCAGACTCCACACTTACCGTGGAGACGGATCAGACCGTGCTGGCCGACCCGTCGAGGGTACAGCAGTTGTTCGAGAACCTGTTCCAGAACAGCGTCGAGCACGGATCTCCGAGCACTGAGAGACAGATCGATGGGGAGGCCAGGGGTGAGGAGAGGGACTCGAACGCCGCATTGAGCGGACAGCGTCGGCCTGCCGATCGCGGTTTCGAATCTAAGAAACCAGCCACTGGAGGGGTTCACGTCACGGTCGGTTCGCTTCCCGACGGCTTTTACGTCGAAGATACTGGTCCGGGAATCTCCCAAGATGAACCCCAGCGGATCTTCGAGCGAGGATACAGCAATTCGCCCGGCGGAACTGGGTTCGGGCTCGCCATCGTGCGAGAGATTACCCGAGCGCACGGATGGTCGGTCCGCGCGAGTGAGGGGTCGACAGGCGGGGCGCGATTCGAGATTACGGACGTCGAGTTCACGACAGCAGAGGGCAGTGAATGAGCGAGACGACGTCTATATACGGATACCGAGGTGCGTCGCCCTCGGCCACAGACACTCACGAAGTGCGGTAGTTGTCTGGAGCGAAGCCATCTGGGCGGCGTGAGTCGCCAGAGACCTGCGATTCAGAGCGAGCAACCCGAGTCCACGGCGAGCCGATTCGAACATGCCAGTCCCAATCCCGGAACGGCCGAGCGCCGCGAGGCCGCACGCCCGGACCGTCTGGCATCTGATCGAACGGGCATCGACGCGCGCGCGCCCACGTCTCGTTCGTCGGCGAACGCCCATGGTCGTACGACGCCGAGCGACGGGACGACACCGTCGTCACTCGATTCGAAGTCGAGAACCAGCGCCTCGAACTCGACCGGGCGCTGCAGACGGCGTCGTTCGCCCGAGAAGCACGGACGGCGGATGACTCAGACGTGCGACTAGACGGACGAAAACCGGAGCCACACGTCGACTCAGTAGAGCAGAATATTCAGTTTATTAGCCACAGTAGGCCTCGTTCAGACGCCTTCATTCGCCCGACAGAGCTGTCGAGAACTAGTTCGACGTTTCTGATGGCGCACTTGAGGACGAGTTCGCGGAACTATCCGAACCAAGTTTGAGCGCGCACGGTCTCGCCGTAGTTGCGCCGGAGCGCGAAAATCGTCGCTTCGATGTTCGAACGTTGATCGAACGTCACATCACCCACGTCGTCTGACCGTGATGAGAACGGCCAGAATCAAGGCGACGATAGCGACTCCAGGCCCGAAACCGAGGACCCCGACTGGGGTTTCGGTCCGGGCTGGGGTCGCGGTCGGGGATGGTTCGGGTTTCGCTGTCGGGGATGGTTCGGGTTTCGCGGTCGGGGATGGTTCGGGGGTCGCGGTCATCGTGGTCGGCGTCGAGGGTTCTGCCTCGGTGGCGGTCGGAGTCCCTTGGGTCGGTGTCGTGGCCTGCTCCACGGATACAATTGAGAAGTTGGAGAAGCCCGGCGTGTCGGCCTCGACGCGATAGCCACCGCCGGAGGCCTCGATTACCTCGGTCGGCAACCGCTGGTTCACGCTACCGGTAACCCGGATGACCTGCAGGGTGTCTGTGTTTCGATCGCCAATTTCTGACTCGGATAGACGGAAGGTGAGCCTGGCCGGCGAGACGGTGGCCGACTCGGGGACGTCGATTTCAACCGAGGAGACGACGTTCTCGGGGCCGAACTCATCCGCGACGATCGTGGGGGGCTCTTCGAGTGTTTCGATCTCCACAGTTCCGGAATCCGCGAGGGCTTCGTCCTCGAAGGACAGTTTCTCGACCGGCCCCTCGTCGAAGAATACCTGAACGCCGGGGTCGGCGGGATCGTTGTCCGTAAGGGCTTGTTGGCTGCTGTCGGGGGTGTCTTCAGATGGACTCCCACCTGCAGTCCCGTTCGAGTCGCCGTTCGAGCCATCGCCGTCTCCGCTGCTGTCACCGCCGTCTCCACTGCCATCACCGCCCTCTCCGTCGCCGCCATCGTCACCGCCGTCGTCACCACTCTCTCCGCCATCGTCACCGCCGTCGCCGTCGCCGCTGCCCCCGACGGAGACGGTGCCTGCTGTCACCCCGTCGACGGCCACGTCGTAGTCCCTCGTGGCGGTGAAGGCGTAGGTGAACGTCACCGTCTCAGTCGTCGAGGGCGCGACCTGGACAGTGGCCGTGTCCTCGACAGTGCCGTCGATCTCGAGGTCGGCATCGTAGGTACCCGAGGTGTTGCCCACGTTCGTAACGTCGGCGGTGACCGTCACGGCTCCGTTCAGCTCGGTCTCAGTCGTGTTCAGCGACGCCCCGACGACCGAGACGTCCGCGGTGAGGTTGCTTCCAACCGAGGAATTGTCTCCGAGCCAGGGGTCGAATCGAACGTTCGACCCGACGGCATCACCGTTTCCGTCTGCCACGGTTCCACTGACGGGATCGGATTCGCTCCCACTCGGACCGTCGGCTGCGTCCCACCAGTTCTGCCGGGCGTCGAGATAGTGTGTCGGCGAGGAAGCACCGTAGGCGACGGCGTCGCCGGCCGTCTCGGTGAAGGCGTTGTTCGCGATCGCGATCTCGTCGGCCGCGTCGTAGACCATCACGCCCTCCGTGTTGGCCGTGAACTCGTTGTCACGAATCGTCAGGTTCGCCCCGAGCAGATCAGTGTTCTCGGCCACGACCTGAATGCCGTAGTCGTTCGAATCGAACGCGTTGTCGGCGATCGTACCGACGTCGCCGGA
Organism: Haloarchaeobius caseinilyticus; assembly: GCF_051207395.1. NCBI lineage: Archaea > Methanobacteriati > Methanobacteriota > Halobacteria > Halobacteriales > Halorubellaceae > Haloarchaeobius > Haloarchaeobius caseinilyticus. The sequence goes on along the minus strand of NZ_JBPJZC010000004.1, from coordinate 348,415 downwards.
CGCGAGCTCTGTGCGGACGCCCGCGGAGATCCCGAATCCATCGCTGTCGACGGTCGACTCGATCGTGTTGTTCCTGACGGTGAACTCGTCGGTGCCGTAGAGTTCGACGCTCTGCGTATCGTGGTTCCTGAAGGTGTTCGTATCGATCAGGAGGCCGACCGAGCCCGCGTCGTGGATCGCGACGTCGTTATCGTCGAACTCGTTGCTCGCAACGGTAACGTCGAAGAGGACGTCGAGTTCGAGGCCCACACCGCCGTTTCGCTCGATGACGTTTCGCGTCACCGTGAGGTCGTCGCTGTCGTCCACGAACGCACCGTCGTTCGTGCTGTCGCGGATGGTGTTGTTCACCAGCTCGACGATCTCCACTCCATCGAGGCCGAGGTCGTTCTGGGCCAGCTCGTTCTGGCGGAGCACCGCGTTCGCCTCGCCGCCGAAGTCACCGGTTCCGACGGCGATCCCAACGTCGTTGTCGTACGCGTAGGTGTCGATAATCGTGACGTTGTTCGCGTTTGTCGTCGCGATTCCCTCACCGGCGATCCCCTGGACGTGGTTGTCGAGCAACGCGACCTCGTCCGAGTTGAGCACACGAAGACCGTAGTTCGCGCTCGGGGAGTTCGTCACGATATTCCCCTCGACCGTGCTGTTGGAAGCGCCGTCCAGGAGAATCCCGGAGTACGTTGCGTCGAGGACCGAACTCGTCCGGACGGCGGCCCCGGGACTTTGCTCGACGAGGATGCCCCTCCGCCCGGTCTCGTCGGCAACGCTCGACTCGATGCGGATGCCCTCGGACTGTCCGACCTCGATGCCGTCGCCCGACGCATTCTGCACGCTGCTATCCCGAATCGTTGCGCCAGCGGACTCCGTCAGTTCGATACCGTCGCTATCGCCGGATTCGGCCCCGGCGACGTTCGTCACGGTCGCATTCGTGAGGTCGATTCCTGGCGAGGTCGCGACGACGATTCCGCGCCGGGAGCCGTCGACCATGGTACCGTCGACGGTCGAATTGGCGAGGGAAACGATCCGAACGCCCTGCCGTGCTGGACCCGTCACCGAGACGTTCTCGACCGACGATCCGTTACTGGTGGCGACGAGCACCCCCGTCGGCACCGATCCGGTCGTCAGGTCGAGATCCGATAGCGCGAGGCCGTCGGCGTCAACGACGATCACCTGCCCAGCGTCCTGGGGCACAGTGGGTGCGTCGTCACCAGCCACGTAGTACAGCGGCGAGCCGTCGTAAAACGCATTGTCGCTCACGTCGTGGGCGTAGTCTTCGGAATCCTCGGCGTCAAATCCGATGCCCGTCTCGAACGTGTTGTCGTGGACTTCGACGCCGGTCGTCTCGGTCAGTCGAAGGTCCACGTCGTGATCGCTCATCGAGTTGTTCGTGAGAACGACGCCCGGGCTCTCCTCTACGAGGATCGCGTTGTCTGTGTTGCTCGACAGCTGATTTTCCACAACAGTGACGTTCGACGTTTCACTGTTCGATCCGATCCCCAGCTGAATGCCGACGCCGCCGTTGTCCACAACGGTGTTGTTTCGAATTGTCGCGTTTCGGGCGTAGTATGCCAGGAAGAGGCCCTGTTCGGTGTTGTTTGCGATCCGATTGTCCACGTACGTCGCGTTGACGCCGTCGCCGTCGAGGATTCCCTCCGCGCCGTTCGAGGAGATGTTGTTCGCACGGATCACAGGATTCCGCGGACCGACGGCTGACGGCGCGTTCTCATTGTCTACAACGATGCCCGCGCCTTGGTTCCGCGTGATCTCGTTTCGTTCGAAGCTGACGTCTGACGCATCGTCGTTGAGGACCGTGATCTCGACGCCGGTTCCGGCGCCGTCCGTGATCGTGTTGTTCGAGAAGACGGTTCCGTGGTTCAGTCCGAGGGCGTACGCGCCGACTGTCCCGCTTTCGGAGAGGTCGTTCCGGCGGACCGTCGATTCGTTCGATCGCCGGACGTCGATGCCGATGTCGTTATTCGAGAGGTCGTTGTCCTGTACGGTGGTCTGGTCAACATCGAACCAGAGACCGGTTCCCGAATCCGTGACGACGTTCGATTCCACGAGGCCGTTGTCCGATTCACCAAAGATGTGGATACCCCTGTTGGTGACGTTCGTGACGACGTTATCGGCGATCGTTGGGGTGGCAGAGAGGCGCTGTACGACGATCCCCTCGTCGTCGAAATCGTCGACGGTGTTGTTCCGGAGGATCGCGTTCGCCGAGCTCGGATTCGGACTGGAATAATAATCTTCGAGCGTGATGGCTGTATCGCCGCCGCTCAGCGTGTTGTTGGAAATCGTGACGTCCTGGAGGGCAGTGCCGTAGGCCACGATCCCTTCGTAACCGTCGCGGACGACGTTGTCGACGATGCGCACGTCGTACCCCTCCTCGATGTAGACGCCCCTCGCATCGAGGCTGCCACCGTAGTCCTCGACGTGATTGTTCGCGACGAGCAGGCGGTCCACGTCGGCTTCGATCGCCGTGATACTCGTGTTCGTGATCGTGTTGTCTGTGACGTTCGCATCGTGTGACTCCTCGAGGAGGTCGACTCCCTTCGATGGGCCGTCGATGACGTTCTGGCGAATCGTCGCGTTGTCCGAGTACCTGAGATAGAGGCCGCTGGTCTGCCCCGGCAGGTCACTCCGGATCGTACTGTCGTTGACGAGGAGTGCGTGGGTGTTGTAGCTGTAGACGCTCCGGGACCACTGGGTGAGCGTCACGTTAGTGATCCTCGCCGAAAGTGCAGACACCTCGTCGGTGCCAGCGGAGTCGGAGAGGTTCTGGATGCGAACGCCGTAGTACTGGCCCGAGCCGTTTGCGTGGGCGGCGGTGCCGTTGATCTCATGTCCCTGTCCATCGATGGTGACCCCGGTCGCGTTCACTGCGAGACACGCACTTCTGGGATAGGTGTCCGTGTCGAGTGTGAGATTCTCCGGCGCCGCCGGCTGAAGGTCCTCCGTCAGGACGTATTCGCCCGGTTCCGTGATCTCCATGCAACGGTCGATTTCGGTCGCGTCGGGGCCGAAACTGCTGGCGAAACCGCCGCTAGAGGCCATCGAGACGGCGAGCGCGATTAGCCCTATCGAGAGTAGCGTTTGGATCACTCCTCGAATGGACGCACGTCGCGGGCCACTCAGCTGGAACGTGTTCATAACACGAATGTAGCGACCCCCGACATAATCTCTCGCTAACACTATCGTTAGTTGGCTGGTTACCGCAAGGTAACTAAACGCATCTACGACAGCTGTCGGCTCGTATCCTCATCTGGTCTGCGTGGAGGAACGATCCGGCGTCACGGTCGACGACTGATCTCGTGTCCCGATGGGTGCCGTGAGCTTTTTTGTGTCTCCTCGGAAACGTAGTGACGATGGGACTTCGTCCGGGAGAGCGTACGCAGGTCATCGGGCGTGCGCTCTCCGTCGTTTCTGGGAAGTGGCAGCCAGAGATCCTCCTCGCACTCCATGACGACGGACCCCTCCGATTCAACGAACTGGAAGAGCGACTCGATGGCATCTCCGGGAAAGTGCTTTCGGAAAACCTGGAGTCGTTGCAGGACGCTGGCGTGGTCGAACGCCACGACGTCGAGGGGTCCCCCCAGCGCGTCGACTATCGGCTCACTGATGCGGGTTCGGACTTGGAACCAGTCTTCGACGAACTCGCAGCCTGGGGCGTTCGCCACGTCCAGCGCTCTCGTCCTTGCGTCGTCGTCGCTGATCGGGATCGCCGCCTCTCCGAGCTCTACCGACACTGGCTCACGCCGGAGTACACGGTACGCAACGTGCGGAACGCCGACGGACTCCGACGACTCGGCGACCTCGCCGACGTAGTCGTCGTGGATCGCCGGCTTCCGGGCATCCCGATCGAGGACGTTCCGGCGTTCGTTCGTTCGTCCGATGACGCGTGTCGGGTCGTCCTGCTGACGGGTGAGCAACCGTCACACGACGTCGCCGACACGCCGTGCGACGCGATCGTGCCAAAGCCGACGTCCCGGGACGCGCTCCGGGGGACGATCGAAACGCAGCTCAAGCGACACGGCGAACCTTCGGAGCAGCGGGAGCGACGCGCTCTGGCGGCGCACCTCAATTTCCTCGAAAAGCGGTACGCCCAGCAGGCTCTCGCCGACAGCGACCATTACGAACGGATTTGCTCGCGGCTAGCCGAGTTGGAGGACCAGAAGACGGTCGATGCCGAGGGGTAGGTGCGCACCGTCCCCGATGGCATTTTACAAACCCGATCTACGGATGTTTCGCGAGCTGAAGCGCCGAACGTCGTCTTTTTCGAACTGCTTCAGCCACGTCAAACCCGAAACTGCCGAAAATTGGTTGCATAGCTTCGCTCGCTGGCACAATGCTCCAAACTAAACACGACCGAAAAGGGTGGCCGAACGCTCAAGTATGTTCCAGTTCAACCCCGGGTCGACAATGGCACTCGCAGTCGACGGTCGGTACGGTTTGAGCGAGCGACGGGGGCAGAGATGACTGCCGCCGCTGAGCCCGGCATCGATGTCCTCCTCGTTGAGGACGACGACGACGATGCTGCGGTCGTGGAGCGACTGCTGACGGCCTCGCGCTCGAGCCGTGGTTCGGACAGAATGATCGAAGTCGCAGCGATTGACCGCGTTGCTAGGGTCGAAGACGCGCTTGCGACGCTCATGGAGCACAAGCCGACGGTCGTGATCCTCGATCTAGGACTACCCGACAGCGACGGGATTGATACGGTGGAAGCGGTGGTCAACGCTGCTCCCAACGTCTCCATCGTCGTGCTCACGGGGCGGATGGAGAGTGAGCTCGGCCCGCAAGCGATCCAGAAGGGCGCCCAGGACTACCTCACGAAAGGCCGCATCACCGAAGAGGTTCTCCGACGCTCTCTGCGCTACGCGATCGACCGCCACGAGTCCCAGCTTGAACTGCTTCACGCCAACCGTCGCCTGGAACTGCTCAATCAAATACTCAGACAGGACGTCCGGAACGACGCGAGCGCGATCATCGGCTGGGGCGAAGATTTGGAGAACCACGTCGACGACGATCGAGTCCCTAGCGTCCGCCGCCTGCTGGAGGCCGCGCGCCACGCCGCCGGGCTTGCGGACGCGGCCAGCGAACTGGTTGACGCACTTTCCATGGACGGGCAGATCGAATCGGAGCCGGTCGCACTCGGCGACGTTCTCGACCCGGAAATCGTTCGCGTCCGCGACCGAAGTGACGCTGACCTCACGGTCGATCGCTCGGGCATCGGCCGCGATTCGGTATTCGTCCGCGGAACGCCGATGCTCTCCTCGGCCTTCGAACAGCTCCTATCTAACGCTATCCGACATACGGATCGCGACACACCGCACGTGGCAATCCACATCCACGACGGCGACGACCGGGTCGCCGTCGTGATTAAAGACGATGGCGTCGGAATTCCCGACGGACAGAAGGAGATGCTCAACGATTCCGAGACGCGCTATGAGGGACGCTCGGGGATTGGGACGGGGCTGTACCTCGCGACGTCCGTGCTCGAGCAGGTCGACGGCGAGATCTCCTTCGCCGACGATTACCCCCGCGGGACGGAAGTGACCGTGGAGCTTCATCCAGCGATGGAACCCGAGTAGCATGTGGATGAACGAGAAGCCAGAAACGGCGAGGATATCCGGCTGAGCGGGCGTGAGACATACGATGGAAGTGAGCGCGGCCTCATTGGTGCTCAATAGTCGTATGTTCACGCCTACAGAGTCGGTCGGTGCGCGTCCAGATTCGATGGACTACGTTGACGAAGAGATCCACGACGTAAAGAGTGTTCGTCATTCACGGCCCGATGCTCGACATTTCTCGTCCGCGAGTGGTCGTACCTGGCCGAAACGAGCGCTACTCGATGCCCCAGAGTTCCGCGGGCCGATCGTAGGCGACCTGCTGTACGAGGTCAGCCGCGACATCCCCAGGGATTTGGCCGCGCTCGACCATGGACCCGACCGTGTTCGCCAACGAGCGACGGAACATCTCGAACCGAGAGTCGAAGGACATGAGCTTGCGGGAGTCGCTGACCATGCCGCCATAGTTCGCGAGCAGGTCCACCGTGCCGACGTACTCGAGCTGCTCCTGCATGCCATATGGACTGTCGTTGAACCACCAGGCCGCACCGACGCTGACGTTCGGGAACGCCCGAGCGATTGTCGCGACCGTCGGATAGTGGGTCGGATCGACCGTGTAGAGGACGACCTCCAGATCGTTGTCGAATCGATTGAGGAAATACCGGAGGTTGTCGACGAGTTCGACGTCCTGCGTCGAGATGTCGCCACCAGCGTCGGCCCCAAGGCGATCATGCAGCGAGTCGCGATAGTCCCGCACTGGGCCGATGTGGAACTGGGTGACCCAGCCAGTCTCGCTATTGAGTTCGCCGATAAGGTTGAGAACGTACGCCTGGAAGTCCGCCACGTCCTTCTCAGAGAGGTCCCCGCCGGTGTATGCACGCTCGTAGACCTCCGCTGCACGGTCTTCGCTGACCGGTCTGGAAACGACCTCCTGTAGGCCGTGGTCGCTGGCCCCGCAACCGTGTGCCTCGAAGTACCCATGTGAGGTTTCGAGTGCCACACAGAACCCGGTTAGGTCGGACACGTCGGTGTCAGTGGCTGCTCCGAGTTCCTCGACGTACTCCGCCCATCCGCTCTCGTCGATCTTCATCGCCGTATCGGGCCGCCAGGTCGGTCGAACTGTAACGTCGTCGAGGTCGTTGGCCAGCTTCTGGTGGTGCTCCAGTTTCGAGGTCGGGTCGTCGGTGCTCGAGACGACGCTGACGTTCATTTCCTCGAGTAGCGCCTGCTGGCACATCTCGGTATCGTCGAGCGCCGCCTTCGTTTCTGCCCAGATGTCCTCGGCGGTCTCGGCTGAAATCTGGCTGTCGATCCCGAAGCGCCGCTTGAGGTCGAGGTGGACCCACTCGTACGTCGGATTCCCCGCGAACTTCGGAAACACCTCGGCGAGGGCCATCCACTTCTCCCAGTTGCTCGTGTCGCCGGTAATCTTGGCTTCTGGCACGCCGCGTTTGCGCATCAGTTCCCACACGTAATGGTCTGTTGCGCCTTCTACCTCCCAAATGTCGGTCCAGCCGTCATTCTCGGCGACTGCCCGCACATCGACGTGACTGTGTGGGTCCAGAATCGGCTCGTCACGGATTGACTCATACAGTCTGACTGCCGCTGGCGATTCGAGAAGGTACTCTTTGTCCAAGAAGCTCATACTTACTGATGCACGAGGTGTAATGAAAAAGGGCACTGGCTAGTTACGGAGCGAGCAGGTCGAAGAGCTAGTGTTCATGAAGCTCGTAAACCTGCTCAGGGAGGCTATACACACGGCTACGTTTGAATGGTGGCTGCGAGAGCGGACCGAGAGCGGACGGCGACGTCAACGAGACGCTCTGCGTCTCGTTCGCACACCAGAACTCACTGAGTTATGGGGACGCCCGTCAGGGCGTTCGCCGTCCGTCTTCACTTAGCAGGACTTTCGCCCAGGGAAACAGAAGCGGTTCTTCGGCTAATTGGCGTAGAACGGTCGTTTCAAGCTATTTTCCAATGGGTACATCGGCTTTCTGATAGCCTCCCAGACCCGCCGAAGGCGAAGCCGAGGCGGGTCGCGGTCGACGAGACAGCTATCAAAATCAATGGTGAGTGGTCTTGGCTGTACGCTGCAATAGACCCCGATACGAAGTTGATTCTTGACGCCACATTGTTCAAACGTCACGGCACGAATCCGGCGGCTGCGTTCCTGTTTGGACTCGCTGAGAAACACGATCTCTCAGACGCTGTGTTTCTAGTTGATCAGTTCGGCTATCGGACTGCCCTTTCCCGGTTAGGATTGAACGGTCGGGTCGACTACACCGACCGAAACCTGATTGAAAAGTGGTTTCAGACCCTGAAGATGCGAATAGACCGTTTCCACAATTCGTGGGTGGGCAGTCGGCTGAGCGTTCGCCGATGACTTGCGATGTCCGTGCATTACTACAACGTTCAGCGACCGCATCAGTCACATAGCGGAAGAACGCCAGCTCAGGAGGTTAACTAGACAGTGCCAGGACACAGATTTGGTATAGCGATATATGATTCACAAGAATCTCTCTGCATTACTAGTGATGTTTGTGTATCTTGTGTGTCTGATGGAGACTCACAACTACACAAAAGTATTAAGATGATGCCAAAAAGACCGAGCAGTAGGAAAATGGCCGACTCAGAATCACCCTCATTCGCAGCGTGGCGGCTTCTCGTCCCTGATTTCGCGTGAGCCAGGAGCGCATTCGTTGGTCGCAGAAGTCGCTTTCAGACCTCGTCGCGTACTTTCACGGCGAAATCGAGCCCGCACTCCGACGAGCAGGACACGAGACGGGGAAACCGCCGACGTATCAGGACCTCCTCGAAACGGGAAACGGTGGGATACAGTACGCCCTTCGCGAACACCACGACCGGACGCTGCGCGAGTTCTTCGTTGAGGACGTTGGCCTCACCGAGGAGGACGACACCGAGTCGTCGATTCCGACCGACGACGAGGGCGTACAGGAGGAAATCGACGCGTATCTGCACGCCCTCGCCACCCGGAAAGACCTCGCAGAGAGCACGATACGGACCCGACGCTACCGACTCAAGACCTACGTCGACTTGTACCTCGACTACCACGGCGAAGCCTCGTTCGTCGACGCCGTGCAGGACGAATCGAACCGGACGGCCGAGATTCAGCGAAACCTCGACGTGTTCGACCACATGCACCAGGAATTCGCGGCCTCGTCGTGCGTGAAGTACCACGGGGCGGTGTCCGCGTTCTACGAACACCTGCTTCGGCGGAGTAAAGCCGCGTTCAACCCCGTACGGGACTTCACCGACGAGTACGACTGGCGCGTCGGTGAGCCTGACAATCCTGCACTCTCGCCAGCACAGGTGTCTCGGCTGGTCGACGCTGTCGAGACGCCAGCCGAGGAAATCGTCGTCTATGCGCTCTGTGCCTGGGGATTACGCCGGGGAGAAGTCGCTTCGCTGCACAGCAGTCAACTGGACCTCTCCGGGTCCGAGGCCGTGATCCACTTCGACGACGGCCGGAAGAACGGGCCTGGGTCGGTCTCGGTCCTGTACGGACGGCCGATTCTCGAAGACCGGGTCGCCTTACTCGGTGAACGAAGCCACTGGAACGGCTACCTCCTCCCGTCTGGGGCCGCCGCGAGTGGCCACGTCACTGGTCAAACCGTCCAAAATCGCTTCCAACGAATCTGTGAGCGATCGGACGTTCGAGTGCGTGGGGAGACCCCGGTGTCGAAGATGGGGCGACGATTCTGGTACTCGACGTACTCTGCGGTCGTCGAGGATCTCGTGACCGGCATCGAAGGGGTCGCCGCGGACCAGGGGAGCGCCGACGCGTCGGTCGTCCTCGCGAACTACGTCTCTCAAGAGAAACAGCGAGAACTGCGTCGAAACGCGATGCGAGAACGGCTGGCTGCAGCGTTCGATGGACAGAACCGAGACGATGCACACTCTGACCACCGCATTTGATAAACCACATACCGCTATACCGTATTGGGGCCGCGTGTAGTTGAGACTGGTCGTCTCAATGCATACGGTTATCGACTTCTTTGGGGTCAAACCTAGCGGTAGCCATTGCATCATCTGCCAACAGACGGATTGCTGTTCGATTCGTTCCCTCACGCAGTCGTCGTCATCCGCTCTCATGACCCTCACCTCTATTTCCGTCCATCGTGGGCAGGTGTTATCGACGGTTCACTCGTCTTCTGTAACGACTGCGCCCCTTCGGCCCCTTGTACCGTGCTCATCCACGAAAGCCAAGCAACCGAAGGCCATTTAGTGAGACGATGACCGTCGAGCCCTCGTGACCGACCACTGCGAGTGGGAGCGGGATACCGCGGAGAAGGATCGTGCCGACCATGAGTGCAATCGCACCGAAGGCAATGGCGAGATTGATTGTGAGTGTTCGGCGGGTCTTGCGTCCGAGGCCGAGAACGTAGGGGATCTTGCTGAGATCGTCGCCCATCAGCACCACGTCGGCAGTGTCGAGCGCGACGTCGGTTCCCGCGCCACCCATCGCAATGCCGAGGGTCGCCGTGGCGAGCGCTGGCGCGTCGTTGACGCCGTCGCCAACCATCGCCACGTACTCGTGTCGCTCGACCAGGTCTTCGATTGTCGCCACTTTCTCCTCCGGTAGCAGTTCCGCCTGGACTTCGTCGATACCGACCTCGTCAGCGATGCGCTGTGCGACGCGTTCGTTGTCGCCCGTCAGCATGACGATGTGCTTTACGCCGAGCGAGCGGAGGTCGGCGATCATCTCGGCCGCGTCAGGGCGAACAGTGTCGGTGAACGCGAGCCATCCCGACACGGCGACGTCGCCGTGGTTTTCTCGGGCGACGAGGACGCTCGTTTTCCCCTCTACCTCTAACGTCTGGAGGTGGTCGAGGCCTGGTTCGAGACCGTCGATCGCCGCATCACCGAGGACGGTCTCGAAGTAACTGCGATTCCCGATGTGGGTCGTGCTGCCGTCGACGACTGCTTTGACTCCTTTCCCGGCGACTGACTGGAATCGCTCCGCGTCAGGGACGTCGAGTGACCGAGCTTCTGCCGCCCTCACGGTAGCCCGAGCGAGGTGGTGCTCCGAGCGGGCCTGCACTGCGGCCACGATGGAGAGCAGTTCGTCCTCGGTCAGTGTCTCGGCTACCGTGTCGTCACGGACGAACACGTCGGTCAACTGCGTGTCGCCCTGTGTGAGTGTGCCGGTCTTGTCGAAGGCGACGGCATCGATTCGTGCCGCGGTCTCGACGTGTTCGCCGCCCTTGAACAGGACGCCCTGTCGACCCCCGGAAGCGATTGCCGAGAGCACCGCTGCCGGCGTGGAGATGATGACAGCACACGGCGAGGCGGCGACCATGAGCGTCATCGCCCGGTAGAACGTGCTGGTAAACTCGCTCCCAAGCGCGAGCGGTATTGCGATCGCGGCGATCGTGAGCCCGAACACACCGAGGACGTACGGTTGTTCGAGGCGGTCGATGAGCCGCTGGGTCGGTGCTTTCTCGCTCTGTGCGCGTTCGACCATGTGGATGAGGCGGCTAATCGCCGATTCGTGGGCTTGTCGTGTGACTTTGATTTCGAGGCTTCCACTCTCGTTGATCGTGCCGCCGAACACCTCGTCACCGGGTTCTTTCGGTACGGGGACAGACTCGCCAGTGAGCGAGGCCTGATCGACCGTCCCCTCGCCGGACGTAACGATGCCGTCAAGCGGGATTTTGTCGCCGGGGCGGACGACGAACACGTCACCGACAGCGACCTCCTCGATGGGGACCGTGACCTCCTCCCCATTGTACAGGACCTGTGCATCGTCCGGCCGCATCTCGACGAGGGACCTGATTGCCCGGCGTGAGCGGCCGATCGCGTAGTGCTGTAGCGTGTTCGACAGCGAGAACAGGAAGAGGAGCATCGCACCCTCGAACGGTGCGCTAATCGAGAGCGCGCCGAGCGCGGCGACGATCATCAGCAGGTCGATGTCGACAGCGCCGTGACGGAGCGTCTCGATCGCGCCTTTGAGCCCGTACCACCCACCGAAGACGTACGCGACGCCGTAGCCGGCCCACATGAGGAGTGACGGTCCATCAAGCCACCCGGTCGCCAAGCCGGTCACCATGCCGGCTAGCGTCAGACCGACGAACACCGCCTCCCGCCTGAGTTCCGAACGGGTGGTCACCTCGTCGGTTTCGGTGTCTAGCTCGTCTTGGATCGAGACGTCACGTTCTTGGATCGCTTCTCGAAGTTGTTCCTCGGAGGTGAGGCTCTCGTCGTAAGTGATTCGAACGCTCCCCGTTCGGAACGAGACGTCGACGTCGTAGACGCCGGATAGACTCTGGAGATGTCGTTCGAGGGCTCGCGCTCCCGCTTCGCCGCGACCACCTCGTCGTTCGATCTGGACAGCACACGTCGAGAGCGGGGGTAATTCAGTAACAGTCACGCGATCTCTCCAAACACTGCATCGTGGTTCTGTATTTTCGGTCTGTCATTGTGTCCCTGTCTGACTGCAGACGAAGCGGGTCCTCGACACTGTGGACCTCCTCCCTGTCCTCGTGGTCACGATGCTTCAGCTGATGATCGTCACCGGGATCCGTGCTCGGCGGGTGACTGTCTCGACGACGCTCCCGAGGAGCGCACGGTCGACTCCTGAGCGGCCGTGACTGCCCATGACGATCTGATCGATGCCGTGGTCGTCAGCGTATTCCAGAATCGCTCGTGCCGGTTTGCCGACTTCCGTGACTGTAACCAGTTCGGTATTCCGTTCCGCCGCGAGATCCGTGGCTGTCGTGTGGATTCTGGTTGCCTCTTCTTTCGCATTCTCGTACCAGTCTTCGGCGACTGGTAAGCCGCCAACCTCCACGTCGATAACCGAGTCGACCGGATTGATAACGTACATCGATGTGATGGACGCGTCGGGGAAGGTCTCGATAGCGTATGTGAGCGCACGCTCTGAAAGCGGAGAGCCATCGAAAGCGACGAGAACGTTGACCGGCATGAGAAAATGGTTCGTGGTGAATAGAAATGAACGTACTGCTCCGCGGGTAGCGCGACGACGATGCACGGGGCGTTCAGACGAGCCGTGTTGCGGATATCACTCGCCTGTATTCGACGGTTGAACCACGTAGCTCCCTCGCGTAGCGACGTGAGTGTGATAGCCGAATGGGGTATCGTCGCTGTCAGGTATGCCGTTCTCGTTGGACTACTGGCATCCTTCGTCGCCCTAACGCGGCCCTTCGGACGTCTCCACCACTCGACTCAGGGGTGGGACAGGCATAATCGTCCCGCACCCCTCCCACTAGAGAGTTACTCATGGATATCTCCGAGATTCTCTCCACGAAGTTCACCGACATCGGAACCCCGCTCTCGAAGGTCGCCGGCGCCTTCGAGAATCAGGAACTCGATGCCGTCGTCGTCACAGATGGCGACGAGTATCGCGGCGTCGTTAGTCGCCGACAGCTGGCGTCCTCGTCCAACCAGCCCTCTGCAAAGGTCGGCTCACAGGTACAGCACGTCACGACTGTCGAACGCACCGAGGACGTCCGCGAGGTCGCGCGGCTCATGATCGGCAGCGACGCCAAGACGCTTCCCGTGCTCCACGACGACCTGTAGTCGGGGTGGTGACCGCAGATGCTGTTCTGGAGGCCGTCCGTCCGTTTCTCGACGCGGCGACCGTTGCCGACGCCTACACGGCGGAGTTGATCAGTGCGACTCCTGAGACCACGATCGGGGAAGCGCTCAATATGCTTCGAGAAGCCGGCATCGCTCATCTCCCGGTCGTCGACGGGGACGACCTCGCGGGAATGGTGAGCCTGTACGATGTCATCGACTTTACGACGCGCGGCGGGAGCAAGAGCCAGGGTGGGTCGCCGGGGAGTTTCGGTGGCCGCGGACGGTCTGGGAGCAGCCACGGTGGATTCGGTGCCCGCGAGGGCGACCCCGACCGGCTGCTCGATCTGCCGGTCCGAAATCTGATGTCCGATGCAGTGGTGACGGTCCGACAAAGCGCCCCGCTCGACGAAGTCGTTGAAACGATGTTCGAACATGAGATCTCATCGCTCGTCGTCACAGCCGACGAAACTGACGACCCGGTCGGTGTCATCACGAAGACGGACGTCATTGAGGCGCTTACCTGGCAACGCGACGACCGGAACTCCGTACAGGTGTTCGGCCTCGACCTGCTGGAGGGAATGGACTACGACGACGTCTCCGCGCTGATAGAGAACATGACCTCGAAGTACGGTGAGATGAGCGTCATCAAGGCCAGTATCGAACTGCAGGAGCACAAAGAGCAATCGCGTGGCGTCCCACTCGTGTTGGCACGAATTCGGCTGGTCACCGACCGTGGCTACTTCACGGCCGATGGCGAAGGCTACGGTGCCTCCCACGCCCTCCGCCTCGCCGCGAACGCTGTCGAACGCCAACTCCTCAAGGGGAAGACCTACGGCCAGTCGAAGAAGCAATCCGACGCTGAGGCTCAAGAGCACCTCTACGGGTGGTGGCTCGGCGGGTGACGGACTCCGCTCTCCCACAGAGAAGGCTGAAGGAGTCGATTGAAACACAACGAGTGTGCGTCGGTTGGTAGGTAGTCTGTGAGAGACCGATTGCACTAATGGCGAATCTAGTGATACTGTTTCTCGACCTCGAGCGCCTCGCGGACGGCGTCGTCGAAGTGTGTCCGTAGCTCGTCGCTGAATGCCTGGACGTGTGAATCCTGCTGTACTACTTCTAGCGAATCCCAGTCACCGGCTTCGGTTGCGGCATACAGTTGTGTGAACTTCCCCCCGTTGTTGCCGTACACTACGGCGACTACATACGGCTTAACCTCTTCAGAACCTTCGGAAGTATGCCTCCCGCGCCAATCTTCGAGGTCGGTGACACTTACCCGATCGAACGTCGTAAGCTCTGTGCTGAATTCACCGGCCCCAAGGCGCTGAATCAGCTGTTCGCGATCCCATTCCTGTGTCTCATTGGTCTTGGTATCTCTCCCTATTACGGTCTCCTCGGTGATCGATTCGATGACCCAGTGCGTGAGTAGCGGCCCCGCCATCTCAGCCGTTGATTGAGTATCGACGTCACCTTCTTGGATACGATCTCCTTCCTGAACACGGATATACCGTGGATTCGACACAGGGAGATCGATAAAAATCTCTGCCGGATCTACGCTGACCAGTGCTTCGACACCGTCGATCGTTCGCGTTACTATCGTTTTCTTCGTTTGTTCAGTCATAGTTGGTGGCTCTGACGTACCGGACACAGCGAGCAGAAGGTGGGTCGACCTGACGTCCGTTCAATCGGGTGATCCACATCCGTCTGGCTGACAGGGACTGCGTCGACGAACGCCGTCACCGATTCGGCCATACGGCTACCGCTGGATATACGCCGGGGAGACGGTTTACCCTGTCGCCCGTGTTCACAGGACGACACAACGTCTGCACTCCTGAACAGGTATTCGTCAAGATACGTCCATACCTCGAAATTCAGCCAGTAACTCTGTGCTGCCGAGGAAGCGATATCGAGTCCTATTCGAGGAGTTCAACAGCACTGATCAACCGTGCTTCCGTGGCCAAACGACCAGTCAGGAGGTGGAAACAAATAACGTAGCCGCTGTACCCAACAGACAATGCGGGAATACCATCATGGAACGAAGTAATTCATCGATTTCATGAGTACATACCTCCAGGACCATCACAAACGCTGTCCAACGTGTGGAAACGAAGCGCGTTCCCGGTCAGAGTGGCGGATCGAAAAACGCGATGAGGACGATATCTACTTCGTACACACCTGTCCGGAGTGTGGAGCCAAGGAAGACGTATTCTTAAATCTCGCACCGGGACACGAGCGAACCAGACGATAGTTGCACACCAATACCGGTCTGGCAGAAGAGGCGAGACGAATCGTCAGCTCTGTGTTTGGTGGATGAACTCGTCGAGTGTTTCTTCGATGAGTGTCGCGACGCGCTCGCTGTATCGCCAGAGTGCTGCGTTGAGTCGCTCTTCGGTCTCGTCGTCGAGGTCGTCGGCCCCACGAAGGACGGAATCTTTGGTGATCTGTGGGTGGTACACACAGACTACGCCGAGTGAGGTATCCGAACTCGAGGTCCCCGCTGTATGGATTCCGTACTGGTCGGTGCCCCAGACACCATCACCGCCCTCTCGCTCCAGTTCCGAGTCGAGCGCATCGAGCAGCTGTATCTCTTTGGGGGAGAGGATGGGACCGTCACCTTCGAACAGTTCAGTGTACGCCTCCATCCGAGCACTTCTTGTCCACTTGTCCAACTGGGAACGCGCCCGTAGTACGAGTTGTCGTTCGTCTGGAAACTCGGCCATGGTCCTAGAAGGGGTGCAAGGCGAATGAACGTTTGTACAACGTCTACGGATGGTGGGTGTGTCAGTGGTGACGGTGTACTTTAGTAGTCTCTGTCACGGGCAGAGCATTCAAACGGATTCTCCATGTAAATCGAGTATGCCGGTGAGAGAGTTATCATAGAATCCAACAGCGGTCAAGCGGAGTATGCCACAATCCCAGAAACTATCGACATCCTTAGATATACCGCGGAGAGTTTGAGTCTCTCCTTCAGCCGGTGGGACGAACCATATGTAACCGGACCGAGTCTCTATTTTATTGTCGTTGCTGACATCGATTTCGGTAGATACACCGATCCGCTGGGGGACAACACGTGGCCCGTCGACCAGTGTGGGTCAGTCGCCATCACCTCCGATGAGTTCATCGACGCAGCCCGCAACGTGGCATTCAGCTGCGATGGGGCAGTCGTTATTGCTGCGGATCGGACGATCCAAGAACAGATGGTTCGCGTTCGGACTCCAAATGCTACGGAAGTGGTCGAAGGGCCACCCCTCGCTTATGCCGATTGGATGGGAACCAAACATCTCAGTGCGTTAGAAGTCTCCCTCCGGGAAGAGGTGCTTGCCAGTGTGACGCTGAGCGAAGAGAACGGTCGTGTGACAGTCTTCCGCGATGGAAAACATAACGATTTCGAACGTGAGGAACTTGGGGGACGCTGGCGGACTGCAGACTGAGGTTGCGTATCTCTCCCCGTAACGGGTGTTCTGCGAGCTTAGTTCTCGAATTCGTCGTCGTATTGTTCGTAGGTGATCGTCAGCTTGCCTGCTGTTGGACGTTTCGCTGCATCTCGGAGCGTTTCGAACGATTTGAGGAGTTCGCTCGTGTCGGTTGAGTCTTCCCCGCCGCTCGATGATTCTTCTCGAATCGTATCGTATACTCGCTCCAAGATGCGTCGAGCGGCATACGAATCGGCTTGTGAGTCAATCTCGAAGGAAGCCACGTGACGAGACATACACAGATGTCGTTCTCCACAAGCATAACAGCCGTCATGGTTCAGCCGGTGGCGTGTCATCGTCGCCGTCCGAGATGATTCTCGTCCCCTCGAATTCGCCGGTTTGGACAGCGGTGAGGATGCACTCTGGATCGGTTCCATCGAAAACCACTGTTTCGCAGTGTGCACGTTGGATCATCTTCGCGGCGAGAAGGTCGATCGGTACACTGCTCCCGGCAGTGCTGTCGATATCGAGGATGAGGGTGATGAGTTGGCTCGCGCGTAACTCGTCGAATGGCTCTGCGTCTGGGTGAGTGTGAGGATCCGCGCTAAAGACGCCAGGCACGTTCGTCGCATAGATGAGACAGTCTGCGTTGACGTACTCAGCAAGGAGAGCGCTCACCGCGTCAGTAGTTTGACCAGAGGCTGTTCCACCCATGACGACGATGTCGCCGCACCGGAGCGCTCTGCCCGCCGTTTCGTAGTCTTTTGCTGGCGTCGAGACGGCCTCGTCGCCGATCGCCGCGATGAGAAGGCGGGCATTTAGCCGGGTAACCTCGATACCGAGGTGATCCAGCTCGACTTCGTTCGCACCGAGAGCTCGCCCCACACCGATGAATTCGCGTGCAGGGGATCCGCCTCCGGTGACGACACAGACGTCGTGCTCCTCGGCGAGTGTTGTGATGACGCCTGCGTACTCCCGAAACTGCTCTGGGTCAAGCGTCGGCACGAGGATGCTCCCGCCAAGTGAGAGTACGATGCGCATGATGGTCTCTAGACTGTAGGACAGCGTCAAACAACAATCTAGCACCCCTTGGTGACCCGCCACGTTATGGACACAGCCCGCCTACTGTTGGTCATGGCGACGATTGTCTATCAAGGCGTGGACGAGATCGTTACGGAAGAGATCGACGATGAGAAACTGAAGTATCGAGAGGACCACTGGCAGATTCACCACGGCGACGATGAGTACACGTACATCCCCAGAGAACGCGTTTATACGGTGAAAATGACGGACCCACACCTCGAAAACGAGTGAGGCTATTCACTCGGCCATGGGGCGTTCTCTGCGACAGATTCGTGAAACATAGGCGGTCTCAGTATTCCTGCGTCGTCGTTCAGGAGTTCGATAACTCCGACCGGAACGAAACCGACTCGACACTCATCAGAAAATTTCTCCCGCGTCGGACGGAGATGACCACAAGGCAGAGTGTGACGAGATTCGCCACAACTGTCGCCTCGTGTGTGACTCGTGGATTCTTGCCTCGGATGCAACCCATTACTCAACTCCATAGACTTCTGCCAATCTGGCTTCCGGCGATGGCCTCGTTCAGCTTGACACGGATTACCAACGTGATGAATACAGCTCTCTAGTCGAGGCACTTCAGTTGCCGACTTCGTGGTTTCCGATTTAGATTATTAGCTGGTAATTCACAATCCGGTTTAGATTGGAAACCGCACAGGAGAACTTACAAAGATAACACACATTTAGTGACTACATCAGATGGATGAACGACAACAGCGATGTGGTGTGAGGTGCGAGGATGGAACGACGTGCCAGAGAACAGTATCCGGTCAGCAGGACCAGTGTTGGCAGCATATGGAGTACGTGTCGAATCTGTAGTTTGAACACTGTCACAGCGGAACCAGGACGAGATGTTGTTGTTCCATCTTGGTTGGGCTTCGTCTTTCTCGATCAAGTGTGAATTTCATACCTATCAGACCGAAAGTGTGAGTGAACCACTGAAGAACCGACCGACTTTCGGAGCTGTCGTCGTCGTCGGGCTGAATACAGGATGGGAATCTACCACCATCCCGTCGAGCAAGAATTTACACCGCCGTCACATTGTAGCCGGTCGCCTGGACCGTCTCCCTCGACCCGAGGTGTAGGCCCGAGTGGTACTCCCACCTCCGGGCACGAGCGGTAGCATCCGCCTCCATCTCTTCAATTACTCCTCGAATGGCTTGTCGGCCTGGTCGAAAGTCACGGTCAGTGAGCCAGGCAGTGGGTTTTGTGCGGCATCACGGATGGTCGCGAACTGCTCCAACATCTCAGTCGAATCCTCCGTCCCCTCACGTACTGTCCGTGCCTCCTCTCGTAGAGCATCGTACAGCTGAGTTAAGACTCTCTCCATGGCGTAGGCATCGGACTTTGACTCGATTTCGAACGTGGCCTCGTACTCCACCATACGACCAATTACTCTCCGGTAGATGATAGTGATACCCCTGATGTGGAAAAGTGGGCCCCAACAGCAGGAATCCGGTGCCATCCCTTTGAGCCGGTATCGTCGCTCTGCTAAACCCATCCATTGCTTCCATCACATTAGGGGCGAGTTGGAGACCTAACAGCTACGAAGAGGCGGTCACGACGGGCACCAGCGTACCGCCGGACAATCGGGTCCCCTTCAATTTGGGCCCGCAGATTTTGTTTCAATTGAGATGGTTCCTGCAGAACCGGACACTATCTGTTCGAGCGTATCGTCTGTATTGCAGCAGCAACACGCGACACACTGGTGAACGCAGGCGTGTCAGATTTGGCCGCTGGTCACGTAGTGGTTCTAAGATGAGCACTGGGACACGCAGAGAACCGATGTCTCCTAGACCAGAGACAATTCGCGTTCTGCACGTCGATAACGATCCCGCAATGTTAGACACGACTAAATCCCGACTCGAACAGGAGAGCGAAACAATCTCGGTTCAGTCCGTCCAGACCGTGTCTGAGGCACTCGAACTATTAGAAGCGGACCGGGTTGACTGCATCGTGAGCGACTATGCGATGCCGGACACGGACGGGGTGTCGTTCCTCCGTGAAGTCAGGTCGCGCAATTCTCAACTTCCGTTCATTCTGTTCACAGGACAGGGGAGCGAAGAAATTGCCGCAGCGGCTATCTCCGCTGGTGTCACCGATTACATCAAGAAGGGAGAGCTAGGATCGGTGGACCGACTGTCGGATCATATCGAACAGTTCGTCGAGAACTATCGCACGGAAGATGTGATTGCCCGACGGCTCCTGGCAATGGAAACCGCCCGTGAAGGAATCGGCATCTTCGACGAGGACGGCTACTTCATCTACGTCAACAGCGCCTACGCCGAGATGTACGGCTACACGCCGCCGGAATTACTCGGTGAGCACTGGACGATCCTCTGCCCAGAAGAAGATATCAAACGGGTCTTCAAAGAGATTCTGACAGAGATTCCAAGTGCTGGCCGCTGGCTTGGCGAGGTAGAGCAAATCACCAAAGACGGGAGTCACCTCCTTACCAGTCAGGCACTCTCGTACGCTGACAACGGGACGATCATCTGTGTTTCTTTCAGAATTTCCGACAAGCAGGAGGCTGAGAAGCTCCTGGCCGAAGAACGGCAGCGATTCGACCTTCTTATCGAAGCGATCACCGAATACGCTATCTTCTCTACGGACCCTGACGGTGAAATCACCACTTGGAACTCCGGGTCCGAACGCATCAACGGCTACGAGCAGGGGGAAATTCTCGGACAGAATATCTCGGTACTGTACACGCAACAAGACATCGCCGAGGGAGAACCCGACCACCACCTCGAACTAGCGCTAGAGGAGGGATCGCTCCACGAGAAAGGTTGGCGGACTCGCCGAGACGGGCATCAGTACTGGGCTGATTTCACACTTACCCCTGTCGAAGAGGAAAACGGCGAGTATCACGGGTTCGTTTGTGTCATTCGTGACATGACCGATTGGCTCGAACGCGAGCGACAGCTCCAAGGCGCAGTCAGACAACTCGACCGGTTCGCCGGCATCCTAAGTCATGACCTCCGTAACCCGCTGTCAACGGCCAAAGTGAGTCTCGAGTTGATTCGTGACGACCCCGACGATTCACTCGAGCACGTCGACCGCGCAGATCGCGCGCTTACCCGTATGGATCAACTCATCGAGTCGTTGCTAACCCTTGCGCGTGAGGGTAAGTCCGTCGATGAATTCCTCCCGCTGTCACTCGCGGACTGTGCGAACACCGCCTGGAAGAGCATCAACGCTCCCGACGCCACACTAACAATCGATTCAGCAACTGGGTCGGTTACGGGTGACAGTGAACGCATCATCACGCTGTTCGAGAACCTGTTCCGGAACGCCGTCGAATACGGCGGAGGCGCTGTTACCATCCGGGTCGGTGAATTCGACGACGGGTTCTTCGTGGAAGACGACGGCCCTGGAATCCCATCAGAAGACCGTGAGAAGGTCTTCGAACAGGGGTACTCCATGGGGGACAACCAGACGGGATTCGGTCTCAGTATCGTCCAGAGCATCGCCACCGCACACAACTGGGATATCGCCGTGACAGACAGCGAAACCAGCGGTGCGCGTTTCGAATTCAGAACTGATGCGATAAACGGGGGACTGGAGTCGATGTAGCTCGTGAGTAATAGCGGCGTCGTGTACGCCTCGTGGTCGTGTCGAAGAAGACGAGTTCTTGGCCGTGTCGGGTCCAGCACATTGTTGTGGCACCAACTCGTGAATCTCGCCGTGCTATATTTCGCCGAATGGCCCGAAACCCGCATATTGAGTGGCCGGTGTACGATTCAACACCATTGTACGACAGAAGCTCACTAGTCGGACTGGAGTCAGATGTTCGCACTGTCTCGTAGGCGTGGTTCGACCACGACACCCATACTTCCGTCGAGCTGTTTGTCGGCACGTTTCCGTTGGCCTACTTCCAGTTTAGCTCCCATGACCACTACGCGGACTCGACAAGCTACGAGATGGCCCTCCTCTTCCGTGTGATCGTGTTGAAAGAAATCCACGGATGGGACCATGAGACAGCACTCGTCGAGTACCTGGACGACCATCCAACACTCTGCGGGGAAATCGGCTTCGAGGACATTCCCGGGCAGTCGACGTTGTGGCGTAGTTGGAACCAACACTTCACAGCCAACCTTCGTGAGACGGTCGAAACCGTTGTTCGAACGAATCTGATCAAAGCACAGAACGCGGGCGTCGACGTTCCGCCCGAACCGGAGCGAAAGCTTCGACACCGACCCGAGGACTCTGACGAACCGGAACCCGACGACGAGACCGTCCTCGAGCAGACGGAGAAGCTCACTGACCACGTCGTCCGAACCGAAGTTCACGATGCCATCGAGGACGTGTTCGAGGAGTTCGACCTACTGGTCTCGCCCACCGTCTGCCATCCCCCCGTAGCGAACTCGTCGGAGAGGTCGACGCTCGGCCCGGACGAGGTCGACGGGGAACCGGTCGACCCACGAATCGGCTGGTGTCCGACGTACTTGCTCAACTTTTCCGGCCACCCCGCCGCGTCGATTCCGGCAGGAACCGTTCGTGGCGGACTGCCGGTCGGGATGCAGATCGCAGGCCCGCGTTTCGCCGACGACGCGATCTTCGCTGCGAGTGCTGCCTTCGAGCGTCTCCGGTCGTGGTCTCACCGATATCGCGATGGTGACAACGACTCGTAACGAGGGGTGAGATACAATCCTCCCCGGGATGGAGAGGTCGTAGGCCAAATCGTCAGGAATATTAAAAACTAACAAGTGTTTTTACATAAATACTCAATCAATTCGGATTTCCTGTAATCTGGATTTAATCTTGATAGCTGCAGATGCGGAGTATCACCCAGGAGCATCAACTTCGTGCTCGAAAATTAGTTGTGAGTCGTCTAACAAAGAGGATTTTTGAATGAATGAACGGAAACAAAGATTTGTTTATCATTCTTGATCTGATCGAACACCTCCCTCGACTGAAGCCGTGGGCTTCCTCCGCACACTCTATGATTGTGGGGTAATCGGTATCGTATGCTGGTGTTCTCCTCACGCAATGGAAGCACGACAGGCGAACGACTGCCGGCAGTGAGCGAACGGCGGCGGTGCTGAACGCTCCGCTATCCGGTTTCGAGAACTCTGTCGTCGGTTCCCGAACCGTGGGCAGGGAGCGTCCAACCGAGCGTGGTGAATCACCGATTGGGCGTGTGGATCGCCGCACCGTGCGCGTTCGCGGCAGCCTCCATCGCTGCTTCGGTGAGAGTCGGATGCGTGTGGACCGTCGTCGCGATGTCTGTGAGTGTGGCGTCCGTTTCGATGGCCAGCGCGAACTCGGCGACGAGTTCCGAGGCGTCGGGACAGACGAGTTGCGCCCCGACGATGGTTCCCGTTTCTTCGTCCGCGACGACACGAACGAAGCCGTCGGTTTCGTCGAGCGTGAGCGCCCGACCCGACGCCCGCATCGGCAGCTGGCCGACGACGGGGTTCAGGCCCGCTTCTTCGGCCGTCGCTTCGGTCATCCCGACCGTCGCGATCTCGGGGTCGGTGAAGACCGCAGCGGGAACCGCCCGCGTCGAGACCGTGGCAGCGTTTCCGGCGATGACTTCGGTAGCGACTTCGCCCTCGCGACTCGCCTTGTGAGCGAGCAGCGGTTCGCCAGCGACGTCCCCGACGGCGAAGATTCCCTCGGTGCTCGTTCGGGTCTGGTCGTCCGTCTGGACGAAGCCGTTCTCGTCCATTTCGACACCTGCAGCTGACAGTTCGAGTGTATCCGTGACTGGCTCCCGACCGACGGCCACGACGACTGAGTCGGCGTCGTATTCGAACCGCTCGTCGTCGTCAGACTCCGTAGTCACCCGAACACCGGAAGTGATCGGCGTCCAGCCCTCGGCGCGTTCACCGAAGCGGAAATCGGCGCCGAGGCTCTCAGCACGTCGACTGACGACACGCGCAACGTCCTGCTCGTATCCGGGGAGTATCTGGTCGCGCATTTCGACGACCGTGACATCGACGCCGAGCTTGGCGAACACGGTCGAGAGTTCCATTCCGATGTATCCCGCACCGATAACGACTAGCTCCTCGGGTAGCGAGTCGAGAGCGAGCGCGTGTGTCGACGAGAGGACGTGCTGGCCATCGAACGAAAATCCGGTGAGTTCGACCGGACGCGACCCAGTTGCGACGATGGCGTTGTCGAACTCGATGGCGCCCTTCCTCGTTCCGTCCCGGTCGACCGTGACCTCGTTTTCGCTCGTGAACGATGCGGTGCCGTCGACGAGTGTCACACCGTTGGCCTCGCAGAGCTTTTCGACGCCGCCAGTGAGTTGACTCACGACTCCGTCTTTCCACTCGGTCATCGCCCCGAAGTCGACGTCGATGTCGGCACTGATACCCATTCGGTCGGCATCCTCCGCGTCGTGTGCGATATCGGTCGCGGTGATGAGTGCTTTCGAGGGGATACAGCCGACGTTGAGGCAGGTCCCGCCGTAGGCGTCCTTCTCGACGAGTGTTACGTCGGCACCTGATTGGGCCGCCCGTATCGCAGCGACGTAGCCGCCGGGACCAGCGCCGATAACCAGTACTTCAGTCTCTCTTGGGAGTGAATCTGCAGCCATCTTCGAATGCTACCTGACGGGTGAGGAGTACAGCGTGGAGCCTATTATACCCCCCTGCCAGAGGGGGTACAATTATACTGCTCTGCCCGAATACAGTAGTAGACGCAATGTCATCCACGCTTCATCCGCAGGTCGAGGAGTACCTACACGGACTCTCCGAGCAGGGGCTGCCCCCGCTGTATCGGTTGTCGTTGGAAGACGCTCGTGAAACGTATCGCGACCTCACCGTCCCGAGTGAGCCACCGGACACCGTCGCCTCGGTCACGGAACGGACGATTCCGGGCCCGGGAAGCGACGTTCCCATCCGTATCTACCGGCCGACCGAGGAGGGAGATCTTCCCTCGCTCGTGTTCTTCCACGGTGGCGGCTGGTTGCTCGGCGGACTCGAAACGCACGATGCGCTCTGCCGAGCACTCGCGAACGCGACTGAGTGCGTCGTGGTCGCAGTCGACTACAGACTCGCACCCGAAAATCGGTTCCCGGCGGGACTCGAAGACTGCTACGCGGCGACGTGCTGGGTCGCCAACAACGCGGCGGAACTCGGTGCCTCGGCCGATTCGCTGGTGGTCGCTGGTGACAGTGCGGGGGCGAACCTCGCGATGGGCGTCGGCCTGCTCTCGCGTGACAGGGACGGGCCCGATATCGACTATCAAGTGCTCGCCTACCCGCCGACGAATTACGCGTTCGACACGGATTCCTACGAGGCGAACGCGCAGGGGTACTTCCTCACCCGAGCAGACATGGAGCGATTCTGGGACGGCTACCTCCGGAGTGAACTCGATGGAACGCACGCTTACGCCTCGCCGCTCCGTGCGGAGTCCATGGACGGCCTCCCATCGTCGCTGGTGCTGACGTGTGGTTTCGACCCGCTCCGCGACGACGGACAGGCGTTGGCACAGGAACTGTCCGAAGCGGGGGTCCCGACGACTCACGTCCAGTACGACGACATGATTCACGGGTTCTTGACGATGCTCGCCGAGCCAGAACTGGACCGGGCCAGAGACTCGATCCAGCAAATCGGCGAGCACGTCCAGCAGGAACTTCGCGGGACTGTCGCGACGCCGTGAGACGTCTGTGTTGATACGCGCCAGAACCTGGAGTGACGACGAGCACTGGGCCGCCGAGCGAATCGGGACGTTGCCTCGGTGAACACACTTTTGTATGCTGGCGTAGATAAATGATTTATAATGGCAATTATTGTCAAGATGCCCAAGCTCGGGCTGGAGATGGAGCAAGGAATCGTCCTTGAGTGGTTCTTCGGTCCCGGCGATAGCGTGTCGGAAGGTGACGTAATCGCCGAAATAGAGTCCGAAAAGAGCATCGGGGAGGTCGAGGCACGGGAAGACGGTGTACTCAGGCGGATATACCTCGAGGAAGGGGAATCTGTGCCACCGGGGAAGCCGATCGGAATTCTGGCAGCCGCCGACGCCGATATCTCAGAACTAGAGGCAGCGGTCGAGGCCGAACTCGACGGCGTCGCCGAAACTGCCGAAGGCAGTTCGGACGAGCAGGCATCGGACCCACCGGCTGACACCACTCCGACCGATGACCAAGCAACTGAATCTCCGTGCGCCACTGGTGGTGCAGCCCTCGAAGTGAAAGCGTCCCCGCGGGCGAAAAAACAGGCAGAAGAACTGGGAGTCGACCTCACATCGGTCGAAGGAACCGGACCGATGGACTCGATTACCGCCGACGACGTCGAAGCAGCCGCCAGCGAGACCGATTCCGGCACAGAGTCGGTCAAAGCGTCGCCACGGGCGAAGAAACGGGCAGGGGAGTTGGATGTGGACCTCACGTCGGTCGAGGGCACGGGTCCGATGGACTCGATTACCGCCGACGACGTCGAGGCAGCCGCTGCGTCTGAATCGACCGCGACTGCTGCGTCGGTTCGCCGTGTCGAATCCGGTGAGGTGGCCGGGCTGCGGTTCCAGCGGACCACTACCGTCGCGGCTCCCGAAACTGGCGAGGCACTGCTCGACACCACCGAGGCGGTTCGGGGAGCGTTCGAGGAGGCGGTCACCACGACCGACGTGTTGGTGGTCGTCGCCTCGGAAGCGTTGTCAGATGTTCCGGTCGTGAACGGCACCTATTCCGAGTCGACGCACCAACTGCAGGCGCAACAAGACATCGCACTCGTCACCGAGGTCGACGGTGCCCCAACGACTGGCACCATCTCCGATGTCGGTGAGAAGTCACTGACCGAACTCGTCGCGGCCCGTGAATCACTCGACGGCGACGACGACCGGAAGCCTTCGTTCACGCTGTCGAATACGGCGGGCGTGGACTCGAAGGGACTGCTCGTCAACCAACCAGGGGTCGCCGCCCTCGAAGTCGACCCGTCCGGCCAACGGGCAGTTCCCGACGGCGATGGAGTCGAACTCCAACCGCTGGTCACTGCCAGCCTGACGTACGATACGCACGCACTCGGCGAGTCTGAAGCCGACGCATTTCTCGACCAGTTCCTGGAGCGAGCGAGTCAGGCCTCCGAACTCGTCCTCGAATCGTATCGCGGCAAGGAGTAAGCGACCGAGAGGTCACGTGTTTTCACTCGCAACGCCTCGCGACGAAGTACCGACAGTGCGCATCGCACAGGAAACGGAAAACAGGAGCGCGGGAACTACTCTTCGGGCGAGACACCGCTTCGGCGTACTGCCGAGCCTTGCGGAGCAGCACCGAGTGCGGCATCGACGTCGACGAGACGAGGACCGTCAGCGACGGGCGTCATCGTCACGGTCGCGTCGACGAGTTCGATTTCACGCTCTCCGTCCGCACCGACGACACAGTCTGTCACGCTGAACGTCGTCGATTCACCCCAGTCGAGTGGGTCGTGTCGCTCGACCCCGATGGTCGTCGTCATCCCCGGGGCGAGGACAGCCCGGACGGACTGAGGCGTCTGGGCAGGGTCTCCCAATTCGAGTGCGACACCGCCCGGTGCATCTGGCGCGAGTGGCGAGAGACACCCCGCAACGCTGGTGAGGCCGATTTCGCCCGGATGGGCCCGGGTGACGACACCGCCCAGCAGGTCCGATGGGTCGATGACGGCTCTCGTCCCGACGAACGGTCGGTCGGTGATACCGACTGTTGCGAGGCCCGAGAGCGTCTTCTCACCCGTGACGTCGTCTGCCCAGACGTCGATGCGCCCGTGTCGGTAGGTCACGGAGTCGACGTCGACGACTCCGCCCGCGATTACGGCGGCGGCCGCGCCAGCGACGGTGCCGTCGACGGGCGTCGGGACGACGTTGTTCGTGCCCGTGGAGACGGACAGCAGTGGAACGTCACCGAGTTCGAGCGCGGCGTCACGGGTCGTCCCGTCGCCGCCGAGGACGACGACGACATCTGCTGTCTCGCGGAAGTGCGCGGCGGCGCGTCGCGTGTCGGCTGCCGATTCCTCGATTGCCATCTCGACGAGAGAGGCGTCCATCGCTGCGGGTGCCTCGTCGATGGCGTGGGACGCGATGCCGATTTTCTCCGGCATCACTTCGACGCTGGGTGTCTCATCGACGAGCGTCAGGCCGTTCAGGACACACTCGGCGACGCGCCGTTTCGCGTAGTTGTCCACGACGCTCGCACCGCCAGTGAGACGGCGAATGTCACGGCCGGCCGACGGATTGACGATGAGTCCAACGTGTGCCACGACTGCTCACGTAATCCGTTGGATTGCGTTCTCGACCTCGTCACCGTCCGGGAGCACTTCCTTTTCGAGCGGTGTACTGAACGGCATGTGCGTGTCGGGGGTGCCGACGCGCTGGATGGGTGCGTCGAGACTGAAGAACGCTTCTTCCTGTGCTCGGGCGATGATTTCGGCGTGGACGCCGTACGAGAGCGGACTCTCGTCGGCGACGACCATCCGGCCGGTCTTCTGGAGACTCTCGACGATGGTCTCGGTGTCCAGTGGGTACAACGACCGTGGGTCGATGACTTCGACGCTCACGTCGCCGGACAGGCTCTCTGCGACGTCAAGCGACTCGCCGACGAGTCGCTGAGTAGCGACCACGGTGACGTCCGCGCCTTCGCGCTCGACTGCGGCCTCACCGATTGGGACCGTGTAGTCCTCGTCGGTCGGGACTTGGCCCGTCTGTTCGTATATCATCTTGTTCTCAAAGACGAACACCGGGTCGTCGGACCTGATGGCAGCCTTCGTCAGGCCTTTCGCCGACGCAGGCGTCCCGGGTGCGACCGCTTTCAGACCGGGGAAGTGTGCGATCCAGGCGTGAACCGTGCCGGAGTGCTGGCTGGCGGCTCCCATGCCACCGCCCTCGGTCGTCCGAACGGTGACCGGCATCTCGGTCTTACCGCCGAACATGTACCGCATCTTCGCCATCTGGTTCATGATCTGTTCCATCGAGACGCCCATGAAGTCCGAGAACATGAGTTCGACGACCGGTCGTGTCCCGGTCGCTGCCGCGCCAGTCGCCGCACCGACGAACCCGGCCTCGGCGATGGGTGTGTCTCGGACCCGCTTCTCGCCGAACTCGTCGAAGAGGTCGCCGGTCACTTCGAGGACGCCCCCGAAGGCACCGACGTCTTCGCCCATCACGTACACGTCCTCGTCACGCCGGAGTTCTTCGCGCAGTGCGAGCCGGATCGACTCCCGGACGGTCATCTCCTCGGTCTCCATGCTGTCGAGTTCTGCAGGGGCGCTCTGGGCACTCATCGCGAATCACCTCCGTTCGACCCACCGTCGGTGCGGGCGCGGCTTGCGAACTTCTCGATCTCGGGAACTGATTCCTTGAACATGTCGTCGTACGCTTCCTCACGCGCAGGCAGGTCGGATTCCTGTGCGAACTCGATTGCGTCTGCGATGGTCGATTCTACTTCGGCCTCCATGTCTTCGATGTCCGATTCGGAGAGTTCCCCGCGGTCGACGAGGCGCTGTTTGAACGCGTCGATGGCGTCCCGGTCCTTCCACTGCTGGAGTTCCTCGTCCGTCCGGTAGTTCTGTTCGTCTCCTTCGTAGTGGCCGTGGTATCGGTAGGTCTCCGCTTCGATTAGTGTCGGGCCGTCCCCTGCCGCTGCCCGCTTTCGTGCTTCGGTGACTGCCTCGTAGACGGCGGTCACGTCCATCCCGTCGACGGTGATGCCGGGGATGTCGTAGGCACCGGCGGTGTCACTGAGGTTCGCGATATTGTGCTGTTTGTCGACGGGCGTCGCTTCGCCGTACTGGTTGTTCTCGATGAGGAATATGGCCGGCAGGTCCCACGTCGCAGCGATGTTGACCGACTCGTGAACCTGTCCCTGCGCAGTCGCGCCGTCACCGAGGAACGCGAGCGCCACCTGGTCGCGGTCTTGGTAATCGATCGAGAGCGCCGCCCCGGTCGCCAGCGGCGGTCCTGCACCGACGATGCCGTTCGCCCCGAGCATCCCGGCATCGACGTCTGCGATGTGCATCGAGCCTCCCTTGCCGTTGCAGTAGCCGGTCTCTTTTCCGAACAGTTCGGCCATCATCAGTTCGGGGTCAAGCCCCTTCGCGATACAGTGGCCGTGACCCCGGTGTGTGCTGCTGATGTAGTCGTCCGGTTCGAGTGCAGCGCACGTTCCGGTGGCCACCGCTTCTTCACCGATGTACAGGTGAACGAACCCCGGTATCTCACCATCGGCGAAGTACTGCCCCGCTCGTGTGTCGAACTCGCGAATCGTCAACATTCGACGCAGGGCCTCGATTCTCCCCTCCTCTGTGTCCAGTGTATACTCTGCCATGCTGCGTTAACTATTCACATACGATAGTGTATTAAGAATACCGGTTACTAAGACGTACCACTGGGTAATAATTTGTTGGCTCGATTGCATTACTCTCTGTATGATGAGCCGCGGAGTTCGTCGTTGGCCACTGCAGGCGCGTATCGACGTCGCCAGACCACTAGAACCGACGGATTAGGGCGTCAGGAGTACTCGTGGTTCCCACGAATGATGTTCGCGTACTGTTGCACGACTGTAGGATACTCCTCGAAGAACACCTCGTCGTTGAGGCGACTCGGCGGGCCATACAGTGCGATGCCCGCGAGCATATTGTCCGACCCGTCAGTGAGTGGGACCCCGATTCCCCGCATTCCGTCGAAGCACTCCTCGTCGTCGAACGCATACCCTCGTTGGCGGACGAGTTCCACCTCTTCGAGGACGGCTTCCACGTCGGTGAGGGTGTTCTCCGTCTTCGGGTAGAGTCCGTACTGGTCGAGGATGGTGCGAATCTCGTCGTCGGACAACTGAGACAGTATCGCCTTTCCGTACGCAGTCGTGTGAAGACGCGATTTGACACCGGGGTAGGTTCGGCTTACTTGCAGTCGCTTCACCTTCTCCCCTTTCTTCATCGACAACAACACGCCGAGGTTGTTCTCCTCTATCATCAGCCCGGCGAACTCGCCCGTCTCTTCGGCCAGTCGGCGAAGTTCTGGTTCTGCCGTGCTGTATATCTCGCGGTCCCGCCGGACCCTGTTCCCGATTTCGAGAAACGACGTACTCACGCGATAGCGACGATCCGGTTGTTTGACGATGTAATTGAGTGTTTCGAGGGTGTTCACGTACTCGTACATCGTACTCAATGGCATATCGAACGCTTCGGCGAGTTCGTTCACTGAAGCTGCCTTGTTCTCGACGAGCTTTTCCATGATGCGGTTCGCACGAACGAGAGATTTTAGCGGCTTCGAGGACATACGTGTACCTCTCACAGAATCCTCATAATTGTTCCGTCTATATCGGAACAGTAGACCTGTTGTCGTGTTACGTATCGCCGTGACGAAGCCCAGTGTAAGAGATTCTCCCGATATTCGACTGACAGTTCGAGATAGTCGGAATGCCTACCGAATGTTAGTGTCTATCATGATGTTTAATACCATGATACTGATCCCAATTTCCGATTATTTCGAATAGCTCCTGCCAGATCGTCCCCCTGATTGGACTTCCACCGGCGGCCGTGCACGAGAGAAACCGTGACACTGGCACCGACGGCGAATCGACGGGGTAGCGTCGCCAGTGTCCATTACAGGACTATGTTTGTAATGTGTGGGTGAAAAACCGTGCTCGGAGACTCAGTAGCAGTCCCTCGTCACGACCGAGACGCACGCTGCGAGACCAGTCGATCGCTGTGGCCGACGGATGAGTGATACTGGCTCTCGTGTGTTGCTACTGAACCTCATTCTGTGCTACTAAAACCGATTCTGTCTGGATGACCCGACGACATCGCTGGTCAGACGAGCGGTGTGCCGTCCTCACGTGGGGCCACAGGACCCCTGTGAGTGGGTTTTGGTACGATCGTATGGGTCCTCTGTCTCAGCCTCACGTGCTTCATGTCATTCCCCGGTAGCACCACACTATCTTACTCACCAGGCTATTAGGTATACTTCACCCAGTCATCCGATAAGGTGTTTAGTATCGCAGACTGATAGTTTGCTACACAGAACAGACGATTTGAAGACGCAGTCGTTGCTCAGGAGTGAGAAGGATAAACAGCTCCGCGATATTCCCTAAACGAGTTCGGAGTTCGTTCGACCTGCCCGACGAAGCTATGCTTCGTCGAACACCGTGAAGCGGAGCTTCACGAGCTTGACTTCGGCTTACGCCTCGTCAAACAACTCCTCACCCTCAGCCATGTGCGCTTCGACCGCATCGAGGTCGAGCGTGAGCCCGAGACCGGGCTTTTCGGGGACGGCCATCCGCCCTTCCTGGATGAGGTCGTCTTCCTCGACTAGGTCTTCCCACCAGCCGAGTTGGTACGAGTGGAACTCGACGGCGAGCGAGTTTGGAATCGCGGCGGCGACCTGTGCCGAGGCCATCGTCCCGATGGGTGAGGAGACGTTGTGCATCGCGACCGGGATGTAGTACAGGTCTGCGAGGTCGGCAATCTTTCGCGTCTCACGCATCCCGCCGACGCGCGGGAGGTCGGGCGCGATGATGTCCACGGCTTGTTCCTGGAGGAGTTGGCGTTGGCCGTGTTTCCGGTAGACGTTCTCGCCGACCGTGATGGGGGTCTCCGGTGCGGACTGTGTGACCTCACGCTGGACGTCGTGGTTCTCCGGCGGTATCGGGTCTTCGAGCCACCACACGTCGTACTCTTCGATGGCTTTGGCGAGTCGCTTCGCACTCCCGCCAGTGAACGCCCAGTGGCAGTCGAAGGCGACGTCTGCCTCGTCGCCGACTTCCTCACAGACCGCCTGCACGATGTCGACTTTGTGGTCGATTTCGGGACCGCGGAGGTGGCGGTTCGCGCGGTCCTTCTCGTGGCCCGAGGGGACGTCGAGATCGAACTTGATGGCGTCGTAGCCGAGTTCGTCGACGACACGTCTCGCCTCGCGAGCGTTGGACGCGGGTTCGGACTCGTCGCCAGCGTGACAGTCACAGTAGATACGGACTTCGTCGCGGTACTTCCCGCCGACGAGCTGGTAAGCGGGCACGTTCATGATCTTGCCCGCAACGTCGTGGAGCGCAATTTCGATGCCGGAGATAGCAGAGATGACCTTGCCGGAGATGGAGCCTTCGCCGGACATCTTCTGGACCATGTGTTCGTACAGTCGGTCGATGTCCAGCGGGTTCTCGCCGATGATGAAGGGGGCCATCCGGTCGATGATGTCGGCGTCGCCGCCGCCCCAGTAGGACTCCCCGTTGCCCACGAGACCGGCGTCGGTGTAGACACGGACGAGAATCCACGGGTAGTTGCCGTCGACGATGGTCGTCTGGACGTCGGTGATTTCGACGTCACGAGGGCCGTTTCGCTCGTCGGTGAGGCCCATCGTCTCACCGGACAGGTCTCGCATGGTATACTCGGCGTTCGGGTCGCGTAGCTTGCGAAGGTTCGACATACACTACTGATATCTGTAGCGGGGTATTTCATAGTTGGCATCGGCGCGAAGGTTGATAGCTCGCCTGCCGGACGCCGTCTTCCCGTTGGTGTCTCCCGGTCACTCGGTCGGTTCGTACGCGAACAGCTCGAACCGCGCCGGCGTCGACTCCGCTGCGGGACTGGTCGCGTACGGCCCGACGTACACACCGGTGAAGCTCCCGGTCACTTCCGTCGCCAGATACCGCGTCGAAGCGGTACCCAGTTCGGTTTCGGTCCCGTCGGCTGCTACGTACCTGAACACGTACTGCCCGGCATTCGCGTCGATGCTGAGGTGATGGTCGGTCCCCGAGATTGGCCGCTCGGCGATTCGGTCGCACACCTCCCCGATGCGGAGCCGAACGAACGAAACCGGGCCGTCACCGTGGTCGCCGACGCCGACCTCGTAGTGGTGGTCCTCGTCGGCGACCAGCGCGAGTCCGGCGTCCTCGCTCTCGTCAGGGTCGAATTCGAACGTCGTCTCGACGTGACCGTCGAAGTGGGCTTGCCGACGACCGACGAAGGTCGCACCCACCTCGTCCAGACTGGTTGTCCGTCCCCGGAGAACTAGCCCGGACTCGTCCTCGTCGAGTGTATAGGCCCCCGGCTCGGGATTCCGTCGATACTCGAACTCGCCGGGAAGGGACTCTCCGTCGAACGTCGTCTCTGTCTCGCCAGTTGCGGACCCTCCGGCGACCGACTCGTGGTCGACCGGCACGGAAGACGCACCCGGGAGACCGTCGGCGTCCATGGCCAGTTTGACGGGGTCACCACCATTGACGACTGGCCACCCGTCGACCCACTCGACGGGAGCGAGGAACGTTTCTCTGCCGAGGTGGTGCCAGCCGGGATGCCCGCCTCGCTGACGGATGCCGAGGAAGACGAGCCACCACGAGTCGTCGGGGGCCTGGACGAGGTCGCCGTGGCCGGCCGCCTTGATGGCTCCCATTGGATGCCCGCGATGCGAGAGGACCGGATTGCTCGGGCACGGTTCGAAGGGTCCCGTCGGACTGTCTGCTCGGCCAGTGACGACCATGTGGTTGACGTGCGTGCCGCCCTCGGCGGTGAGCAGGTAGTACACGCCGTCTCGCTCGTACAGGTGTGGGGCCTCGCTGAAACTGCCCTCGAATCCCCGCCATAGTTCTCGTTCGTCGCCGACCTCGCCGCTGTCGAGGTCGACCGTCACTTGCTTGATAGTCGTCTCGGCGAGTGTCGGCCCGGCAGCATACGAGAAGTACGCTGTGCCGTCGTCGAAGAACAGGTCTGGGTCGAATCCCGGCGCGTCGATGTACGTGGGGTCAGACCACTCGCCCGCGGGGTCGTCCGCAGTCACGACGAAGTTGCCGCCGCCGTCCACGTGCGTGGTGACGAGATAGAACGTTCCGTCGTGGTGCCTGAGCGTCGGTGCGTAGATGCCACCGGACGAGCGCGTCTCGGCGAGGTCGAGCTGGCTTTCGCGTGTGAGACAGTGGCCGATGTGGTTCCACGAGACGAGGTCGTCGCTGTGATACAGTGGAACCCCGGGAAAGTACTCGAACGAACTCGTCGCGAGATAATAGTCGTCGCCGACGCGACAGACCGTGGGGTCTGGATGCGTCCCCGGTAGGATGGGATTCTGGTACGCCACGACCACGCGTACCACGTGGACCGGAGTAAAGATTCGGGACCAGCGGAAGTCGAGTCGGAAGTCGGCCAGGAGACCGACTTCGTTCAGAAGTTGTCGTAGACGGTCCGTTCGATGGTGTAGAAGTCGATACCGGCGTCGCCCTGCTCGCGCCAGGTCTCGCTGGAAGATTGCTTGAAGCCGCCGAAGGGGACGTGCAGCTCCAGTCCGGTCGTCTTCGCGTTAATCTTCGAGACGCCCGCCTCGACCTCGCGGACGAAGCGTTCGGCTTCGCTGTGGTCGTTCGTGACGATACTGGCCGACAGCCCGTACTGGGAGTCGTTCGCAGAGTCGAGGGCGTCGTCGAAATCACTCGCTTCGAGGACGGCGAGGACCGGCCCGAACACCTCTTCTTGCGCGATGCGGTAGTCACGCTCAACGCCGGAGAAGACGGTTGGTTCGACGTAGTAGCCGTCGCCCAATTGGTCACCCGCGGGTAGGCCGCCGCCGGTTTCGAGGGTCGCGCCTTCCGCTTCGGCGACTTCGATGTAGTCGAGCGTGCCTTCCAGTTCGGACTCGCTGACCTGCGGTCCCATGTCGTACTCGTCCCCGGGACCGACCTCGATGTCCTCCGCACGGTCGACGACGGCCTCGACGAACTCGTCGTAGAGCGACTCGTGGACGATGGCGCGGGAACAGGCGGTACAGGCCTGGCCCGTCACACCGAACGCGCCAGCCGCGACGATGTCGGCTGCTTCGTCTACGTCGGCGCTCTCTGCGACGACCGTCGGGTTCTTCCCGCCGAGTTCGGTCTGGACGCGCTTGCCGTCGTCCGTGGCCTTCTCGTAGACCATGTGGCCGACCTGCCCACTCCCGGTGAACGAGACGGCGTCGACCT
This sequence comes from Haloarchaeobius caseinilyticus, assembly GCF_051207395.1. Classification (NCBI taxonomy): domain Archaea; kingdom Methanobacteriati; phylum Methanobacteriota; class Halobacteria; order Halobacteriales; family Halorubellaceae; genus Haloarchaeobius; species Haloarchaeobius caseinilyticus. The sequence continues at coordinate 312,950 of NZ_JBPJZC010000004.1, read as the reverse complement.
CGTCGTGGGTGACGATAGCGTCGCCGACCGTACTCCCCGGGCCGGTGACGATGTTCCCGACACCGTCCGGGAGGCCGGCCTCGTCGAGTGCTTCGAGCAGGGCGATGGCGACCCCTGGCGCTTCGGAGGCGGGGTTGATGACGAACGTGTTCCCGGTCGCCAGTGCCGGGGCCATCTTCCACGCCGGGATGGCGATGGGGTAGTTCCACGGCGTGACGAGCGCAGCGACACCGACTGGCTCGTTCACTGTGTAGAGGTTCGTTCCCGGCGAACTGGCGGACTTCACTGCCCCGCCGAGGTCACGGGTCTTCTCCGCGTAGTAGTAGAAGATGTCTATCGCACGCTGGACCTCGCCGCCGGCTTCGGCGTGTGTCTTCCCCTCCTCGCGCGTTAGCAGTTCGGTCAGTTCGTCTTTTCGCGCATCGAGATTCCCGGCGGCCTCGCGGAGGATGGCCCCACGCTGGGGTGCCGGTGTGGTCGCCCACTCGTCCTGTGCCGCGGCCGCGGCTTCGACGGCCTCGCCCGCGTCGCTCGCGTCCGATTTCTGGTACTCGGCGACGACTTCGTCCGGTGCCGCCGGGTCGGTACACTCGAATACGTCGCCGGTCGACGCGTCGGTCCACTCTCCGTTCACGTAGTTCTGGGACAGTTGGCTCACGTTCGTGGTGTCTCACTATACGTAGGAGATTCTTACGGTCTCGTCAATCGAGTTGCCTTGACGACCGGCGAGAACCAGCGACCCAGTGCCACGAAAAACAGAACGAGCGAGTCCGAGGAATTTCGTTACTGTTCGACGCTCGTCTCCGCGAAGTAGGTCCGACCGGTTCGCGGAACGGCCTTCGAATCGGCCACGTCGACGGTCGCGGTCTCGGTGATGTCCGCCGACGAGTGGCCGACACGTAGCTCGTACGGCCCTTCGTGGACCGTGAGCGTCATCGACTGGTCGTGGTAGGCCAGTTGGGTGGCGTCGACCTCGAACGATACCTGCGCGGACTCACCCGGGCCGAGCGAGACGCGCTCGAACCCTATCAGTTCCTGCACCGGGCGGGCCTGGTCCGGAGACTCGGCGTGGACGTACAACTGAACCACGTCGCTGCCAGCTCGCTTTCCGGTGTTCGTCACCGTCACGCTCGCGGTGACCGACCCGGCCGGTTCGAGCGTCTCGCTCGACACCGTCATCCCGGAGTGCTCGTAGTCGGTGTAGCTCAGGCCGTGACCGAAGGGGTACAGTGGCGTGCTCTCGGTGTAGACGTGTTCTTTGCTCGCCGTGTTGGGCCGCCGGTTGTAGTGGACCGGCAATTGCCCGACCGACCGTGCGAACGACACTGGCAGGTGTCCACTCGGGTTGTAGTCGCCGAACAGTACGTCGGCGATGGCGGTGCCGCCCTCTTCGCCTGGGAGCCACGCCTGCACGATGGCCGGGGCATGCTCTGCTTCCCAGGTCAGCGAGTGTGGCTTCCCGCTGACTACCACGACGACGAGGGGCGTCCCCGTCTCGTGAAGTTCCTGCAGGAATTCGTGCTGGCGACCGGGCAGACCGAGGTCGGTCACGTCGGAGCCTTCGCCACTCGTCGGGAGCGCCGGATTGTCGACGTCCTTCTCGTCAACGTCGGAGAAGTCGACGGCCGAGCGCGCGCCGACGAACGCCAGCGTCACGTCCGAGCCAGCGGCTGCCTCGGTTGCCGCGTCGAACCCGTCCGTACGCGGTCCCGAGGTCGTACAGCCCTCCTCGTACACCACGTCGAACGCCTCGCCCGCGCGGTCTCGAATCGCGTCGAGGGGCGTCGTCGCATCGACAGTGACCTCTTCCGAAGGGTAGTGTGCCGGATACGCGTAGTCGCCCATCATCTCCTGTACGTCGTCTGCCTTCGGCCCGACGACGGCGAGAGAGTCCACGTCGTCGAGCGGCAGGAGGTCGTCTTCGTTCTTCATCAGGACGATGGATTCTCGCGCTGCGCGCTCGGTGAGTTCGGTCGCCGCGTCCGTGTGGAAGGCGGCCGATGCCGCGTCTGCGTCGACGGTCGGGCTGTCGACGACACCCTTTCGGAACTTCATCCGGAGGACCCGCCTGACCGCGGCGTCGACCGTCTCCTCGGACAGTTCGCCGTTCTCGACGGCGGTCACGAGATGGTCTCCGTAGCAGTCGGTGTAGGGAAGTTCCACGTCGATACCGGCTTCGAGTGCCTTCACGCCGGATTCACGGGCACCGTCGGAGACGCCGTGTTCCGCCTGCAGGAAGTCGATGCTGTAGTAGTCAGAGACGACCGTCCCATCGAAGCCCAACTCCCCGCGCAGGACATCGGTCAGGAGCCACTCAGAACTCGCACACGGGATGCCGTCGATGTCGTGGTAGGCGTTCATCACCGACTCGGCTCCTGCTTCCTGAATGGCGGCCTCGTAGGGGAACATGTGCGTCTCGCGCAGTTCGCGCCGACCGAGGCTGACCGACGACCGGTTCTTCCCGCCTTCAGTCGCGCCGTGTGCCACGAAGTGCTTCAGCGTCGCCGAGATACCGTCTTCGATGGACTCGCCTTGCAGACCATCCACGTACCCACACGCCATCGCTGCGACGAGGTAGGGGTCCTCGCCGAACGTCTCCTCGACGCGACCCCAGCGCAGGTCACGCGCCACGTCGAGGACCGGCGAGAGCGCGTGTTTGGTGCCGATGGCCTCCATCTCCGAGCGGATCGTCGCCGTGACCTCGGCCAGCAGGTCGGGGTTCCACGTACTCGCCATGCCGATGCCCTGCGGGAACGTGGTTCCCTCGGGGCCCATGTAGCCACTCAGGCACTCCTCGTGGGGGATCGCGGGGACGCCGAGGCGCGTCTCGCCGAGTATCTCCTGTAACTCGTTCGTGATTCGCGCGGCGTCCTCGGGCGCGAGACTGCCCTCGCCGCCCATTCGTGTCAGGTGACCCATCCCGTCGGCGAGGAGCGATTCGGCTGCCGTCCGGTCGAGCTCGCCGTCGTCGTCGAGGACGCGCTCGGCGTTGACTGAGCCCAGTTGCGCCGCCTTCTCGGCGAGTGTCATCCGTGAGAGCAGGTCGTCGATTCGGCGCTCGGTCGGCGCTGATTCGTCTCGATATACCTCGTTCTCGGAACGCTCTTGCATCACTGTCTCCGACTTCATCGTGGTATGCCTTAACGATTCGGTCGCTGGGTGGCGAGACTGGTTCGGCGTCGGTTCGTTCGGTGCTGGGCTGGGCATCCCCGCTGCACCTGCGCGTGGTTTGACGCCATCCGGAGCTTCAAAAGCTGGCCCGCGTAGGAACAACTGATGACCGACAATACACAGGTAATCGCAGTAACCGGTGGCCTCGGCGGCGTCGGCCGCTGGGTCGTCGACCGGTTCGCCAGCGATGGCCACGACGTTGTCTGTATCGACCGCCGACTACCGAGCGACAATGCCGATGCGGAGAACGTCGAATTCTTCGAGGCCGACCTGACCGACGCCGGCGAGACGCTCGACCTGCTCCACGCCGTCGACCCGGACTCGGTGGTCCACCTCGCAGCGATTCCCGACCCGACGATGCACGCCGGCTCTCGCGTCTTCTCGACGAACATTATGGCGACGTACAACGTCCTCGTCGCCGCGGGCAGACTCGGTGCCAGAATCGCGTGGGCGTCGAGCGAGTCGGCCTACGGCTTCCCGTTCGCCGAATCACTCCTGCTTCCCGACTACCTACCCATCGACGAGTCCCACCCGATGCGGCCGGAGGACCCTTACGGCGTCTCGAAGGTCGCCGGCGAGTCGATTGCGCGAATGGTCACACGACGCTACGACGTGCAAGTCGCATCGATTCGGCCGTCGTGGGTCCAGTATCCCGGTGAGTACGAGGTCCAGTCGATTCGTCGGGATTTCGACCTCGACGAGGCCGAACCCGGGAGTGTGATTCCCGGCGTCGGCAACTTCTGGTCGTACATCGACGTGCGCGACCTCGCCGACCTGTTCGTTCGCGCGATTCAGACCGAACTCGACGGCCACGAGGCGTACCTCGCTCACGCCGCAGAGAACTACATGGACGTCGAGACCACGACGCTGGTCGAACTGGTCGCGGACGGGTCGCTCCCCGACCCGGCCGACATCACCGGCGAGCAGTGCGCGTTCACGACCGCGAAAGCTCGCGACGAACTCGGCTGGGAACCAGCGCACAGTTGGCGGACGGCCGAATCTGCGTCCGTCGACGGACCGTCCTTCGACTGACACCGAGGTATCGAAGTCGGATCTCGTGCTGCCGTTTCGGTGAGCGAACACGAAGTAATAAATACAAAAACGTGTATTGCTAACACGGCTCTTGGCAGTGAGCCAGGCCTGTCTGTCGTGCCACAGTACACTGCCCATCAGTCACCACTTGCCCTCGGCGACGCGACGACCCTCGTTCAGTCCCGTAGCGCACGATTGTCGGGTCGTCGCCGCTGGGGTCGCGTCCAACTAGTCCTCAGCGCGATGCGTGTACCGTGAGCCGAGGCAAGGCCCTCGCCGCTATTCACCGCGTCGCGAGCGTCACGTAGCCGTCGAAGTTGAGTGCGACTTGCTGGGCAACGTCGCCGAACAACGCCTTCCCGGTCGGTGACCGCCGCCGACCCAAGACGAAGACGTGGTCGCAGTCTCGCTCCGCAGCGAGGTCCACGACAGAATCAGCGATTTCGTCAGTAGCCCGTGCGACGATGGTGACCTCTACCCCGTCGGGGATGTCGTCAGCAACGAACTCTCGAACGTCGTTCACTGCCCCGTCGAGGACCGAACCGCTCGTGTAGGTAGTGTGCTCGATCTCGCCGATGGATTCGAGTGTCTCGGCGTCTTCTTCGAATTCCGCTTCGCTCATCGTCGTCAGGAGGACGAGGCTCGCGTTCGCTCCGACCGCGTGTTCCACCGCCTCCCGGACCAGCGCCCGGTGTTCGTCCGTCGTGTCGACGAGTACTAATCCTCGTTCCATGTCGGTCGAAGTGGAGTGCGAGGTCAAATAAAGCCATCGCCGGTCGAAACCGTGCTGCTCACGGGTCGAATCGGTTGTTGCGACCAGAACTGTTGTCCCTGTTTCTGACGATGCAGCCCCTTCAGTCGTCTCCTGTGTTCCGGTTTGGCCGGTATCGTCGACTAATCTGCTTCCAGCGCCCCGAACGGAACCGGTAGTAGCTGACCAGCGCGCTCGGGACGCTCTCGCCGAGGAACGAGAGTGCCAGCGCCCACAGCCCGAGTGATGTCGTCGCTGCGAGGTACGTCAGCGGAACGGCGAATCCGAACATGCCGAGCACCTTCCCGAAGAACGGCCAGTTCGTGTCACCGGTCGAATCCAGTGCGCCTTCCAAACTGCTGGTCACTCCCTGCGGAACGATGGCGACACAGGCGGCGTAGACCAGCACGACGGCGACCGGAACTGCTGGGTCGGTCGGGTCGTCGACGAACAGCGTCACGATCTGCTCGGCGAACACCGCGACGATGAGTGCGGCGAGCAGATACGTCGCAGTGGTGAAGTAGGTTATCTCGCGGCTGTACGTCGCCGCGCCCGCTTCGTCGTTCGCACCGAGTGCCCGGCCGACGAGACTGCTCGCGGCGAGGCCGAAGCCCCAGCCCGGCGTGTTCAGCAGTCCCCAGATGCGCCGACAGATGACGTAGCCTGCGACGACGTGCGACCCGAGCAAGCCGACGAACGCGAGTATCGGGAAGCGGGCGACGGTCCAGACGGAACTTCGACCGACGACGGGCAGTCCAATGGCGACGAGGTCGCGTACCGTCTCTCGGTCGACGTACCGCCCACCGAGTCCGACCGTCACTGGGAACTCGCCGACCAGCGGAAGCCGGCCGGTTCCGAAGCCGACAGCGAACGCGACCGTGACGAGGATGCTGGCGACCACGGTTCCGAGCCCGGCACCGACGACACCCATGTCGAGCCAGAACAGGAGATAGGCGTTGAGGACGACGTTCACGACTGCGCCGGCGGACCGAACCACCATCGGGGTCCACGCGTCGTCGACACCGATGAGGGCTCGACTCCCGACCTGGTTCAGAATGGCGAAGGGGACCGCGAGCGCGACGACTTCGAGGTAGGCTGCGCCGTACTCGATGGCGACGGGGTCGTCGGTCAGCAGTGCGACGAGCGCGCCCGGAACCGCCAGAAAGAGGCCGGTCACTGGGAGGCCGATGACGGTCACGAGGAACGCACTCGACCGGACGACCTGCCCGAGTTCGTCGAATCGTTCCGCACCGTAGCGCTGCGAGACGAGCGCGATAGTGCCTGCGGCCATCCCGCCCCCGATGGCGAACGTCATGCCCCAGTAGGGGCCAGCGAAGCCCATCCCGGCGATGGCGGTCGGCCCCACGGCGACGCCGACCATCGCCACGTCGACGACGCTCTGGGACATCCGCGCGAGCCCGGTCACGATGCGTGGCCACGCCAGGTCGGTCGTCTCTCGGGCACGCTCCGGTGCGACGAGGTTCAGCCGGACGAGGAGTCCCCCGATGACACTGAGCACCCAGCGTACGGGATTCAATCCTGTAACCACACGTTGCACATCGGTAGCGGGCCAAGCAGAATAAGTGTTCGTTCGCGGGCAAGTCGTCGCTGCTAGACCACGTCGGCTACATCGTCCGTGTTGGCCGATTGCGACCCGCTGGAAGACGCTCAGCTACTCCCCTGCTGTTCGATGATGTCGACGAGTTTGTTGGCGAACTCGACTGTCCGCGTGGGGAGGCCGTACCGGTCGGTACTCATGTCGTAGTTCCGGAGCTCGGAGACCATCTCCGCCGTGTGTGGGAGCGTCGTCACCGTCTCGCGTACGTCTATCTCGTGTCGACCCTCGTCCGTGTCGAGCCACGGCTGTTTGCGCTGCTTCTCGTCGTACTCGATGGTGTACGTCTCACCGCCGACCGCGTCGACCACGTCGTCGACAGTCCCGACTTCTACCCGGTCGCCGTCGGCGACCAGAAAGAGCGTGCCATCCTCGCATTCTGGCTCGTACCGTTTCATGACGCAGGTGTTCAGCCGCTCCCGTATTAATTCCGTTGTTGACCTCCGCTGTCACGTCGACTTACGTGGCTCGCGGAGCGACAATCCCGCAAAGAAGGAGACAGCCCAGACTCAGTGGACCTGTTCTGAGTTCGCTTCGGCACCGTCGAGGGGTTCGCTGTCCCAGTACTCGTGGTCTGGGTCCTCGCGGAAGCACGCTGCTTTCCCATCTGCATCGCCCACGGCGCGTAGCTCCGGCTTCTGGCGCGTACACGCCTCGCGGGCGACGGGACAGCGCGTGTGGAACCGACAGCCAGACGGCGGATTGACCGGGTCCGGCACGTCGATCTCTCTGATGGGCGGGTCCTCGGCCTCCATCGCGTCGAGGTCTAAGTCCGGCGTCGCCCACCGGAGGACTTCCGTGTACGGATGACGCGGGTCGTGGATGAGCCGGTCGGCCGTACCGATTTCGACGATTTCGCCGAGGTACATCACCGCGATGCGGCCGTCGCCGTGTTCGGCGAAGTAGCGCGCGTTCGAGAGGTCGTGACTGATGAACAGGAACGACGTGTCGAACTCAGACTGGAGTTCGAGCATCAGGTCCATGATGCCGATACGCAGCGACACGTCGACCGCGCTTATCGCCTCGTCGGCGAGGATGGCGTTCGGGTCCATCAACAACGCTCGCGCGAGGGCGACGCGCTGCTTCTCGCCGCCGGAGAGCTGGTGCGGATACCGGTCGAGGAAGTCCCCCGGCGGCGTCATCCCCACGCGCTCGATGAGCGAGTGGATGCGCGCTCGGCGCTCGTTCGCACTGATGTTCGGGTGCGTGTGCCGGAGCGGTTCCGACAGGATGTCCACGATGCGCCGATTGGGGTTGAGCGCGCTCCCGGGGTCTTGGTGGATTATCTGGAGCGACTGGCGTATCTTGTCGTACGGAATGTCGCCGTCGCCGGCTCTCGCCTCCCAGATGTCGGTCCCCTTGTACCGAATCGAGCCGCCGGTCGGCTGCTGGAGCCCGATCATCGTCTTTCCGAGTGTCGTCTTCCCACAGCCGCTCTCGCCCAGGAGACAGACGAGGTCCTGTTCGTCGATGTCGAGCGAGATGCCGTCGACTGCGCGGACTACGTCCGGCTCTTCGGTGAACTTCTGGACGAGACCTTGCTCCTTCTCGAAGTGGACCTCCACGTCGTCGAGCGAGAGAAGCGGCGTCTCGCTCGTCGACTCGTGGGACCAGCCAGTCGTCGATGCTGCCCTGTCGGCCGAATTGCCGGCGTCGAACTGCGCCGCCGACTTTCCGAAGTTGAGCGGAATCTCTTCGCGGGCCCGGTCTCGGTGGTGACAGGCAGAGCGGTGGCGGCCACCGCTGCCCTCGACGGCCGAGAACGGCGGGTCGTCGGTTTGGCACTCCTCCGTCGCCAGCTGACACCGCGGGTGGTACCGGCAGCCAGAGGGGACGTTCACTGGCGCCGGTCCTTCGCCCTCGATGGGCTGCATCTCCGAAAGCGGCGCGTCGAGATTCGGTGTCGCGTTCAGTAACTCTCGCGTGTACGGATGCGCGGCGTTCCCGATAATCTCGTCTCGCGGCCCCATTTCGGCGAACTCGAACGCGTAGATGATGGCCATGCGGTCGGCCAGCGACGCGACCAGCGGCAGGTCGTGCGTGATGAAGATGATGGTGAGGTCGTACTCCGACTGCAGGTCGTCGAGCAACTGCAGGATGGACCGCTGCATGAGCAAGTCGAGCGCGGCCGTCGGCTCGTCCATCACGAGCACCTCGGGGTCGAGCACCATGCTCAGTGCGATGAGCGCGCGCTGTTGCATCCCACCGGAGAGTTCGTGCGGGTACGAATCCAGCACACGCTCCGGTTCGAGGTAGAGGTTTTCGAGTAGTTCTCGGGCGAACGTCATCCCGTCAGAGACGTTCTTGTCGTGGGTCTTGAGCGTCTCTTTGAAGTGCGCCCCGATTTTCATCGTCGGGTTGAACGACGACATCGCGCCCTGGAACACTATCGAGATTTCCTCCCAGCGAAACTGACGAAGCTCTTCGTCACTCAGTTCCAGCACGTCGACGGTCTGGCCCTGTTCCGGGTGGTACAGAATCTGGCCGATGAGTCGGCCCGGGTCGGGAATCGCGTCGAGCAGCGCCGAGGCGAACATCGACTTGCCGCTCCCGCTCTCGCCGACGATGCCGAGGACCTCTCGTCGCTCTATCTCGACGTTCACGTCTTCGAGGACGTACGTCTCGCCTTCGCTGTAGGTGACGTTCGTGTTCGTAATCTCGAGTATCGGGTCGTTGCCCGCGCTGTGCATGGCCGTCTGGTCGGTTGGTGGCGTCTCCGTGGACATCTATAGCATCCCCGTGTTGGTCGAACTGCTCTCTTCGTCGACGGACTCTGACTCGGACTCGCCGGTGAGCCGGGTCCGAACCCGTGGGTTGAATATCCGGTCCATCCCCTGGCTCACCAGAATCAGGCCGAACGACAGCCCGACGATGGCGATTATCGGGACGAGCAGCCAGTGCAGCGACGTGGTCGTGAACAGGCCGCCCTGATAGTACGCGTTGTTCAGCGTGACGCCCCAGTTCTGGCCGGTGTAGGGCAACACGCCGATGAAGTACAGGCCGACGGACGCGAAGATGGTGTAGCGCGCGGCGAGCACGAAGTTCACCATCACGTACGGCATGATGTTCGGCAGGATGTCCTTGCGGATGATACGTGACGTACTGGTCCCCATCGTCCGTGAGGCCTCGACGTAGCTCTTCTCCCGTATCGAGAGGACCTGTGACCGAATCGACCGGCCGAGTCCTGCCCAGTAGTTGATGGTGAGAACCACGCCGAGGAGGAGCGGATTCTCGGGATTGAGGGTCAGCGCCAGCACGATGACGAGCGGGAGGCCCGGAATCGCCATGAAGAAGTCCGAGATGGACATGATGACTGCGTCGACCGTGCCGCCCTTGTAGCCGGCGACGGTGCCGACGAGGATGGCGACACTGGTCGCCCAGACTCCGCCCGCAAGCACCATCAGCAGGATGAAGGGGGTGGAGTCGATGATGAGCGCGAGTAGGTCGACGCCAGACGGGGTCGTCCCGAGCGGGAAGGTCCAGTTCTGGAACGGCTTGAGCAGCCGCGGGGCCTGGTTCGGACTTGGGTTTCGCCACAGCCCCAGAATCTCGACGAGCGCCAGCACGCCGTAGAAACTCAGGATGAGCAGGCCGAGGCGCGTCCGCGTGTCGGACCACGCGACGAGTGCCGGCTCGTAGACCAGCCGCTCGAACTTCTCCTGCAGTCGGTCACGGCGACTCATCGTCGCCGCAGAGGCACCGGACCGCCAGTCGATGTCGTCGGATGTCGTGTCCTCAGTAGCCATCGGAATCACCTGCACTGATGCGCGGGTCGATGAGGCTGTAGGTCAAGTCGGCGATGAACACGCCGAGGACGAGCGTCACCGTGATGACGAGGAAACAGCCCATCATCAGCGGATAGTCGTTGGCGTTGACCGCAGCGATGAGGTAGTCGCCGAGCCCGGGGTAGGAGAATATCTCCTCGAGGACGACCGTCCCGCCGAGGCGGAACCCGATGAGTAGCAACAGGCCGGTGTACATCGGCAGGATGGCGTTCCTCGCGACGTACCTGGTGGCGATGCGGGTGTCAGAGAGCCCCCGGAGTCGGGCGACCTCGACGTACTCTTCACCGAGAATCTGTATCCCGTTGCCCCGCATGTTGAGCGCGGTCGACCCGATGCCACCGATGGTGAACGCCGCGATTGGCAACACGGCGTGTTCGAGGACGCTCACGTAGTAATCCAGCCCGACCGTCGGCGTGAGTCCTCTCGCGTGTGCGCCACCGGTCGGAAACCAGGTGTTCTGGAAGGCGAGGACGAACAGCAGGATGACGGCGAAGATGTAGTACGGCACCGACATCAGGAAGATAGATCCGCCGGAAACGAACTTATCGAACCGCGAGCCTTCCCAGTACGCCTGAATCGCACCGATGAACACACCGATGACGAACATCAACACGGTGGAGGTCACGACGAGGAACACCGTCCACGGCACCGCCTGCGCCAGCACTTCCACGACGGGTTTGTTGAGCGAAATCGACTCGCCGAGGTCGAGCTGGAGGACGCCAGCCATGTAGTCGAAATACTGGACGTAGAGGGGAGCGTCAGGTCGGATGTTCTGAAGTGCCTCGATGCGTGCGTTGACCTGCTCGACGGGGACGCCCTGGCGGATGAGCTGAATGCGAAGTTGCGTGAACGGGCCGCCCGGGAGGAGTCGAATCAGCCCGAAGGAAAGCGTCACGACTGCGAGTATCGTCAGCGGGATTCTCGCTGCCCGTCTGAGATAATAGTTCATTTTTATTGTATGGTAACGGTGGGTGCCCTGGTACTTGGATTATCCGGTGTACTGCAGTTCGCCTTCGTGGGGCCACCAGAACTGGGGCCACTTGACGCGGCGGTTGGGACTGCCCTCGCCGGCCACGGACCACTGGTCGTCCGTCATCCAGGACTGCTCGAACTTCGAGACCAGCCCGAGGAACGGGAGTTCGATGTGGTTGTGCCAGGCGGCCTGCTGGACGAACTCTCTCGCGGATTCGTCGTCGGGCTGTCGTGCGATTTGCTTCGTGACTTCGAGCGGGTTGATGGTCATCTCGCCGCCGTCGCGGCCGGGGATGGTCTGTTCGGAATCGGCCTTCTCGCGGTAGCCGTGGCCGCCACCGATGTCGGTCGCCCACAGCTGGTAGTACAGTGGGAAGTACGGGAACGCAGAGCGCGAGCCACCGGGGAGCCAGTAGAAGCTGCCCATCTTGAAGTTGCTCCCGGAGTACTGGCCGAACCAGTCGTTGGTTGGCTTCGTCGTGACCGAGAAGTCGAAGCCGAAGTCGTTCAGTTGACTCACGACGGTCTGGGTCATCGTCGTCCAGTCGGTCCAGCCGGCAGGTGAGTAGTAGTTCCCGCCGATGGTGTTCCCGCTGCCGTCCTTCCAGTTCCCGCCCGACTTGGAGAAGCCGGCGTCTTCGAGTAACTGGGTCGCCTTGTCGGTCTGTTTCGCCTTCGGGCCGTACGTCTCGAAGTCGTCGTACCAGTCACCCAGCCAGGTCTCCTGGTCCTTGGGTGCGATGCCACAGGGAATCGGCGCGGTGAACTTCGTCCGCGGGCCCGCATTGTCGACGAGCGACTGTCGGTTGATGACGTGGGCGACTGCCTGTCTGACTGCTCGCTTGCCGAAGACGGGGTCGTTGTGGTTGAAGACGATACCGTAGCCCCACTTCGCCGGGATGTTGACCTCGACGACGTTGTCCGGGAACTGCTTCGCGATCTCCGGCGGCGTGAACAGACTCGTCGCCGCGTCCACCTTCGACCCGGAGATGAGTGCCTGATGCTGGGCGGTGTTGCCACCGTAGCTCTCGATGAGGTACGTGCTGAAGTTGACGTTGTCGGCGTTGTAGAACTCGGGATTGCGCTCGAACTCGAACGCCTGTTGGTCCTTACTCACGAACGAGAACATTCCGCTGGCGACCGGGTCCTCGTACGCCCACTGCAGGAACTCTTCTTCCGGCTTGTCGAGCCACTCTTCGTGCGTCTCCTTTTTCGTGTCGACGAAGAAGTTCGTGAGTTCGAATTTGATTATCTGCGGGTTCGTCTTCCCGGAGAGTTGCAGTTTGGCCGTGTGTTCGTCGACGATTTCGTAGCCATCGAGATAGCCCCAGAGCGAACTCCCCGTCTTCTTCGCCAGTTCGAGTTGGACTTCGAGGTCCTCGGTGGTCCAGTCGTCGCCGTCGTCCCACTTCAGGTCGTCACGGAACGTGAGTGTGGCTTCTTGCTCGTTCACCTGCAAGTCGTCGAGTGCCCCCAGCAGGAACTCGCTCTCGTTGAACGAGTACTTGAGGAAGGGGGCGAAGACGGCCCTACCGGGTGGCCAGGCGAAGTTCTGGCTGGCGGATGAGTTGAAGTGCAGGTCGACGGGATTGCCGGTGTACGCGTTGACGAAAGTCGCGTTCTGCACGTTTCCGCCACCACCGCCGCCACCGCCGCCACCGTCGCCACCACCGCCACCGCCGTCGCCGTTACCGTTTCCATCGTTGTTTCCCCCGTTACCACTGGAACAGCCCGCAAGCGCTGCGAGTCCGGACGCTCCAGCGGCTGCGAGCATTTTTCGGCGACTGAGTACGTCACCGTAGCCGTTCCGACCGCTATCAGATGCCATAACATGGAACCCATTGTCATAGCAGAATATAAATATTATGGATAATGGGATAGATATCTCGATGTGAGGGCTGTCGACAGGGGTCGCTGTCCGGCTGCGATTCAGCCAATCCTGACCGTCGAAACCCGGTATCGGGACCACTGTGCGGCCGTCATCGACTCGACTGGGGTCGTGTTACCTCGTCCGGACGGCGTCGACGACGCCGCGGAGATACCCCACGGTGAACCCACGTGCGCGGTGTCGCCAGTCGTCGTCGCCGACCATCTTCGGGACGTGGTCCGGGATGACGACACCGTCGAAGCCGACCTCGTGGAGCGTCTCGACCGCCCCGACCGTATCGAAGTTCCCCTCGTCGACGAACGTCTCGTTGAACTTTGGAACCGTGCCGACGACGTCGCGAAAGTGGACGAACACGATTTGGTCGCGAGCACCGAATCGGCGCAGCACCTCGGTGACGTCCTCGCCCATCTGAGAGAAACACCCGAGGCAGAGCTTCAGTCCGTGGTTGTCGCTGGGAACGGCCTCCATCGCCCGCTCGAAATTCTCGACGTTCCGGAACAGTCGGGGGATGCCACCCAGTGACTCCAGCACCGGCGGGTCGACGGGATGGAGCGCGAGATCGACCCCTGCCGCTTCGGCGACCGGGAGGACTTCGCGGAGGAAGCCCTCGTAGTGCTCCCAGAACTCAACTTCGGTGTACGCACGGTCCAGGCCGGGCGCGAGGCCGTGAGGGTCGTCGATTTCGTCGAAGTCGAACGCGGTTCCTTCCGCACCGCCACGGAGTTCGACTGGCGAGGTCCGCATCGGGACGACGCCACGTGGGTTCCACTGGTAGCCCAATATCGGGATATCCGCATCGCCGAGGTTGCGAATCAGCGTCGTTATCTGTGCCAGTACGTCTTCCGCGCCGTCGCGGCCGAACATGATGTCGCCGTAGAGTGAGTAGGGCAGCGACTGGATGCCGGTGAGGGTGAGTCCCTGTGCTTCGACTCGCTCGCGAGCTGCGACTAACTCGTCGACGGTCGGAATCGAGTCCCGACCGACTGCGAGTGTGTCGGTCCCGTCCCGGTCGTTGAAGTCGTCCGGTTCCTCCTCGGTGTCGGCGTGGTCGACGAACACGTCTGTCGCCCCGAGTTGTCTGATGTACTGGAGCCGTTCCGTCGAGAGTGACCGGGTTCGAACTCCGACGCGAACGGCGGCCGCACTGTCGGCGGCCTGCTGAGCCGCAGGCTCGTGTCTGCCACACATACTACTGGATTCAGACTGAACCGACAAAGTGTCTCGGGTGACGCGGGACTGTCGCGAGCGGCCGAAGACGACTCAGGAGTAGTTGTGTTCGAGTTCGATGACGTTCGCCGTCGCCAGTGCCGCGTCCGGGAGTTCACCCTCGAACCGCTCGTCGCTGACTCGGTGTGCGGGACAGGAGACGCTGACCGCGGCGATGCTGCGGTCCTGTCCGTCGGTTATCGGCGCAGCGATACAGCGAAGCCCGGTGAGTCGCTCCTCGCTGTCGGTCGCGTAGTTCCGGTCGCGAACACGGTCGAGTTCGTCGAAGAACTCGTCGTGGTCGGTTATCGTGTGTTCGGTCACCTGTGGGAGGCCGTACTCGTCGATGTACGCTTCGACTTCCTCGCGCGGGCGGAAGGCGAGTATCGCTTTGCCGAGGGCGGTGCAGTGCAGACTGACTTGCTTGCCCTCGTAGGTGTCGAGTTGGACCGCGTTGTCGCCCTTCGCTTGGTGGAGGTAGATGCCGACGCCGTTCTTCTCCACCATGAGGTTGACCAGTTCGCCAGTCTCGTGGGCCAGTTTCTCGACCTCCGGTCTGGCCGTCTGGTAGATCCGCGTGCGATTGCGAGCGTACGCCCCGAGGCCGAGGAAGGCGAGACCGATGTCGTATTGGTCGCCCTCTTGGACGACGTAGTCGCGGTTCGCCAGCGTCCGAAGCTGGTTGTGCACCGCGCTCTTGCCGATGTCGACGCGAGCGGCGACCTCGGAGACCGTCGCGCCGTTGAGTTCCTGGAGCACCTCCAGGACGTCCAGCGCCCGGTCGACCGAGCGGACGGGGTGTTTCGGTTCGGTCATACCCCACGGTAGTGGTAGTGAAACTAATAATTTGTTCTGCACTGCTTACCCGAATTCTGTGTCGCGCTGTCATCACCGACCAGCACCGGATTCGTCGCCGGTAGTTGAACGACCAGTACCCAACTCGAACTCGCTGACGAGAGAAAATCAGTCGCAAAACGCCTGCCTTCAGTGCTGCCTCGCCGAGATATCGACGGTCTCTCCAGATTCGCCCGCTTCGTACACGGCCGCCATCGCGGCCATGTCGACGAGCGCGTGTTCCCCGTCGGGATGCGGTGCTTCGTCGCTGAGCAGACAGTCGGCGAAGTAGTCGAACTCTTCTTCCATCTGGTCGATGGGCGGCACCTGGACGTCGACTACGGATTCCCCAGACAAGACGGTCATCGAGCGCGTCTGGTCCGGGTAAAACACGGGTTCGAGCGTGATTTCGCCCTCAGTGCCGAGGACTTTGAAGTGACTCGCCCGCTGTGCGTTCTGGCTCGCGGTACAACTCACGACGGTGTCGTCGTCGAAGACGAGTTCGAAGCTGGCGTGTTCGTCCGGCACGTCTTCGAAGCCCGCAGACTCGGCCCGCAGTCGCGCCCGCGCCGAAACCGGGTCGGCGTCGAGCACGAACCGTGCCGTGTTGAGTGGGTAGATGCCGAGGTCCATCACGGTCGCCCCGTAGCCCGTGAGGTCCGGGTCCAGCCGCCACTGGTCCGGATTCGGGATGACGTCGAGGAGCGGCTGCGACATGTGTCCTTGCACCTGCACGGGGTCGCCGATGTGCCCGGCCTCGATAATCTCGCGGGTCCGGCGGACGGCCGGGTCGGTCTGCATCCGATAGGCGACCATCAGTGGCGTGTCCGTCTCGACACAGCAGTCGACGAGTCGTTCGGCCCGCTCGACCGTCGCTTCCACCGGTTTCTCACAGAGCACGGGTTTGCCGAACTCCGCAGCAGCTTCGACGTAGGGGAGGTGGAGCGCGTTCGGGGTGACGATGTAGATGGCGTCGTAGGCGTCCTGTGCCTCGCCTGCGAGGAACTCGTCGTAGGTGAGCGCGTGCGTGACCTCGTCGTGGTCGTCTGCGACGCCTGCTGCCTTCTCCTTCGACCCGCTCACGACGACGGCGCTCTCACAGAACGTCGACGCCGAAATCGCTGGTATCGCCTCCTCGATGGTCCACCAGCCGAGGCCGATGAGTGCGAACCGAACGGTTCCCTCGCTGGCGCGCTGCCAGTCACGGCGTGAAAATTCGTCTATCGGTAGCTCGAACGTCATACACGCTGGTGTGTTCGGCATCTACAAATAGTCTCGTGCTGCCACGGTTTTCGCGGTTCGACTCGGCAGCAGGGCGTCGCCAGAGTTTCGACGACTGTCGTATAAAGGTACAAGTCCTGTCGAACCGTGTTTGCTGATGAATGCAAACGCCTTGCCCCAACTGCGAGAGCCACATCGAACGGTCACGCCACGGGAGCGTCGTCTGTGCGAACTGCGGCTACGCACCACGACACGGTGCGGACTGACGCTACTCGTTGGACCGAATCGTGACCGTGGTTTCGTCGTCGTCGACGAACACGTGATACGCACCGGCTTCGACGACGTGACCGTCCGGTGGTCGGTAGTAGCCGAACGCCGACACCGGTATCGACAGCGTCTGTGCGACCGTTTCACCCGGGTCGAGTTCGACGCGGTCGAAGCCGACCAGCGTCCGTTCGGGTCTGACTCGCTGACTCGTCTCCGGGCGAGCGTACACCTGAATCGTCTCGGTCCCGGCTCTGTCCCCGACGTTCGAGATGGTCACCGTCACGTCGACCGTCTCGTCATCGCTGACCTCGTCACGCCCGACCGTCACTTGCTCGTACTCGAATTCGGTGTAACTCAGGCCGTGGCCGAAGGGGAACAGTGGGTCGTACGAGTCCGGGTGTTCGTCGTCGCCGATGGGCGTCGGATGCGCGAGGTGGTCGTGATGTTGCGGGCTATCGCCCATCGAGCGCGGAATCGAGATGGGCAGTCTTCCGCTCGGGTCGTTCTCTCCGAGGAGCGTCTCCGCGACGACCTGTCCGCCCTCGCTCCCGGGATAGTACGCCATGAGCAGCGCCGGTACGTGATCGGCCATCCAGTCGACGATGAGCGGGCGGCCGGTGACGAGGACGCCGACGACTGGCGTGCCGGTTTCGTGGACGCGCTCGACGAGTTCGCGCTGTGCCGCCGAGAGCCGAAGTTCCGAGCGCATGGGCCACTCGCCCGTCTCGACGCCCGCCTGCACCGACGGCCCGAACTCGTGCAAGTACCAGCCTTCGCCGAGTGCGAGTACCGCCACGTCCGCCGCTGCTGCTTTTTCTACTGCGGCATCGATGTCCAGCGACTCGTTCAGTGACGTCCCCTGTTCGTAGGAGAGTGTGCCGTCGAGTCGCTTCTCTAGTGCTGCCCGAACCGTCTGGCCCGGTACCCCCTCCGCGTCGTCGACGCTCCAACCGCCGAGTTGGTGGACGAGGTCGTCCGCGTTCGGGCCGCCGAGGAACACGTCTTCGTCGCCCGAGAGCGGGAGGATGCCGTCGTTCTGGAGCAACGTCATGGACTCGCTGGCAGTCCGCTTGGCCGCCTCGCGGTGGTCCACACAGCCGAGCGTCTCTCGTGCGGTGTCGAGGTCGACGAACGGGTCTTCGAACAGCCCGAGGTCGAACTTCAGTCGGAGGACCCGACGGACGCTCTCGTCGAGCGTCGCTTCGTCGAGGTCGCCCGATTCCACGAGGTCGACGAGGTGTTCGGCTGCGTCGACGTGCCCGACCGACTCGATATCCAGTCCAGCGGCGCGCGACTGGCGGATGCCGTCGCGACGGTCGGCTGCAGTACGGTGGTCCTCGTCGAGGTGCCTGACACCACCCCAGTCGGAGACGACGTGGCCCTCGAACCCGAGTTCGTCGCGGAGCAGGCCGTCGAGATACGTCGCCGAGCCGTGGACCGCCTCACCGTTTATCGAGTTGTACGAGGGCATGACTGACTCGACGCCAGCGTCGAGTGCTGCCTCGAAGGGGCCGAGGAAGACGTTCCGCAATTTGTACTCCGAAACGTCGACTGGTGACGCGTCCTCGCCGCGTTCCGGTTCGCTGTAGGCCGGGAAGTGCTTCGCCGTCGCGACGACCGCCTCAGGGTCGCCGAGGCCGTCGCCCTGATAGCCACGCACTTTCGCACTGGCCATCGCCGCACAGAGCCGTGGACTCTCGCCGAACGTCTCGAAGACGCGCCCCCAGCGCGGGTCGCGGCCCACGTCGCACGTCGGCGAGTAGTTCTGGTGGGCTCCGACGCGTCGTGTCTCCGTCGCCGTGATGGCGGCAGCCTCCTCGACGAGGGCAGGGTCCCACGTCGCCGCAGCGCCCAACCCGTTCGGAAAGACTGTCGCACCAGCGACGTACGCGTTGCCGTGGACCGCATCGACATTGAGCAGGAGGGGTATCCCGAGTCGCGTCTCCTCGGTGGCGAACTGCTGGAGTTCGGTCGCCGCCTCGACTGCGGCGTCGAGGTCACGAGCGAACGCCCCACCCCAGCCGAATGGCGCCGCGACGCCGAGATGATGCTCTCGAATCGCTCGCTTCACGTCGTCGAGGTCGTTCTCCACGCCGAGTTTCCCGCCCCAGGTTCCGACGACCTGCCCCACCTTCTCCGCCGTGGTCATTCGGTCGAGCAGGTCGTCGACCCGTTGCGCTGTCGTCGATTCCGGTCGCTGGTACTCTGCGACTGCTGAGTCAGACGCCATACACAAGCGAACGCATGACCCTCGTAAAAAGATTGGTGCGTGTAGACGTACCACGCCTGGTTTGGTGTGTGGATTCAGTGCGTCGGCTACACTCGGTTGCCCGAATCGGTCAGTCGAGTACCCTGCTCGTACGAGTTGAATCGGCTGCTCGTCTGTATCGGCTCTCTGTACAGATTCCTGTTCAGACGACGACGCTCTCGTTGACCAGCGTCCCGATTCCCTCGATGGTGATGGACACCTCGTCTCCCTCGTCGAGGCTGAACGAGGCAGGAGGCACTAATCCTGTTCCGGTCAGCAGGACGACCGTCTCGGGCAGCGTGTTGTGCCGCCGCAGGTATTCGACGAGCGTCTCACACGTCGTCGCCATCTCGGCGGTCGTGGTCGAATCATCGAAGACGACCTCGCCGTCGCGTTCGATGGTCAACGACATCGTGAGGTCGTGCGGGTCGCCGACTGTGGCCGCGGTCGCCACGCACGGCCCGATTGCACAGCACCGGTCGTACACCTTCGCCTGCGGAAGATACAGCGGATTCTCTCCCTCGATGTCGCGACTGGACACGTCGTTGCCGACGGTGTAGCCGACGACCTCGCCGCGGTGGAGGACGATACCGAGTTCTGGCTCCGGCACGTCCCACTCGGAGTCACCACGGACGCCGATAGCCTCGCCGGGGCCGACGGTTCTCGACGGGGTCGCTTTCAGGAACAGTTCCGGGCGTTCGCCCTCGTACACGTCGAGGTAGACCTCTGGTTTCCCACTCTCGGCCTCGCGCGCCTGTTCGCTGATGTGATAGGTGACGCCCGCCGCCCAGACTTCCTGTGGCAGCACCGGCAAGCCCACGTCGGCCGCGAGCCGGTCCGTCGAAATCTGCTCGGCGTCAGGAATCCTGTCTGCCGCGATGTCGTCGACCGACCGGTCGCTGGCGTTCGCGGTGCGCGCGAGCGCCGTAAACGAACCGAGGTCTGCGGATGCGGTCGTCAGGTCGTACGCGTCGCCGTCGTCGTCGACGACGACGAGTCTATCGTCGCCCGTACCGCCGTCTCCACTTGGGAGTCGGTAATAGCGCATACACAATGATGTATGGACGTGCTTAAGAGAGTATCGGCGAGCACGACATTCCACCGAAAATTGTCGGTACACTACCTCGAATCCGCCGAATCGCCCGTCTCACGGACGGGTTCGACCCCGTCTTTCGTGACTCGAACCTGCTGATTCGCCTCGACGTTCTCGAACGTTCGGGTGGTCCCGTCAGGCCACGTCACGGTCAGGTCGACTCGCGCGGCGTCTCCTAGCCCGACGTGTGTGACGCGACTCTCCTGCGAGAGGAAATCGGACTGGACCGTCTGCTGGACGACGGTCTCTCTGTCGGCCGTCGAGACCGTGATCTCGGCTCCGTACACGGTCGACCCCTGTGCGTCGACGACGCGAAACGCGAGGCTGTTGGCGGCCGCGCCGACGTTCTCGTAGACGGTCACCTCGCCGTCGTACGGCGCGATCACCACGTCGCGGTCGCCGTCACGGTCGTAGTCGAGCGTCACGAGGCCGCGGCCGTCGTGTTCGGTCAAGTTCCGCGCGCTGGCGTCGCGGTTCTCGAACGCGTCGCCCTCGCGCTCGAACAGCATCGGATAGGTGTAGTGCGGGTCGTCGCGGTCGATGCGAGCGACGTGTTGGGTCGCGTGGATGAGGTCACGGTCGCCGTCGTTGTCGAGGTCGGTGAGACTCGCAGCCCAACCCCAGCCACCCTGTCGCACGCCGAAGGCGACCGCCCGGTCGCTGAGGTTGCCGGTCCCGTCGTTTAGCAGCAGGGTGTTGCCCTTCGTCCGGCCGGACTTGATGACGTTTCCGAACAGGAGTCTGAGGCGCTCTTTGCGCTCTTTGTCTGCGACCTCGTCTAAGGGCAGGTAGATGTTCGTCGTGAACACGTCCTGCGCGCCGTCGCCGTTCACGTCCGCGATTTCGGAGGCCATGCCGTTCCGTGAGGTGTTGCCGCGCAGGACGCGCTCGGTGAACGTGCCATCGCCGTCGTTGACGTACACCGCGTCGGTGTTGTAGTCGTTTGCCACGTGGACGTCCGGCAACCCGTCGCCCGTGAGGTCGACGAAACTCGCGGCGAGGCTCCAGCGCGAGGCCTCGCTAAGCCCGGAGTCGTGAACTCGCTCGAAGCCTTCACCCGTGTTCTCGTAGAGGACGTTCGGGTGGCCGTTGTCCTCTCGGACGAACTTGTAGAGGCTGAAGTAGCCCTCTGGCTTGCCAGTCGCCCAGTCACCGGACTGGTAGACCAGCAGGTCGAGGTCGCCGTCGCGGTCGTAGTCGTCGGCGGTCGCGCCCATCGGATAGGTCAGGTTCCCGAGTTCGGCGTCGGTGCGCTCAAACGTCCCGTTCGCGTTGTGCAGTAAGGTTGGCTCGTCGTGTGACCGAAGGACGAGCAGGTCCTCCCAGCCGTCGTCGTCGTAGTCTAGGAACAGCGCGCCTTTGACCGACTCACCGAATTCGGGGAACGACTCGACCCGAGCGAACTGGCCGCCAGTGTTTCGGAAGAGTGCAGGGTGGTCGCCACCGACCGCCAGCACGTCCTGCCAGCCGTCGCGGTCGAAGTCGGCGACGTAGACGCCGTCGTTGCCGTTGCCCGCGCCGCCGCCGTTCGTCTCGTACTGGAGGCCAGAGGCGTCGGTTCGCTCGCGAAAATCGATGCGTGTGTCGAGCGAGCCGTTCGCACCCAGTCCTGCGTCTAGCCCGAAACACCCGCTGCTCGTGACGAGGAGCGCGACCAGGACCAGCACGTGCCAGCGACCGGGTAGCCTCGAAACCCCCGAGAGCTGCCGGTTCATCGCTGGTTGGGCAATGCGCGGTCCGCCCGTGGCGGCACGAGGTAGGTGCTTCGCGAGCGGGTCCCGAGGTAGTCGACGATGCCGTGCCGGTCGTCGGGCACGTCGTGGTCGTACTCGTCCACGTTCATCGCTTTGCGCACGTCGAGGAATTTCTGGGTGTCCGTCTGGACGGACGAGAAGTTGAACGACGACCCGTGCACGTCGTCGGTGGCGACGCCTTCGGACCGACGCAGAATCTGTGGCTCGAACGACTCGGAGCGAGCCGAGGCGACTTTCTGGGCGTGGCCGACGATGCCGTGTTCGGCTGCGAGTTCGTCCATGTTCTCGACGTTCTCCTCGGTGATGCGGCTGTGATCGCCCAACCTGTCGCCGATGTCTCCCACCTCGTCGTAGTCGTGTGCCGGGCAGTACATCTCTTTCAGTCGCTGGCGATGCGACTGGTCGTACCAGCCGTCGAGGTTCGTGGTGAGTCTGGAAACGGCGAGCGTCGTCCCACCTGCGAACGGGCCCTCCGTGATGGTCGCCACGTCTTCGTCGGGGAGGCTGTTGTCGAACCCGGCACGGAACCCCATCGAGAGCGGCGCGTCGTCCGGGATGTCCTCGTCGTCTATCTCCTGCGCTGGGCGGCCTTTCCCGAGGACACCGGTTCGTCGTTCGACCACCTCGAACACGCCGGTCAAACGCGAGTCGACCGAAACACCGTTGAGTGTCTGTACCTCCCCGAAGAGGGCCTCTTCGGCCGACAACAGCACCGACGCGTAGTCGCTGTCGAGGAGCAACAGCGCGTCGAAATCCGCAGCTAGCGATGGGTCTTCGCCGATTTCTTCGAGAATCGTCTCGGGTCGCTGGAGGCCTTCGACGTCGATGTCGACTCGTTCGAGGTAGCGCGGGGCGTACCCGAGCATGAACAGCAAACCGTCGTTGACGCTACCGCTCGTGTCCAGTCCACTCCCCCACTGGAACGCGCGTTCGAGGACACGGAGTGCGTCTTCGACCTGTTCACGCTCGTCGGCGGTCGGCGGTATCGAGCCCCGGTAGTGCAAGCCGAGGAGTAACTGGTGCTGGCTCTGTGTCGTGGTGCCGTGGACGCTCCGCACGAGGTAGTCGTCCCACGCGTGCTGTCGGTCCGGAAGGTTCGACCGGTCTTCGACGCCGCGGGGGTAGTCAGGTGTCTCGTCCGTCTGGTCGTCGGGACCGTGTTCTGCCTCCTGACAGGCCGCCAGCGCGCTCGTCCCCCCGATGGCGAGGGCTGCCTGAACCAGGGTTCGCCGGGAGAGCCCACGAGAATCTTCGGCAGTCATTCACTCACTCTTTTCACCAGACCACCAAAGAACTTGTTGCGAGGCACAGCCCACTGGTCCGTGTGCAGACCCTCACGTATTTACACACCGCAACACATCGTTTGGCCATGCCTTCGGACTCGTCGAAGCCCCTCGACGGTATCACCCCGGAGACGGTCACGCCAGACGATGTCGACGAGTCGGCAGTTCACGCCGCGCTCTCGTCATCGAACCCGCTCGTCCAGCAACGCGGTGTCGAGGTGTGCGAGCGACTCGCCACTGCCGGCGTCCCGCACGTCGAACCGTTCCTCGACGATGTCGTACGAATCGCCGGAGACGACAACGCCGCGATCGCGTTGCGGGCTATCGCAGTCCTCGCGACCGTCGCGGACCACGACCCAACTGCACTCGACGGGAGACTGTCGCCGCTGGTCGCCGCCCTCGACACCGATATCGTCGATGTGCAACTGGCCGGTGCGAACCTCTTCGGGACGCTCGTCGTCGCCCGTCACGACCTCGTGACTCCACACGTCGGGGCCATCGTGACAGCCATTGGGGTCGCCGAACTCGACTCCGACATCGAAGACTTCAGCGAGGTGGTCGAGGACCGGGTGACCCGACAGACACTGCAAGAACACGAGGAACAAGAGCGCCAGCGACGGACGTCCGCGAGACAGACGCTGACGAACGTCGTCGTCGCGGTCGCCGAACAGGACTCGACTGGAGCCGTCGATGCAGTCGACGACCTCGTCACGCTGCTCGACGACGTGGACCCATCCGTCGCTGGCGGGGCTATCGACGCGCTCGGCTACATCGCTGTCGACCACCCGGAGGCAGTCGCGCCGGTCAGAGACCAAGTACTCGACTGTCTCGACGACGACCGGACTGTTGTACGGGCGCGTACTATCAAGACCCTCGGTCACCTCGGCGACGACGCGGCGGTGGTGAAACTCCGACGTGTGGCCGAGACGGACGAGGACGAGGCCGTCAGGGAACTGGCCGAAGAGACCGCGACGTTCCTCGAATATCGCTCCTGACTCGACGCTGCTTGCGGACTTAGTTCTCCATCGCTCGCTTCGTACAGTACCAGTAGGTGGCGGTGAAGAAGACGAACGCACCGCCGACGAGGACGATGTCGAGCAGGAGGATGGGATACGCTTCGTCGCCGGGCTCGACGAACAGGACCGACAGCCCGAGAAGCAGCCCGAGCGCGATGAGGACCGCGATGATGACCTTCATCTGCCGTCGCTGCGCACACAGCAGGTCGAGCAGGGCCGACGTTTTCGACATGACTCGTGATTTGGAGCAACGGGTCAAAAGTGTCGGGGTCGGTCGTCCAGTGCCCGTGCCGTCGGTTCCTTCTCGGGATAGGTCGCTCCCGGTTTAGGACTCGTCGAGTGGCACTCGGCCTCGCTCGTCGGGGACCTGTGAGTAGTCGTAGAAGAACGAGGATAACGTGTCTCGCCAGCGCTCTGCCTGTACCACCTGTTCCTCGAAGCGTTCCGCGACGTGGCGGAATCGACGCTCGTCCACCTTCCCTTCGAGCGACCGCCACTCGTCGCGTAGTCGCCTCGCCGTGTCGACACCGGCGAAGCAGTTGTCGTAGAGCGTCTGGACCACGGTGCGGCCGTCGGCGAGTTCGTGCTCCCACGGCAGGTGGTGGAAGAACAGGAGGAGTTCCTCGGGACAGGTCGCTGGGTCGTCGTATAGAGCTGCGAGCGCCTCGGGATACTGCTGTGCGTACCCATTGCCGACCGAATTGCGGTCCTTCCCGATACCGTCCGCAGTCCCGCCGTGATAGCCCGGCCACGCCTCGGGGCTGGGGTCGTAGTGGTTCTCCAGTTTGGCTTCGCCGTTGTACATCATGTGCATGAGGCCGAGGCCACCGGTCGTGTAGTCGACGAGTGCCGGCCAACTGCTGTGCATGATGTCGGTGACCGTCTCGACGACGGTCGGTTCGTGGCCGAACGTCTGGCGGACCCACTCGTCCGTGATGGTCGCGGTGTCGAGGTCCGGGTCCCACGCGAGGCGGCCGTAGCCGTAGAGGTTCGCCTGCGCGAGATAGTGGCCGGTCCAGTTCGGGTCTTCACCGGGGCCCCCGACGCCCGCCATGCCGGTCCCGGCGTCGGTGAACAGGTCCTTTACTCGCTTGCCGTGTCCCTCGGGACCGGTGTCGAACTCCAGCACTTCCTTCCACATCGGGACGTGGTAGCACGTGTGGACGTGCTGTCCGGTGTACTCGCCAGTTATCTGGAGTTCCAGCCCGAGATTCGTCTCGGGCATCTGGCCGAAGACCGGCGAGACAGGTTCGCGCGGCTGGAAATCGATGGGGCCGTTTTTGACCTGGACGGTGACGTTCTCGTGGAACTCACCGTCGAGGGGCTCGAAGGTGTCGTACTGCTGTACAGCGCGGTCGCTGTGCGAGCCGTAGACGAACGCGCGCCACCAGACGCGACCGCCGTGTGGTTCGAGCGCCCGGGCGAGGACGTTCGCGCCGTCGACGTGGTCAGCGCCGTAGTTGTATGGGCCGGGCTGGCCTTCCGAGTCCGCTTTCACGAGGAACCCGCCGAAGTCTGGAATCACGTCGTATATCTCGTCGGCCTTGTCTGCCCACCACTGTTCGACGCGCTCGTCGGTGGGGTCGGCGGTGTCGAGGTCCCCGAGAACCTCTGGTGCACCGAAGTTCACCGAGAGGTAGAGACGAATCCCGTATCGTCGAAATACAGACGCGAGTCCGGTCAGTTTCTCTAAATTCCGCGAGTCGAGCAGCTGCCACCCGGCGAGGTCGTCCATCGCCGGATTTGCGCTGGCACGCTCAGGTATCTGTGTGTTCACGTTGTTGACGACGATGCCGTTGATGCCGACCGAAGCGAGTAACCGGGCGTAGTCGACGTACCGGTCGCGGAGGTCGGGCAGGCTACCGAAGTCGAAGAGTGAGACACCCGCGTATCCTCGCTCGACCGACCGGCGAAACGGGTCGTCCCAGTGGTCGATGACTCGTTCGGGACTCGTCGGCTCTTCGACGATATCGAGGCCATCGAGTGACCGTCCGAGCGTCATGTGTCGGAGCAGGTGGAACGTCCCGTACACTAGCCCGCGGTCGCTGTTGGCCGTGACGACCACGATATCGGCCCCGTTCCACTCGGCAGCACGGATGTGGAAGCCGTCATCGGCGAGCGCGGCGACGGTCTCGGTGTCGACGCAGTCGGCGACGACTTCCATCTCGTCTGGTGTCCCCACCGCGAGGAAGCCATCGACTGACCGGGGAGGGTGCTGCCAGAGGTGTGGCTCTTGTCCGAGTAGTCCCGTGAGACCACGCCGTAGTTCGTCCCGCACCGCGCCGAGTTCCGCTGCGCCGACGGAGGCGTAGACGTGCCGGCAGTGACGATACGAGCCTGGATTCGCTCGCTCGTCGTACCGGAGCCAGCAGTCGTCGTACTCTCTTGTCGTCATCTCCTACACGTTCCGCACCTGCCTGTAAATCGTTGACGGTCCGCACGAACTGGCCCTGATTGGTGGTTTCGGTCCCACCGCCTCGATTCAGTATTTCTGAACACACCGTCTCCATTCCGAACGAATGTTTCAATACCTGGCGGTGAGAGATTCTATAGCATGGGCAAGCGAGCGAAACACGCCGTGAAATCAGTCGAGAACGCGTTCGAGATCCTCGACGCCTTGAAAGAGCTCAACGGGGCGGGCGTCTCGACGCTCTCCGACCACCTGGGACTCCCGAAGAGTACGATACACAACTACCTGAGCACCCTGTTGCAGGAGGAGTACGTCGTCAAAGAGGGGTCAACCTACCATGTCGGCGTCCGGTTCCTCGAATACGGTGCCTTCGCCCGTGTCCAGATGGATATCTACGACATCGCGAAGCCAGAAGTCGACGCGCTGGCGGAGACGACGGGCGAACTGGCCAACCTCATGGTCGAACAGCACGGCCGGGGCTCGTATCTCCACCGGGCCCGCGGGGACCAGGCAGTTCAGGTCGAAGCCCACGTGGGGACGCGCGTCCCATTACACGGTACCGGACTCGGGAAGGCGATACTCGCACACCTCCCCGAAGAACGCGTCGACGAAATAATCGAGATGCACGGCCTGACCGGATTCACACCGACGACCACCACCGACCCCGACGAACTGAAATCGGAACTCGCGGAGATTCGAGAGCGCGGTGTCGCGTTCGACGACGAGGAGCGACTTTCCGGACTGCGCTGTGTCGCTGCGCCGATTCTGAGCAACAACGGGCGCGTTCTCGGTGCAATCAGCGTCTCCGGCCCCTCGAACCGGATTCGCGGTGAGCGATTCACCGAAGAACTACCGAATCGCGTCCTCGAGGCCGTCAACGTCATCGAACTGAACGTCACGTATTCGTAGGCCACTGTTCCAGTATCGGGCGTCGCATTCCACCATCCTGAACACTGTGTGTGCGGTTTGCAACTATCTTCTCACGAGGCTGAACTGGTGGCGGGGGTGAATAGCTATTGTCTAATCCTGTACTGGCTTTCAGTAATGATGAACAAGTGGTTCTTCCGCTACTCGGTTCCGCTTCGTCAACCGCCACAAACATAATATCACAATTCATACGAAAATACGCGGTTTTCAGCACTATCTGTCCGATACGACGTGGCTGAACGTATGGTATTGACACGGGTGCGTTCACGATTCCAGAATCGTCGTTCGGAACGGCGTCGTAGCCGACGCAGTCGTGCGAATTCTCACGTTCAACTGGCCACCACATTACAGTCTTAGTAGTGTAATGGGCGGGTGGCAGCGAGTTCGCCAGTTGATGCGAGCGGCCGGTCTCTCACTGTTCTGTCCCATCGAACGGAGGATTCGGACTTGCAGCCCACAATATCGATGGAGAGCGAACACCGGCCAGTCGCTCCCGTGTTCAGTAGGGATTCCCTCTCGTCGAACGTGCACGAAGAAAAACAGACCTGCTAAAACCCCGGCGGTCGAACGATGGGGTAGCATGAACGACGACACGTCCGGGTCGATTCAGAGCGACGAAACGCTCTTGCGAATCGTCGAAGCGGTCGAAGCGGCGGGAGAGGCGGGTGTGACCGAAATCGCGAACCGGGTCGACGTGTCGAAGAGCACCGTCCACGGCCACCTCACCGCGCTCCGCAAGCGTGGGTACGTGGTCGCCGACGACGGTCGGTATCGGCTCAGCCTCCGTTTCTTGCAACTCGGTGAACACACCCGGACGCAGACCGGCGTCTACGAAGTCGCACGCCCGCACGTCGACGACTTGGCGCGAGAGACGAACGAACTGGCGAACCTCGCGGTCGCGGAAGCAGGTCGGGGCGTCTACCTGTACCGGACGCAGGGTGACCAGACGATCCGGTTCTCGACGGCGGCGGGAGAGGTACACCAGTTACACTGCAGTGCGACGGGCAAGGCGATGCTCGCGTTCATGCCTCGTGAACGAGTCGAGGAGGTACTCGCACGTCACGGCCTGCCGAAACACACCGACCAGACCATCACGGACGAAGCGACGCTGTTTGAGACCCTCGAAGCGGTCCGGGAGAGAGGCGTTGCGTTCGACGACGAGGAATACGGCGATGGCCTCCGCTGCGTCGGCTCACCGATTCGGGGCCCCGACGGTGAGGTCCTCGGTGCGATGAGTATCTCGGGGCCAGCGACGAGACTCGAAGGGGAACGCTACAGAGAGGAGTTACCGGACACGCTCCGCCGGGCGGCGAACCTCGTCGAAATAAATCTGAAACAGTATTGAGTCTGTTCGACGTGACCGAACGGCCCTCAGTAGTTCAGATAGACCGTCTTGGTCGTCGTGAAGAAGTCGAGGCCGGCGTCGCCCTGCTCGCGGTAGGTCTCACTGGAGGAGTCCTTGGTCCCGCCGAAGGGGACGTGTAGTTCGAGGCCTGTCGTCTTCTCGTTCACCTTGACGACGCCAGCTTCTACGTCGTCGACGAAACGGTGTGCTTGCCGAAGATCGTCGGTCACGACGCTCGCCGAGAGGCCGTACCGGCTGTCGTTCGCGACCTCGACCGCTTCGTCGAAGTCCGAGACGGGGATGACGGCGACGACCGGGCCGAAAATCTCCTCCTGTGCGATTCGCATCTCGGGTGACACGTCGGAGAAGACGGTCGGCTCGACGAAGTGGCCGTCCTCGTACTCGGTCTCGTCTGGCTGGCCGCCACCGGCTTCGAGCGTCGCCCCTTCCTCCTGGCCGACCTCGATGTACGAGAGCGTCCCGTCGAGTTCACTCGCGCTCACCTGCGGCCCGACGTCGTAGTCGTCGAGACCGGGACCGATGGACAGCGATTCCGCGTAGTCGACGAGTGCTTGGACGAACTCGTCGTACACCGAGTCGTGGACGATGGCTCGCGAGGTGGCGGTACAGGCCTGCCCCGTGACGCCGAAGGCTCCACTGCCGACGATTTCGGCTGCTTCCTCGACGTCGGCACTCTCGGTGACGACGGTCGGGTTCTTCCCGCCCATCTCTAGCTGGACGCGCTTTTGGTCCTCGGCGGCCGTCTCGTAGACGATGTCGCCGACGGCAGCACTGCCAGTGAACGAGATGGCGTCGACCGCGTCGTGTTCACAGATGGCCGTCCCGACTTCGCTGCCGGGGCCGGTGACGAAGTTGACTGCACCGTCCGGGACGCCCGCAGATTCGAGACACTCGACGAGCTTTCTCGCGACGTTGGGTGCCTGCGAGGCGGGCTTGAGGACGACGGTATTGCCCGTGACCAGTGCGGGGGCGAGCTTCCACGCCGGGATGGCGATGGGGTAGTTCCACGGCGTGATGAGTCCCGCGACGCCCAGCGGTTCGCCGAGCGTGTAGAGTTGGCTGTCCGTGCTGCTCGCGGCCTTCACGTCGCCGCCGAGGTCGTTCGCCTTCTCCGCGAAGTAGTAGAAGATGTCGACGGCTCGCTGGACCTCACCGGCGGCTTCGGGCCGTGCCTTCCCCTCTTCGCGGACGAGCGTCTCGGTCAGTTCCTCTGCCCGTGCTTCGAGCTGTTGGGCGGTCTGCTTCAGAATCTCGCCACGCTCCGGAGCGGGCGTCTCGGCCCACTCGTCCTGCGCCGCCGCCGCGGCTTCGATGGCGCGGTTCGTGTCCGCGGCGTTCGACTGCTGGAAGTGCGCGATTACGTCCTCGGTGTCTGCGGGGTTTTCGACCGCGAACGTCTCGCCCGTTTCTGTGTCTTGCCACTCGCCGTTGACGAAGTTGCCGACTGTAGCTGGCATACGCCTCACAATGCACAGCTCTCACATAAATGTCTATTCCTCACGGAGAAACCGACCGCCGTCCTCGCACGAGCGCATGAGGGTGAGTACGGGCGCACGAAAGGTTCTAACTGCAGAATTCGGCGACTCGTGTTGCAGCTTGCCAAAGGTTCTTGTGGGTGGAAATGAAACGGACACGACGAGTTATGAGCGGAACAGTAGTCGTACTTGGCGGTTCCGGAGCAATGACCTCGTCCTGTGTCTACGACCTGCACAAGACGAGTGGATTCGACCAGATCGTCGTCGCAGACGTCGACGAGGAGAACGCAACGAAGCTGTTGGACACCATCGACGACGAGCGATTCAGCTACACCGACGTGGACGCGACCGACACGGCCGACATCGTCGAGGTGCTCGACGGTGCTGACTACGTGGTCAACGGCCTCCCATACCAGTTCGAGGACAACGTGCTCGACGCCATCGTCGAGGTCGGTGACATCACGGGCGTCGACCTGAACGCGTTCGACTTCGACCGCATCCTCGGCCGCTCCGAGGAGTTCGCCGAGGCAGGATGTTCCCTCTGGTTCTGTAACGGTGGTGTCGTCAGCACCATCATGCTGGGGATGCTCGCCTGTCAGGACATGGACGACGTGGCCGAGGTCAACTTCTACTGGGGAATGTGGCGACTGCTCACCCAGACGACCGCTGGCCTCACCGACACGGTCACCTACGAACACGACCCGACCGTCGACGAGCGTGTCGTCTGGCAAGACGGCGAGGTCACGAAGGACCTCCCGCCGTTCGGACTGCGCAAGGAGTTCGCCTTCCCGGATCCCGTCGGTACGCAGGAGACGTACGTCATCACCCACCCCGAGTCCATCACATTCCCGTGGTCGGACATCGCACAGGAGACCGGTGTCGAGCGCATCGTGACTCGTGGCGTCTGGCACCCCGAGTGGCAGGACTACGAGGAGACGCTGCTCAACGCTGGCCTCTTCGACGCAGACCCCGTCGAGGTCGACGGCGCGGAGGTCGACGCCATCGAGGCGATGCAACAGGCCATCATCCAGGCCGGTGCCGAAGAGGAGTGGCGTGACCCCAGCGAACTCTCGCCCGAGACCGAGTGGACGCCCCAGACCATCCTCTCGACGGAAGTCGTCGGGTCGGCTGCCGACCGCGGCGCTCGGTCGGTCTACCACATGACCCAGCCGTTCCCGTTCTTCGACGGTAACGACATCACGCTGATGCGCGAGTACGGCTGTTACGTCGGCGTCCCGCTCTCGGTCACGCTCCAGTTGATGGCGGCCGGCGAGTCGGACGGCGAGGGCATTTTCACGACCGAGAACAGCGGTGTCGACCCCGAGCGGTACTTCGAGGAGATGGACGCACGCGGCTTCGAACTCGTCCCCGAGACGACACCGAAGAAGTGAGGCTCGCGTTCGGCTCCGTCCCATAGCACGTCTCTCGTTGCGACAATTTGTCGCCCTCTCACTGTCTGACGGTCTCCCTTCCTCACGTTCTCACTCGCTTCAGCGCGCCCCGTAGTTCAGTTCGACGATGTTCACGGCGGAGAGGAGTTTGTCCGTGAGTTCTTCCTGTACCGCCGACTCTCGCATCCGATGCGCCGGCCCGGAGACGCTGATGGCACCGAGGACGGTGTCTGTCTCGTCGGTGATCGGCGTGGCGATGGACATCATGCCCGACTTGTACTCCTCTCGCTCGAAACTGAGTCCTCGCTCTCGAATCTCCTCGAACTGTGCGAACAGTTCGTCCCGGTCCGTGATGGTGTTCGGCGTCCGTGCTGGAAGGCCGTGTCTGTCGAGGATTTCGTCGACCCGGTCCTCCGGGTAGTTCGCGAGGATGGCTTTCCCCGTCGCCGACGAGTGGAGGTGAAAGTGCATCCCGGGGAACGTGTTGTAGGTGATGCTCTGGCTGCTCCAGGCGGCGTCGAGACAGACTGCCAGTCCCGCTTCTTCCACGACGAGCGAGACGAGTTCGCTGCTGGACTCTGCGGCGAGTCGGTCCATCTCTGGTCTGGCGATGTCGTAGATGGGGACACGGGAGCGTTCGTTCGAACCGAGTTCGAGGAATTTGAGGCTGAGCCGGTAGCGGTGGCCCTCCTTCACGACGAAGCCGAGCTGGTGGAGCGTACTCAGGTAGTCGTGGACGACGCTCTGTGGTCGCTCGACCTCGTCGGCGACAGCCGTCACACCGGCACCGCCCGTCTCGTCGAGGACCTGCAATAGTTCGTCCATCGTCAGCAGGGACTTTATCGGCCGGTTTGCCTCGTTTGTCATAGTCAATAGTTCACACACGCACCACAAATAGATTCGGGATTGTCGAATCGACGATGTCCCGAACCGGGCTCCGTCTCCTTCCAGTAGCCGTCGCTCGGCCGGACTTTTCGCCGTTCGTAGTGCCCGTGCTCGAATCTCCACGTGTTTCGCCACAGCAGTTGGTAGCTGGTACCCATCTGGGCAGCTTTCGCTGGCTCGCCCTCTTCGGCATAGTCGAATGTCAGGGTACTTTTGGAACGTTCGGAAACCATCGATATGGGGCTGTAGAGTGCCGCGATGGCGAGATTCGATATTATAGGTTACTAGTAAATATTCGCTGAATTGGAAAATGTTTATGTACAACAACCATGTACTTGGCAGTAGACACCATGTCAAACTCTGACCAGGGAGTGGCCGAGCAGTCGGCTTCCGAGAGCGAGCTCTCGCTGATCGACTGCGACATCCACCAGCGGTGGAAGGACGAGGACGAGTTCATCCAGTACCTCCCGGAACAGTACAAACGGGACGGCATCGTCACGCCGACGCTCCTCTACCGCAACCCCGGTGGCTTCCTCCGACTGGACGAAGTCACCGACGACGGTGGGAAGCCGGGGTCGGACCTCCAGAAGATCGCCGACGACCACCTCGACGAGTACGACATCGACTACGCCATCCTCACCGGCAACTCGTGGTTGAATCTCGGAGCGGTCCCGAACCGCGAGTACGCCGCAGCACTCGCCGACGCGTACAACCAGTGGCTCATCGAGGAGTGTCTCACGGTGGACGACCGATTCATCGGCTCCATCTACGCCGCACCGAAGAATCCCGAAGCGTCGGCAGCACAGATTCGTGAGTACGGTGACCACCCACAGGTCAAGCAAGTCCTCATGCCGGGCGGCTCCGAGGACCCCTACGGTCGGCCCCGCTACTGGCCCATCTACGAGGCGGCCGAAGAGATGGACCTCGCCGTCGGTGTCCACCCCTTCTCAGAGGGTCACGGCGTCGCCAACCCGCCGACCGGTGCCGGCCACCCGAACTCCTACATCGAGTGGCACACGCTCCTCGGTGCGTACTACATGGGCCAGCTCGCCAGCCTCGTCACGGAGGGCGTCTTCGTCGAGTATCCCGACCTCCGCTTTGCGTTCCTCGAAGGTGGGTACGGCTGGCTCCCGCACTTCATGTGGCGTCTCGACAAGAACTGGAAAGGGCTTCGCTCGCAGGTGCCGTGGCTCGAGAAGAAACCGAGCGAGTACATCCGCGAGAACGTCTGGTTCGCGAGTCAGCCGATCGAGGAGCCCGAACAGCCGGAACACCACAACCAGATTCTGGAGATGATGCACGCCGACGAGATACTCGTCTTCGCGAGCGACTACCCGCACTGGGACGGCGACTCGCCGACGTGGGGACTGCCCCCGATGGACGACGACATGGAGCGCGCCATCCGCTACGAGAACGCCCAGGAACTGTACGACCTGCCGGTCGAACGGAGTGACAGCTGACGATGGAGAAACGCTTCGAGATCTGTCCGGCCAGCGAGTTCGAGTCGGGCGAACGGCGCATCACCGAACTCGGCGGCTTCTCGGTGGGCGTGTTCAACGTCGACGGCGACTACTTCGCCCTGAAGAACGACTGTCCACACCAGCGCGCACCGCTGTGTGAAGGACCGGTCACCGGCACGACCACGTCCGAGACGCCCGGCGAGTTCACCTACGAACGACCGGGCGAAATCGTCCGGTGTCCGTGGCACGGCTGGGAGTTCGACATCAAGACCGGTGAATCGATATTCAACCCACACAAGGTCAAAGCGAAGACGTTCGAGGCGACCGTCGAAGGTGACGAGGACGTCGCCACTGACGGGAACGGGTGTGGCGACTGTGGCGTCGACCTCGAAGGCGACGAACCGCCGGTCGAGACGTACGACGTCGAAGTCGAGCAAGGAACCGTCGTTGTGTACCTGTAGGTGATTCGAGCATGAGCACTGACCAAGACAGTCTGTTCGGCGAATTCCGCGACGAGATCGATCCGGCGGTGTTCGGTGTCGGGGCGTTCCTGACCGTCGTCGCCATCGCCCTCATCGGGGCGTGGCCGACGCAAGCAGGCGAGACGCTGACCGCCATCAACGAGTGGCTCTGGCAGAACCTGAGCTGGTTCTACCTCGGCGCGATGTTCGTCTGCGTCGCGTTCTGTATCTGGCTACTCGTCGGTCCGTGGGGGCGCATCAAACTCGGTGGCCCCGACGAAGAGCCCGAGTATTCGTTCTTCGCATTCTTCGCGATGCTGTTCTCGGCCGGGCTCTCGACCGGACTCGTCTTCTACGGACCTGCAGAGGCGTTGTTCCACTACTCGTCCGGCCCGCCGTTCTTCGACGCGAGTGCGGGGTCTGCCGCCGCGATGCCCAGGTCCGTGCAGTACACGCTGTTGCACTGGGGCATCTCACCGTGGTCCGCGTACCTCATCGTGGGCGTGACCATCGCCTACTTCGTCCACCGTCGTGGTGCGCCGATCAAGCCGTCGACCATCTTCGCTCCCTTCATCGGCGTCGAAAATCTCGATAAAGGCTGGGTAAAACTGCTCGACATCGGTATCGTCGTCCTCTCAGTCGGCGGTGTCGCCGTCTCGCTCGGGTTCGTCGTCACCCAGTTCTTGACCGGTATCGCCTACAACTGGGGGATTCAGGTCGGTGACCTCGGTATCCTACTCGTCACGACCGGCCTCACCGTCGGGTTCACGATTTCGGCTGCACTCGGCGTGGACAAGGGGATTCGGCGCATCTCGCACTTCAACATGTTCCTGTTCACCGCGCTTCTGGTCGTCGCGTTCTTGGCCGGTCCGACCAGCTTCCTCCTCAACCTCGGCACCGAAGCCGTCGGTGGCTACGCGAACGAGTTCGTCGAGATGAGCCTCTACGCGAACGTCGCAAACGGGGCGGGCTGGGTCGGCGGCTGGACCATCTTCTACTGGGCGTGGTGGTTCTCGTTCGCGCCGATGATCGGCATCTTCATGGCTCGCATCAGTCGTGGCCGGACTATTCGACAGGTCGTGTTCGCAGGCCTCGCAGGCACGTCGGCGGCCTCTTTCCCGTGGTTCGTCGTCATGGGTGGCTCCTCGCTGTGGGTCCAGCACAACGGGAAAGCGGACATCCTCGGTGCCGTCGGCGAGTACGGGACCGAAGTCGCCGGGTTCCCGCTGTTCGAACAGATCGTTCCGTGGGGGCTCGGTGGCGTGTTTTCCGGCCTTTACCTGCTGTTGGTGCTGTCGTTCCTCATCACCACCGTCGACTCGACGACGCTCAGTCTGGCCATGTTCACCACCGGCGGTGACGAGAACCCCTCGACCATCAACCGCGTGACCTGGGGCGCACTCGTCGGCCTGCTCACGTCCATCCTGCTCATCGTCGGTGGGCTCCCGGCGCTGAAGGACATGATCGTCCTCGTCGGGCTCCCAGTCGCACTGGTGTGTCTGCTCTGTTTCGTCGGACTGACCATGGAACTGGAGAAGCACCATCCAGTGTTGCTCACCGACCGCGACACGACGCGAGACGAGGCTCGCGTCGGCCCGTCGCGACCGGCGCGGAGCCGCCAAGACTCTTCGATCACCTCTGAAGACTGAACCAGCGTTCGGTTCCCATCCGTCCTCGTCGCTGGTTTCTCGCTGTTGCGTCTATCCTCGCAGTCACGTTCCTCCTCGCTACCGCGTCGCACCAGTCTCGCGTGCGACGAGTCACCGACGTTGCTCACTTCCTCGCTGTACTGTTGTCGATCCTCGCCACTGACGAGCGCGATGTGGCCCGAGAAAAAGTGCTGGCGACGCGACGCAGCTTACGTCGCCCCGGCGGTGTTGACCACCGGTCGGTCGGCGTTCAGGATGACCTTCTGTGTCACGCTCCCGAACAGGGCCTTCCCGGTCGGCGAGCGCTTTCGCCCGCCGATGACGATGTAGCGTGCGTCCACCTCGTCGGCGTAGTCGACGACCTTCGTCGCGGGTTCGCCGATTCGAGCGATGGGCTCGTACTCCACCTCGACCCCGTTCGCTGCAGCGTCGAGGATACGTTCTGTCGCCTGCTGGACTTCGTAGTTCTCGGTCAAGTCCTCCTCGTCGACGGTTACTTCGAGGACGTTCACGAGTTCTGACCGCTCGAACACGTGGACCAGCTGTAGTTCGTCGTCGAACGCGGCCGCGAGGTCCGCCGCTTCGCGGACGACGTGCTGTGCTCTCTCAGATTCGTCGATGGCTGCAACGACCGCCATAGTCACGATTTCGCGTGCATCACTCAAAGTGATTGGGGTCCAGACGTGTCCTCACTGGGCCAGCAAGAAGACGGCGACGACGGCGACCCCGATACCGGCGACGTTCGCGGCCCCGAGCGATTCGTCGAGGAAGACGACGCCCAGTATCGTCGTTATCAGGAGGTACATCCCACTGATGCTGGTGGCGATACCGACTGACCCGCCGTCCAGTGCGGTGTAGTACGCGAGTGTCCCCAACCCGAGACAGAGGCCACTCACGACGGCGAGAACGGCACCGTCGGTCGTGAACGACACCGAGCCCCCGCTGTTGTACAGAATGAAGCCGGTGGTCGCCACGATACCGGCGACGTACGTGTAGAGGACGGCCTGCCCCGTCGGAACGGTTCTGGTCGCGAGTTTGGCGAAGAACGCCCACCCAGCGTACAGCACCATAGCTGCGCCTGCGAAGAGAACTGTCGCTTTCGACATGTGTGTGAGTAACTGTGTCGGCCGACTGTCAAAGTCGTTTCGCTGCCTAGGCTACCTGGGCGGATTGGGGTAGCCTGGGCCGCCAGACCACTGTGGCAACACCAACCCTTATTACTCCACACTGAGAGGTTCTGAGTACTTCCAAATGAGAGATGTCGTCAGCGGGTACTCCGGCCAACAGCTCTCGCTCCACGCGGTGGGGCTGATCGTCACGCTCTCCGGGGTGCTCGTCGTCGCACCGCTGTCACCCGCCATCATCGAGACCTTCTCGATAACGCCCGCGAAGGCGGGCCTGTCCGTATCGCTCCTCTGGGCGTGTAACGCGCTCCTCCAGTACCCCGGTGGCCGGTACGCCGACGGATTGTCGTCGACACTCGTCCTCCTGACGGCTCAGTTCGTGATGATCCTGGGGTTTCTCACGCTCTCGCTCGCGACGACGTTCCTCGTCTTCGCGCTCGGCCTCGCGCTCGTCGGGGCCGGATACGGAATGTTCGAACCGGCCGGGATGGTCCTCCTCGGTGACCTGTTCGACGACCAGCGCGGCCGCGCGTTCGGTATCCGCGACGCGGCCGTGAACCTCGGGAGCGTCCTCTCGGCCGCGCTCGCGGCCGTCGTCTTGACGGTGACCACGTGGCGACTCGCCTTCCTCCCGGTCGCCATCCTCCTCGCCGTCGTCACGCTCACACTCCTCCGAGTCGACCGGGGTCGACACTCGCTCTGGCGTTTCGTTCGACCTCAAAGCGTCACTCGCCAGACTCGGCCGCACACCGCAGGCTGGTGCACTCCTCGTCATCACGTCGCTCTCGTTGTTCGCGTGGCAAGGGACCGCGAGCTTCCTGCCGACGTTCTTGCAGGCCGAGAAGGGTTTCACGTCGTTCGCCGCGACGCTCGGGTTCGCGGGGCTGTTCATGGTCGGGGTGGTGACGACGCCGCTCGCCGGCGCAGTCGGTGACCGATGGTCGCACCTCCACGTGTCTGCGGTCGCGACCGGCCTCAGCGTCGTCGGCCTCGGCACGCTCGTCGCCGGCGACCGATTCGCAGTGGTCGTCCTCGGATTAGTAGTCTACGCTGTCGGGTTGACGACGTTCTGGCCGCTCATCTACATCCATCTCGTGGACCAACTCGCTGGCGACACCGTCGGTGGCGACCTCGGCGCGCTCCGTATGGCCTACTTCGCAATCGGAAGCCTCGGTCCGACGTACGTGGGCTTCGTCGCGACGCATCACGACTATACCGTCGCGTTCGGGAGTCTGATACTGTGTTTCGTCGTCGCGGGCTCGACCGTCGTCTGGCTGATTGCCCGGTGAGCGTCCTCTCGAGTGGTGACGATGTGATGCGGGAAAGAGTGTCGTTCGCACGTCGGGCCGCTGTGGGAAAGTCGAAGCGTCTCAGATTTCTCTGACGCGGTGATACGAGTCCGGCAGCGCCGCGGCGTCCTCTTCGAGGAGGGCCACGACGAGGTGGTCTGCGTATTCGCCGAAGTATTCGACGAGGTCGGCGATGCGTGCCGAGTCGATCGCTTCGAGTGAGTCCATGAGGACGAACGGGACCACGTCGTACACCTCGTGGACGAGGTAGCCCGCGAGGGCGAAGACGAGGCCGGTCACCTCACGCTCGCTCTCACTGAGGTTCGAGACGGTGTCCTCGTACGCAGTTCCTTCTTCGTTCACGCGAACTACGTGAAGGTCGAACGCTGTCTGTTCGACTTTCCGGCGGCCTTCCCGACGCTCGACGGTGGTCCGCTCGATCCAGATACGCTCGATGTTGGCGTAGTCGAGCAAGTCGAGGACGGTCTCCATCTGGTCGTTGAACTCATCGACGGCGTCGGCTTCGATGCGGTCGATGCGAGTCCGAAGCTCTTCGAGTTCCTCCTGAATCGACTCGCGGCGGTCCTCGTACGTCTCGCGACTTTCGAGGCGGTCGTCGACGTCGCCCAGTTCGTTAGTGACTTCGTCGAGTTCGTCTTCGAGTCGGCCGATTTCGAACTCCAGTTGGTTCGCCTCGCGGTGGAGGTCGAGCACTTCCTCGAACTCTTCGTCTTCTAAGTTCT
The DNA here is from genome assembly GCF_051207395.1 of Haloarchaeobius caseinilyticus. Lineage (NCBI taxonomy): Archaea > Methanobacteriati > Methanobacteriota > Halobacteria > Halobacteriales > Halorubellaceae > Haloarchaeobius > Haloarchaeobius caseinilyticus. The sequence continues at coordinate 273,634 of NZ_JBPJZC010000004.1, read as the reverse complement.
CGACGGTCGATTCCTGGTCCCCGATTTCGTCTTCGAGTTCGGAGCGACGGTCAGTAAGGTCCTCGACACGCCCTTCACGGCGGTCGATTTCGGCGGTCGTTCGTGCGAGCTTCTCTTCGACCTGCTCGATTCGCTCTCGCTCCTCACTGAGTGACTCGCGTCGCTCTTTGAGGTCTGAGACTTCCGACTTGAGGTCGTTGCGGTCGTCGACCTTCCGTCGGCGCAGTTCACGCAGTTGTTCGACCGTGGACTCTATCTGGTCCGTCGAAACCTCTGTCCCACACGTCCAACAGACGACCTCGTCGTCCCCGACGAGCGCGTCGGTGACGGAGCCATTGTCGTCTTGGGCGCGGAGCGGTTCGCCGCCCTCTTCGAGCATGTCCTCGTTGAACTGGATGGTACTCTGCAGTTCGTTGATTTCGGCGTCGAGCGTCTGGATGCGCTCTCGTAGCCGGGAGAGTTCTGCATCGAGGTCGTCGTCGTCGGTCGGTGCCGAGTCGGGGAGGTCTGCTCGTTCGGCTTCCAGCGAACTCTTCTCCTCGCGCAGTCGGTCGAGACTCTCACGTTCGGTATCGAGTTGGTACCGAACGTCTTCCAGGTCTGAACGAAGCGACCGAAGGTCGGAGAGTGCGTCTTCGAGCGCGGCTTGCTCGTCGCGCGAATCTTCGACGTCCTGGTCCATCGCTGATATCTCCTCTTCGAGTTCGGCGAGTTCGGCACGCTTTTCCTCTATCTGCGTGGTCAACTCGGTCTTTCTCGATTCGAGTTGTGGGAGGCGGCGTTCGAGGTCTTCGAGTTCCGAGAGTCGTTCGTCGAGGTCTCGCTTCTCGGCCTCGAGTTGGGTGATTTCCGCCTCGATGGCGTTCGTGTCGACCGGCCGCATGATGAGTTCGCGCAGGTCGTCGCCCCGGGCGACTGCGCGTCGCGCGTCGTTCGATTCGAGGAGGAACGCGAAGAGGTCGGCGAGTTCCGGGTCGTCGAGGTAGGGCGACCCCTCGAACGACACAGAGCCGTTTCGTCGGTCGAGCGTGCGTCGGTAGGTCTCTCCACCGAAGCGCAGTTCGACCGACCCTTCGTCGGCGTCTCCCTTGAGCGAGACGTTCTCGCTCCCGAGTGCAGCCATGATTGCCTGTAAGAACGATGTCCGATTCGTCGCGTTCCGCCCGGCGAGGACGTTCACACCGTCTGTGAGGTCCACCTGAGTCTCGGCGATACCGCCGATGTTCCGTACAGAAATGTGCGTGGCGGACGATTCTGTGCGTGATTTCACGAGATGTACTTTGAAACCACGGTACAAATAGGTTATTCCTGCATTCGGTATCGTTAGGGTGTGCATGAACGACCCGTGCGGCGGTAGTAGCAATCGGCCTACGACGGGTTCTTCGATTACAGCGAACGACGACGACCGCGGGTCAAAATCGTCTGTTGGTAGTGCGTTGCTGTGGTCCAACTTTACTATATTTTATATAGTACTTTTTGATTTATATCTGATTACTAGTGGGTCTCTGGGTGCTGCCAGCACAGAGGCTGCCAGCGAGGCTATGATGGTTGAATATTTTGCATACAACTTTCTCATCGAAATTTCTTCATCTGTTCGGGAAAAGGCTGTAAATTATCCAAATAGTCTATAATTTGGATTAAAATTGAATAAAAAAAGGCATTGGGAAATATACAATTGTCGGCGTCATTCACCGATACTGTCTTGGGAGCGATTTCGAAGAAACATAGCTTTCTACATATATATTATGTTCTTATACGTGTGTCTGTACGCGTCCCGAACAAGATTCTCTGTTCTCTGTGACTCGTCGATACACTCTTGAGGGTTGGAATGGTGCTCTCTGCGTTCTTCTCCCCCTCGGAATTCGCGATGTTCTCGCTCGCGAGTCACCGTATCGACGCGCGGGTCAACGAGACGACTGTCCGTGTCCGTGGAGACGTGAACGTCGAGAACGTGAACGACGCGACGGGCATCGACTTCCCCGAGGGGGAAGAGTTCGAGAGCATCGCTGGCTTCGTCTTCAACAGTGCTGGGCGACTGGTCGATATCGGCGAACGGTTCGAGTACGAAGACGCCACAGTCGTCGTCGAAGCCGTTGACAACACGCGGATTCAGGGATTCGTATCGAAGAATGTGCTGCGACTGGGACGAACGAGAGCGACGCTGGCGTGACCGCATCGAACTGAGTCGCTTCGTCCTCACACGTCGCGGTTCGCCGCCGCCCGTTCCTACCGAGTCTGTCTCAGTCGAACGCCGGGATGACTTCCTCACCGAACAGCCGAATCTGGTCTTCGACGAGGTCCTTCGGCATGCCGGAGTGGTGGAAGCGAAGCGCGAGCTGGTTCAGTTCGAACCGGTCCTGCATGTCTTCGACCTGTTCGATGATCTGATCCGGCGTCCCGTAGATGAAGCGGTCGTCCGCGAGTTCGTGGAAGTCCTCGACGCTGTCTGCCGTCATGAGCGGGTGCGAGAACTCGCCGCCGTACTCGTCGAGGTAGGTGGTGTGGAGGTACTGCTTGCGCTCCATGACCTCCTCTTCGGTCTCGGCGATGACGCACTCACGCATCAGCGGGTGGTCCATCGACTCCCAGTCCTGGTCGGAGTTCTCGACGTGTTCCCGTTGTTTCTCCTTGCGGTCCTCGACGATACCGAGGTCCGCGACGACACCCGGAACCCACGCGTCGGAGAACTTCACGGAACGGGAGATCTGCTTGGGGCCCCAGCCGCCGATCCAGAGCGTCGGCCGCGGGTCGGAGACGGTGTCCGGAAGCGCCTCCCAGTCCTCGACGGAGAAGAACGGGCAGTCGAACGAGATGGGTTCGTCAGCTTCGAAGAACTCCTGGATGAACTGGATGCCTTCGATCATCCGTCCGGCGCGCTCCTCCATCGGGACGTTGAACGCGTCGAACTCCTCTTCGACGTAGCCGAGGCCGACACCGAGGGTCAGCCGACCGCCGGAGATGTTGTCGAGCATCGCCGCGCGCTGGGCGACGTGCAGTGGGTGGTACAGTGGGAGGATGAGGACGGACGTGACGAGTTCCATCTCTTCGGTTCCCTGTGCGATGCTGGTGAGACGCGTGAGCGGCGACGGCCAGTAGTTGTCGCCCTCGGTTGCCTGGTGGTCGTTGACCCAGCAGGCTTCGAAGCCGACGTCTTCGGCTATCTGGCACTGTTCGACGACTCGTTCCCAGGTCTCACCGCCCTCTATGGGGAAGATTCCAAACTTCATACGCTGTGGTAATCCAGTCGTTCGGGCACCTACTTACTTCTTGTGCAATGCTGAGCGTTCACATGCTCGGGCGATTCGACCAACACGACCCTGAGGTCGTTGACGTTCGTCCCGGTCGGGCCAGTCACGACCAGTTCCTCGCTGCCTTCGAAGAAACCGAACGCGTCGTTGTCCGCGAGCGAAGCGCGGGCTGCTGCCTCGTCGTCGCGCGAGATTGTGTCTGCATCGACGACGGCACCAGCCACGTCGGTGCCGCCGTCGTACCCATCTGTATCGACGCTGCCGACGGCGATGCCGTCGTCGTCCAACTCGATGGCCGCACTGAGGGCGAACTCCAGATTGGGGCCACCCGACCCATCGCCGTCGACTGTCACCGTCGTCTCACCACCCGTGAGGAGCGCCGCTGGCGATTGGACGGGCCGGCCGGTTGTCAGCACCTCTTCGCCGAGGGCGACCTGTGTCTTCGCGGCTTCACTGGCTTCACCGCGGATTCGTGAGGTCAACACGAGCGGACCGTAGCCGAGGTCTGCCGCGGTTTCGGCGGCTGCATCGAGGGCGGTGTCGGTGTCCGCCAGAACGTGGTTCGTGACCGCGTCGAAGGCTTCGTCGCCACGACGGGGCGTCTCTGGTAGCTCTCCTCGCGTGCCGCGCGAAAGTCGTCCGCGAACCGGTGAATCCTCGACGAGTCCGTACTGGTCGAGAACTGCGAGCGCTTCCTCGTGGGTGCTGTCGTCGGGGGCCGTCGGGCCGCTGGCGATGACGTCCAGTCGATTGCCGACCACGTCACTGAACACGAGGCCGACGACGGTCGCCGGTGCTGCTGCCCGGGCTAACTGACCGCCTTTGATGGCCGAGCAGTGCTTTCTGACGGCGTTTATCTCGTCGATGTCCGCACCCCGTTTGAGGAGGCGGTCGGTGACGGTTCGAAGGTCCGCGAGCGAGATGCCCTCGGCGGGCGCACACAGCAGTGCGCTCCCGCCGCCGGAAACGACGACGAGGACGAGGTCGTCTTCGTTTGCCTCCTCGGCTATTTCCAGTACGTGCGTCGTTCCTGCGACGTTTTCCTCGCTCGGTAGCGGGTGTGCTCCCCGGTGCGTAGTCACGACCGAAGTCTCCTGTGGGTCGTCGGTGACGACTGCGCCATCGGTGAGCCACTCGCCGACGATTCCCTCTAGTGTGTGCGCTGCCGCCCCTGCGGCGTTTCCGCCACCGACGAGGTAGCAGTCCTCCACCCTGTCGAGGTCGACGGCCGTTCCGTCGACGCGGAGTGTCGACCCGTCCACCTGGACTGCGTCGGTCAACACGGTCTCTGGGGTCGCTGCATCGATACCTGCGAGGAGACACTCACGGGCATGCGAGCGTAGTTCTGTCTCCGTCTCCATCGTTGTGCCACCTACTGGTGGACGTGCGTTAACTCTTACCGTCGCTCGACGCAGGACTGCGTCGGCTGAGACTGTCACCGTGAGCTGTACGCCAGAGGGGAACTGCCAGTCGAGAAATACGAATGGCCACTGGTGACGACCACCGGCTCTTCGTGCAGTTTTCGTCGGCAGGTCGTGACCCGAAGCGGCTGCTTGCCCCGCCTCAGCCACTCAGACTGCTGCACACCCCTTGAGGCTGTGATACAACCGCGTAGTTCCCCACACGGGAACAACGTTTTATGGTGCCAGTCCTTTGGGTTGACCATGCCAAACGCCACGGACGCCGGGGACGAACGCAAGGGGCGAACGATTCGCTCGGTCGAGATAGCGTTCAACATCATCGAGTTGTTGCAAGAGCGAGGACGAATCGGCGTCACCGACGTCGCAAACGACCTCGGGCACTCGAAGAGTACGATTCACAGCCACCTGCGGACGCTCGAAGAGCGCAAGATTCTGGTCCGTGAGGACGACGGCTACCGACTCAGCCTGCGCTTCCTCGACATGGCGACGCACGTCCGCGACCAGGTGGGGAACTACGACGTCATCCGTGACGAAGTCGACTCACTCGCCGAAGAGACCGGTGAAATCGCCCAGTTCGGCATCGAAGAGCACGGACAGGTGTCGTACCTGTACAAAGCGACTGGCGAGCGCGCCGTCGAAACGCGGTCTCGCGTTGGCACGCAGGCACCGATGTACTCCACGTCGTTGGGCAAGACTATCCTCGCGTACCTGCCCGCACAACGGACCGAAGAAATCGTCCAGGCGACCGAGTTTGAGGTCCACACCGAGAAGACCATCGCCAGCGCCGAGGAACTGTACGACCGCCTCGACCAACTTCGCGAGCGTGGGTACGGCATCGACGACGAGGAGAACATCCGTGGGCTCCGATGCGTCTCTGCTCCGGTGAAGAACGGCGAGACCGTCCTCGGCGCGGTCAGCATCACTGGTCCGTCGAGTCGCTTCACCGAGGAGCGACTCCACGACGAACTGTCGGAACACGTCCAGCGCGCGGCCAACGTCATCGAACTCAACACGAAGTTCTCGTAATTCTCGACGGAAACTCGCGTCGGTACTACACCGACGCATCCCCACGTTCCCAGGGGACGGCGTACGACGGGTCGTTCACGTAGCGGTCGAGTGTCGCTTCGAGCGACACTCGCGTGCCGCTCGGCAACGACACCGAGATGGCGTTCGTGGCTGGCTGTTCAGTCTCGTTTTCGTAGCGAATCTCTTCGAACACGTGCTCCCCGTAGGCACCAGCCTGGACGACGAGTTCGCGGTCCTCACTGCCGACGTTGACCAGCGTGCAGTCGATACCGTCCTCGTCGACCCGTTCCACGAGGGCGGCGACATCGTCGGGCAGTCCCGGTCGTTCCTGAACCGGGTCGAAGTGGCGCACCTGCGCGTGGACTAGTCCGCCGTAGTACACCGGTTGCGGTGCGCCCATGGTGAGCTGGAGCAGCCCCCGGTGGAACACCGGATTCCGGTCGCGGAGGTAGTCCTCGTCGGTCGTCGTCGGTTTGTTCCCCTCCGCACGCATGAGGTCGAGGCGTTCCTGCATCTGTGACCGGTTGGCGTCGAGAATCTGTTCGGGATAGTCCGGGAATTCCCCATCCAAGTAGGCGAGCCACGCGTACTCGCTGCCGGCACCGTGTTTCGTCGATGCCCGATTGTCGACCTGTTTCCAGTTCTGCTTCCCCCAGTCGCGGAGGCTCCGCACGCGCTCGCGGTCTTCGTCATCTTGCGAGACGTACCAGAGGTGAACCGCGTACGGGTCGTCCGTGTGTGGCTGGAACTCGTACCAGCCGTCGCGCCACAGCACCTCGCCATCGTCCTCGGTGAGGACGCCCGAGGCGTCGTAGTGGTAGTCTCCCCCGTCACCGTACTTGTGGGGGATGTACAGCGTGTCGTGCACGTCGTCGTTGCTGACCGTGATACCTTGCTCGACGAGTGTGTCGAGTTGCGACCGTGGGAAGTCGAGGTACTCCTCGTCTCCGTCGAGCAACACTGCGTTCTCCGCGGCGACGGTCGGCCCGATGCCGATGTAGTGCCACCCGCCCCACGACCAGCCGTAGTAGCCACCGTACCACGACCCGTCAGTGTACTCACCAATTTCGCCCGAGCGGCCGACGTTGTCCGGGATGATGCCGTCGTTCTCTCGGGTTCGCTCACGCCACGCTTCGAGATAGTCCAGAACCCACTCCTGATACCGGTCGTCGCCGGTGTGGAGATAGGCGTTCGTCATCAGACTCGTCACGTTGAGGTTGAGCGGAATGTCCCCTTTCGCACAGCGCTCGTTCAACACCTCGAACACGCGTTCCTCGTTGTCTGGGTCGAGCAGGTCGGCTGCCTCGTCGAATTCGAGGTCACGCCACGGGAGACCGTGTCTGGCCCACCGGTAGTCCGCCCCGTAGGGGTGGTGTTCGTACGCCGAGAAGTCGCAGTAGTCTGGCCCCATGCTGCCGCTCATCGGCCCGCGGACGAGTTTCTTCTCGTCGTCGAAGTTGTTCACCTCGGCGTCTGTAGTGTACATGCCAGCGAACCGCTCGGCGCGTTCGACGACCGACTCGTCATCCGGGGCTGCCAGTCCCATGTTGTACGTGTAGAGGTTGCCCTCGCCCATGTGGAACCAGTCACGACACTGCTCGAACTCGTCGACGACCATCGGATGACCGAAGGGGGTCGGCGTTCGATTGCCGCGCTCCAGTGCCGCCTCGTACGCCGTTCTGGCGTGGTCGAGAAGTCGTTCGTCACCGCCCATGGCGTACACCAGCGGCCAGTTGTAGAACCCCTCCACGACGTCGTCGAAGCCATCGACGCCGACGTGTCCATCAGGCGGCCACAGTGGTTCACCGTCCTCGTCCAAATAGTCCTCGACGAATCGGTCGACGGCCGACGCCATCGTGTCGAAGAGGTCTCGCTGTCGGCGCACCCAGTCTGGCGGGCGCGTGACCGACGTACTCGCAGCTATCTCGTGCATACTGCTAGCGCGTCCCTCGCCCGGATTAATATTTGGGTGGCTGCAACCGCGGTGCCGGAATCGTCGACGAGTTACTGCCGCCGATTACGAGTGTTCCTCACTCGTCCAGCGGTTCGATGGGGTCGACCTCGCCCCAGACCGCGTCCGAGCCTTCGCTCGGTGCTGCCCATTCGACCGCGTTCGCGAGGACCTGGCGAATCTCGTCTTGGTAGAAGATGGGATACTCTTCGTGGCCGGGCCGGAAGGCGAAAATTCGGCCGCGCCCGCGACGGTAGCAGACGCCCGAGCGGAAGACTTCGCCGCCTTCGAACCACGAGATGAACACCGTTCGGTCGGGTTCGGGGATGTCGTACGGTTCGCCGTACATCTCGGTCTGGGGGACCTCGAAGTACTCGCCGAGGCCGTCAGCGATGGGGTGACCTGGGTCGGCGACCCAGACGCGCTCCGTCTCGCCGCCGTGGCGGTACTTGATGTTGCACGTCGTCCCCATCAGGCGCGTGAACGGCTTCGAGTTCTTGCCAGAGTGGACTGGGATAAACCCCATCCCGTCGTGGACGTGGTCGACGACGCGTGAGGCGACCTCGTCGCTGACGTCGCCGTTCGCGCAGTGTGACCACCAGACGAGCACGTCGGTCTCGTCGAGGACTGCCTCGGTGAGGCCGTGTTCTGGCTCTTGCAGTGTGGCAGTGGTCGTCTCGTAGCCCGCTGCTTCCAACCCGTCGGCGATAGCCCCGTGGATGCCGTCGGGGTAGCGTTCGGCGACGTCTTCTTCCTCCAGTTCGTGGACGTTCTCGTTCCAGACGGTGACCTGGATACTCATACTGGTGAGTGCCGCGGCGACCGAAATAAGTCTGTGGTCGGCGGCGGGCATCACCGAACCGGTCCCGACGCGACACCCTCTTTCGACGAAATCCTTTTGCCCACGGTCTGGGTCGGTCAACGCATGGAGTATACGACACTCGGTAACACGGGAATCGAGGTAAGCCGCATCTGTCTCGGCTGCATGAGCTTTGGGTCGAGCGACTGGCGCGAATGGGTCCTCGACGAAGAGGAGGGCCGCGAACTCGTGGAACGCGCTATCGACCTCGGTATCAATTTCTTCGACACGGCGAACGTCTACTCGCTGGGTGAGTCCGAGCGCGTCCTCGGCGACGTCCTCACCGAGTACGACCGTGACTGGTCAGTAGTCGCCACGAAAGTGTACAACCAGATGGACCCGGAGAACCCGAACTCGGGCGGTCTCTCGCGCAAGGCCATCGAACAGGAGTTACAGAACAGCCTCGACAGGTTGGGGATGGACACTATCGACCTCTACCAGATTCACCGCTGGGATTACGACACGCCCATCGAAGAGACGATGCGGGCGCTCGACGACACGGTACGACGCCAGCAAGTCCGGTACCTCGGTGCATCGTCCATGTGGACACATCAGTTCGCCGACGCGCTCCACACGAGTGACTCGCTCGGACTCGACCGCTTCGTCTCGATGCAGAACCACTACAACCTCGCCTATCGGGAGGAAGAGCGCGAGATGCTGCCCCTCTGTGAGAAGGAAGGCATCGGCGTCATGCCGTGGTCGCCGCTCGCTCGCGGGTTCCTCACCAGACCGCACGAGCAGTTCCTCGACACGACTCGCGGGTCGTTCATGGACGGCGACGACCACATGTCGAAACGCGTCGCCACGTATCAGGCGAACGGCGGCCTCGAAATCAACGAGCGCGTCGAAGAACTCGCCGACGAGAAAGGTGTGACCATGGGCCAACTCGCACTCGCGTGGGTGCTCCATCAGGACGAAGTCGACGCCCCCATCGTCGGGACGACCAGTATCGAACACCTCGAACAGGCAGTCGAGGCCCTCGACATCGGCCTCTCGTCGAGCGAACTCGACTACCTAGAAGAGCCGTACCAGCCGGTCCCGGTGAACGGGCACAGCTGAATCGACGACACTGCGAGAAAACGGTGACACCTGCTGCCCGGTGTATGTCTGACGGTGGGCAGTGGTGTCGGGCTGGGGGCCGCGTCTGGCTCGAATTACGTCAGGCGATTCGTCGATTCACGGCTCTTCGAGTCGACCGAGGTCCTCGAGGATTTCGCGGAGGTCCTCCCGTTCTTCGTGACTGATCTGCTGTTGCGGCGGCAGGAGCGTGTCATACTGGAAGATACCCTGCATCTTGAGCGCCGCCTTCGTCCGCGCGCGGTACCGACCCTCCGGCTCACCAAAGATGTGGTTGGTGAGCGGGAGCATCTGTTCGCGGATCTCCTGTGCGCGTTCGAGGTCGCCGTCGTGGACCGCGCGAATCTTCTCGACGTGGAGGTCGGGAACGACGTTCCCGTAGCCGATGAGTCCGGTCTCCGCGCCCATGTGGTAGGCGTGCTTGAGGAACGTGTCGTTGCCAGTCATCAACGTGAAATCGTCGCGCACGTGGTCGACTGCACGCACGGTTCGGTCGTAGCGGACGGGGTCGAACGACGCTTCCTTGAACGCGATGACGTGCGGGAGTTTACAGATTTCGACGTGCGCACTGATGGGCAGGCCGGAACTTCCCCAGGTCGGGAACTGGAAGTTGATGAGCGGAATGTCGACTGTCTCGCCGACGTACTTGAAGTGGTCGATGGGCTCCTGCGGAATCTGGTGGGAGTACACGTCGAGCGGCAGGAGCATCACCGCGTCTGCGCCCGCGTCCTTCGCCTTCTGGGCGAGCTTCGCCGCCTCGGTGGAACTCTCGCCGTAGACGCCAGCGAAGACCGGCGTGTCGCCGGCCGCGGCGACGTGTTCCTCGACGACTTCGACGTACGTCTCGTCGTCTTGCATCTTCGTCTCGCCAGTGTGTGCGTTCGCGATGACCGCCTTCACACCATCGACGTCTGTGAGGAACTCCACGAGGTTGTGCAGGTCCTCCGTAACGAGGTCGTATTCGGGGCCGGGGGTCCACGGGTTCGCAGTCGCCGGGATGATACCACCGGATATGTGGTCCTTGAGGTCGCGGAACTCTTCTTTCAGCATGTACCTCACAACTCGGGCGACTCGTATAAAATTCTTCGCTGTGGCAAGCGCTGCTGGACTCTGTCGGATGCTCGGCGTCTGGCCAGTCCGTGTTCGGTCTGCGGTGGTCGTGAACGGGATTGACCTGAGGCGGTCTCGATGATTCGACGCACTACGTGTCGTCTGGGTCGGATTCTCGCCGGTCCAACGGGACTCACTTTCCCGCAGACCGAACCATTACGAAACTAGTTCCGTAATGGGTGTCCTGTAATAGCCCTCTTACCCGGGGTGTTTGTAGTCAACACACCGTCACGAACGATATATCTCGACACTTGGGAAAGCACAAAACGGCTGTCTCAGGGGCTTTAGAGGCTGATATCGGTCGGTTCGTGAGGCGGGAATTAGTTCGTCGTACGAGTGTTCATTGTCGGTCCAGCTAGCGTCGACGGGTCGCGTCCGAGCGACGCGCTGATCGACGTGTGCCGAGGACCCTAAACGACCAGACACAGATGTTCTGTCCGGGTACAGGCGGGAAACACACAATCTCGTCTCCAGCCGTCGAGGCGGATGACGTGTGAATATGTAGCCAGCTTCGACTCTCGCGAGTGGCGTGTTACGCGGGGTATCGTTCCCGGTGGGGGAACAATTCATGTGGGTCCTTCACACTGTGTCGTCTCGTCATGATTTATGGTCTTGACCCGACCTACCCTGTGTATGAACATCGCAGCGGTCGCTGGATACGCACTGTCGTCACCGATAGACCCACCACAGGACCGGTCGTTCCACGGCGGGACGCGTCGTTTACTCAAACGAGACGTCGTGCTCGTCGTGGTCGAAACTGCGGACGGAGAACGTGGCGTCGCCACTGCCGGCGCGAGTAGTTCCGCGATGCGCGAGTACTTCGAAGGCGACTCACAGGGGACGTTCGCCGACGTCGTAGAGGGACCGGTCGCAGCGGTTCTGGAGGGTGAGACTATCGACGAGATAGCCGATGCACACGGGCTAATCGACGAGGCGGACCTCCCACCCCATCTGCGGAAGGAGGCCGTCTCGGCCATCGACGTGGCACTACACGACATCCGTGGGAAGGAACTCGGGGCGCCCATCTACGAACTGCTGGCCGAGGAGTTCGAGAGCGAACCGAATACCGAGATGCCCTTGTACGCGAGTGCAGGGATGTACATGGAGCCGGAAGGATACGTCGAACAGGCCGAACTCATCGAAGAACTGGGCTTCATGGGCTACAAGTATCGACCTGGCATCGGCCCAGAGGGAGACCGACGAACGGTCAAGTTGCTCACCGAGGCGACCGACGAGATGGAGATAATGCTCGACGTGCACACGTGGTGGAAACTCCAGGACTCGTACGGCGATGATGTCGTCCACGACCTGGTCAAGCACGCCACGGACTGCGGTGCGTTCTGGATCGAAGAGCCGGTCGAGCCGGACGACCGTGTCGGCTACAAGGCACTCACCGAGACCGGGGTACCACTCGCAGGCGGCGAGAGCGAAGAGTCACCCGCCGGGCTGGTCGAACTGGGCCAAACCGGTGCGGTCGACTTCTTGCAGGGCGACGTTCGCCACCACGAGGGCTTCAGCGGGTGTCGTGACGCCGTTGAGTTCTGCCACGGGAGGGGCGTGGAGTTCGTCCCCCACAACTTCGGGACGTGGGTGGGGCTCCTGGCGAACGCGCACCTCGTCGCGGCCGCGCCCGAGGTGCGACTGCTCGAATACCCGGTGTTCGAGCGCGACCCTCTCCTCACTCCGCACGTCGACGGCGACCCGGGGATGTATCCGTTCGACCTCGCGTTCGATATCGTCGAAGGCCAGCCATCGGTCGACGACGGCGTCCTCACGCTCTCCGATGACCCGGGCCTCGGCATCGAAGTCGACTTCGACGCACTGGAAGACTATCCGTTCACCGACGGGCCCTGGACGGAGTTCCACTACGACGACTGAGCGGGCTGCTCGTCGGTCTGTTACTGGTAAACCGCGATAAGCAGGGGTTTCGACGACTGATGCAATCAAATACTGCCGCGTGGCGTCCGTCGCTTGCTCCATCACTCGAACCGACCGTGAGACTACACGCCCGAGTCGCGGTGACGTGTGTTCGTGACGCGGTTATCCGATTAGTTGCTGAATGTCGTCGTCTAGCTGGTTGTACAACGTGGTCGCCCGCTGTTCGTCCTCGGCGGAGAGTGGACGAATCGGTTCGCGAACGCGGCCATCACCCGAGTGCAGCCCGGCGAGTTCGAGTCCCTTCTTCACGGCAGAGACACTGATTGCCCCGCCGAGTTCGTTGTCCTGGCCCGTCTCGTCGCGGAAGTTCTGATACGGCATGCAGATATTGCGGAGTCGACGCGCGCGCTCCCAGTCTTCGTCTTCCAGTGCTTCGAACAGTTCGAGGCCGACTTCGGGACGGAAGTTGCTCACGCCCGCAGAGAAGCCCTCGATACCTTCGCCCCAGAACGATACCGCGAACGGTTCGGCGAGACCGTTTACCCACACCACGTCGTCTGCACCGGCGGCGACCGCAGAGCCGAGTTTGACCCCGTCTTTGATAGCGTACTTGATGCCGACGACGCCCTCGATTCGCGTGAGTTCTGCGAGGAAGTCGACGGATGGGTCGAACCCGCGGACGTACGGGACGAGTGGCGTCACCGTCGCGTGTTCGAGTTTGCGGTAGTAGTCGAGCAGCCCCTGTTCGTGGACGTAGGTGTGGTCCGGGGGCATAACCATCAGCGCGTCGACACCCATCCGGTCGTACGACTCGATGAGTTCCTCGGCTTCAGGGATGCTCCCGCCGACGCCCGCGAGAACGCAGGCGTCGTCTGGGAGTGCTTCGACGCTCGTTTCGGCGACTGCGATTCGTTCTTCCTGCGAGAGTGAGTGATACTCGCTGATATTCGCTGTGGCGAGGAACGTGCGAATGCCCTCGTTGTAGAGGTCTTTGGCGTTCTCACCGAGCTTTTCGTGCTCGATGTTAAGATCGTCATCGAACGGCGTCAGCAGTCCGACGGCGACGCCACGTAGACGTGTCCGGACCTGTTCGGCTGACAGTGGCATGCTATGAGAATACAGTGGATGTATTATAAAGCCATCGTCTGGATGAACGTTGAAACACGGCGTAATAATGCTGTAACTCTCGTGGTCGACACGTGTCCCGCCGTGGCCAACGGGCGCCACCAACACAAGCTATTTTGGCCGGGCAGTGAATCGTCATTGTATGGAAATCGTAGACGTAGAGCCGATTCCGCTGTCGCACAGCCTCCCCGACGGCGAGGGGCTGGGCGACGCACGTGGGTTCGGCCACGACCGGGCGACGACGCTACTCCGACTCGAAACCGACACAGGCGTGGTTGGCTGGGGTGAGGCGTTCGCCCCTGGCCCCATCGCCTGCGCGACCATCGACACGCTGTTCCGCGACGACGTGCTCGGGATGGACCCGTACGACGTGGAGTCGTTGGCGGCGGACTCGTACACCGACCCGTACCACTTCGGCGGGAGCGTGTTCGTGCAGAGTGCCGTGAGCGCCATCGACCTCGCGTGCTGGGACATCATCGGGAAGTCGGTCGGGAAGCCAGTCCACAAACTGCTCGGCGGCAGAGACCGCGACACGCTCACGCCATACGCGTCGACGATGTACTTCACCGAGGAGGACCGCCCCATCGAAGAGCCGATGCAGCGAGCCGTCGACAACGGGTTTACCGCGGCGAAGATCAAGATCGGCAGTAACCTGGACGAGGACGTCGAGCGCGTTCGCACCGCGCGCCAGGTCCTCGGCGACGATGCGCACCTGATGGTCGACATCAACGGGAACTACCGGCCCGACCAGGCGATTCGCACGGCGAAGGCCATCGCCGAGTACGACATCACGTGGATGGAGGAGCCGGTCCCACCGGAGAACTTGAACGGCTACCGCGAGGTGCAACAGCACGTCGACATCCCTATCGCCGCGGGCGAGGCACACTTCGGTCGCTTCGCGTTCAAGCGACTGGTCGACGACCGACTCGTCGACATCGTCCAGCCGAACCTCGCGCGCTGTGGCGGCCTCTCCGAGGCACGCACTATCGCGAAACTCGCCTCCACCGAGAACGTCGGCGTCAGACCGCACATCTGGAACAGTGCTGTCGGACTCGCCGCCGCCATCCAGTTCGCCGCGAGCGTCTCCGACTACCCGAACACGCGCAACGTCCCCGAACCGATGATGGTCGAGTTCGACCGGAGCGACAACCCGCTCCGGGACGGAATTCTGGAGACGCCCTTCGACCCGACCGGCGGCTCGCTCGCGGTGCCACAAGAACCTGGCCTGGGTATCACCGTCGACGAAGACGCAGTCGCGCGGTACCGAGCGGACGACTGACCACCGCTCGTCACCTCCGACGGCCCCTGAACGGTCGCCGCGTCAGTTAGACTTATTTTGCTACTCGCGGGACGTAGTGGCATGCACCGATCACTCGTTGTCGTCGACGACAAGGACGTTCACAAAGAACTGCTCGAAGACGCCGCGCGACACGCCCGCGGTCCGGACGCCGAACTCGTCCTCTTCACGACGATGATGGCCGAAGACTACGAGGCTGACACCGACACGCTCGAATCCATCGGGTCGGTCGAGAACACGACGTACAGCGACGCGAGCGCGCTCGACGGGCCGCGAAACGCCGTCCGCGACTCAGCCGAGGAAGTCCTTGGCGACCTCGACTGGGAGGTCTCGTACCGCGTGGTCGCGAGCGTCATCGAGTCGGGTGAACGCCCGGACGCCATCCTCGACGCCGCAGACGAATACGACTGCCAGCACATCTTCGTTGTGGGTCGCAAGCGGTCGCCCACCGGCAAAGTGCTGTTCGGTGACGAGGCACAGCAGGTCATCCTCAACTTCGACGGGTTGGTCACGATTACGGTCGAATAATCGGCCTACCGCCCCCACTTGAATCGCGACTGACTGGCAGACCGTACCCCCACCCGGTCTTTTTATGGTAGTGTCTTACACATAGGGCAGTATGGACGTACTGATGACCGGCGTCTATGGCCGGTGCGGAACCGCAGTTATCGACCACCTGCACGACCGAGACGAGTACGACTTCACCTACTACAACCGCTCGGACCGACCGGACGACCACCCTTACGGCGGCTACGACACGATCGTCGCTGACGTCACAGACTTCGACGCGCTGCTGGAGGCGAGCGCGGGACAGGACGCGATGGTCCACATGGCCGCGTACCCCTACACGGACGGTGAGTGGGGCGACATCTTCGAACCGAACGTCATCGGGATGTACTACGCGCTGGAGGCGGCGCGCGAGAACGAACTCGAATCGTTCGTCTTCATCTCGACGAACCACGTCATGGGGATGTACGAAGAGGAGTTCGCGCCGGACATCTACTACCCGGACAACGACCTCGTCATCGACCACACAGACCCCGTCCGTCCCGATTCCTTCTACGGCGCGTCGAAGAGTTTCGGCGAGGACATGGGCCGCTACTACGTTGAGAACTACGAGTACCCGAAACGGTTCTACTCGCTTCGCGTCTGTAGCGTGCGCAACGAGGAGTACGACCACCCCTACGGTGACGCCGAGAAGGGCGTCGACGAAGGACTGTGGGAGCGCGGCAGTGACGAGTACGACGAACAGGTCGCTCGGATGAAGGCGATGTGGCAGTCGCGTCGCGACTTCGCCCATCAAGTCGACTGCTGTCTCTCCAACGACGACGTGGAGTACGGCATCTTCAGCGGTGTCAGCGACAACCATCGGCGCTGGTTCGACCTCGAACACGCTCGCGCCCGCATCGGCTACGACCCGCAAGACGACGGCGAGGAGTGGGACGAACCGCCGGCCTGAGTGCGTCGCTATTCGAGTCTCGACTCAGTGGAACGGCCATCGAAAGAACGAGTTTCTGATGGAAGACGGCGTGGTGCCGACGCTGCGTCAGAAGTTGCGGTAGACGGTCTTGACCGACGTGAAGAAGTCGAGACCGGCGTCACCTTGTTCGCGGTAGGTGTTCGTCGAGGAGTCCTTGTACCCGCCGAAGGGCACGTGGAGCTCCAGTCCAGTCGTCTTTTCGTTCACCTTTGCGACACCGGCTTCGATGTCTTCGACGAAGCGGTTCGCCTCGGTGAGGTCCTGTGTGATGATGCTCGCCGAGAGTCCGTAGACGGTGTCGTTGGCGGTCGCGAGTGCGTCCTCGAAGTCGCTCGCCTCGATGACGGCGAGGACTGGTCCGAAGACCTCTTCCTGTGCGATTTGCATGTCGTTGTCGACGTCCGAGAAGACGGTCGGCTCGACGTAGTAGCCGCCCTCGTACTCGTCGCCCTCGGGCTGTCCGCCGCCCGCCGCAAGCGTCGCACCTTCATCCTGCGCGATGTCGATGTACTCCAGTGTCGAGGAGAGTTCGCCGTCGGAGACGTGCGGCCCCATACCCGGGTCGTCGAGACCAGGGCCGATGTCGGTCGACTCGGCTATCTCCGCGATGGCCTCGACGAACTCGTCGTACACGTCCTCGTGGACGATGGCACGCGATGTCGCCGTACAGGACTGTCCGGTCGTCCCGAACGCGCCGACACTGATGATGTCTGCAGCCTCTTCGGGGTCGGCGCTGGGCATGACGACGGTCGGGTTCTTCCCGCCCATCTCACACTGGACGCGCGTCAGGTCTTCCGACGCGGCCTGTGCGACAGCGGTCCCGACTGCCGTGCTGCCAGTGAACGAGAGCCCGTCGATGGCTTCCGACTCCGCGAGTGGCGTCCCGATTTCGCTCCCCGACCCGGTGACGAGGTTGGCCGTACCGTCAGGGAGGCCAGCCTCGTCGAGCACTTCGAGCAGGATGCGCGCCGAGTTCGGTGCCTCGGAGGCTGGCTTGAGGACGGCCGTGTTCCCCGCGGCGAGTGCGGGTGCGAGCTTCCACGCCGGGATGGCGATGGGGTAGTTCCACGGCGTGATGAGCGCGACGGTGCCGAGCGGTTCGCGCTTCGTGTACAGCTCCTTGTCCGTGCCACTGGGTGATTTGACCGTGCCACCGATGTCACGGCACTTCTCCGCGTAGTAGTAGAAGATGTCTATCGCGCGCTGGACCTCGCCGTTCGCTTCGGACCAGGTCTTCCCCTCTTCGCGCACGAGCGTCTCGGTCGCTTCCTCCTTGCGGTCGGCGAGCAGTTCGCCCGCCTCACGCAGGATAGCACCGCGCGACGGTCCGGGCGTTCCGGCCCACTCGTCCTGTGCGGCGACTGCCGCGTCGATGGCTTCCTGCACGTCTGCTTCGTTCGATGCGGGATGGGTGCTGACGACCTCGTCGGGGTCAGCCGGGTTGGTTACCTCGAAAGTCTCACCGGTTGTCGATTCGACCCACTCTCCGCCGATGTAGTTGGCGTACTCTGTGGTCATAAGTCCGTACTGGACCTTTTCTCGACACTGGAATACCAATGTTTTGGTGGAGACAATGCCTCACCAGTCTCGTGGAAAAGTCGTGAGAAGACAGCGATGGCTGCCACGGCGGGATGACAGTCCCGGAGACTGCTATGGACAGGTGACAGGCTACGACAGGTTGCTGTCTCCGCGGTGTTGAATCACTGGCACGTGATTGTGGCTGATGCCGTGGCCAGTTTGCTGCCGTCTTCTACACACCAGCATGTCCCTCCGCTATGTCACGGGACGTTTGTGAGTTATTCGCAAACGTAATAAAACTAGCCTTCCGTGCAGTCCTGGCCCCAATCGAGTTATACTGTAATTTTGTACCACACAAGTACGTCATCCGCGTCACGAGTGAGCGACTCGGCCCAGTGATCGAGACGACTCTGTTGATGCTGGCGACGCTCGGCGTTCTGGGAATCGTGCTCGCCACCATCACCGACACCGGCATCCAGAACGACATCTGGGCGGCGATACTCACGACGTGGGGAGCATCGCTCATCATCGTCGGACTCGTCGGCTACGGTTTCATCCGTTGGAAACGCCGGATCGATTCTTCTTTGCGATTTTCGCCACGACGAGGGGACACTCAGCGACGTGTGAGTTGTGAGACGTTGTGCTCGCTCGGCTCACGGGTGAGTGAAAGTCCCTCGAACTTCCGGATGGTGAACTCGCCGAGGACGTTCACCTCACAGCCGTCTTCGAGGTGGCCACCGACGGTTCGCTCTCCGTTGAACGCCGTCACGTGCAGGTGTGGTTCGCCGTCGGCGATGGCTCCCCCGACGTTCGTCACTTCCCACGACCCGTCGAGTTCGAGCGTGACGTTTCGGTCGGCTTGGGTCTCTGGTAAGTCGGTTCGATTCACGTAGTGGATGTTCAGGTTGCTGAACGTCCCGATGCCGGAGACGACGGCCCCAGTGTCGACGTCGTGGTCGGCACACGCCTGTTCGAGCGATTCGAGTGCCATGTCGCCGCGGTCGAGACGGACGACGACGTGGCCGTCCTCGGATTCGAAGCTTTCCATGAGTCGGTTCGTACTGCTCAAGCGGGGAGAATAAAGGTTGACCCGGCAGGGGTGCGTGTTCCCCTCGTTGGAGGACTTCAGGCCCGGAAGTGGCCGTCACTGCGTCACTCCCGTGGCAGCACGACTGCACAGGTCGGTTTCCCAACCGCTGTCTCGTCGTCTCGCGCCGAGAGCGACCCCGTCTCCGCATAAACGCTGAACGAGCGGATTCGGTGGCTGTCGCGGTTCTCAACGAGGAGCCAGCGCCCGGTCGGGCCGAGCGAGAAGTCACGGGGCTTTCGCCCTCGCGTCGGTTCGTGGCCGACCAGTTTCAGTTCTCCATCGGCGACTGCGAAAGTCGCGATGCTGTCGTGCCCACGGTTGGACGCGAACACCCACCGTCCGGACGGGTGGACGTGCACGTCCGCGGCTGGACAATCGCTCGCCGATTCGTCCGGCGGCAGCGTCGAGACGGTCGCCTCGACGGAGAGCGCGCCGGAGTCAGCGCCGACAGCCAGTCGCGTCAGCGTCGAGTTCAGTTCGTTCACGAGAAACGCGGATTCCCCGTCGGGCCCGAACTCCATGTGACGCGGCCCGGCCCCCGGCGGCAGGTCGACGCTCCGGGCCGGTGCCGCGTCGAGTCGCCCGGCCTTGGCGTCGATGTGATAGGCGACGACCCGGTCCAGTCCGAGGTCGGGGACGTACAGGAACCGGTTTCGCGGACCGGGGACGGCGGCGTGGGGGTGTGGCTCGACCTGCGGACCCGCCAGTTCGCCAGACCCATCGTGCTTGACTACGTGACTCGGCGGCCCGACGCTACCTTCGCTTTCGACTGGGAGCATCGCCACGGTGCCCGCGGCGTAGTTCGCCGTGAAGACGAATCGGCTCGCCGCGTCGACGCTCACGTAACATGGACCGAGGCCGCCGCTCGACCGTCGACTCAGCAGCGATAGCGTCCCAGAAGCGTGGTCGATAGCGAACGTCAATACCTGTCCGTCCGCGTCACCCGCCGGTCGGTTCACGACCGAGAGTCGCTCGCCGCCGGGGTGGACCGCGAGGTACATCGGCCGGCGCAGTGGTGTGTGTGACAGTCGTGTGAGGGACCCGTCTGCTGGGTCGAAAGAGTAGGTGAAGACACCAGCTTCGTGCTCGTCGTCGGTCGCGGCCGAGCAGACGAATGCGAGCGACATTTCATCCCCTCTCCCGGCCGAGCCTTCGTCTTCCGGCATCACGCGTCCACCCGATTCGCCTCGACGAAGACTCTCGTTATCGACTGGACCGCGCGATGCGCCTCGCCGGAATGCGAGTGCCCGAACTCGGTGCGCCGCTCGTGGGCGCGATATGTGACCTGTTCGGTCTCGATGTCCGCGTTTTCCATCTCGCTCGTCGGTTCGGCAAGCGCGGGGTTAACTCTATGGTCGCTGCTTGGTCGCTGACCCGTTGCCTCGACGGCTGGCAGTGGAAACGCGAAGAGTTCTGGAACTGCTGCACGAGCGCCGGCGATCGTTCCCATGCCGGAACACGCTGGGACCACCGTGCGGGATGTGATCTCCCGTCCCGCTCATCGAGAGCGGTGACCGCAGTCTCGATAGTCCCACCGGAACGCATATGATAGCAACACACAAACCCGTTGGACGAGGATTCGATGACTCCCGATAGACGAACGTTTCTGAGAACTGGAATCGCAGGTTTGTGCACCGCTTGCGCTGGTTGTAACAGCGGCAATAGTGAAACCGAGACGACGAGCGAGGAGCCGACGACCACCAGGGAGTCGGCCACGGAGGAGCCGACCTCCGAACCGACGAGTTCGGTCCCGGACGAACCACCTCGAAGTGCCTCACAATTCGATCCGAGCGACGGGTTCGCGGAGATGGCACCGTGGCTCGACGACGACACGCCCGTATTCAAGGTGACGGAACCGACGCCGCGATCGTTCCTCAAAGCACTCGCCGGCGACCCGGGTCCGCGCGTCGTCGTCTTCGAGACGAGTGGAACCATCGACCTCGAGGGACAGTGGATCTCGATACAGAATCCGAAGGTGTGGATCGCTGGCCAGACGGCACCCTCACCAGGCATCACGTTTGTCAGGGGCCGATTCACCATCGATGCCGACGACGTCGTCGTCCAGCACATCCGGGTCCGACCGGGTGACGAAGGCGCGAACGGCAGTGCCGATTCGATGGATTGCATCCAGACCCGAGACGGGAGTCAGAACAACATCGTCGACCACTGTTCGGCCTCGTGGTCGACCGACGAGGTGCTCTCGGTCGGCTACGACACGACCAATACGACAGTGTCGAACTGCCTGATCGCCGAGCCGCTGGAGGACTCGCTCCACCCGAAGGGCCCGCACGGATACAGCTCACTGATCGGCAACAACGCCGAGAACGTCACCATGGCCGGGAACGTCTACGCGCACACGACCGACAGGAACCCGCGGCTCAAGGAGGGTACACAGAGCGTGCAGGCGAACAACGTCATCCACTACTTCGGGGACGGTTGCTGGCTCGACCCGAACACGCAAGCGAGCATCGAGGGGAACGACTATCGACTCCCCCAGTCCGGACAGGCGAACATCTTCGGCGACGGCGAGGCGTACGTCGAAGACAACCTGAACGAGGGTGACGTCCCGATGGTCGAGTCAGGGGTTTCGAGACTCGACGAACGCCCGTTGTGGCCAGAGAACCTGGAAACGCTCCCGTCCAATGAGACGTTCGACCACAACATGGCGAACGTCGGTGCTCGCCCGGCGGACAGGACGGAACACGACGAGCGCATCCTCGGCATGATCCGCAACGGCGTGGGCCACCTCATCGATAGTCAATCCGAAGTCGGCGGGTATCCCGAACTCGCGGAGAACACGCACGAACTGGACGTCCCCGACTCGAATCTCAGAGCGTGGCTCCGACAGAAAGCCCTCGAAGTCGAACAGTGACGACTGGTCGAGCAGCAAGTGCAGTTCGGACTTAGAGCTGAAACAGCGCGAACGACGTTGAAAGGTCGGCGTCGCGAACTGGGCTCGTCGACGACCGGCGACAGCGTGCCTGTTTCCTTACTGGCGCTTCAGCCAGACGATGCTATACGTGAGGAGGCCGACGACGAGCATCGCGCCACCCCAGATGGAGAAGATCGCTGCCCAGAGTCCCCAGAGGTCGAAGAATCCCGTGCTGGACTCGATCGCGGGCGTCATACCGAAGACGAAGTTGATACCGAACGCGAAGGCGATGAGGCCGGCACCGAACGCCGCGACCTTCAAACTGACCGACGTCCTGTACTGTTCCATAATCCGGCGGACGATTTCGCTGTCGACGTACTCGCCGAAACTAAGCGAATTAGACGAGGATGGCATCGTGAGAGAGTTTCTCAACGCCAGTATTTATTCCTTTGGGTGGCCGCGGGTCGTACAGACCACGTGAGTCGTCCGACGGCTGGTTGGAACCTGGAACGGACGCAACCGCTGAGAGCGTACTGGTGCCCAACGCTATTGAGTGTGCTATCGAACCGGGAGCGGGTCCGTCCCGACGACTGGGTCTGCTCGGTCAGCATCGCCCGAACCCACCTCCGCTACCCACGACTCGCGACGCCGACGCAACGTTTATTCGTTCCCTCCGTGAGGCCTTAGCTGATGGAGCACGCTACTACTGCGCAGTTCGACATCCAAGAGTACGGTGCGGTGGGTGACGGATCGACGAGGGATACCGACGCGATTCAGGCGGCACTCGACGACTGCCGAGACTCGGGCGGCACGGTCCTCGTGCCACCAGGGACGTACCTCACGGCCCCGCTGGTCGTCGGCGACGACACGACGCTGCACCTCCAGGCTGGTGCCACGCTCCAGTTCGTCGGTGACTATACTGCATTCCCGACAGTCCAGAGTCGGTGGGAGGGCTGGGACCAGTACGGATTCCACCCGTGTCTGTGGATCAAAGACGCCGCGAACGTCGCGATCACCGGCCGTGGGGTCATCGACGGCGGGGGCGAGTACTGGTGGAACTTCTACGAGACACCCGACGAGGAGATTCCAGACGGCCTCCTCGACCGGCTCGCCGAGTTCGATAGGCAGAACGATAAGAGCGACGACGTTAGCAGCTTCACGCTCCGGCCACCACTCTTCCAGATTTACGAGAGCACGAACGTCTCTGTCTCCGGTGTCACGCTGCAGAATTCGCCGTTCTGGAATACGCACGTCGTCTACTCGAAAGACGTCACGTTCCACGACGCTCGGATCCAAAACCCGGCGAATGCACCGAACGGGGATGGGATCGACATCGATTCGTCGGAATCGGTCCGACTCAGCGATACGTACATCAACGCAGGCGACGACGCGATCTGTCTCAAGTCCGGGAAGGACGAGGAGGGTCGAGAACGGGCCAGACCTGCCGCGCAGATCTCCGTGACGAACTGTACGATCGAAGCCGGCCACGGCGGCGTCGTGATCGGCAGTGAGATGTCCGGTGACGTTCGCGACGTGACGGTCTCGAATTGCACGTTCACGAACACCGATCGCGGCATCCGTATCAAGACCCAGCGGGGACGCGGCGGCGTCGTCGAGGACCTCCGTTTCGACACCATCGTCATGCGGAACGTCGCGTGTCCGTTCGTCGTCAATGGCTACTACTTCATGGACATCGACAGCGACCCCGCGGACGTCGACGAGACGACTCCGATGGTTCGACGGGTCCACTTCTCGAACATCACTGCTCGTAACGTCGAGAGCGCCGGGTTCCTGGCAGGCCTCCCGGAACAGTACTTCGAGACGATCACGTTCTCGAACGTGGATATCGACGCCACGAGACCGCTCTCGGCCACCGACCTCAGTCCCGCGATGGCCGAGGCGTACGACCAGCAACACGGGCTGTTCTGCAAGTCCGTCGACGACGTCCGGTTCGACGACGTGACCATCCGGACATCCGAGAGCCCAGCGATGCAGTTCGAGGCGACCGGCGAGATCGAGATCGACGGACTCCACGTCGAAGATACCCCGTCGCCCGTCGTCTCCGCATCGGACGTCGAAGCGTTGCGAATCCGTGGGTGTAGTGCCCCGGACGAGGGGACGTTCCTCCAGGCGAGCGGTGACAATTCGGCGTCGATATCACTATCCGGAAATTACGGCGACCTCGCCGCCGCCACCGAGACGGACCCCGACGGCCCGTCGGTCGACACTCGGTAGATCGACCGCAAGCGGTCACGGAACCCAGTGGCAAACTGGATGGTTCTGACCGCCAGTGATTTACCACGGGGCGGTCAACGAGTCGCCATGGAACTGACACGCATAGATGTCATCGTGTACGTATACACGCTCGGCGTGGTGCTGACGGGTGGGCTGCTCGTGATGCGACTGAGAATCCAGGACAACCTCTTGCTGGTCGGCGTGAGCCTCATCGCGGCGCTTGCGTGGACGGTCTACTTCCACGTCACGATGGTCCCACGCCTCGTAGACGAACTCACCGACGACGAGACGGATATCGAGGCACAAGCCTGACTGTCTGGGGTCTGGCGGCGCGTCGACGAGAACCGCTATCGATTCGTGTCCGCGAAATCTCGACCGCAGAAGGAATCCCCTCGCTCGCTATCGTTCGAACGCGCTGAGCCCCGGGTAGAGGTCCAACACGTCGACGGGTTCGTCGCGGCGACCAGACTCCATGGTTGCCATCGTCACCGCGAGCCCCCAGAGGGCGTCCCGGGCCGTCGATGGCGGGGTTGCACCAGTCTGCACCGTCTCGACGAACGCGTCGGCTTTCCCCTCGCTCCCACCGCGGTACGGGTCGTGTTCCGTTCCGTCGTTGTCGATCGCGTAGCCGTGGCGTTCGTTCCACTCCCGTCCATCGAAGTACAGTGCGCCGTCGTCGTCCCACAGGTGGATGTGCTCGCGGGCACGAGTCGCCAGCCCGGTGTCGGTGAAGGTCGCGATCGTGCCGTTCTCGAATTCGATCCGGATCGACGACTCCTTGTCCAGGATCTCGGCGTCGTCGTGGAAAGACACGTGCGCATCGACGGTGACCGGCCTCAGGCCGGTCATCCAGAGGATGGCTTCGATGACGTGGATTCCGACGTTGATGAGGTGCCCACCGCCGCTGAGGTCCGGATTCATCCGCCAGTCGTCCATCTCCTCGAAGTAGTCACGCCAGTCGTGGGTCAGTTCGCCAGTGATGAAGGTCGGCTCGGCGTCGCCCTGGCGCCACCGCTGATGTCCCTCGATGAACGCGGGATTCAGGTGGCGCTGGAAGCCCAGCATGACGACGTTGTCTGACTGTTCGGCGCGTTCGGTGAGGTCCATCGCGTCCTCGACGTCCGTCGCAATCGGTTTCTCCAGCAGCACGTGTAGGTCTCGATCCATCGCCGCCATCGCTTGCTCGTAGTGGAGGCCGTTGGGTGTGGCAATCACGACCGCGTCCAGATTCGCTTCGTCGAGCATCGCCTCGTAGCTCTCGAACTGCCCGTCCGCTGGGACCTCGAAGACCTCCGCGGCGGACTCGACGTTCTCGGGAACGACGTCGGTGACGGCGACGATCGACGCGTCCCGATTCACTCTAAATTCCTCGCCTAACCGCATCCCCACGGACCCGAGACCCGCGATTCCGATCGCGAGACGCGAGCCGGGTTCTGTGCCGGCGTTCATGACGTATTCGTACAGAGATTGGGCGCATAAATGTTGCGTTAGCAGGCATCACGCTGGGACCGATTCGCGTCGTCGTTTCTCGCAGTCGTCTCGACCGAGACGTACTGTGCGCGCGAATCGTCGGCTGGCATAGATTTATCCGTTCGTTCCCCGACCATTTGGTAGATGGAAAAGAGCGACCAGCAACGTCGTGATTCTGCTGCGCATCGACTGTCCCGGCGCAAGGTGCTCGCCGCGACGGGCGTGGGGGCACTCACCGGACTGGCCGGCTGCACAGGTGGCGACGCCGAGCGCACCGCGTCAGAAACCGAACCCCCGTCTTCGGCGTCGACGACAACAGAATCGCAGACGTCCACGGCAGAACCGACCGAGACGAAGAGCGTCGAGGAGAAACTCGAGGAATACGGCTGTCCAAAACTCGACCGCGACCCCGACATCGTCGTCGCCAAGGACGGCAGTGGTGACTACGAAACCGTCCAGGCGGCGATCGATTCGCTACCAGCCGATGATTTCGAGGAAAACCAGGTGTACATCGAGGAAGGCGTCTACGAGGAGAAACTGGAGTTGGGTGGGAAACTCGACGTCACGATTCTGGGTGCCGGGCCCGAGAAGACGATTCTCACGTACGACGACCACGCGGACAAGACGAATTCGCTCGGCAATCCGATCGGGACGTCCGGGTCTGCCAGTTTCGTCATCAACGGCTACGACATCACGCTCAAAGACCTCACCGTCCGGAACGATGCGGAGCCAGTCGCGCAAGCCGTCGCCGCTCGCGTCGACGCGAGCCGTGCCTTGTTCGTGAACTGTCGGTTCGTGGGCAATCAGGACACGCTGTATACGCGCAACGAGAATACGAATCAGTACTACAAGGACTGTTACATCGAGGGCGATGTCGACTTCATCTTCGGTGCCGCGACGGCGTACTTCGACGGCTGCGAGATCTTCTGTAAAGGCAGTAGCGGGTACGCCACCGCTGCATCGACGGAGCAGGGCGAGGAGTACGGCTACGTCTTCAACGACTGCACCATCACGGGGGACGCACCGGACGATTCGTTCTACCTCGGTCGGCCGTGGAAGCGATACGCACAGACGGTCTTCCTCAATACGGAGATGGGCGAGCACATCCGCCCGGAAGGCTATCATCCGTGGCCCGAACCCGATCATCCCGACAAGACGAAGACCGCGTACTACGCCGAATACAACAACTCGGGACCGGGGTATACGCCCGACGAGCGCGTCGAGTGGAGCCACGTCTTGAGCGAATCGGACGCGCAACCGTACCGCTCACCGAAGACCGTCCTCGACGGCTGGGACCCGACGGTGTGTCTGTGACCGCAACGACGAGAAACATACGTGAATACATCGAACATTCGAGATGATATCCGATGACTGACGACGACGAACATTGTTCCGATACGATCGCGGGCCGGCTGTCACGCCGTCGCCTCCTGGCACTCACCGGGACTGGCGTGACCGGTGGACTCGCCGGGTGTTCCGGGAACGGTGGCGACAGGACTTCGGCACCGGGGACGTCGACCGAGACACAGCCTCCGAGTGCAACCCGGACCGAAACACCATCGACCACGCAGACCGAGACCGAGAGCTTTCAGGAGAATCTCGACGAAGTCGGCTGTCCGACCCTGGAGAAGGACCCGGATATCGTCGTCGCGAAGGACGGGAGTGGTGACTTCGAGACCGTCGAGGCGGCTATCGATGCGACTCCGAAGAACGACCCGAGTGGAACACAGGTATACATCAAAGAAGGCGTCTACGAGGAGAAACTTGAGATTCCGGTCAAGGCGATGGACGTGACGTTCCTGGGTGACGGTCCGGAGAAGACGATCATCACCTACGACGACCACGCCAACAAGAAAGACGAGAACGGACACCCCCTCGGGACGTTCGCGACCGGAACCCTCACGATTTGGGGGTGGGACTTCACGGCGAAGGATCTCACCATTAGGAACGACGCCGAACCGCTCGGCCAAGCGATCGCCGCGCAGGCAGAAGGTGAACGTGCGATGTTCCTGAACTGCCGAATTACCAGTTTTCAGGACACGCTCTACGTCGGTGGCTCCCAGTACCTCGAGAACTGCTACGTCGAGGGGGATGTCGACTTCATCTTCGGTCCAGGTCAGGGTTACTACGAGCACTGCCAGATCCACTGCGTCGACGACAGTGGATACGTCACTGCAGCCTCGACGGGTCAGAACGAAGACTACGGACTCGTCTTCAACGACTGCACGATCACTGGGGACGCACCGGACGATTCGTTCTACCTCGGTCGCCCATGGGGCAAGTACGCCAGGACGGTCTTTCTCGACACCGAACTGGGCGATCACATCAAGCCGATCGGGTGGGCCCGGTGGTCCGAACCCGACGCGCCCGACAAGCGAAAGACGGCCTTCTACGCCGAGTACAACGGGTCGGGCCCGGGGTATACGCCCGACGAACGCGCGTCGTGGGCCCATCAGTTGTCCGCCGACGAAGCCGACCCCTACACCGACCCGGCGACAGTCTTCGGCAACTGGGACCCCACGAAGTGCCTCTGAACCGGCGTGATCAATTGCACGTCGCACCCGGATCGACGGCGGTCGGCAGTCCCGATATCACTTTCGACGCGTCGATGGTCGGCGAGGACGACGAGCCGACGTGGGCCGCTCACTCAGGCTCGCGGTGTTCTCGTCGAAAGAACCACCAAAACGTCTAAATATTCGAGCCCACTCTGTTAGTGTATCTCAAACATGAGACGAGATAGACGCTCGTTCTTGGCAGCCGTTGGTATGGCTGGCGTCAGTGTGTCCGTCGCTGGGTGTAACTCCAACAGCGAATCAACTGACGGAGCCGAGACGACGGAGACCGACACGACGACCCCGACGACAACCGAAACGACCACAACGTCGACGACGACCGAGACGGAGCCCGTCGTCACGCCACCAGACGAACCACCGCGAAGCGCCTCGCAGATCGACCCAGACGACGGGTTTGCGGAGATGGCCCCGTGGGCCGACGGCGAGGACGTGGAGGTCCGCCGGATCACCGAATCGGACCTGAACCTCCAAGATTTCACCCGGAAACTCATCGGGACGAAACCACGAATCGTCGTCTTCGAGACCAGTGGCACGGTCGATCTCGGCGGCCGGGCGTTCACGATCGGAAACGACAACCTCTGGATCGCGGGCCAGACGGCGCCCTCGCCGGGCATCACGCTCACTCGCGGCACGCTGAAGATCGAGGCCAACAACTGCGTGGTCCAACACATTCGGGTCCGCCCGGGAGACGGTGCTGACGCGACGCCGGGGTCGACAGACGCCATCTTCATCCAGGACGACTTCGAGAACAACGTCATCGACCACTGCTCGGCCTCGTGGTCGATAGACGAAGCACTCTCGGTCGGCTTCCAGACGAACAAGAACACGGTCACCAACTGCCTGGTCGCCGAACCGCTCGACGATTCGATCCATCCGAAAGGCCCGCACGGGTACAACTCACTTATCGGCGACAACTCCAAGAACGTCACGCTCGCCGGGAACGTCTGGGCGAACTCGACCGACCGGAACCCACGGCTCAAGGAAGGCAACGAGACCGTCGTCGCCAACAACCTCATCCACCACTACTACGACGGGTGCGTCATGGGTGACTCCGACGGACAACCGGTCACCCGCGCCAGTGTCGTCGGCAACGTTTATCAGAAACCACAGACAGGGCTGCCGGCGATCCGGTCCTTCGGCGACGAGCCCGCAGAGGTCTACCTCGAAGACAACATCGTCAAAGGAGGCGTCTCGGAAGCAGAAGATGCACTCACGAAACTCGACGAACGGCCGCTGTGGCCCGACGACCTGGAGACGATGGCCGCCGCCGACGTCTCGTCGCATAATCTCACGAACGCTGGGGCTCGACCGGCCGACCGGAGCGAACACGACGAACGCATCGTCGATATGATCAAAAACGGGGAGGGCCACGTCATCGACAGTCAAGAAGAAGTCGGCGGGTATCCCGAACTCGAACAGAACACCCGCGCACTGACCGTTCCCGATTCGAACCTGAGAGCCTGGCTTCGACAGCACGCCCTCGAAGTCGAACAGTAATCGGCACACTCGATTAGCGCGATCAGGAAACTACTTCTCCCTACTGCCGACGATAAACGAGGCAGCTCACCCCGGTACCCAGTCTCAACCGTCCCCGAGCTGTGGGTGAGTAACCGGCGGGATGGCTCTCCTCCAGCGCAGTGTCCGCCGATGCGAACGTGTTTTAGCTGCATTCTCGTCGGAGCCTGGAGGGTTCGCTCGAAAGAATCGACACCCTCGCCTGATCGAAGGGTTCAGTCTCGTTGATCGGGGACGACAAACTCAATCAGAAAAGCCGCACTACGACGTTCGAACCTTCCGTCGAAAGTGGACCGTGGTCGTTAGTCCTGGATGAACGCGTCCGGCAGATCGCCGTCTTCGCCGAGCGGTTCACTGCTCCAGTACTGGTGATTGTTGACGGCCCGGAAGCACGAGACCTCGTGACCCGGAGCATCGGATCCCGCGTAGGAATCGGGCATCTCGTTCTTGCAGACCTCTCGTGCAGCGGGACAGCGCGTGTGGAACGGACAGCCGCTGGGGGGATTCTCCGGATCGGGGATGTCGATACTCCGGAGCGGGGTGTCGCCCTCGATCTCGGCTTCGTCGCTCCGGAGCTTCGGCGTCGCCCACCGCAGTGCCTTCGTGTAGGGATGCTGTGGATTGTGGACGATCTGCTCGGGTGGCCCGACTTCGACGAGGTTCCCGAGATAGAGGATCCCGATTCTGCCTCCCGTTTTCTCGGTGATGTACCGAGCGTTCGCCATGTCGTGTGAGACGTAGAAGTAGGAGGTGTCGAACTCCTCCTGGAGCCGAATCATCAGGTCCATCATCTCGACGCGCAGAGAAACGTCGAGTGCACTGACGGGCTCGTCGGCCAGAATCAACTCCGGATTCATCAGCATGGCCCGGATGATCGCCATCCGTTGTTGCTCGCCGCCGGAGAGCTGGTGCGGATACCGATCGATGTACGACTCGGGCGGGGTCATCCCGCAGTGCTCGATCAGGCCGAGGATCCGTGCCCGGCGATCGTGTCCGTCCATCTCGGGCTTCCAGCGCTTGAGCGGGTCCTCGAGCAGCGTCGAGACCCGCCGGTGGGGATTGAGCGCGCTCCCAGGGTCCTGGTGGATGATCTGGAGTGATTTTCTGATGTCTCCCCATTTGACCCCGTCCTCCGCGCCCGAATCGCGGACCTGCCAGATGTCGACGGGACCGCCGGACTCCGTATCGCCGTAGTACTCGATTGAACCACCGGTCGGTCGCTGGAGGCCGATGGCCGTCTTCCCGAGCGTCGTCTTTCCACACCCACTCTCGCCGAGCATCACCGTGACGTCTCGCTCGTGGATCTCGAGGGAGACGCCGTCGACCGCCTTAATGGTCGACGGCGAGGAGAACAACTGGAAGCCGCTTTCTTCCTTCTCGAAGTGTACCTCGACGTCGTCGAGCTCGACGATTGGGTCGTCGCCATCCTGCCACGTGCGACGGTCGGTCGAGAGGGCGGAATCCACGAAGGACTCCATCGAGGACGTCTCTTCGCTCATCGGAATCTCCTCGTCGACCGCCTCCCAGTAGTGACACTTCGCAGCGTGCTCGGAGGTTGCCTGGTACGCCCCCGGGTCGACCTCGCGACACTGCCCGTCAGCCAACGGACAGCGGGGATTGAACGCACACCCGTCCGGCACGTTCAACGGATCGGGCATGTCCCCCTCGATCGGGCGCATCTCCTCGACTGGCGAGTCGATGTCGGGGGTGGCTTTGAGTAGCATCCGCGTATACGGGTGAATCGATCCCGATAGCACGTCTTCGACGGGGCCGATTTCGACGAGATTGAAAGCGTACATCACGGCGACCCGATCGACGAGTTCCGCGATGAGTGGCAAGTCGTGCGTGATGAGCGCGATCGTCAGATCGTACTTGTCCTTCAGCTCGTTGATGAGCGAGATTATCGACCGCTGCATCAGCAGGTCGAGTGCCGCGGTCGGTTCGTCCATGATCAGCACGTCCGGATCGAGGACCATGCTGAGTGCGATCAGCGCACGCTGGGACATCCCGCCGCTCAGCTCGTGCGGGTACGAGTCCAGTACTCGCTCTGGATCTAAGTAGAGATCTGAGAGAAGTTCCTTGGCGTATTCGATCCCGTCGGGAACGTTGTAATCGTGAGCGTCGAGGGTCTCGACGAAGTGCCGACGAATTGTCAGCGTCGGGTTGAACGAACTCATAGCCCCCTGGAACACCATCGAGACCGTGTCCCAGCGGAAATTCTTGAGTTCGGAGTCCGACATCTCGAGCACTTCGACCGGGTCACCCGATTGCGGATTGTAGGTGACATCCCCGCCCAGATAGCCGGGGTCTTCGATTGCGTCCATCATCGACGACGCGAGCATCGATTTGCCGCTGCCGCTCTCGCCGACGATGCCGAGAATCTCGTTGCGGCGGAGATCGAGATCCGCACGATCCACGACGCGGGACTCGCCGCTATCCATATCGAAGGTCACGGTGATGTCCCGCAACTGCATGATCGCGTCGGTACTACCGGTGTCGTCGACGAACGCGTTTTGTTGTGTCGTAGTCATTGTGAGAGTACCTCAGAGTTCCTCCATCGGTGACTTACTGTCCGTTCGTTTCTCATGACGCGCCCGCACCCGGGGATTGAACACCCGGTCGAGCGACTGACTCAGCAGCACCAGGCCAACCCCGATGACGATGATCACGACCGCCGGGATGAGGAACCAGTGCAGCGCTTGCGGGCGGTAGAATGCGCCAGCTTGGTAGGAGCGGTTCAGCATCACGCCCCAGTTGGGATCACCGTACGGCAGGATGCCGAGGAAGTACAGCCCGGCCACGGTGAATATAATCCGCCGTGCTGTACTGGCGAGGTTGATCATCGCGTACGGCATCAGGTGCGGCAGGATGTCCTTCCAGACGATGAGCCGGGAGGGCTGTCCGATGGACCGTGACGCCTCGATGAACGACTCGTTGCGGAGCGTGAGGACCTGTGAGCGCATCTTCCGCGAGAGGCCGCCCCAGGCCATGACACTGATGAGGATCCCGATCAGGACGGGGTTCCCAGAGATCGGTAGCAGGAGTGAGAGCGTCATCACGAGCGGATACCCAGGAATGTTGATAAAGATGTCCGTGATCGCGCTCACGACGTTGTCGATCCATCCTCCTCGATACCCGGCGACTGCACCGGCGCCCGTCCCGACCGCGATGGTCGTGATCGCCCCGGAGAACATCATGATGAGCATCGGTCTAGCCGAGTAGACCGTCATCGCGAAGAGGTCCCGACCCTGGTCGTCCGTTCCAAGCGGGAATTCCGCGGTCGTGAATGGCTGGACGAGCGCACCGCCTTCACCAGTGCGAACCGGATCGACCACGGATGGGCCCACGATGGCCATCAGGAGATAGATCACGAGGATGAACGCCCCGATACGCGCTCGCCAGTCGCTCCAGATGATCTCTACGGGCGTGTGGACGTACGTGTCGTAGAGTTTCTCGAACCGCTCTCTCCGCGTCTCCTCGACCTCCGACGTAATCTCGAACGGCGAGCTGACGGTACCTTCTTCGTTCGAGCGGATGCCGCTCTTTTCACTCATTCGAGTTCACCCCCGAGACGGACGGTGCTGTCC
Organism: Haloarchaeobius caseinilyticus; assembly: GCF_051207395.1. NCBI lineage: Archaea > Methanobacteriati > Methanobacteriota > Halobacteria > Halobacteriales > Halorubellaceae > Haloarchaeobius > Haloarchaeobius caseinilyticus. The sequence continues at coordinate 240,302 of NZ_JBPJZC010000004.1, read as the reverse complement.
GTGCCCTCGGTTCGGCGTGTACTGGCGCGGTCTCTTGTCGATACGTTCGGTCGTGGGTCAGCGTCGTGTTCTCAGTAACTTTCATCGCTACCACCTCCCGCACGCGGGTCGATCAACGGATAGGTCAGGTCGGCGATGACTAGCGTGAGTACCACCGCAATCGTCATGACCGAGAAGGCACCCATCAGGAGCGGGTAGTCTCGTTGATAGAGCGCGTGCAACATGTAGTAGCCCAGCCCACGGTACGTGAACACTTCCTCGAGAACGGCAGACCCACCGAACATCCGTCCGACGCTGATGAGGAAGGACGTATACATCGGCAACAATGCGTTTCTGCCGACGTATTGCGTCGTTATCGTCAGGTTTGGGAGGCCCCGGAGCCTCGCCACGCGGAGGTAGTCCGAGCCGAGTACGCGGATACTGTTCCCCCGCATCCCGAGCGCACGTAACCCCGAGATCACGACGTACGACAGTATCGGGAGGGCTGCGTGATGAAGGACACCAGTTATGAACGGTATGTTGAGTCCGGGGGACGTCCCGGTCGTATACCGCCCGCCGGTCGGGAACCAGCCCTGCCTGTACGACAGGAAGATGAGCAGTAAGATCGCGAAGACGTAGAACGGGATCGAACCGAGGACCACTGCGAGCCCGGACATGGAGACGTCGAACTTCCCTCCCTCGAAGTACCCCATGGTCGCGCCGATGACGACGGCCATCGAGTAGCTGATGAACACGGCCCATCCCAGGACGAAAACCGTCCACGGGATGGCTTCGGCAAGGACGTTAATCACTGGCCGGTCGTAGTATATCGAGTGACCGAGATTCCCCTGGATGAAACTAATCATATAGTCAACGTACGCCAGTGGAATCGGTTGGGTCGGATCGATGGTGAGACGCTTTTCGATAAGGGCGTTCACCTGCGTCGGTGACATCCCCTGGCGGATGAGTTGCAAACGCAACGCTCCGAGGGGGTTCCCCGGCATCACGCGGATGAAGATGAATGTCAACGTAATCACGGCCCAGATTGTAAAGATTGCTTGCCCGATGCGTCTCACACGCCAGTCAATGGTAGCCATGTCTCTCTTTAACAATCAGTGACCTCGTTAATCAATGTTTTGGTCCGTCAGGCAACGCAATCTCGGGGGTGTCGCAAGCTTCGTCGAATGAAGGGTGTGGACCGGGTTCCCTACCGAAATCGGAGTCTCGCTAGGGGCCGACGCTCAGGGCTGGTACGCGAGAGATCCACCCTCGGTCTTGAGCGACAACGTAAGCGCATTCGCACTGCCGTTGACGACCGAGTCAGGCACCTCGTTCCAGTTGAAGTTCTTCGTGTTGATTGCGCCAGCGTCGGGTCGATACATGTTCTCGTGCTCCGGCACGAACTGGTTCCACCACCACATCAGTTCGTGATGGTATTGCTCGTCGTCCGTCACCATCCACTGCGAGATGTGTTCGGAGATACTGATCGTTTTCGTGCCGCCGGATCCGCTCGGATCCCCGATCGGCATCGGGATGTCGTATTCGTCCGGGCCGTGCAGGAGCGTCTTGAGGAGCCAGTTGATGACCAGGTCCTCAGTCCACATAGCGAAGACGCCGTTCGCCGACGAGCCGTCGGGAATGATGTCGAAGTCACCTTTCTTCCGGCGCTCGTCGAAGGTCGCGGAGTCGATGTTCTCCTGGTTGACCTTGACGCCGAAGTCCTTCATTTGCTGGATCCAGATCCCGAAGTCCGACCGGTTGGCGGCGTTGAGTACCTCCACCTGGAATCGTTCGCCGCTGTCGGTCATCCACTCGCCGTTGCTGTTCTTCTCGAACCCTTCCCCTCGGAGGATTTTGGCCGCGCGCTGGGTATCGCCATCGCCGTATTGCTCGAAGTTGTCCTTGACGAACTTTGCCGACGGGTGGGTTTCGTCTTCCATGACCTTTCCTGGGATCCGGCAGGACGGCCACTTGTACATCTTGTTGACGCCCGACAGGAGGCTCTTGACCTCTTCACGGTTGAAGACGTGGAGGAGGGCACGCCGGACGTTCCGGTTGCTCACGACCGAATCCTGCACCTTGTTGCCCATGTTGAACGCGAACAACTTGTTCGCGGAGAGCCCCTCACGGAACAGTTCCGTATTCTTCGGGAGTTGCTTCTTCAGGGCGTCCTGAACGGGGAAGCCTTTGGACGTCGCCGTAACGATCTCGTTCGCGAACGGCTGGAAGACCTGCCCGGTGTTGGGGGGAATCCAGTAGGTGTAGTTCTTGAAGTTGATCTGATCGGCGTTGGGATAGTCCGCGTACCGTTTGAGGATGATCTCTTGATCGCCGACCTGGTCGACCTCGAACGGACCGTTCCCGACTGCGTTCTGGATCTTTGGCTTTGCCGTCGTCGAAATCTCCTTGGCGGCACTTTGCTTTTCGCTTTGCGAACCGTTCACCAAGGCGTCTCGCCACGACGACCATGGCTCGGCATCATGTTTGGTGAAAACCCCGTAACTGTGGGTCCCGTTGTGCACGGCAATCGTGTTCATCACGGCCCGCCGTGTGGACAGATCCGAGTTGATCTTGATTCGCAGGTGCGTGTCGTCCGTGGCCTCGATGCTGTCGTAGATGGTCGCGTTCCCCTCGCCTTCGGATTGGAGTTCGGCGAGGTTCTTCTGGATCTGATACTGGGTCGCCCAGTCTGCAGCGACGAACGTGTCCCCGTTGTGCCACGTGTACTCGTCGCTGAGCTCGACCTCGAGAACCTTTTCCTCGGGCATTTCCCAGGACTTCGCGATCAGTGGGATGTTCTCGTCGGACGCCGGGATGTACTTGGCCAGGCTATTGAAGACAGCCTGCCCCGGGAACCAGCATCCATTGTTAGTGGGGTTCCAGGGATTGAAGTGACGCTTCATCGGCGGGGTGCCTTGGCGGTCCAGTTCCACGAACTCCGCGTCGTGGACGGTGGAACCATCTCCACTGCTGCTACCATCGTTCGAACCTTGCGTTGCCTCGTTCTGGCTGTTGCCACCACTGCAGCCTGCGAGAAGACTGACTCCTCCAAGGGCTGTCGCGTGAAGGGCCTTCCGCCGGCTGATTGCGCTCGGCCAGCTATCTGAATCTGGCATGATAGAGTGAGGGTAGCCAAAATGTATATATCTACTCCATTTTCGCACGATTATTGTGGTGTAAATATACAATTGGCTCCGACGCACCCAGCCGAAACGGCATCATCGCCCGATAAACGTAATCAAATTTATTTATTTAAATTGAGCAAATGGGTAAATACTGCGGGGCCATAATCGGTTCGTATGGTTGATCTCCAGTCCGCGTCGAAGATGATCATCGGACTCGACAGCACGTTTCTCCTGCTCCTTGGCCTCTCGCTACTGGTCATCGAACCGGGGAGTGCATCCTACGTGGTCGCACAACTGGCACTGATACCGATCGTGATCTCGATGGGTGCGAGCGCCGCTGTGATTTACTTCCGCTGGACGCCGTTCAAATAACCGTGTCACGCTGGCAGTTCGCGTCCGTCGAGAGAAGACCGGCTAGGACGGCGTTCAGTTATCCAATCTCGCCGCCGATGAAGCCACCTGGAAACGTGACGTCGATTACAGGCTGATCTCCGAGTCCTCGACGGCCAGGGCGTGCCACTGCAACCAGTTCCGGAGGCCCGAATCCGGCACCTGTAGCGAACGGGTGTTCTCCTCGAGTTCGGGATACCCGCCGACCTCGGATTGGCTGTCGATGTACCCCTTCGTTGGGTCCCTGTTCGTGACCTCCTTGGTGATGCGTTCTTCGTACGCGGTCCGATCAGCCGGTCGAGCACCGGCGTTGGCGAGGGCTTCCTCGTGAGCCTTCTCGGCAGCCATCGCTTCGAGCCCCTCCGGCCAGACCGGGGGTTCGTCGAGCTCCTCCAGATCTTCGGAGACTTTCTTCGTCCCTTTCGGTCGGAAGACGTTGTCTTCGAGATAGACATTACCGTTTCGAATGGTCGGTTCGAAGGAGTACTCGGGGTCAAGGTACGTGTTGCCGACGACAGCCGAGTTGCTGTCGTCGTCGAGTTTGACCGCCCGCTTGTAGTCGAAAACCGTCTCGTTCACGACGACGCTCTCCGTCCCCGTCTTGAGTCGGGGATTCCGGGCTTTGGCGTGCGCGCGGACGTTGCCGAGATACGCGACGTTCTTGGCGTTGTTCCCCGTCAGTGACCCGTAACAGTGTGCCCCCTTCGGATGGAGCGAGTCGTTCAGCGGTTCGGAGATGATGCAGTTCGACACCGTCGTGTTCTCCGTATTGTACCCGACAGAGAGCGCCTCGTCGGTCGACCACGACGCCGAAACGTGGTCGAAGATGTTGTTCTGGGTGCCGTCTGCAGAGTCTACCGAATCGAGTTCCGAGGGCTTGCCGCCGGCACCCTCGTCGCCCGGACGGGACCTGATGTGCTGGACGACACAGTCGTTTGCCGCGATCTGCAGGAGCCCCTTGGTCAGGGTGATGCCCGGCGAGGGGGCCGTCTGACCGGCGATCCACAGCTTGTCGTTCGTCACTTTGATCCAGTTGCCACCCAAGTCGATGGTACCACTCGTCTCGAAGACGACGACTCGCGGTCCGGATTTGTTGACGGCGTTCGCGAGTGCTTTTCGAGTCGGTTCCGTGACCTTGTGCACGGAGACGTCTTCGGATTCGAGCCACGGCGCCGGATCGGCGAATCCGGAGTCCAGCTTATAGTACGATCCGGCGTCCTCCGGTGGCTCTCCCTCGGGGACCTCTGCTTCATTGGTCTCCGTTGGTTCTTCTGTCCCCGTCGTCTCACCTGGAGTCGTCGTTTCGTCTGATTGCGTTCCCTCGGTCGTCGTCTCCGTGGGCGCTTCCGTCTCCGTCCCGCTGCTCGAACAGCCAGCGACCATCCCAGACATTCCAACGCCGGCCATCGCGAGCCAGTGCCGCCGGGTGAACACTGAGTGGTCCCCAGTCTCGTTATCCTCAGGCATACGTGCAAGCACAGGAACCCAATTACAAATAGATTTTGTCGCCATGCTGTGATGTTCGCTGCCGCTCAGCGGCGAGAGAAATGAAAACGTAGGATGACAGCGTCGACGCCGGTCCGTCGATCGCCTCGTAGCTATCGTAGCTGCTCGACCCTTCTGTTCGAGCTGGACGTGTGCTCGTGCTCGTTCGCCGTCGAGGGCCACCCTGGGGAACGTCGCGTAGCCGTCCTCACCGCCGAACTTGATGCACTGCCGTCCATGCCGGTGGCGGCCGTCTCGACGCTGCCGCCTATCGAGCTGGTGCCTTCGGAAACGTCATCCGCGACATGGTCACCGTCGAAGGTGAATTGCAGGTCGGCCGACGGAAATCTGCCAACCTACTCTTCGTAGATGCTCTGGATCTTGTCCTTCGAGAGCGGGCCGTCGAACCCGCGGACGTCGTCGATCATGCCGGCGGTGTAGTTGGTGTCGCCAGCGAAGAACGTGATCGGGGCTTCGGCGTTCACACCCCGGCCCTTCTGCTCGTTCTCGACGACTGCGACCTCGCCGCTCTCGTCGTAGAGGTGCAGGGCGACGTTCGCGCCGTCGAAGACGACGGCAACGAAGTACCACGTGTCGTACTCGATCTCGTGCTTGGTCGGGCGCACCTTCTGCGAACCGTAGGTGGTGACAGCCAGATTGGCCGTCGGACCCTCGAAGCCCAGGTCCCAGCCACCGTTCGTCTCACCCGGGCTGGCCTCGTAGCTGCCGCCAGCCTGCATCACACGCGACCACTCCTGGTGCTCGCTGACATTGAACCACCCGGTGACGGTCGCCTGCTCGGCGTCGAGGCCCGTCGCGGGGAACGTCGCGTACCCGTCCTCACCGTTGAACTTGAACGCGCTGTCCACCTTGCCGCTGACGCCAGTCTCGACGCCGCCGCCCATCGAGCCGGTGTTTCCGGAGACTGTGTCAGTGATCTGGTCACCGTCGAAGGTGAAGTGAGCGATCTTGTTGGCTGCGGGTTCGGGCTTCTCGGGCGGCTTGACGTCGCTCGGCATCTCGTCGAGGATTTCGACACTACCCGGCACGATGGGTCCACCCAGGTCCCCTGCCTCGGTCGGGGTGACTCCTTCCAGTCCCTGGTAGTAGAAATTGGCCTTCTGCGCGCGGTTGTGGCTCGTCGCGGCGAGTCCGAGGAACCCTCCGTCCCCCAGCGCAACGTCGTCTCCAGTCAGCGTGGCCATCAGCTGCCATTCCTCGCCGTCACTGCTGACGTGGAACTCGACCGTATCTCCCTTTCGCACCAGGCGATGCCAGGGCCAGAAGTAATTGTCGAGTTGGGCCTTCCCTTCGCCGATGTCAGACGTCAGACTCCCAGCCTCTGCGCCTTTCTCCGGCCGCCACTGCACGTTCGAGTTGCCACTCGGCGCACGCCGGGTCATGACGTGCACGTCGCCCGGGTCCATCGAATTCCGGAACATGATTCCGGCCTTCGCGTACTCGTTGACGCCCTGCTCGACACTGTAGACGTTGACGCGCACGTCGAAGTCACCACTCTGCTCCGTGTAGAAGAAGTGGCCCTTGTCGGTCTTGTCCCAGATGTCTTCGCCACCGGCCGTCTGGTGGATGACCGACTCCGGGGTGACCTCCTGGGTGCCCCCAGACGACGTCTCGGTCGACTCCGTCTCCGTCGAATCCCCAGTCGTCGTTTCTTCTTGGGTTCCCGTTTCACTTGTCGTGTCAGCACTATCATCGCCGCCGGTACAACCAGCTATCAGTCCAATCGAACCTGCACTCAACGCTTGCAGGAATTGTCGACGCTGTTTCTTCATGATTCCCGTGAACAAGGGGCGTGCTATTGATATTAAATCTTTTGGATATTTGGAGACACTTCGCCCGAACGTGAAAGACTGCAGTCTCGTGGCCTGAAGCGACGAAATCGGTCTGTTGGATACACAGAGCCCATCCCTTCACTCGTATTGCGGTCGCGAAAGCGACCCCAATGGTCGATATCCCAGTTGGACTCGCTGGTCCCGAGTGAACGACGGGTTCGCTGAAGTGGCGATGCTCTGGCTGCATGACTCCCATCGAACTGGACAGATCCGCCGAGTCGCGGTAGCATCGTCCAGCGAGACGACCGTCGGCCTCGAAGAGACCGCTCTCACAAATCTGGCGCATCTCACCGTCCTCCGCGCGTGAGTTGCGCGGAGTCCACGAACACGTGGAGTGCTGACCTCGATGCCTCAACGAGGAACCACTGTTCACGCCACAATCGACTCGACCCAATCCGACCGCTGATCAGACACAGTCTCATGACCCCACTTACGCCGGCAACGCGGGCATGGACCGTAATCTAACCCACCAGCACTCGATATCTGAAACCGGTTCCTCGTCACGCTAGTGCATACCCGACAGCGCCGAGCGTGCGCGACGTTGGCTGGAGTTCCGGTGTGATGATGGTCATCGATGGTGGCCTTCGTCCGTGCTGAGTGCGTGCGTTCCCGAGAGGGGCACGAAGAATGTGTGCCGTGGTAACAAGACAGGCCCCGTTCGACGCGGATTCGGGCCAGATAGGGGGAGAAGACCGGCCACGTTGGACATCTGGAGGGTCAGTATGGACCATTTGGGGTGTGCAAGCGACGACCTGTACTGAACTTAGCAGGACGACTCGTTCCCCTGTGGCGAACTCGTGTCGGTGGCGTTGTCGGCCGTTCACACCCATCATAACGGGAGTTCTCGCGATGTGGGTGTCGATGATCCGTTCCGTCGGGCTTTCTTCCACCCACCCCCACCCCATACCAAAGACTACTATTACAGAACTAGTGATGTAATGTTCGTGTGTGGGGAACCGTGGTAGCGAACGTCACCGGGTACGTTGTTACAGTAATGGGTTCACGTGACTCGGCTGCCAGGCGAGGCAGCGACACGCCCAGCGACTCATCGACGACGGCCAATATCGCATCGTGGGCGTGGACTTGGGCGAATGCGAGATCAAGATCCGTCCACTGGCGTGTCGCTCTCTGTGACCCGTTGGAATATCCATGGCCGTCAGAGAGAACGGTCGCAAGTGCTCGGGAACGCCTGTGGGGCTGGGAGGGACGCGATCTACTCTGTCGAGGTGAAGACGACGGGAGAGTCGAACGCCTTCGGCTCCGCTTGCACCACTCCCCTCTCGTTCGCGTCTCCCGCCGTTCGCGGGGAGTCGTCGTTTCGATGGATGGAGAACAGAACACGTGCGTCTCGTGCAGGTAGCCGTTCCCCTCAGTCGCACTCGCAGCGCTCTCTATCGAGCAAGTCCGTGAACGAGTACTGCGTCTGACAGTCGTTGCAGGTGATTCGCACGTCGACGAAGACGTCGAAGTCACCGAGGGAGATGCGGCCGGTGTTCACGAGTGACGTGATGGACGTGTCGGTGATGGCCTGCACACGGTTTCGAAGCTGTTCTATCGTCGTTTGGGTCTTCGAGATCTGGTCCTGGTCGTCCTCGACGCGCTCGACACCGCGGTACTTGGTCAGGTAGGTGTGAATCGCCTGATGCGACACGAAATCACTTTTCAGGCTGTCGACGTCCAGACCCTCGCGTTCGAGTCTGCGCTCAGTCTGGACCTGCGTCCCACCGGTCACTTCGTCGCCGGTGAGCAACTCGTAAAAGTTCTCTACCTCGCCGTCGAGTATCTCCATGTTCGCTGCCTGCATGGCAGCGCGGAGGACGCGGTGATTGAACAGGTCCGCGAGTTCGCGGAGGCTGTACTGTTCGGACCCGGTCCCGGTCCAGTACGCTTCGAGTTCTTCGCCGAGTCCATCCAGCTCGCGCTCTTCGATGACCCGACCGACCTTGCTGCGCCGTGCCGGGCGTGTCGTCGAGGCGTCCCCGTCGTCCGTGCCGTCGTCGGTCATTCCTACCGAGAGTAGGACGAATGGTGTAAAAACGGTTTGGACACGCGGTCGGTGCGTAGATGGGTGGACGTGTGTTGGCTCAGCACCTACGACCGTGGCCACCACAACAGGTTTACCCGGTGCTGTAGCTAGCCAACGTATGGACCCCACGAAGGAAGCGCTGGACTATCACAGCCGGGACCCACCCGGTAAGGTAGCGATTTCGACGACCAAACCGACGAGTACGCAACGCGACCTCTCGCTCGCGTACTCGCCCGGCGTGGCTGCGCCGTGCCGAGAAATCGCGGAGCACGTCCAAGACGTGTACAAGTACACGTCGAAAGGCAACCTCGTCGCCGTCGTCTCGGACGGGTCGGCAGTCCTCGGCCTCGGCGACATCGGTCCCGAAGCCTCGAAGCCCGTGATGGAGGGCAAGGGTGTGCTGTTCAAACGCTTTGCCGACGTCGACGTGTTCGACCTCGAACTCGACGGCGACGCGGACGAGTTCATCGAACACGTCGCCGCGATGGAACCGACGTTCGGGGGTATCAACCTCGAAGACATCAAAGCGCCCGAGTGTTTCAAAATCGAGCGCGAACTGCGCGAGCGCATGGACATCCCCGTCTTCCACGACGACCAGCACGGCACTGCCATCATCTCTGGGTCGGCGCTCCTCAACGCCTGCGAAATCGCCGGGAAGGACCTCTCCGACCTCTCTGTCACCTTCGCCGGAGCCGGCGCGGCCGCGACCGCGACTGCCCGTTTCTACGTCTCGCTCGGCGTCGAGCGCGAGAACATCACGATGTGCGACGTAGACGGCATCATCACCGAGGACCGGGCTGAGTCCGAGGACCATCTCGACGACTTCACTTGCGCGTTCGCACAGGATTGCCCCGAGGGCGACCTCGCCGACGCGATGGCGGGCGCGGACGTGTTCGTCGGCCTCTCCGTCGGTGGCATCGTGAGCCAGGAGATGCTCCGGTCGATGGCCGCCGACCCCATCGTGTTCGCGATGGCGAACCCCGAGCCTGAAATCGGCTACGAGGAAGCGAAACAGGCCCGCGACGACAAAGTCATCATGGCGACCGGTCGTTCCGACTACCCGAATCAGGTGAACAACGTCCTCGGGTTCCCCTTCATCTTCCGCGGTGCGCTCGACATCCGCGCGACGGAGATCAACGAGGCGATGAAGGTCGCCGCTGCCGAGGCACTCGCGGAACTCGCCAAGCAGGACGTGCCCGACGCGGTGCGCAAAGCGTACGGCGACGACCCGCTCCAGTTCGGCCCGGAGTACATCATCCCGAAGCCGCTCGACCCGCGGGTGCTGTTCGAGGTGTCCCCGGCGGTCGCTCGGGCGGCCATCGAGAGCGGTGCGAGCGAACATGAATTCGACGAGGCGGAGTACGTCGAAGAACTCGAAGCTCGTCTCGGGAAGTCTCGGGAGATGATGCGCGTCGTCCTCAACAAGGCGAAGTCCGAACCGAAGCGCGTCATCCTCTCCGAAGGCCAGCACGAGAAGATGATTCGCGCGGCCTACCAGTTGTCGGACCAGGGCATCGCAGAGCCTGTGCTGCTCGGCAACCACGCCCGGATTCGCCGGACCGTCGACGACCTCGGTCTCTCGTTCGAACCCGAGGTCGTCGACCCGCTGGAGCGTGACCTAGCCCCGTACGCTGACCGGCTGTACGAGCTCAGACAGCGCAAAGGAGTCACCCGGACCGAAGCAGGCGAACTCATCAGAGACGGCGCGTACCTCGGCAGCGTGATGGTCGAACTGGGGGAAGCCGACGCGATGCTGACCGGTCTGACGGAGCACTACCCATCGGCCCTTCGGCCGCCGCTGCAGGTCGTCGGGACCGCACCGGACGTCGACTACGCCGCTGGGGTGTACATGCTGACGTTCAAGAACAGAGTCGTCTTTTGCGCCGACGCGACGGTGAATCAGGACCCCGACGAGGATGTACTCGCGGAGGTGGCCAGACAGACCGCTTCGCTCGCGCGCCGGTTCAACGTCGACCCGCGGGTCGCCATCCTCTCGTACTCCGACTTCGGCTCGGTCGACAATCAGGGGACGCGCAAGCCCCGCAAAGCCGCGGAAATGCTGCGGAACGACCCCGACGTTGACTTCCCGGTCGACGGTGAGATGCAGGCCGACACGGCCGTGGTCGACGAGATGCTCACCGACACGTACGAGTTCTCGGAACTGGACGAGGCCGCGAACGTACTCGTCTTCCCGAATCTCGAAGCGGGCAACATCGGCTACAAACTGCTCCAGCGCCTCGGTGGCGCGGAAGCCATCGGGCCGATGCTCGTCGGTATGGATAAGCCAGTCCACGTTCTCCAGCGTGGCGACGAAGTCGCCGACATCGTCAACCTCGCGGGCGTCGCGGTGGCCGACGCGCAAGAAGACTGAGTCGCGTCGGACTCGCTACCCAACCACGTTTTCAGTCGAGTACTGACGCGCTGTCGAGGTCGTACTCGGCGAAGTACTCGCGCTCTGTCTCGACCAGTTCGGCGAACAGGTCTCTCGCGTCTTCTCTGGGGATGTCGACCAGCGGTTCGTTGAGGAACGCCTGAAACGCGAGGTCGAGGTTACCCGTGAATCCCGCTTCGACGAGCGTCTCTTGGTTCGTGACGTGACGCTCGACCATCGACCGAACCTGCGGCGGCAGTTCCCCCGCGACCAACGGGGTGACACCGCCGACGTAGCCGATTTTGACGGTGGGGACGCTCGACGGACTCTCGTCTACCGCCTGCAGGGTGTGCATGTTCTGTGGTCACGAAACCCACAGACAAATGGCTCGGGTTTCCGGTGTCTTTCACCCGTCGCTGCGGACAGTCGAACGGGCTGCGGACTGTCGGGAGAACCGCCGGCGGTCACTCCGACAGCAGCGGTTGCAGTTCGCTCGCGAGATTCTCGCCCATGCGGATCATCGCATTGTCGCCTGGGTGTGTGAGGTCGGGCGTCATTCCCTCGATGCCGTCGATGATGGCAGGCCCTTCGAACAGGTGGACGTTGGCCTGCGACGACTCTTTGACGACTCGACGCAGGGATTCGCGGAACTGTTCGCACTCCACAGCCTCGGAGTGCCCAGCACACACGTCGCGGCCGTTCGTGTAGATGGTGACGACGCCGACCGGTTTCTCAGGGTGCGCCGACGCGACCGCGTCGACCATCGCCGCAGCACGCTCCTCGAACGTTTCGACAGGGAAGCGGCCGACCATGTTCACCGAGAGCGCCAGCGTCGCGACGTCCCAGTCGTCTCGTCCAGCTATGAACTCCGCCATCGCAGGGTCGCAGTACGCAGTACCACAGGACCCCAGGTTGACGAGCTCTGCCCCGAGTCGCGTCGCGGTCTGACTCGCGTACGTCAAGTGTTCAGCGAGCGGCGCCTCCCCTTCGGTAATGGAAGTGCCGTAGGCGAGATAGCGTGTGTCTGGCAGTTCGTCGTCGACTGGTGGTCGCCGGTCGCCCTCGGCACTGTGGTAGACCATGTGCCCACCGCGGTGTTCGCCCGGGAGACAGATTCGACAGACGCGTGGGTCGAACGACAGTTCTTCGCGGACTTCGGGCACGATGTCGGCGAGTTTCTCGGGGAACTCGACGCGAATCGTCGTCGGTTCCGGTCCAATTTCGACGGTCTGGTGCGTTTGGAACGGTCCCCAGAACACCCGGACGGTTCCTGACTCTCTGTCCTTCACCGGAATCGTCGAGAGGGTCACCTCGACCGGCCCGTCAGGGACGAACCGAAGTTCGACACCTGCGGGGTGACGCATCCGTCGTTGTGCACCGTCGTTCAACCGTTGTCGAACCGACTCGGGCACTCGTTGCAGGAGAAGGCCGTCTCTGTGGGTATCGTGGTCCTCTTCGTCGGGTTCGCGTAGCTCCGCGACGTTGTGGAAGTCGAACTCGTCGTGTCGCATGTTCCCACCATCCACTCGAACCACTATGTAGACTCCGGACGCGGCGAAGGGTCAACGACGAAGAGTCGGTCCGGAAGTCTGGCTCTCGATGCTGCGCATAGTCGGATAGACTCGCTCAGAGTCGCTTGTCGAAGAACGGCCACACCCCGTCGGGGTAGTAGCGGTGACCGCCATCCCCGACGAACAGTGTACAGTCCTCCGTCCTTCCGACTGCGTCGTACATCGTCTGGACGCGGTCGAAGGCGACTCTCACGCCCTTGATGGGGAAAATAGAATCGTCGCGACCCGCTGTGACGACGAGGGGTCGTGGCGCGACCAGTCCTGCGATATCGGGCAGGTCGCCGAGCGTCGCAAGTCCGGGGACGTAGTTACAGGCGCAGTGATCGATTCCGACGATGGACTGTTCGACCGCACAAAGGTACGAGTTTACCGAAGCGACGGACAGCCGCTCGTCGAGTGCGCTGGCGAACAACGCGACTGCGCCTCCGCCTGAGTGCCCAGTGATGCCGATTCGGTCACTGTCGAACTGCGGCGCGTCGGCGACGAAGTCCAGCACCCGGAGTATGTCCCAGACCCGGTCGCCGGCGAGAGTCCGCCCGAACAGTTGTGCCACGTGCTGTAGCGCCGTGCAGGACCGTTCGCCCTCCCATCGTGGCCCCGTCGCCTCCAGTGCACCGAATCCACGTACGGCTGGGACGACGGCTGCAAACCCGTTGTCGACGGCTTGTCGAGCGATATCTCGGCGTTCCACCGCTATCTGTCGACGGGCATCCTCGGTCGCTGCGACACCCATCGAGACGTCGGTCCCGAAGTCTGTGTGTCCGTGGACAGTGAGGACGACTGGGAACGGTGGCTCGGCGTCAGCCGGCAGCATGATCGAGAACGGGAGTCGCCAGTCCGGCTCAGTGCGGAGCGACCAGCGTTGTCGCTCGTGGTCGTCGACTACATCGACTTCGTGACGATGTGGATTCGGAGTCACTCGCGCGGTCCGTTCGACGACGTAGAGTCCGAGCACTGTTCGGAGGTCGTTCCGAAACTGGCGCTGCCACTCGGTGAAGGCTGTCCCCGTCTCGCCATCGTATCGGTGCGCACCCTCCGTGTCGCGAACCAGTCTCGTGGCCCACCGGTCTGCGTCGAAGGCGTCGTGAGTCATCCGGCTCGTCCGTTCACTCGGCTACTGCCCAGATAAATCTGTCTCTGGGGCCGTAAGAGCAGGGTGAAAAACTAGCAACACCCAAATAAAAGAAAATTAGACCATTTTGAAAAGGATAAAACTATTGTTATTTAGGGACTTCGGTACATTTATTATCATGGTTTACAAATAGCCATAAAATCCACTATTCTATTCAAAAGATAAAGCAATTTGAGGTACTGGTTGGCAAACTGGTTTCATATTTTCATTATTTGAACACCTTCGAAGGGAGTGTCAGAATAGATAACACAAAAGAAACCACAATAGTTAAAATTTTAGAGTATGACAAATTTAGATAAATTTGGCTCCTGTCGGGAGTCAATTTTCGGTGTGGCAGCGTCAAAAACCGAACGATTCGGGAGTGACTTCTTCGGCACGATTCCGATAGTGTGTGTACGTCGACTCGACCCACGCACGCACTGTCTCGTCCTGTGTTTCGAAGTAGGCACGTGGCAGGTTCTCCTCGTCGGTGACGCCGAAAGCGACGATGTCATCCAGCAGTCCCTGTATGAACGGGAACGGTTCCTCGGTCAGGTAGATCGTAACCTGGTCGGTCTGGACCATCTCTGCCACCTGTGCACTCATCGTCGGGTCGGTCACCATGGTCTCGGCGACTTCGGGCGTGAAGACGCCCTCGAACTGTTGGTTTCCGTTGACCGTCGCGTCCCAGCAGGCTTCGACGACTTCAGCGACGATGACGGACATGAGGAGTCTGACGTGTACGGTGTCTCGGAGGCGCTGACCGGCACGTCGCGTCGGCGCTGCTGGGTCTGCTGGGCCCGGCAATGTGACGTCTGCACTTCCGAGCCGCTGGAGGTCGAACGGCATCTCTTCGGTCGGGAGCCACTGGACGACGCTATCGAGTTTTCGGGCGACGGCGATGGTTTCGAACAACTCGTCGAGTGCCCCTGCGACCATTTCACCGGTCGGAGTCCTGTTGTAGCCACCGCCAGTTTCTTCGACCCAACCTCGGTCTTCGAAGTCCGCGAGGATTCGGCCGAGTGTGACACGGCTGACGTTCGCGCGCTCCTCTAAGTCCGTTCTCGTGATGGGCCTGTCATCCATCGTACTGAGGACGGCGACCCGGTTCTCAGAACGAGCGACGAACGTGACCTCTTCGCGTGGCGAATTCATCGTACCCTATTGAAAAGTTTTACAGAGTGAGTGTTTAGCAGTATCGTCTTCCATCGGTGCTCTCGCCCGTTGTTCAGGTCTTGAACATCGTTCACCGAGAATAAATATTAGTATCCCGAGCACTCTTCGGGATATGTATCACAGTTCAGATACTGGCTCGGGAGAGCGGACCGGTGGATTTCTCATACTGCCGTCCATCGAAATGCTGCTACCAGCGCGTGTTGGAGGTAGCGCATGAACCATCGAGTGGTCACGTTGGCGGTCGTGTTCACGGTGGTCTTCGCTGGCTGTGTCGGCGGGGGTGGCGGAGAAAGTCCCGGCCCTGACCGACGGCGACGGGAACACCATCTCGGTCTGAGACAGTGTCGATACCGACGCTGGGACGGTCACGCTCAGCCTCGACCGTGAGGCTTTCGACGGGGTGGACGCGGCTGCCCTCGAGCTCGTCGCGATGGTCCAGTCCGAGAACTTCGGTGGGCTGCGTCCGGTCGAGGAGACTGCAGGCGGCTACGTGTTCGGCGGTGCAAAAGGTGGAGCTGTTGGAAATGCCCCGCTCGTCATGGACGTGACGACGCCCGATGGCGTCTCTCAGTCTGACGCGCTGGCGTACAGTGTCGACGAGTTGGCGACGCTCTCGTTCGTCACGCTCGACTGACGAACGGGTCCAGGCATCGTCGTCACTCAGTTCGGCGAGCCCGGATTCGAAAGGGGGGAAGTCGTTCAAAGAATGGTCAATTTCACTCGACTGGATTTGAGTTCTGAAGAGTAGTAAACTCGACGCGGAGGCCTCCGTCAGTTCTCTCGGTCAATGCGACCTCCCAGTTGTGTACTGTCGCGATGAGTTGGACGATGTTGACGATGAGTGCAGTTCCTCGCTTGGATGGGTTGTAGCCCTCTCCTAGCATGACTTTGCGTTCGTCTCGTAGAATACCGGGGCCGTCGTCCTCGACGAAGAATCCGTTCTCGAGGGTCCCGACACGAATATTCACGTCGTCGTCACCCAACAAGAGCATGCCCTGGAAGACGTTCTCGAACAGGAATTGCACGCGCGCTTCGTCGCCCTGTATCGTTCCAGTCTCTTCATCGATGACCAGCGTGCTGTCGACCCTATCGAGACGTTCCCACGCTCGCTCGGCGCAGTCGACGAGTGAGACCGAGCTGAACTCGGTGACGATGTGGCCTTCGCGAACCATCTCGACTAACCCCGAAGTGAGGGTGTTCACCCGGTCCAGCGCACGCGCAGCTCGGTCTAATTGTTCGGGCGCCTCGTTCGGGTCTACCGGCCTTGTTGATATTCTCAATAAGTGATAGGGTTCAGCAGTCCTGCTAAATACAGTCCGCGTATCGGTTACACGATTTCTCGGCCTCGGTGTTACAGACAGGAAAGTGATGTACTACACTACTTGACGGTGGCTGAAAAGCTGGAGAGACTACTAGAAAATAGCGGAATTTACTTTGAGCGGCAAGTATGAGTAAGCCTATGGGAATTCTGGATTCGGTAGATAATGATGCGGGATTAGCACTCACTATGCTGATACTCTACACCGGAGAATCCGCTCTCTCGCTCTCATACCTCCGAAGGCCTCTCGATCTCCCACCGGAGGGATTCTATCTTGTGACCTGCGTACCGCTTCTCCTGTATTTTTTCTCCCGTCTGTTCCGGGGACGCTTGCGATACGTGTGGGGAAACATTACGGTTGCAGTCCTCCTGTGCAGTATCTTTCTGGTAGGTGCGGCTATCGCCCCGTCCCAATATACTGGCGAAATTCGCTTCCCCGAATCGTCGTATTTCCTCGTTACTGGATCTCCTCTGATCATCTACGTAGTCTTTCGCTGTGTTCGTTGGATTGCTCGGAAACGACACCAGAAACAGTCTGCTAATCTCCAGTAATCGGCGGCCGAACCCAGTTCGTTAATCTGGTCGTCGCGTTCGTCCTCGTCCTCGTGTTAGTCTTCTTGACGGAGGTGTTCACCACGCTTCCGAAGGCGACGCTCGCTGCGGTCGTCATCGTCGCCGTCTCCGGGCTGGTCGATATCCCTAGCCTGCGCCACTTGTACGAAGTCAGCCGGAGCGAGTTCGCTATCGCGATGGGCGCACTGGTCGGTGTCCTCTTCTTCGGCATGCTCCCAGGCGTGCTCCTCTCGCTACTGGTCACCATCGGCCGAATCAGTGAGTCACACACGATGTAACTCGGCCGGGTCTCCGGGACCGAGTACTTCGCACCGCTCGACGACGCGGTTGGACCGACGAAAGAAGCAGAGCCAATCGCCGTCGTCATCGGTCGGTGGCGAGCCGAACAGGACTAGTCAGATTCGAAGCCGCGGGCCTCGCCATTGACACGGAGGCACGAGCTTCCGTCGTCCTCAGTACTGCCATCGACGAACGGGAGCACGCTTTCGAGGTCGACCGATTCGCTCCCCAACACGACGAAACCAGCGAAGATGACGACGAAGCCGAACACGGTGTTTGCGGTAATCGACTCGGACAACAGTGCCCAGCCACCGAGCGTCGCGACGATGGGGGTGGCGTAGAACACCAGGTTCGCCCGGACTGCGCCGACGTCGTCGATGAGGCCGAAGTAGGCGATGTAGCCCAGTGCGCCGGCGAACACGCCGAGGTAGACGAGGGCGAGCAGTCCCTCCGGAGCGAGTGTGACAGCGGACACCTGTTCGCCGGCGGCCACGCTGAGGCCGTGCGAGAGGGCCGCGGCGAAGGGGAGCCCCCACGCAGTCCGTACCGTACTGGTGAGGCTGCCGTCGCCCCAGCGGATGAGGACGCTCCCGAGGGCACCGATTGCCGCACCGACGAACATGACCGTCTTTCCGAAGCCGATGCTGGTGACGCTCGCGGGGTCGAACCCGACGACGAGTGCGACGCCGACGAGCCCGAGGAGCAACCCAGACACCAGCCGCGGTGAGACGCGTTCGTCAGAGAGGAGGAACGCGGCGAACACCGGCGTCAGGATGGGGTTGAGGCTCGCGATGATGGCTCCGACGGCGGACGACGTGTACTGCTGGCCGACGAAGAGGAGCGCGTTCGCGCCACCGATGGCGAACACACCAGTCGCGAGGATGCCGACGAGGTCGCCCGTCGTCCGGGGAATCAACTGGTTCCGACGACGGGTCGCGACGACGTACCCGACCAACAGTACCGCCGCGATGTCGAACCGAATCGCGACGAACAGGAGCGGTGGGAAGTACGACAATCCGAGCTTGGCTGCGACGAACGTCCCGCCGAAGAGCACCGCGACGGCGAGGAACGCGAAGATAGTCTTCCGGTCGACGGCCATCAGCGACTGCCCTCCCCTCTGCGGCGCAAACGAAGCCGTTCGCTCGACTGGGCTTTGAACGAACCGTGAGAACAGGCGTAAGAGAGTGACGTATTCATCATACACCCACCTACTGGCTACAGGGTTTTAGGTTCGTTTAGAAATTATTACAGTTCGTGCAACCACCGCGTAGTGTGCGCCAGCCCCACACCGTGAAAATCTTTCACAGTGCGAAACGGGTATAGGGACGTCGCACTGAGTACGGGCATGGAATCAGCGCTCGAGGAGATCGAGTTTCTCGCGCTTTCGTCGAACCGGGTCACGGTGTTGTCTGAACTCTCGGACGGTTCTCGAACGCGGTCAGCCCTCGCGGAGGCGACGGGGGCATCGCAGGCAACGCTCGGCCGGATTTTGGAGGACTTCCAGGACCGGTCGTGGATACGCCGCGACGGTGGGTCGTACATCGCGACGCCAACTGGCGAACTCGTCTCCAACGGTTTTACGAATCTCTTGACGATTCTCGACACCGAACGTGACCTCCGCGACGTGGTGCCGTATCTTCCGGTCGACAGCATCACGTTCGACCTCTCTCACCTCACTGACGCGACGGTCATTCAGCCCACCGAGACTCGACCGGGTGCGCCTCTGCAGCGGGCGCTAGAACTCGCCGCGACCGCCGACGAGATGGTGACCTTCTCCCACGCGTTCAACAACCAGAGCCTCGCAGCTGTCGAAGAACGCGTCACCGAAGGAAGTCTCTCGTTCTACGGCGTGTTCTCTCAGTCGGCCATCGACGCACTTACTGCAGACTCAGAACTCTGTCACCTCCTCGCAGCACTCGTCGACGCCTCGAACGCGGAGATTCACGTTCGTGACGAAGATATTCCGCTCGCGGTCCTCGTCGCCGACGACGTCGTTCACCTCCTGTTGCGTGACGACCGTGGCGTCTTGCAGGGCTCGATCGAGACGAGAGACGAGACGATTCTCGCGTGGGCGAACGACCGATTCGAACAATACTGGGAAGCATCTCGGCCGCTCGACCGGGCAGAGTTGGCGAAGTGATTCGAGCCGCTGGCCGTGCGGGGAACAAATCGCACTCGGCTGGCTTCACTCGGTAGTGTTCCGTCAGCCACGTTGGGGGCCGATAACAAACTCTTTTTGTGTTCTAGTAAGGATTCGGTGGGGAAGACGTTCCTCGTCTGAATGTAATGTTTGGCAGTATTTTGGATTTTTACCTCACAGATTTATGGGAGATTTCGAGAGTGGAGGACGTTTCTACACCAATTTTCTGAACCTATCGTTGGTGGTGACTGGCGACACTCATCCTATTTAAACTCCCTTAGGTTTGTTAATGAAGTCGTCGCTCGCAAGTGCCGGTACAGTTACAACAGTGGTCACGCCATACAGGCTATGGTCTCGGTACTACTCGCTGGTGAGTCGTGGTTCACGCTCACCGTCGAGGTCAAAGGTCGAAACGTGTTCATGGACAGCGAGTACGGCGAACCAGCCGACTACGTCATCGCCGCGCTCGAAACGGCGGACTGTGACGTGACGTTCCAGCCGTGTCACGTCGCGAACACAGAGTTTCCACGGACATTGGACGAACTCGCACAGTACGACCTCGTCATCCTGAGCGACATCGGTGCGGACACGTTGCAGATAACCCCACAGGTGGCCGACGGCGAGACAGACGTGGACAGGTGCACACTACTCGCAGAGTACGTGCGGGACGGTGGCGCTTTAGGGATGGTCGGCGGGTACATGAGTTTCGCCGGGAAAGGCGGGCGAGCGAGGTACGGGATGACGCCCGTCGCCGACGTGCTCCCAGTCGAAATCGCTCGGGCCGACGACCGCGTCGAGACGCCGGCCGGTGCGGTCCCGGAGGACCAGGGGACGCCAGGTGAACTACCCGGCACGTGGCCCCACGTCCTCGGCTACAACCGCCTCGAAGCGAAACCTAACGCGGAGGTATGGGCGACCGTCAGGGACGACCCATTCCTCGTCGTCGGCGACTACGGTGCGGGCAGTTCGTTCGCATTCGCGACCGACTGTGCGCCCCATTGGGCACCGGAGGAGTTTCTTGAGTGGGAGTACCTCCCCGAGCTGTGGGGAGCGATCGTCTCCCGGATGGTCGCTGACTAGTTGTGGAAATAACGGGACAGTGGCACACACGGGTGGGGGATTTTTGTCGACGAGCGTCGTCGGTACGCGATATGTTGGGAGACTCGAAGCGGGTGCTAGCCATCGGTGCGCACCCGGACGACTGTGACATCAAAGTCGGCGGCGTTGCGAACAAGTACGCTTCTGCGGGCCACGACGTGAAGTTCCTCTCGCTCACGAACGGCAGTGCTGGCCACCACCGGCTCAGTGGGAGCGAATTGGTCGAACGCCGCCGCCGTGAGACACGAAAGTCGGCCGCCGTCGCCGGTATCGACTACGAGGTGTACGACAACGAAGACGGCGAGTTGCAGCCGACGCTCGACAACCGGCGCGAACTCATCCGCGAGATTCGCGAGTACGATCCAGACCTCGTCCTCGCCCCACGACCGAACGACTACCACCCCGACCACCGATACACGTCGAGACTCGTGCAGGATTCGGCGTACATGGTGACGGTCCCGAACATCTGTCCCGACGTGGAGCCGCTCTCGACCGACCCGGTCATCGCCTACGTGCAGGACGGATTCGAGAAACCGTACCCGTTCGATCCGGCCGTGGTCGTCGACATCGACGACGTGGTCGACGACAAACTGGAGATGCTTCACCAGCACACCTCGCAGTTCTACGAGTGGCTCCCGTACAACCGGGGCAACCTCGACGAGGTCCCGGACGACGAGGGCGCACGAAAGGAGTGGCTGGCGACTGAGTGGTTGACCGAATCGAAGCAAGTCGCAGACGATTATCGCGAGTTGCTCGTCGAACGATACGGCGAGGAACGTGGGCACGAGGTCGACTACGCCGAAGCGTTCGAGCCGTGTGAGTACGGCAGTCCGCTGACTGCGGAGGACGAAGAAGTGCTGTTCCCGTTCTAAGCGAAGAAACGAGAGTGTGAGGTCCCAGCCCGCTCACTGTCTGTTGCTACTGCACTGTTTTGGTCCAGTTCCACACCATCTTCGCCGAAGCGACCCTGAGTCACCGGTTCGTTCGGGCCGACGCTCCGACGGTTACGGTGTAGAAGATCCTAACCTGTTTGTCTATGTTAAACAGCTTTGTGTTATTTCGTACCATGGATGCTAGCGCGGGTCATCTTTTACTCAGTGCGGAGAACTTCGCAATCATTACGGAACTATGTATGTAATGTGTGGGCGGATTTGCGGTGAGAGGTCAGTGTTCAGCGACTGAACCCCACGGTTTCGTTTGGCAGTACCAAACAGTACTGCGACACGAGGCTCGCTCGGGACAAGCCTTAATGAGTCGGCGAGAGTCGGCTTGGACAGACATACCGACCGATGTTCACCACAGACCACGCCCCGTTTCAAGACCCGCGGTGGCTGCACCAGCATGCGACGAATCTACTCAACTTCTCCTACCCAGCGTCGATAGACCACACGCACGGTGGCTACGTCGCGCAACTGCGCGACGACGACGGGACGGTGTACGACGCTCGCAGTCGCCATCTCGTCGCTACCTGCCGACTGGTGTTCAACTACAGCGTGGGACACATCCTCGGCGGGCCGGACTGGTGTCGGTCCGCAGCCGAACACGGCCTCCAGTTCCTCGAGACTGCACACTACGACCCCGAGACAGGCGGCTACGCCTGGCTCCTCGACGGTCGGGAGGTCGTCGACGATACCCGGTCGACGTACGGCCACGCGTTCGTCCTCCTCGCCTACGCGACGGCTGCGAGGGCGGGCATTCCCGGTGCGAGAGCGCGCATCGAACCGACAGTCGAGACAATCGTCGAGCAGTTCTGGGAACCAGCACACGGACTGTGTCGGTCGAACCTCGACGCCGAATGGGAGCCGCTATCGACCTACCGCGGACAGAACGCGAACATGCACATGTGCGAAGCGTACCTCGCGGCGTACGAAGCGACGGGAGAGTCGGCGTATCTCTCCCGGGCGTACGAAATCGCCGAGTCACTGGCTCGCGAACTCACCGACCGGGGCGACGGCCTCCTGTGGGAACACTACACCGAGGACTGGGAGTTCGACTACGCGTACAACCGTGACGACCCCGGTGACCTGTTCAGACCGTGGGGCTACCAGCCCGGCCACCTGCTGGAGTGGAGTAAGCTGCTGGGACTGCTGGCACGCCACCGCGAGGAGGACTGGCTGCTTTCGCGAGGAGAGCAGTTCTTCGAAGCCGCAGTCGAGTCCGGCTGGGACGACGAGTACGGCGGCTTCGTGTACAACTTCGACCGGGACGGCGAGCCCGTCGTCGAGGACAAGTACTACTGGCCACTGGCCGAGGGAATCGGGGCGGCAGTCGTCCTCGGCACGGCGACGGGCGACAGCAAGTACGGTGAGTGGTACGACGACATCTGGTCGTACGCGTGGGACAACGTCGTGAACACGAAATACGGGAACTGGTACTTCAAGCTCACGCGAGAGAACGCGGTCCACGAAGCCCTCGACCCGACGCCGAAGGTGACGGTCGGCTACCACCAGCTCGCCAACATCGAACTCGCACTCGACGCGGCGAGACAGTCGTAGGGTCACCACCGACGCGTCGCCGGATTCGCTCGAGGTTCGCTTTCTGGCGAGCCGGGAGCGACACCCTCAGCAGAGTGCGAATAGTTAACTCGATTCGGGACGCCTTTTCGCTATGGACGACGCCGACACCAGCAGCGTGAGTCAACAGCGGTCACCGCCGTGGTCAGCAGGAACCGCAACTCGGACGATTACGCCCGACGAGCCGATGTGGATGGCTGGCTTCTTCGCCCGCGACGAGCCCTCGCAGGGTATCCACAAAGACCTCCACGCGAAGGCACTCGCCCTGTCGGACGAGGCGGGAAACACGGCGGTCATCGCGAGCGTCGAGTTACTGTTCGTCGGTCACCAGTTGCGCACAGCCGTCGCAGAACGGTGTGCGGAGACGTACGACCTCGAACCGCGTCGACTGTTGCTGAACGCGACGCACACCCATCAGGGGCCGGTCACGCGAACGGCGACGACTGGCGGGGATACGGAAGGCGGCGGACAGTCTCGTCCGAAGTCGCCCGACAGGATTCGATTTCTCCCGCTCGAAGCCTACGGCGTCGACGAGAAGTACCAACAGCGCGCTGTCGAGTACCGGGACAGCCTCGTCGAGACGCTCGTCTCACTCGTCGGCGACGCCCTGGACGACCGTCGCCCCGCCGAACTCACGTACGGTCACGGCCGCTGCGGGAGTGCCATGTCCCGACGACGACCGTACGAGGATGGCATCTCGTTCACGCCGTACGCCGGCGGGCCGGTGGACCACGACGTTCCCGTGTTGAGCGTCGAGGACCCGACGAAATCGGGCGACGACGCAATCTTTGGTCTCGTGTTCGGCTACGCCTGTCACACGACGGTGCAACACCTGACCGAGTTCTCCGGTGACTGGGCAGGGTACACGCAGGAAATCCTCGAAGACCGCTACCCGAACGCGACAGCACTGTTCCTCCAAGGCTGTGGTGGGGATCAGAAGGCGTACCCGGAGCGAGAACAGCGGTACGTCGAAGGGCACGCACGAGCCGTCGCGCTCGGCGTCGAGGCGGCACTACAGGCCGAACGTCGCCCAGTCCGTGGCCCACTGACGGTGGCCTACGAGGAGATAGACATCGCGTTCGAGGACCCACCCAGCCGGGCGGAGCTGGAAGAGATGGCCGACGCCGATGACGAGGCGGCGTCGTGGCGCGCGTCGCACCTGCTCGCGACCCTCGACGAGTACGGGTCGGTACCGCGTGAGTACCCGTATCCGATACAGGCGCTCGGGTTCGGCACGGACCTGACGATGGTCGCCCTCGCTGGCGAAGTCTTGGTCGAGTATTCGCTCCGGCTCACGGAGGAACTCGACGGCCCGGTCTGGGTCAGTGGCTACTCGAACGACGCGTTCACCTACGTGCCAACCAAGCAGGCGATTTACGACGGTGGGTACGAGGGCGGGAACGTAATCAGACTGACGACGGCTCCAGGGACGTGGAAGCCGGACATCGAAGACCGAATCGTCTCTGCGACTCGCTCGCTAGTAGCACGTGTGCAGACGCCGGACGTGCGCTGACGACTCCCCGCGGACACTCGGTCGACGACACCCACTCAGTTGATCTGTGTGATTTCGAACCCGGAGTCGCGGATACTCTCCTTGATTGCGGCACCGTGTTCGCGCCCGCTCGTCTCCATCTCGAAGGTAAGGTAGGCTTCACCGACGGCGAGGTCCGCGTTTGCCCGGTAGTGGTGGACCGTCCGGATATTCGCACCATGCGTGCCCGCGATGCTCGAAATCGTCTCTAACACGCCGGGTCGGTCGTCGATGCGGATACGCAACTGGATGAGTCGGCTTCGGGCGCTCAGTTCGTGCGTGAGCACGGTCTGGAGCATCGACACGTCGAGGTTGCCACCGCTGAGGACGGGGACGACCGTTTCACCGGTGACATCTACGTCGTCGGTGAGCAGTGGTGCGACCGCGGCCGCACCGGCTCCCTCGACCACTTGCTTCGCTCGCTCCATCAGGAGCAGGATACCCCGGGCGATGTCGCTATCCGAGACGGTGACGACCTCGTCGACGTGCGCTTCGATGAGGTCGTACGTCAACTGCGAGATGCCACCGGTCGCGATGCCGTCGGCGATGGTGTCCGTCTCGTCGCAGTCGTTCGGGCCACCCTTCTGGAGGCTCTGTGGGACCGTCGCCGCGGATTCGGCTTGGACACCGATGACCCGTACGTCTGGTCGCTCGCTCTTGATGGCGAGGGCCGTCCCACCGATGAGGCCGCCGCCGCCGATGGGGAGGATGACGGTGTCGACGTCCGGGACGTCTTCGAGGATTTCGAGGCCGAGCGTGCCCTGTCCGGCGACGACCGCGGGGTCGTCGTAGGCGTGGACGAACGCAGTGCCGTCTCGCCCGGACAACTCCTTGGCGTGTGCCATCGCCTGCTGGAAGTCGTGTCCGTGGAGTGTGACGGACGCTCCGTAATCACGGGTCGCGTCAATCTTCGCCTGTGGCGCGTTCTGGGGCATTACGATGGTGGCGTCGAACCCGGTCGCGGTCGCAGCGAGCGCGACGCCCTGTGCGTGGTTGCCAGCACTCGCGGCGACGACGTGGTCGATGTCGCGGTCGCTCGCCCACAGTTCGGCCATCTTGTTGGTCGCGCCGCGGGTCTTGAACGAGCCTGTTCGCTGGAGGTGTTCCATCTTGAGGTAGACGGTCGCGTCGGCGTGCGACCCGAGCGACCGACTCAGGTCGACTGGCGTCCGCTGGACGATTTCGTCGTCGAACCGTTCCGCTGCTTCCCGAATAGCTTCGCTATCGACACGGGGCATGGTACCAAGACACGGACGTGCTATTTGAAAATTGTGGAGAACAGGCGGGACGACGACGGTCCCAGTCTGTATCCACCCGTTTCACAAGACCAAACGGTGTCGTGAGAATCGTCTCGTCACTCCCGGCGCGAATCCCGTTCTCACTCCCACGGGCCGACCGATTCGATGAGTCCAGTCATGTAGCCGATGGCGAAGAGTCGCCCCTTCGTTTCGTACCCGGCAGTGTCCTGTTTCTCCCCGGCCATCGTCGGGACGTGGTCGGGTCGCGCAGGACCGTCGAAACCGATGTCCCGGTAGGCTTCGACACACGCGTGCATGTCGGTCGGCCCGTCGTCCTGCCAGACCTCGACGAACTGTTCGGTCGTGCCCTCGACGTCCCGAAAGTGGACGAACGAGATGTCGTCGCCGAAGTGGCGGATGGCCGCGGGCACGTCTTCACCCATCGCGGCGAAGTTCCCCTGACAGAAGTTCACGCTGTTCGCCTCGCTCGGGTACAGGTCGAGGAGACGGTCGTAGGCGTCGACGCTGGTCATGATTCGCGGGACACCCCGGATTGGACTGAGCGGCGGGTCGTCGGGGTGCATCGAGAGACGAACACCGGCATCCTCCGCGACGGGGACGACCCGGTCGAGGAAGTACTCCAGACTGTCCCAGAGGTCGGCTTCGGTCACGTCCGGGATGTCGGGTCGCGGGCCGCGCTGCATCTGGTCGTGGTCGTACGCCGTCGTCCAGGCGTCGCCGCGCGTCGGATAGGTATCTGTCGTTCGGAGCCACCAGAAGTGTGTCATCCACGAGTAGCAGAGGACGGGGATATCGAGTGCACCCATCGTTCGGACAAACTCGCAAAATCGGTCGAGTTCCTCGTCTCTGCCGTCGAGGCCGAGTCGCGTCGTGTCCGTCAGTGGGGTGCCGCCTTCGATGACACCGAGTCGTAGGCCGGTCTGTTCGTAGGCGTTCTGGAGTCGCTGGAGGTCGTCGTAGGACCACGGCGTGTCGCCACGGCGACCGTTGTCCACGTCGCTCATGTGGGGGTGGACGACCGCCTGGTCGACGCCGGCCTGTGCCGCGAGGTCCCACCGCTGGTCCCGCTTCGCGGGCAGCGCGAGTGCTGTCTTCATCTGTTCTCTCCTTCGCCAACACGCATGGAGGCCTTTACAGTTTCGCCAGTGCAGACGGTCGAGGCGTTCGACTCACCACCACGCTTTTGCCGTCGGGCAGCGCGCATTGGGACATGAGTGGAGAGGACACGATTTACGAGACGTTCGGTGTGCCACACGTCGTGAACGCGACGGGGACCAAGACGCGTATCGGCGGGAGTCGCATCCGGCCCGAAGCGGTCGAAGCGATGGACCGCGCAGCCGAGGCGTTCGTCAGACTCTCGGACCTGCAAGCGGCGGCCAGCGACCGAATCGCAGCGGTCACTGGTGCCGATGCAGGCTACGTCACGTCCGGCGCCGCGAGCGCGCTCGCACTCGGTGCAGCGGCCTGTCTCGCCGGTGGAGACATCGCCGCGATGGACCAGCTTCCCGACACCGACGGTCTCGCGGACGAAATCGTCATGCCCCGGACACACCGGACCGGCTACGACCACGCGCTCCGCGCCGCAGGAGCGACCATCGTCGACGTGGGGACGAACGACCGCCACCTCGGGACGGGCTCGCGAAACACCGAACCGTGGGAGATCGCTGCGGCCGTCACCGACGACACCGCAGCAGTCGCCTACGTCCAGAAGGAGTACACCGAACCCGATCTCGAAACGGTGTGCGACATCGCGCACGAGGCGGACGTGCCGGTCATCGTCGACGCCGCTGCGGAACTCCCGCCGGTGGCGAACTTCAAGCGGTTCGTCGAGGCAGGGGCGGACCTCGTCGCCTTCAGCGGTGGCAAGGCGATTCGGGGGCCGCAGACGACCGGTATCCTCGCCGGGCGCGAAGACCTGATTCGCTCGGTCGCGGCCCAGCATCTCGACATGCACGCGGCTGCGGAGGTGTGGGAACCGCCGACCGAGCTGCTCGACCCCGACGCCCTCGGCGGGGTCCCGCGACAGGGCATCGGCAGGCCGATGAAGGTGGGCAAAGAGGAACTCGCTGGCCTGCTCGCCGCGCTCGACGCGTTCCTCGACGAGGACCACGACGCGAACGCCCGGGAGTGGACCGAGCGTTCGGAGTACGTCGCAGACGAACTCGGCGACTTGCCGGGTGTCGAAACGTCACTCTCCGCGGCTGGGAAGGTGAACGTCGCGCCAGAAGTCGTCGTCACGGTTGACGCCGAAGAAGCGAGCGTGTCGGCGACCAATGCAGTCTCGGGTCTCCGCCGGGAGGAACCACGGGTGTTCGTTGGTGCAGACAGTCTGCCCGAGGCGTTCACCGTGAACCCGATGTGCCTCACCGACGACGAGACTGACTACGTCGTCGACCGGATTCGCGCACAGTTCTGAAACGAGGACAGTAGTCTTCGTCAGTTCTCGAAGTCGATGACGGTCTTGATCTTCGCTCGGTCGGACTCGAACGCTGCTTCGATATCTTCTGGTGGAAAGACGCCCGTGAGCAGGTCGTCGACGAACCAGTCGGGGAACGCCGCGAGAGCCTCGCGTGCAGTCTCGAAGTGACCGACGTGCGAGTTGACGCTGCCGACGATGGCCTGATTCTGTAACACCATCTCACGGTGGATGCGCCCGCCGTCGAATTCGAACGTCGTGTCGCCCGGAATCCCGAGGAGGGCAGCGACCCCGTTCGGAGCCAGTGCCTCGACAGCCTCGACGCCGTGGCGGGCGTAGCCCGTCGCCTCGACGACGAGGTCCATCTGCTCGTACTCGTCGGGCACATCTTCGAGGTTCGTCTCGCGCGAGTCGACGTACGTCGCACCGGTTTCTTCGATGATGTCGATGGTCGGGTCGGGCCGGTCTCTGCGGCCCATGCAGTAGAGTCGGTCGTAGCCCTGTTCGCGGAGGAGCGCGACCGTGAGCAAGCCGAGGGGGCCGTTCCCCAACACGAAGGCGCTCTCCGGTTCCCACTCGAACGCAGACCGCGACGCCTCGGCGTGCTCGACCGCTTTGACGGCGTTGCTCAGCGGTTCGACCAGAAAGCCGAACTCCCGGAACGAGTCGGGGACTGGGACCAGACACTCGGGTGGTGCCGTCACGTACTCGGCCATGTGCCCATGCGCGCCGTCGATGCCGCGCTCGACGTACTGGCCCGCGGGGGCCATGTCGGGTTCGCCGTTTTCGAAATAGCGGTTCGAACCTGTTGCGGGCGGGCGACGAACCGTCGGCACGACGAGTTGGCCCGTTTCGAACGCGGACCCGTTCGGGTCCTCGACGACGCCGACGGCCTCGTGGCCGAGGACCATGTGTTCCTCGCCCGCGGGGAAGCCGCCGTGATTGCCAGCGATGACTTCGTGGTCGGTGCCGTCGATGCCGACTCTACAGACGCGGACGAGTACCTCACCTTCGCCAAGCTCTGGGTCAGCAACCTCGATGACGCGGGGAGTAGGGTCGTCACGAGTAACGGCGACCGCCTTCATTCGCGGGTCCCCGCGGACGCGACGACCTCTATCTCGACTTCGATGTCGACCGGCAGGTCCGCCACCTCTACCGCACTTCGGGCCGGGTACGGCTCGCTCATGTACTCGGCGTACACCTCGTTGATGGCGTCGTAGTTCGCCATATCGCGGACGAAGACCGTCGCTTTCACCACGTCGTCGAGTGAGCAGTCGGCGGCGCGAAGGACCGCGTCGACGTTCTCCAGCGTCTGGGCGGTCTCGTCGCCGACGCTGCCCTCGATGATATCGCCGGTCTCCGGGTCGATGGGTCCCTGTCCGGAGACGTAGATGCGGCCATCGTCGCGAATCGCCTGCGAGAACGGCCCGATACTCGGCGGTGCGTCAGCTGTGGATATCTCTTCCATCTCTATCTGGAGCGAGTCAGCGAGGACTGTAAAACTACCGACGGCTCACTCCATCGCGACGGTCACGTAGCCGTCGAAGTTGAGCAACACCTTCTGTGCCCGGTCACCGAACAGCGCCTTTCCCGTGGGCGAGCGCCGACGGCCGGTGAGGAACACGTGGTCACACCCTTCCTCCGCAGCGATGGCGACGATTCGGTCTGCCTGCTCGTCGTCGTCGGCGACGGCACCCATCGTCTCGAACTCGGCATCGGCACCGAGTGCGTCCCGCCCTGCGGCCTCGGCAACCCCACGGGCGGCCTCGATTGGGGCATCAGCCCCGTACGACGTCGACTCGGCCGATGCGATCTGCTGGAGCGTCTCCTGGTCCTGGTGGAAACTCTCCTCACTGATGAACGAGACGAGCAAGAGCGAGGCGGGCGTGCCGCTGGTACAATCGGCCGCTTCTCGCAGGAGACTTTCGTGTGATTCTGTCGAATCGACGACGACGAGTGCGCGATCCATAGCGGACGTTCGTGAACCCACTGTATAAATATTCGTCTCGGCCGTCACGATGTGGCGGGGATTCACGGCTGGAACTGGTGACAGTCGGTACCAGTTCGGCAGCGACTGACCCCTCCCAAAACACTAATACAGGATACCGCGAACGTGACTGACACGATGCGACAGCTTCGCTTCCGTGACCCGACCGGGAGGACCCGCACTGGCGAGTACGACGACGGAACCGTCGAGGCGGGCGGCCAGACCTACGACCTCGACGACGTTACGGTCTTACCGCCCTGTGAACCGACGAAGATCGTCTGCCAAGCAGGCGGCTATCAGGCCCACCGTGACGAGGCCGACCGAGACCTCCCCGACCGCCCCGACTTCTTCCTCAAAGGACCGAATACCATCGCCGGCCACGGCGACGCGATAGAACTCCCGCCGGGGAAAGAACTCGTCGAGTTCGAAGCCGAGTTCGGCGTCGTCATCGACGAACAGTGTCGAGAAGTCTCGGCCGACGAGGCGATGGAGTACGTCCGCGGTTTCACCTGCGTCAACGACATCTCGAACCGCGACGACCAGTCGGAAGAACAGAACTGGGTCCGCGGGAAGGCCTTCGACGGCTCGCTCCCCATCGGTCCGTTCCTCGCCACGCCGGACGAGGTGCCTGCTGACGCGCGACTCGAACTTCGTGTGAACGGTGAGACGAAACAGGAGGCGACCCGCGAGATGCTCATCTTCACCGTCGCCGAACTCATCGAGGAGATCTCCCAGCTTATCACACTCGAACCCGGCGACCTCATCGCGACCGGCACGCCCTACGGTCCGGGGCCGCTCGCCGAGGGCGACGTAGTCGAAGTCGAGTTCGAGGGCGTCGGTGTCCTAGAGAACCACGTCACGACTCGATAGGTTCGACCGTCGAACTACTCTCGCGTTGCTGCTTTGATAGTGGAGTCACTGCCCCGTCCCCGCTGCTGGTTGTTTGGGATTGTGACCCATACTATTATATGTCTGCTGTGGGTTCTTTGGGTCATAGACGATGAGATATTACGTGAGTCGGATCGGGCAGGCAGTCTTCACGCTCTTCGTGGTCCTCACGATTTCGTTCTTCATGTACCGGTTGTTGCCGGGGGGACCCATCGAAGCGATGCGAGAGCAGTTGGTACAGCAGGCCGTGTCGCAGGGGGACCAGGTCGACATCGAGCGAATCAACCATCTCGTCGAACTCCGGACCGGGATTCAGCCGGACGAACCGGTCTGGAAGCAGTACCTGTTCTACCTCCGTGACATCGTTGTCTACCAGGACTTCGGACAGTCCATCTGGCAGAACAAGCCAGTGTTCGACCTACTGTTCAAGGCGATGCCCTGGTCCGTCTTCATCAGCATCTACGGGCTACTGCTCGGGTTCGTCACCAACATCCTCCTCGGCTCGCTGATGGCCTATCGCGAGGGCGGCCACCTCGACAAGTCGATGTCGCTCGTGGCGACGATTCTGACCTCGGTCCCGTACTACGTCGCGGCGATCCTCATGCTATCGGTCCTCGCGTTCGGCCAGGGGTGGTTCCCGACTGGTGGCCGGTACAATCACGCACTGACGCCGGGCTTTACGCTGCCCTTCATGATCAGCGTCATCAGGCACGCGGCCTTACCGATACTCACCGGGTTCGTCGTCGGCTTCGGCGGCCAGGCACTGGCGATGCGCGGGAACAGTATCCGCGTCATGGGTGAGGACTACATCCGCGTCGCGGAACTCCGTGGATTGGGTGAGGGGCGAATCGCGTCACGGTACGTGATGCGAAACGCCATCCTCCCGCTGTACACCAGCCTGATGATCGGCATCGCGAGCATCTTCAGCAGTTCCATCATCATGGAACAGTTGTTCAGCTACCCCGGAGTCGGGTGGTACACCTTCGGCGCCATCGAGAACAGGGACTTCCCCCTCCTCATGGGGATATTCCTGTTCTTCACCACTGTCACCCTCATCGGTGTCCTGATCGCCGAATTCACGTACGGCATCATCGACCCGCGGGCAACCACCGGCGAACGGGAGGCCTACTAACGCTATGAGCCACGATACCCTCAGGAAGACTGATTCGGAGCGGGGAAGTATCTTCGACGACGGAACGAGCGGCGCAGAGCGAACCAGCACGCGGCGCGAACGCACCTACCGCAAACTCGACCAGTACGTGTTGGCCCCGTTGCGGGTCGGCTTCTCCGACTGGCGGCTGCCGCTCGGCGGGTTCATCGTCCTCGCCTACATCCTCGTCGGCGTCGTCGGCGTCAGGTTCGTCGAAGAGCCGTCGCTGACCGACGGCGCACCGTACACGGCAGCGTTCGTCGATTCCTCGGTGCCACTCGGGACCGACAGACTCGGACAGAGCGTCGCGAAGCAGGTCGTCCACGCCACGCCGGCGATGCTGAAGATGGCGGTCGCTGGTGCCATCGTCGCGACCGGTATCGCCGTCTTCGTCGGGACCGTCGCCGGCTACAAGGGTGGCTGGGCGGACAACGTGTTGATGACGATTTCGGACGTCGTCATGACGATTCCCGCGTTGCCGCTCGTCATCGTCATCGCCGCCATCTACCAGCCGAAGGACCCGTTCATGGTCGGCATGATTCTGGCCATCGACAACTGGCCGGGCCTCGCCCGCTCGATTCGGTCGCAGGTGCTCACCATCCGTGAGGAGTCCTACATCGAGGCCGCTCGTGCGATGGACGTCTCGTCCGGCACCATCCTTCGGCGCGACGTGGTGCCGCAGCTGATGCCGTACATCCTGATCAACTCGGCGAACTCCGCACGCATCGTCATCTTCGAGTCGGTGGCGCTGTACTTCCTCGGCTTTCTGCCGTTCTCGACCCTCAACTGGGGCGTCATGATGAACCTCGCGTATCAGGCGGGCGCGATGGTCAACATGGGACAGTACGGTCACTGGCTACTCGTGCCGATGTTCGCGCTGACCCTGTTCTCGTTCGGGCTCATCATCCTCTCACAGGGACTCGACCGCGTGTTCAACCCGCAGCTTCGCGCCCGGCACGCCAAGTCCGTCGGTGGCAACGAGGAGACGGACATCGCCAACAGCTGACCGACCGAGCCGAGAGCCGTTCGTCTCTCTTACTCTCCGACTCGCCGCCCCTGACGCACGAATCGCGGGGATATACTTACCTGACAGCCCTGCGAAACGGTGACGTACGATGGTACCACCTGCGCAGACAGCACCGTCCGAGAAAGGTCGGTGGGCGGTCGGAACGGCGACTCGCGACATTACGCCCGACCAGTCGATGTGGATGGCCGGCTTCGCGAAGCGAACCGAGCCGTCCGATGGAACCGAGCAAGAACTGTTCGCGAAAGCGACCGCGCTAGAGGACGGAACCGGCACAGTCGCCGTCATCGCGACGGCCGACGTGCTGTTCGTCCCGCGAACGATGCGCGAACGCGTCGTCGAGCGTGTCACCAGCGGCCGCGGCCTCGACCCGGACGCGGTGATGGTGACGGCGACGCACACCCACTGCGGGCCGGAGTTCCGCGAGTTCAAACTCGATATGTACGCCGACGAAGACGGGCCGTACCACGAACGGGGTGCTGCCTACCGCGAGCGCCTCGAAGACGAACTCGTCGCTGTCATCGACGCGGCGGTACAGGACTGCCAGCCCGCAGCCCTGAGCTACAGTCACGCGCGCTGTGGGTTCGCGATGAACCGTCGACTCTCGGTCGAAGACGGCATCGCACACGTCCAAAACCCCGATGGGCCAGTCGACCACGACGTTCCGGTCCTCGTCGCGGAACGAGACGGAGAACCGGTCGCGATTCTGTTCGGCTACGCCTGTCACACGACGACCGTCTTTTTCACCCGCTTTAGCGGCGACTGGGCGGGTTACGCGACGCGATACGTCGAAGCGGAATATCCGGACGCGACCGCGCAGTTCGTGCTGGGCTGTGCCGGCGACCAGAACCCGTATCCTCGGCGAGAGCCGGAGCTCGTGGCGCAACACGGTCGGTCGCTGGCCAACGCGGTTCGGGCCGCAGTCGACTCTCGTCGGCAGCCCGTCAGAGGTCCGCTCAGAACCGTGTTCACCGAACAGCCGGTCACGTTCGAACCTGCACCGGACAGGGCCGAACTCGAGGCCATGTGCGAGAGCGAGGAGCGGTACCTTCGTGTTCGTGCGGAGCGACTGCTCGACGAGTTGGACGAGACGGGCGGTATCGCACAGTGCTATCCGTATCCGATACAGGCGTTCGGGTTCGGTGACGACCTCACGCTCGTCGGCCTCGGCGGCGAAGTGCTAGTCGAGTACGCCACGCAACTCAAGGAGTCGCTGCCCGGGCCCGTGTGGGTCGCCGCGTACGCCAATGCGGAGTTCACCTACGTTCCGACTGCAGACGCCGTCTACGAGGGTGGGTACGAGGGAACCGACGCGATACTTCGGTCGCAGTACGCCGGACCGCTCGAACCGACGAACGAGGACCGTATCCTGCGTCGAGCCCGGGCCCTCGCCGATAGAGTTCGCGGCGACCGGACGGTCGACTGAGTGCGGTTCGAGCGGTTCTAACGATTCGCGCGGTTATTCGTCCTCGACGATGGCGGCCAGTGGGTTCCCCGAGACGTCGAGCGGGAAGTCGACACGACCGCTCGTGCGCGCCGACTCCCAGACGCCAAAGACGAGTTCGGTCACTCGCAGGGCCCGTTCGGCGCGCAGTTCGCACGGCCGCTCTTCTCGGAGGGCGTTCACGACTTCTCGACACGCACCGACCTGTGCGTCACCGTCTGGAACGCCGACCGCCTCCCAGTCCCCACCGTCACGCCGTACCCGCAGTGGCGTCTCCGACCAGAACGAGAGTTCGAGACAGCCGCGGGTGCCCTCCACCCGGACGAGTGATGCTGCTTCGTCGGTTCCCTCGCCCGTGACGACGAGGCCATCGACGCCGTTTTCGTACCGGAACTGCGCGAGTCCCTGGTCTTCGGCGTACATGTTCGTGTACCACTTCCGGCCACTGCTGGCGTCGACGGCACCGAGTACCCAGTCGAGGTCGGTGTCGCCGGCGAAGTGGGTGGCGAGGTCTAAGTTGTGGATACCGGTCTGCATAAGGTCGGCGCGGTGGACCTCGACTCGCTCGACCTCGCCGATGGCTCCGCCGTCGAGTAGCCTGTCGATTTTGTCGACGACCGGACGGAACCGGTTCTGGAAGTTGAACGTCAACTGGACGTTCAGTGCCTCGCAGGTCGCGACGAGCGAGGTACACGCCTCCCACGTCGTCGCCATCGGCTTTTCACAGTGGATTGCGGCACCCGCTTCGGCACAGTCGGTGACGAGTGCGTCGTGGCTCGCGGGCGGTGTACAGACGCTCACGAGGTCCGGGCTCGCGTCGGCGAGCATCTCGGTGTGGTCGGTGTACGCTGAGTCCTCGGGGAGGTCGTAGTTCGACGCGAACGCCGCCGCGTTCTCCTCGTCGAGGTCTGCACAGGCCACGAGTTCGCACCCGTCGACTGCGGCGTACGCGTTCGCGTGCCGGTAGCCCATCGAGTAGCCGTCGTGGTCGCCGTCTGCGTCGGGGTCCGGGCCGGTGCCCAGGATAGCCACGTCCAGAGTCATACCGTCATCATCTCGTCTCTGCACTGTATAGCTATCGACTGACACGGTGGGTGTGACCAGCGCGCCTACGAGGCCGCCGACGTGGCGAGTGCCTCAGAAGTCGACTGGTTCCGGTTCACCGGAGGCCGCTGCCCGATACGCGGCCTCGACCACCGCGACCGCGTACTGACCATCGGCACCCGTGATTGCTGGTGGCCGGTTGGCCTCGACAGCCGCGAGGAAGTCACGAAGCAACCCTTCGTTGGGGTCGGTTCCCCAGAAGACGCTGTTGACGCCGGCGGCCTCACCCGAATTCCGGGTATGGAGCAGTCGCTGGTCGAAACAGTCGATGGCGAGTGTTCCCGACTCACCGACGAGTTCGAGCGTGGCGTCGCCCCACGTGTGCCACTCGTCCGGTCGACTCCACGACCCGTCGAGCACGAACGGTGTCCCGTCGTCGAGTTCCATCGAGAGGACGTTCACGTCGTCGACGGCGATGTCGTGAAAGCGCGTGTCGACTTCGGCGAACACTTCGGTCACGCGACGCCCAGTCAGGTGCAAGACGAGGTCGAGGACGTGGACGGTATGGTCCATGACGGCTCCGCCGCCGGCTTTCTCCGGGTCCGCGAACCAGCCGCCGGGCATTCGCCCTCGGTTGGTTCCCGAGAGCGCGAAGAGGTCGCCGACCGCGTCGTCCCCGAGTCGTTCCGCGGCGCGCTGTACCGGGTCGCTGAAACGAAGCGGCATCGCGACTCCGAGGTGGATGCCGGCCTCGTCGGCGAGCGAAACGATTTCTGACGCCTCGTCGAGGGACGGGGCGAGCGGTTTCTCACAGAGGACGTCGACCCCTGCGTCGGCCGCCCGTCGGACCCACTCGCGGTGGTCGGCGTTGGTCGCACAGACGACTGCGGCGTCGACGCGGGCCAGCAGGTCGCTACTGTCGGTGGACTCGGTCCCGTGCCGGTCGGCCGCCTCACGTCCTCGTTTCGGGTCATCGTCCGCGATTCCAACGAGTTCGGCGTCGTCGAGGTCGGAGAGCAGCCGAAGATAGGCGTCGGTGTGGACGTGCGCGGCCGAACAGACGCCGACACGGACCGTCATGGCTCCACCTCCGCAGGGTCGACTGGTCGTCCACTCGCCGCAGACTGTTCGGCCGCGAGTGAGAGTCGAAGTGCGGCGGTCGCGTCTGCGACCGTGACAGTCGGTTCGACGCCGTGTTCCAGACACTCGACGAAGTGGTCGAGTTGGCGACGATAGCCGTCGCGTGCCATCGTGTTCTGGACGCTCGACTCGTCGTCGTGGAACTCCCGGAGTGGCGCTGCAGACGAGTCGAGTTCGATGAGGCCGTCATCACCCGCCAATTCTAGTTCGCTCGTCAGCGTCCTACTCTCGGGTTGTGCCCACGACGCTTCGACGTAGCCGACGGCCCCGCTCTCGAATCGGAGGGTGACGACGCCGTGTTCTTGGCGCTCGCGACGACGCTGGCGCGCGAAGACCCGAGACACGTCGCCGAAGACCCACCGGAGGTAGTCGAGGTCGTGTATCGCGAGGTCGAGGAACAGGCCACCGCTCCGGTCTCGGTCGGCGTACCAGTCGTCGGACCCCCACTCTGGAAACGGCGAGAGTCGTCTCGCGCGGGCGACGCCGTGGGTCCCGATACCGCCATCCTCGACGCGGTCTCTCGCGGTTCGGTACGCCGGGAAGAAGCGGAGAACGTGGCCGACCATGCACGTGACGCCCGACGTCGAGATGGCGTCCGCGATGGCTTCTGCGTCTGCGAGCGACCCCGCGATGGGCTTTTCGAGGAAGACGTCACACCCGGCGGCGGCCGCTGTCTCGACCAGTGAGCGATGGGTGTCCGTCGGTGTGCAGATGTCGACGAAATCCGGGTCGGTTGCTCGACACAGAGTCTCGAAGTCGGTGAACGTCTCCGCGTCGAGGTCGAACTCGTCGACGAAGTCGCTCGGTCCCGTTCGAGAGGCGACGGCGACCACGTCGACGTCCATCTCGGCGTATCGTTCGAGGTGTGTCCGAGCCATGAACCCGGCTCCGACGAGGGCAACTGTTGGCATACCTCAATGCTTTCACGGCGCGGACATAAGCACACCGGCGTGAACGACTAAGTGCTCGTCACGAGAACGCGTGAACTGGAGGAAGCCAGTCAGATGATGTTTCCGGACGACCCCGACGCACGACGCCTCGCCTACCTCGACGCCATCGCAACGGACCCGCCGCCCGACCCAGATAGGGCGATAAACGAGGCGTGTCCGTCGGGACTCCCATCACACTCTCGGGCGTATCTGGCGATTCCACCGCTCGAACTCCGGCGGCGCGGGCACGACGCCCCACCCGTAAACGCCGACCACGTCTGGGTCACGATGGAACACGTTCGCTCTCGTGCCGACTGTGCCGACTTCGGACTGCACGCCCTGTTGCACCTCAGACACCGATACGCCGCCGATATCGATGCGTCTCTCCGCGACGCCATCGACGAAACGCTCCGCCGGGCTGTCTACTGGTTCGACGACGCCCCGACCGACTGCTGGTTCTCGACGGAGAACCACCAAGTGTTGTACGCGGCCGCCGAGTACCTCGCAGGCGACCTCCTCGCCGACGACACCTTCACCGTCACCGGAAAGCCGGGGACGTGGCATCGCGACCGAGCGAGGGGGCGTCTCGACCGCTGGCTCGACTGGCGTGCCCGATTCGGGTGGAGCGAGTGGCTCTCGAACCAGTACTACGACGAGAACGCCCTCGCACTGTTGCTGCTCGCGGAGTACGCCCCCGACGACGTGCTTCGACGGCGTGCCCGTGACC
Organism: Haloarchaeobius caseinilyticus; assembly: GCF_051207395.1. Classification (NCBI taxonomy): domain Archaea; kingdom Methanobacteriati; phylum Methanobacteriota; class Halobacteria; order Halobacteriales; family Halorubellaceae; genus Haloarchaeobius; species Haloarchaeobius caseinilyticus. Next base: position 201,755 of record NZ_JBPJZC010000004.1, on the reverse strand, counting down.
TCGTGAACGTCCTGCTGTACGAACTAGCAGTCGACAGTTTCGACGGCGCGCTCGCGACGACGCACGGGAGAGCGTACGCCGACGCGCTTCTCGACCCAGCACTGGAGCCAGTTGCGCCGTTGTGCTATCTCGGCTGGGGGACCGGCGACCCACCCCAGACCGTCGGCCTCGCCGCGCTCGTCCTCGCGACCGTCGACCACGATGTCCCCGACGTGATTCGTGCCGTCGGTCGGGACGACCCGCCCGAACTCGTCCACCGTGAGCGCCACGGCCTCGACGTGGGCGAAGCCGCCGCGTTTGGAGTCAACCCGGCCAGTCCCGACGACACGCTGTTCTTCTGGGGCCAACTCGTCATGGGCCATCGTGACGTCGCCGAGACGGCCCTATCCGTCTGTCCGCGAAGCTATCGCCGCCGCCACGCAGAGATCGCACCGGCGGTTTGCTACCATCGAGAGCACGCAGACGGACCGGACTACACACCCGACCCGAACAACACCGCCCTGACACGTGCCGAGATAACGACCTACCGGACGCCCGCGTGTTCGCTGAGCTGTGTCCAGGACTATCGCCCCGGGAAGTTCGGCTTCCAGCAACACGTCTGGCAGGCGTCGCTCGGCGACCGCGCCGTCGTCTTCACCAATCACCCGCAAGCGAAACGAGACGATGGGATGGCCACCTACTGGGGACGAAACGGGGTCCTCCCCCGTGCTGCATCCCACAGAAACGTCTGTGTCTCGCTCTATCGCGTCGGCGACCCGCCGTACGAGCCACCTGCGATTCCGGGGTTCGACGCCTCGCTAGCCGAGCAGCCGTTCACCCACGCCTACGTGCCTCGATTCGCGTTCGACGAGTGGGTCGAGTGTGGGGACTGGGTCTGCGGTCGCCGCGGCGACGGGTACCTCGCCATCGGGACGCCACAACCGACGAACTGGGCGCCGCCCACAGCGGAAGTCTGTGACCTCCTCGGCCTTGACGAGCCGACTCCCTACGACCTCGTCGCAGCCGCGACCGACACGGCGTGGGTCTGCGAGGTCGGTCGGCGCGAAGAACACGGCTCCTTCGACCGGTTCGTCGACGCCGTGTCTACCGCCTCGCTATCGGGCGATGCCGAGTCGATGACGTACACTTCGCCGTCGCTCGGGCGCGTCACGTTCGGTTGGGACGAGCCGTTCACCGTCGACGGCGACGAGGTCTCGTTGACTGGCTATCCACGGTACGACGGCCCGTACTGTACGGTCCCGTTCGGCGAAACTGCGGTTTCAATCGAGGCGGATGGCGAGCAGTGTTTGCTCGACCCTGGTACTACCGAGAACGACGACGTTTGACGGTCCGAAACACGTTTTCGAAATCATTACGATACTATGTTCGTAACGCTCACACCGGTTTTCCGGGGGGTCACCAGAACTAACGTTTCAGACGGTTGAATACGGGAGATAGAAGAACTGAAAACGGTGATTTTACACAGCCAAACGATTACAGCGACGTGGCGTTGATTTCGACGACGTTCACCGAGTGATAGAGCATCTCTGCGACCTCGTCGAGGCGGTCTTCGCTCATTCGACTGGTCGGACCAATGACCGCGATTGCGCCGTACACCGTGCCGTCCTGGTTCCGGATCGCCGCCCCGACGCCGGTGAGGCCGGCGATGCTCTCCTCTCTGTTGTACGCGAACCCCGACTCTGCGATTTCGTCCAGTTCCACCTGAAGCGCGTCGGGTTCCGTGATGGTGTTCTCGGTCAGCGACTCTAATTCGGTTTCGGAGATGTACTGCGACACCTCGTCCTCAGACTTACACGCAAGCAGTGCCTTCCCCACAGAGGTGTGATAGAGTTCGTTGCGATAGCCGACGTACAGTTCGGTCTGGACGGCGTCTTCGCCACGCGCCTTGTACAGGCAGACGCCGAGGTTCTGTTCTTCCACGGTGAACAGTGCCATCTCCCCACTCTTCTCCGCGAGCCGGTCGACTTCGTCCTTCACGATGTCGTATATCTCGTGTCTGTTCCGGACGCGGTGGGCCACGTCGATGAAGCGGAGCCCCAGTTTGTACTGGCCGTCTTCCTTGACGATGTACCCGTTCTGCCGAAGCGTCGAGAGGTGACAGTGAACCGTCCCCTTGGTCAGGCCGAGTTCGTTCGCCAGTTCCGTCACCCCCACCGACTCGTGCTCCTGAACGACGTCGAGCACGTCGAGCGACGTCTGGACCGCCTTTATCGGGTTGCGTGCGTCGTTTGCTGCCATACCTCTCGTTTAGCCAAGGGAAGTAAAAATGTTTGGGAGAGATGAACACGCGAGGGTCGATGCTCGGTTACCCCAGAGCCACGAGAAATGTGCGACGACACAACTTATAATACACCCGAGGCAGAAGGGGAGGTATGTTACGCATGCGCAGACTGCGCTACAGTTCTAGCAACCTTTGCCAGTATCCCGAGGTGGTGTACGCGTGAAGTTTGGTGTCTTCCTCAATCAGTACCACACCGAAGCTGGCGTGTTCGACGAATCACACCTCGTCGAACAGGCCGAACTCATGGAAGAAGTCGGGTACGATTCCGTCACCGTAGGCGAACGTCACGTCCACGACGAGGGATTCGTCGAACCCGTCACCGCACTCGCTGCCATCGCTGCGCGGACCGACTCGCTCCAGCTCGGGACCGCTGCGATGTTACCCGCGCTCTACGACCCGCTCCACCTCGCCGAACAGTTCACCACCATCGACCGACTCAGCGACGGGCGCGCGGCCTTCGGGGCGGCACTGGGCTACCGCGAGCGTGAACTCGAGGTGTTCGGCGTCGAGATGGACGAACGAGTGGGCAGGTTCATCGAGTCGGTTGGCCTGCTGCGCCGACTGTTCGACGGCGAGCGCGTCGACCACAGCGGTGACTTCTGGTACTACGACGACGCCTTCGTGACGCCGCCGCCGAAAGGCGACGTGCCCATCTGGATCGGCGGCCACGCGGACGTCGCCATCAAGCGAGCGGCCTACCGCGGTGACGCCTGGATCGCCTCTGCGTCGTCGACGCTCGAGGACCTCGAATACCAGATTGGTGTCTACGAGGACGCCATCGAGGAGTTCGACATGGACCGCTCCAAGAACGAGGTCATCTTGATGCGGGACTGTTTCGTCGCCGACACCACCGAGGAAGCGCGCGACGCCATCGAACCGTACTTGCTGAACCTCTACGAGATCTACGCGCGCTACGGCCAGACCTACATGGACGAACACGACGTGGAAGTCGACTGGTCGGAACTCGACGAGAAGTTCGTCATCGGGTCGCCCGAGGAGTGCGTCGAACAGTTCCGGGAGTACGAGGACCTCGGCGTCGACCACGTCCTCGTTCGGGTCCAGTTCCCGGGTCAGCCACAGGAGCCGACGATGACGTGTCTCGAACGACTCGGCGACGAGGTCATCCCGGCGTTCAAATGACTGCACGTATCGGCTACGTCGGTCTAGACCATCACCACCGCGCGCCATATCTGGAGAGTATCGCACAACTGGACTGCGACGTAGTCGCCTGTGCAGACCCATACGGTGCGACACCCGAAGCACTCGGTATCGACACGCTCGCCGACGTCCCGTACTACGAAGCCACGTCGGAGCTACTCGACGACACCGACATCGACCTCCTCTGGGTAACCGCAGCGAACCGGGAGACACCGGCGCTCGTCCGCGCAGCCGTCGAGCGAGGCGTCGACGTGTTCACGGAGAAGCCGGCGGCACGAACTGCTGCCGACCTCGAACCACTCGCAGACCGCATTCGAGCGAGCGACGCGACCGTCGGCCTCTCGTACACGTGGCGGGGTCATCCCATCTCCAAGCAGCTCAAAGAACTCGCCGCAGAAGGGTTCTACGGCGACGTTCGAGGCTTCGACATGCGCTTCGTCGCCTCCGCACTCGACCATCGCGACACCGACCACTACCTATTCGACGCCGACGCGAGCCGCGGCGGTATCGTCCAGTGGCTCGGCGTCCACTGGATCGACCTGCTCCAGTGGATACTCGACGAACCGGTCGTCCGCGTCAACGCGATGACGACGCACGGGACAGGAAGCGTCGACGTAGAGGATGGCGCGACCATCCAGCTGGAGACTGAGAGCGGCGCGATCGGCACCCACACGTGCAGTTACTTCCTGCGCGAAGGGCGGTACGACACGACGCTCAACGTCTACGGGTCCGACGGGCGGAGCCGCTGGGACCCGATGGGGTCGACGTTCGGCTTCGACGAAGAGACGACGGTCGAACTCGACTCTTCGGCCGACGACTGGACAGCGACGCCCCATCGCCAGGTGACCCACGAGTACACGCCGGTGCCGGGCTACGGCGGTGGCTGGGGGCTGTCGTTCTTCGAGCAGTTCCTCGCCGCACGTGACGGAGACGCACCGAATCCAGCAGACATCGCGGATGCGATTCGCGTTCTTCGCGTCCTCGACGCGGTGTACGAGTCGGCAGCGACCGACTCGTGGGTCCGGGTTTCGGGCCAGTAAGTCGCTTCGGTCGTCAGCAACCAGCAACCAATCAGCAGGGCGGTGTAAGTCGATTCGACCAGCCGCAGTCGTTCTTCCTTCTCACCATCGTCAGTAGTACGGTTCGTAGCTCCCGACGAAGGTCGACGAGTCCTTCTTCGTCTCGGTGAGGACATCGTCGTCGGGGGTAACACGCCGTCCCGCATCGAGTGCAGCCTCGACGGCGAGTCCGAGCTGTGCGGCGTCGATGAGCAGTGCCGTGTCGTCGCGGTCGCCGTAGATGGCGTGGACGAACGATTCGATGTACGGCTCGTACAGGGCCGCGAAACTGTCTTCGCCGCTTCGAATCTCGACGGCCGTGGTCGAGGAGTCGGTCACGTCGAGGACCCCGAAGACACCTTCGTCGGGCGTCCCGTCGTAGCGAATCCACGAGTGAACACCGTTTTCGAAGACGACACGGAGCGTCGTACCCGGGTCATCGGTCGGTTCGACGGCGGCCCACGGTGCGTCTGCGAGTCGCCTGAGCGTATCCGAGAGGTGGACGCGGTAGTAGTAGAAGTCGTTGTACCCCGCAGCGAAGATGGTACGATCTTCGCCACCACAGGGGAGGGCGCGCAACTCCGGGTGGAAGGGGACCGCCGACCCGCCACACAGTGGGGCCTCCTCGGCACTCGCTTCCAATCGGTCCAATGACGCGAGGTCGGCGGCGAGGGGTTTGTCGACGAGCGTCGGCACGTCGGCGTCGAGGAACGCGGTCGCGAGCGGGACGTGCGTCTCCCAGTCGACCGTGAGCACCATCGCCCCGTCGACCGATTCCGCCATCGTCTCCACGTCCTCGAACCGCTCCGCGTCGGTGTCGGCACAGAACTGGTCGACGTGCTCGTCGTCGCGGACCGTCCCGTCGTCCCAGACACCACCGATTGTCACGTCGTCCCGGTCGTCGAGTATCTCCGCGAACGCTGCTGGGTGGCTCGTATCGAGGCCGACGATTCCTACTTCTCGCATGGATTCACCCCGCTCGGAGTCGGCTCGTGGACCGACTGTTCGGGTAGCCTCATCAGTACTTGACCTCCACGGGTCTGCCAGCGGCCGCGGATTCGTAGGCGGCGACGCAGACGGCAGCCTCGCGGACACCGTCTCGCCCCGAGACCTCGGGTTCTCGCCCCGCTCGAATCGCGTCGATGAAGTCCACGAGGAGTGCTTCGTTGGGCTCTTCGCCCCAGTACGTCGACGCGATGCCGGGGTCGTCGCCCGAATCTCGCGTTTCGCGGAAGGTGTAGTCGAAGCAGTCGACGTGGAGGTCACCGTCGTCACCGAAGAGGGACAGCGTCGCGTCGCCCCAGTAGTGCCACTCCTCGGGTCGGTCCCACGAGCCATCGAGGGTGAACGGAGTCCCGTCGTCGAGTTCCATCGAGAGGACGTTGATGGTCTCCGTCTCCGGGCCGTCCTGCATAGTCGCCAACTCGGCGTGCACGCTCGTCACTTCGCGGCCCGTGAGCCAGCGGACGAGGCCGACGATGTGGACGGTGTGGTCCATCACGGCCCCGCCGCCGGCGTGTTCTTCGTCGGCGGACCAGCCCGTCTCGTGACGGTTGCGCAACTTCGCGCGGTTCGTCCCGACCGCCATCGTGAGGTCGCCGATGGCACCATCGTCGTAGGCGCGTTTGGCTCGCCGGGCGGGGTCGGTGAACGGGAGCGGCATCAGCATCGCGAGATTGACGCCTGCCGCCTCGCAGGTCGCAGCGAGGTCTGCGGCTTCGTCGCGGTCGGTCGCCAGCGGTTTCTCACAGAGGACGTCGACGTCGGCGTCGGCCGCCGCGCGAACCCACTTCCCGTGGGTCGTGTTGGTCGAGAAGACGAGGACACCGTCGCAGTCGTCGAGGAGCGCTTCGAGACCCAGAAACGGGACATCGTATTCGTCGGCAGCCCGTCGACCACGTTGCTCGTCGTCGTCGGTGAGGCCGACGAACTCCACGTCGGCCCGTTCCGAGAGGAGACGAGCGAACCCACCCGTATGGACGTGCGCTGTCGAGAGGAGTCCAAGTCGGACTGGCAACTCTCTATCGGTCGTCATACCCTACCATACCACGCCCCACCGAATAAAACCTTTCGACCACTTTAGACTTCAACGACACGTATCTATTCGGCCGTCACTCGCGGCGCGTCCACTCGAGTAGGCCGTCGACGGCAATCTGAATCTCGGGTGAGCGCTGGTCCGCCACCTCGCCGGTCAGGACGGCGAGCGCATCGGTCATGACCTGTCGATGGCCCTCGTAGCGTAAGACGTTCAACAACACGAGCATCTCCTCGCGGCGCGTCGTCTCGCTCGCGTCCCAGAGGTCCTGCTGTGTCGCCTCGTCGTGTGGCTGTTCTCGCGCCGCTTCGAGTGCGGCGGTATCGTGACCGACGCCCGTGAGCAACCAGTTCGAGTACGACCGGTAGAAGGTCTGGACGGCGACGGCCTGCCAGTGCGCGTCGAGCGCCGTCGACGTGCGGTCGGCGACGTCGTGCAGGTAGTCCAGATGGGTCTCGCGGTCGCGCTCGTCCGCGACACCGAGTTCGTGCACGACCGAGTCGACCATCGCCGTCGGGACGAGGTCGGCACCGACCAGTTCGTCGCCGTCGAAGTGGAGTTCCACAGTGAGACCCCAACTCGTCGCCGTGTCGTCGGCCATCTTGTCGAACGCGAAGTTGCCGAGGCTGTGGAAGATGGGCGTCCCGTCGTGGACCTCCCACCCCTGCGGGACGTGTGGATGGTGAGCGACGACGACGTCTGCACCCGCCTCAGCCAACTCGTGTAGCTGAGCGCGTCGCTCCGGTGATGGGAAGGGGACGTATTCGACGCCACCGTGTGAGACGAGGACGACGACGTCGAAGTCGGCCGCCGCGTCACGTACTCGCTTGCGTGCGTCTGGATGGCTGGACCACGCCGTTCCGGGACAGTCTGCGCGCGCCACGCCGAACTCGCGCTCGCAGACGTTGAGTATCGCGACACTGTTTCCCGCGGCCTCGAACGTCGCCGGTTCCAGTGCACGAGTGCGGTTCATGCCCGCCCCGCAAACCGCGAGTCCGTGCTGTTCACACTCGGTCATGGTCCGACGGAGGCTCTCCCAGTCGTAGTCCATCGAGTGGTTGTTCGCGAGAGCCGCCACGTCGAACCCCGCGTCGGCGAGGCGCGTCGGTGCAGCTGGGTCGTTTTCGAGGGGTGGTCCGCTCTTCGGGATTCCCGCAGTGCCGTCGGCTCTGACCGGGGCTTCGAAGTTGACCACAGCACAGTCTGCACCGGCGACACGGTCGTGGAGGGCAGGAGAAAGCAGTGAATCGTCGTCGCTGCGTCGGGCGGGGTCGAGACAACAGTCGCCGGCCGCGAACAGCGACCAGTCGCTAGACCCAGTAGTGAACTCGAGGCTGTCGGTCATCGAGAGGAACTCTCGTGGACAGGTGCTTAATCGTTGGCCTGGGTGGTGTCGATGGAGACTGGCTCGTTCGTCGTCTCGGAGTCGAGTGCTGCGCGTGCGATTCGCAGCACATCTGCCGCTTCAGCGACTGTAACCCGCGGCTCGGCGTCGCCCACGACACACTCGCGGAAGTGGACGAGGACGCGGCGGAGCGGGTCGACTTCGCCGACCGGGACGGCCCCGTTACTCGTCGAGACGCCAGGTGAGTCGGTCGTGTCGAACTCCACGAGGCCCTCGTCACCAGCGAGTTCGAAGCCGTACCCGGACGTACCGGCTTCGCGAACGGTCACGTGAAGGACGGTGTCGTCTGCGAACCGACCGGTGACGACGGCTGCCGGGATGCCGGCACGACGGACGAAGACGCGGACGAGGTCGCCACACACCCACTGAAGGAAGTCCAGTTCGACTCCGAGCGCCGCGAGCAGTTCGCCGTCGTCGCAATCTTCGTCCTCCCCGTCTACGCTCTCTTGCTGGTATCGGTGTGCGGCCCGGACGTTCCCGGCCGAGCCGAGCGCACCGCTGTCGACGCGCGCTTTCGCACGGACACGGGGCGGGGCGAATCGCGAGGTGAGCGTCGGAAGCACCAGACAGTCCGCCTCGGTTGCGGCGTCGGCGACGGCCGATGCGTCCCCGACCGACTCGGCGACTGGCCACGGCAAGAGGACAGGGACGTCCTGTTCGATGGCTTCCAGTGCGATTTCCCGGGTTCGGGCAGGGGCGGTGACACAGTCGAGTGCGTCGACTTTCCCCGTGTCGACGAGCGCAGGGACAGTTTCGACGGTCGTGGTGTCGACTGCTGGAGACACCCCATCCGTCGGGGCAACCGCCGTCACGGAGACCCCGTCGACGGTCTGCCACAGCGCAACTCGCCGTTCGAGACGGTCGCTCGGGCCGACGAGACCGAGGCCGAGGGTCGTCATCGTCGCCCCCGGACCGGAGTCGTCCGTCCAGCGGTCGGCCGACACCTGGCGAGTACTCGGCCGTCGCTCATGGACGGACCACCTCCCCAGTGTCGCTCGATTCGTACACTGCGCCGATGGCTCGCTGCACGGTCAGCGCCTCGTCGATGGTCCCAGTCGACGGCGGCTGGTCGGCGTCGACGGCGGCGACGAACGCCTCGACTTCCGGCGTCAACCAGACCGTCTCGCCCGTCTCGACGACGGTGGGTTCCTCGGTCGGGTCGTCGTATACCGTGAGCGTCTCGTCGACGAGGTCGAGTGTCGCCCCACCCTCGGTCCCACGGACGACGACTTCTTTGCGCAGTTCGCGGTTGGACGCCCACGCGGCTTCTAGCGAGATGGTCGACCCGTCTGCACAGCGGAGGAGTGCCGTGGCACTGTCTTCGACAGAGAGGGGTTCTCGTTCGCTCCGTGCGCGACCGTAGACACCCTCGACTGCAGGGAAGTCGATACTCGCGAGTGCGAGGTCGAGGACGTGGACACCGATGTCGACGAGTGCGCCACCTCCGGCGAGGGGCGCGTCGCGGAACCAGCCGCTCTCGGGGACACCATCGCGGCGGACGTAGGCAGCCTCGACGTGCTGGACCTCGCCGAACTCGCCTGCAGCGCAGCGGTCGAGGAGGGCCGTGGCACAGCCGTAGTAGCGCATCACGAAGCCAGCCGTACAGAAGGCGCTGGAGTCGCGCGCGGCGGCGGCGATGCGTTCGGCGCTCTCGACCGTGTGCGCGAGTGGTTTCTCGACGAGGACGTGGACGCCACGCTCCAGTGCGTCGACGGTGACCGCCTCGTGTACCGAGTTCGGGACCGTGACCACGACCGCGTCGACGCCCGAATCGAGCAATGCCTCGTGTGACTCGAACGTTGGGGCGTCGAACTCAGACGCGAATTCCTCGCGTGCCGCGGCACTCACGTCCGCGCCGACGACAGTGGCCCCTGCCTCGCGCAATCGCGTCGCGTGGGCCGTCCCCATCAGTCCGAGTCCTACGACTCCGACGTGTGCTGACATACCACCAGCGTCGGCCCGCTGGACCAAAACGGTTCGTGTTTGTGCCGCTTCGTCTCTCTCTCGCCTCGTGTCTCCCCCGTCTACCGCCCTGCGTTCGAGAGAAGACGGTCGAGTGTCTCGTGTTCTCCCCGCGCGATGGCGACCGGGTCGCGGTCGTCGGTCGGCGCGACGTGGCACTCGTCGGTGAGGAACCCGTCGTAGTCGATTGCGGCGAGTGCGTCGAACAGTGGCGCGTGGTCGGCGTCGCCCTCGTTCAGCAGAGCCGGTTCGAACCACTCCGCTCCTTCGACGGTCCGCACAGTGAATCGCCCGTCTCCGTCGCCGGCGACCCGCCGCTCGTCTTTGACGTGGACGTGACGGAGCCAGTCGCCGAGCATCTTCACCGACGCCGCACCGTAGTCCGACCGGGAGATGAACATGTTCCCGGCGTCGTGGATGGCACCGACGTTCTCGCGGTCGACCATGTCGAGGAAGTAGCGCGCGTCGGCGGCCGATTCGACGATAGTGCTGCTGTGAATCTCGACACCGAGTTCTTTGTCGTACTCGGCCGCGAGGTCCGCAGCACGTCGGAACCACCCCGCCGCCTCCTCGTAGTCGGACTTTTCGGCCTCGAACGAGGACGGCCCGCCGGGCCCGTGGCGGACGAGGTCCACGTCGAGTATCGTCGCGAGTTCACAGAACCGTTCGAGCTGGTCGAGTTGTTCCTCGCGCTCGTCCTCACTCTTGTCGAGGTAGCTGCCGGTGTAGGTCGCGAGACACGGGATCTCGAGCCCGAGGGCTGCGACGTGGTCGCGCAGCTCGGCTGCTTCCTCGTCGGTGGTGTCGACACCGAAGTGCGGGTCGCGACACATCAGTTCGACACCGTCGTAGCCGATGTCGGCGGCGACCGTACAGGCGTCTTTCAGACTGCGGTCGCTGAGTACCTTGGTGAATAGCGCGGTTTGCATCGACAGAGAATGCCACGGCGTGGAACTTGAGTGTTGTCCTGACGGTGACATCGACGCCGGTGTGAGCGAGGCGGTCGGTCGAGAAGAGGCGACGGTCACTGGTCGGTGGCGTAGCCGACGAACGCGAGTTCGGGGCTGAATTCGAGTTGGGCGTAGTAGTCGAGTAAGCCTGCTGCGACGCCGTCGATGGTCATGTGGTGATAGCCTGTTTCTCGGAACGTATCCATCGCGGACGCGATGAGGTGCAAACCGTACCCGTTGCCGCGTTCGTCTTCGGCGACGCCGATGGGACCGAGGCCACAGTAGCGCGCCCCCCAGCGGTCGAGCCAGTTGACACAGGCCGTGAGAACCGACGAATCGGCACAGCCGGTCCGGGCGAACGCGACCACCTCGTCGTCTCGCTCGACGAGCCAGTAGTCCTGCAAGCCACCGGGAAGACGGCAGTTCGTCTCGACTTGGTACGCCCAGCGCCCGTCGAACTCGCGCTCCATGAACGCGTGAAGTGCGACCTCGTCTTCGGGTCGGGCCCGACGCGCTCGCACGCCGTCGGGCGCGTCGAGGTGCGGTGCCATCGCCGCGCGAGCGTCGGGCGAGCCGATGTCACAGTAGAGGTCCCACAGCTCTCGGCCGCGCTCGAACCCGACCGACTCCAGTGCGGGGGCGTACACCTCGGCGGCGGCTGGCAGCCCAGGCAAGAATTTGCGGATGTCGACACCGAATCGTATCGTCGTGATGCCGTCGTCTCGCATGTCTCCGACGGCCGTTTCGAGCAACGTCGTGCCGTCTTCGACCGGGTCTGCGAGTAACGGGTCGACGACCATGAGACTCACCCAGCCGGTGTCTGTCTCCGGGTACCCCGGAACCGGTTCCCTGAGTCGTTTGGTGGCAACGAACCCCGCGAGGTCACCGTCGACGAAGCCACCCCACGCGGTAGTGGCGACCCCGTCAGCGGGGGAGAAGAGTCGCTGTTCGGCGATGCGGTGGTCGAACGCGACGGTCGGGTGGCAGGCGTTCCAGCGAGCGACGCCCTCGTGAATCGTGGCTCTTCGGGTGAGACGGCGACAGTCCATGACACGACTACTCACGGTGGCCGAAAATAGGTTTCCCCGCGGGACTGCTTACAGGTAGATGGATTCGAGCGTCCACTCCGACAGCGGGACGAATATCGGGTCGTCCGTGTCGAGGTCGACGCGGTGGCCAAAGGGTGCCTCGACGACCGAGCCGAGGTCGATGCGGCCGTCTTCCACGGCGAGTGTCGCGAAACCGTCCGGGTGACGCGTGTACAGGTCCGAGTGTGCGTCGAGGACCTGTTCCTGGACCGCGTCGGGGAGCATGCTCAGACCGCGGTAGTAGTGGTGGCCGTTTCGTTCGATGCTGTCGATGCCCAGCGTGGCCATCACGGCGAGGTCCTCCTGCAGTTCGACGGGACCGAGCGTGGTGAGGTCTTCGCCGCTCAGCAGGTACTCACCGCCGTCTCGCTGGCGACGGTGTTCGAGCAGACAGCGGTTCGCGATACCTTTGAACACACCCTTGCAGTTCTTGTGGCTCGTGCCGTCGTAGCCGCTGTCGAGCGCGCGGGGGAGACTGTCGAGCGAGTCGTCGGACTCGTCGATGATGACTGGCGGCCGGTCGTCCCACTTTGCGAACGCCTCGCGGGTCTGTCCGCTGAACGCTTCGTCGCGGGGTAGCGGCTGTTCGACGTAGCGCAGGTGGTCGAAGAACGCAGCGAGGTCGTCGTCGGCCGCCATCTCTGTCCACTGGTCGCGAAACGCCGCGACGGAGTCGTACTGCTCGTTCGCGTCGAGCGTGAAGGCGTAGTCGTCGAGGTGGTCGTCGACCACGTCGTAGATGCGCCGGAGACGGTCGGCGTCGGACGGTTTTGCGGCGAGTTTTATCTTGAAGTGGCTGATGCCCTGCTCGGTGACGTACTCCGAGAGCGTCTGTGGGAGGCCGTCGTCGAGTCGGTCCTCGGGCGACACGTCTGCGGGGACGAGCGGGTCACTGAGGCCGACAGTGTGCCGAACCGCTGCGTCGGTGCGGGGTTCGTCGGGAAGTAAGTCACCGGGCTCGGCGTCGGTCAGTTCATCGTGAATCGCGCCGAGGTCGATGCCGAGGTCGTTCTCGTGGACTGCGTCCGGGAAGGGCGTGTCGAGTGCTGTGCAGGTCGCATCGATAACTGCCTGTTCGACGAGGCTGACGCCGTAACTCCAGAGGAGGTCAGGATGGTCGGTGTCCGGCGTCCCATTCCCGATGGCGTCGTAGAGTGCCTGCCAACACGCGAACGCAGACGGTTCGGCCGCCATCTCCTCGGCGGTCGCGCACGCGATCTCGAACACGTCGAGCATGGCATCGACGCCGGACTCCATCGTGAGGTCCGGATCCTTGTAGAACCACATCGGCGCGAGCGCACCCATCGCCACGCCGCGATACTCGTCGCCGTCGACTTCGACGGTCGCGTCGAGCAGAATCTGCGGGCCTTCGGCGACGTGGACGTTTCCGAAGTGGAACGTCATCCGCCGGTGTAAGTTCAGTACGTACAGCTCAGTGTCCGCGACGGAAACTGTCATACGAGACACTCTCGCCGACGGTAGATAAAACTCCGCCCGGTCGCGTCTCCGATTTCGGGTGACTGTGCCAGCGATACATTTTATTCCTCCCGGCGTGAGTGGTAGACGTGCTCGATATTACCACGCTCACCCTCGACGACGTCGAGGCTGGCGTACGCCTCTCCACTCAGGCAGGGTGGAATCAGGTGGCAGCGGACTGGGAGCGATTTCTCGCACTCTCACCGAACGGCTGTTTTGCTGGTCGTATCGACGGCGACGTCGTCGCGACCACCTGCGTCGCCACCTACGACGACGTGTCGTGGATCGGGATGGTCCTCGTCGACGAAGACCATCGGCGCGCTGGCTATGGAACCGAACTGTTCCAACGAGGCCTAGACTACGCGCGCGACGCGAATTCGTCAGCCATCGGCCTCGACGCGACGCAGTACGGCGCGTCCATCTATCACGACCACGACTTCGAAGACGCGGGTCCCATCGAACGCTGGACCGGCCCGCTCGACGCCAGTCCCGACACCGAGACTGCAGCGACGGTACTCACGCCGAGTGCCCGCGACTCCATCTACGAACTCGACTACGCGACGGTCGGTGTCGACAGGAGCAAGCTCCTCGGTCGCCTGTTGTCCGAAGTCGGCACGTCGGCACTTGGCGTCCGAGACGACGGCAGCCTTCGAGCGTACGCGATACTTCGACCTGGGCGTGAACACCCACAACTGGGCCCAATCGTCGCACCAGACCCCGCCGACCTCCCCCGGTTGCTCGACGGGGCCGCCGGCGTCCTCACTGACCCGTGTCTCGTCGTCGACTCCTTCCCGTCACCCGAGACGACCGAGGTCCTGGAACGGTACGGGCTACAGAAACGGCGTGAACTCGTCAGGATGAGCTACGAGACCGACGAACGGCTGTTGAACGGCTCCGCAGTCCACGGGGCGGTCGACTTCGCGTGGGGATAACTCGGGTGGGGCGACCGTCGCAGGCAAAGCTTTAATCGACTCGTACACGTCGATTCAGTCCACCGATGGACTCGTTCGCCCAGAACGTCGACGGCTTCTACGACGCCAGTGCACAGCTTCCGAGAGAGATTCGCAGACGCGCAGACGCGCAGTTCGCGGCCGCAGAGCGCGCTCGCGAAGCGGTCGATTCGGTCGAGGCCGCCGCGGCCCGACGAGACGCTGCTCGGGAGCACTTCTTCGACGCGATGGGTGGACTCCCGAGCGAAAAGACGCCACTTCGGCCCGAAGTGACCGGAACGCTCGAACGCGACGGCTACGTCGTCGAGTCGGTCGTGTTCGAGAGTCTTCCTGGGTTCCACGTCACAGCGAACCTCTATCTTCCCGACGCAGTAGCTGACGAATTCGGCGAACGCAGCGACGACGAGTCCGAAGCCGAGCAGGTCCCAGGTGTCCTCCTCTTCTGTGGGCACTCGTCGACGGGAAAAGCGGCGCAAGTCTACCAGCAAGTGTGTCTCGACCTCGTTGCCGAGGGGTTCGCCATCCTCGCGGTCGACCCCATCGGGCAGGGCGAGCGTCACCAGTTCTACGACCCCGAAACGGGGACGACCCCGAGAGAGAACGTTATCGAACACACCTACCTCGGGCATCAGTGCTTGCTCGCCGGGACGAATCTGGCCCGGTTCTTCGTCTGGGACTGTATCCGGTCGTTCGACTATCTGGCTGGACGGCCCGAGGTCGACGAGACCCGCATCGGCGCGACGGGCAACTCCGGCGGCGGCATGCAGACGGGCTACCTGATGCTTGCCGACGACCGCCTCGCCGCCGCGATGCCCTGTTGCTTCGTGACGAGCAAGGAGGACTACATGAAGACCGGGCAGGCACAGGACGGCGAACAGATTCTCTGGCGAGCAATCGAGCGCGGGCCCAGATACGATGACTTCCTCACCGGATTCGCCCCGAAGCCGGTTCGTGTTGGCGCTGCGCAGTCTGACTTCCTCTGCATCGAGGGCGCACACAGAACGGTCGAGCGCGCCGAGTCGGTGTACGGCCTGTACGACGCGGCCGAGCACATCGACCTCACGGTGTCGCCGGAGACGCACGGGTTTTCCCCGACGCTGCGACAGGCCGCGGTCAACTGGTTCCGTGTCCACTTGCAGGGCCGAGACCCGACGTTCGAGACTGGGGACCCGGCCGTCGAGGCTGTGGAAACGTTGCACTGCCTCCCCGACGGCGAGGTGAACGCAGCCTACCCCGACGAACGCCACGTCGTCGACCTCGTCCGTGACTTCCTCGACGAAACGGGACGGACGAGCGACACCGAACGGCCCGACGTGGACGAGTTGCCGGACCGCCTTCGGGACCGTTTCGACCTCGACCGGTCGCGGTGTCGACTCTCGCCACGGTCCATCGAGCGCGAAGAATCGGACGGACTCGTCCGCGAAAAGGTGTTCTTCCGGAGTGAACCCGACATCGTCACCACCGGAATTATCGTTCGTGACCCGGACGTAGACGAGTCGATACCGACCATCGTGTTACTTCCGCACGGGACCGACGACATCGACGCCTACCGCGACGACGTCGACGAGTGGGCTCGCAAACGCGGTGTCGTTCTCGTCTTCGACCCCCGTGGCGTCGGCGGCGTCCGGTCGCGCAACGTGAACACGCCGCTGGCGAACGGGGGAACGTACTTCGACTACCACGGGACCGAGTACAAACTCGCTTCTGACGCGCTGATGACCGGCACTTCCTTGCTCGCGATGCGGACCTTCGATGTGCTCCGGGCGGCCGACTACCTCCGCGAGCGAATCGGATGCGAGCGACTCGGTATCGTCGGTGCTGGCCGGATGATGTTCCCCGCACTGTACGCCGCGGTCGCGGACGCGGAGTTCGTCGCCGTCACCCTCGACGACGTGCCGACGTTCCGCGACCGGGCGACGACCGCCGAGATAGACCCGGTGTTCGGCCTCAACGTCTTCGACGTGGTCGGTCGATTCGACGTGCCACAGCTGCTGCCGGTGCTCGACGACCGGCAGGTCGAGCAGGTACCGTTCCCCGACGGTGGGCTTCCGGCCCCGGACCGTCGAACCTGAATGCGGGAACGCTTTTGTCAATTCACCCGAAAGGACCAACCATGCAGTTCGGTCTCTGTACCATCTCGAACAAGCAGCAGGACGTGTTGGCTGTCCTCGATGCCGCCGCGGCCGCGGGTTACGACGGTGTCGAAGTCTGGGGCGGCGACCACGTCGGCGACGGCGACGAAGCGACGTGTGCCGCGATTCGCGAGTGTGCACTGGCGAACGACCTCGCGATTCCGGTCTACGGGTCGTATCTCCGCCCCGGAACGGCTGGCTTCCACGACGAACTCTCACACGAACTTCGCGTCGCCGACCGACTCGGGGCGGACCTCGTCCGTGTCTGGGCGGGCGACCAAGAGTGGCAAGACCGGGACGACGACCACCACGACGAGGTCGTCTCCGACCTCTACGAGGCGACCGTCTTGGCGGCAGATATGGGACTCGAAGTCACGGTCGAGAAGCACGAAGGGACACTGACGAACACGACCGAAGGTGCCCGACGTGTCGTCGAGGGCGTCGACCACGAGGCGTGTGGCCTGAACTACCAGCCACTGTTCGGCATGGCTCCGGCAGAGCTCGTGCAGGAGGCGAGGGCACTTGCACCCCTGTCGAACAACGTCCACGTGCAGGCAGTGCCCGACCGCGACACGCGCGACCGGTGTCTCCTGTCGGACGCGTTCTTCGACCTCGAGGCGGTGCTCGGTGCGTTCGCGGACGAGGGATATGCAGGCTACGTGAACGTCGAGTTCGTCACCGACGACCTGTCCTACGAGGAGGCGATTGAACGCGACAGAGCGTATCTCACGTCGATGCGGTGAGTCGCTCGTCCGGGACAGACGTTCTCCCGGACGAGGAAGTCAGATAATTCAGAATAATCAACATACCGAATACTTATTAAGATTTAGTGGGTATGACCAGATGCGATGTCGAGTGACAACACATCCCATGTCGGGGGGAGCGGCGCATCCGACGACGACTGGACCGAATGGCTCGACCCGAACCTCTCACTGGTGGCGGACTCACTGCCGGTGGACCGCCGGGACTTCCTGAAAGCCTCAGGAGTCGCGGCGCTGGCGTCGATGGTCGGCGCGAACATGGCCGGGGCAACCCCAACCGATACAGCACAAAAGACACGAGTAACCTACTACACGAACGAGGAACGACAGGCAGCACGCGACAACATCCAGCAGTACGACTGGGCGAAAGACATCCGCGACGGCGCGGTCGAAGACGCAGACACCGTCCTTTCGACGTTCTCGCAGGACGAACTCTGGGAGTACGTCACGAGTCAGGACGTTCCGCGGGCGGGTTGGCTCGCCGGCGGCAACGCCGGCTACTACCCTGGCAGTGGCTGGGACTCGAAACACCCGCTCTCCGGCTTCAGCTACGCCTGCGAACCCGGGAAGCAGTGGAAGGTGACGAACGGCACGTACACACTCCCGACGAACGACTACGAGGCGTACCGCAAGAGTGGCCTCGACGACGCCGGCAAGTTCGATCCGGACCTCGCCGACGACTCGCTGCTGGTCAACGAAGAACACCCCGAGATGGGTGCGGGCTGGGGTGTCGACGACGGCACTGGCTGGGTCGACGAGAACGGTGACCTCGGTCCGGAAGGGCAGCGCTGGGTTCCCGTCGCGTGGGCGAACCACTGGTTCGCTGGATACGGCCATCGTGAACTGGCCGTCGCACTACGCGACGCCTACCTCTACACCGGCGAGCAGCAGTACGCGACGGCAGCCTCGGTGCTGCTCGACCGTATCGCCGACGTCTATCCCGAGTTGAGTCTGCAAGACACGGTGTACTTCGAAGAGAGCGGCTACACCTACATCAACGGATTGCCGAACAACTCACACGGTGGGACCGGGCGCGGGAAGGTAGCCGGTTCCATCTGGGAGTCGTTCCGCATCAAAGCGATACTGCAGGCGTACGACGCGGTCTTCCCGGCACAGTCCGGCGACGACGAGATGGTCTCGTTCCTCTCGGAGAAGGAAGCCGAGTATCCCGGCATCGGTTCGAAGTCGTCGGTCAAAGACATCCGAGCGAACATCGAGACCGGCCTGATTCAGGAGATACTCCCGGCGTTCAAGGACGCACAGATTCGGGGGAACTTCGGGAGTCACCAGACGACGCTCGCCCTCTCGGCAGTCATTCAGGACGACGCCGACGGCTACACGAAAGACGCCCTCGACTTCCTGTTCAAAGCAGGCGGACTGGAGTACGAAGACGACGGCACGCCGTGGGGGAACTGGTACATCACCGGCGGCGACGTACTCTCGTCGCTGCTCACGAAGTTCGACCGCGACGGCCACCCCTACGAGGGGACGCCCCACTACAACAGCCTCGTCGCGTCCGCCTTGCAGGGGACTGCCGACGCCCTCAACGGCTACGACGCCTACGAGGGCGCAGACCTCTACCAGAATCCCGTGTTCAAGCAGTCGTTCAAGACCCAACACCCCATCACGTACCTGAACGAGTACGTCCCGAAGTACGGTGACACGGAAGGGGCCGGGGCACCGGGCTTCCAGTACACCATCGAGACGGACAACCTCGTCCGGGCGTACGAAGTCCACGGCGGCGACGACCTCGCGCGGTGGATCTACCTCCGTAACGACCAGTCCACCGACGGGCTTCGCGGCGGCATCTTCGACACCGACCCCAACTCGGTGAAAGACGACATCCAGGCGGTCCTCGATGCGGAAGGGCCGTTGGACATCGACAGCACGCAACTGGCCGGACTGGGCTTCAGCGCGCTTCGTGCGGGCGACGCGGAGAACGGCCGCGGCGTCTGGACCTACTACGGTCGGAACGCGTACGGCCCCGACGAGGGGTACGGCACCAGTCACTGTCACCGCGACACGCTGAACCTCGGCGTCTTCGCACACGGCCTGAATCTCAGTCCGGACCTCGGCTACCCCGAGGAGACCGGTGGCTGGCCAAAGCGTCGGAACTGGACCTCGAACACAGTCAGTCACAACACCGTCCTCGTCGACGAAAACAAACAGGAGAAACAGTGGGTCTCGAAGCCCCGTTTCTTCGACCACACCGACGACGTACAGGTGTTCGACGTTGACGCGAGTAACGTCTACGACCAGTGTGACGCCTACGAACGGACGACGATGCAGGTCGCCGTGGACGAGGAGGACTCGTACTCGGTCGACTTCTTCCGCGTCGCTGGTGGCGACGACCACCTGTTCAGCTTCCACGGCGCGAAAGTGCCCGGCGACGACCTGAGCTACAGTCTCGCCGACGGCGTCTCCGAGTTCGTCGTGCGCAACGGCGTCGGGAGTATTCAGGCGTCGACCGAGAAGAAGACCACCGGCACGTGGTCGACGCGGGTATACGACCCCGACGGCGACAGTCACGACTGGCGTGGCCTCGCCATCGACGCGGGCAGCAGCGACGTGGACGTCACCGTCGACATCAACAGCGCGGTCACCGGCTACAACGACTACTGGCACCACAACCACTCGGTCTCCCTCGGCACGGACGACCAGGGCCGCCGCGTCGTCGCCGGCGTCGGCAATCAGGGCGCAGACCCGGCCGCGAAAATCGGTATCTACTACCCAGAGAGCAACACCTGGGGCGACCACGACAACATGAACGACTGGGAGAAAGGCGCGTGGTTCAGCCTCTCCGTCACCCAGTCCGGGACTGGCGTCGACGTAGAATTCGTCGACAGCAGTGGGTCTACCCACGCCGCTGGGTCCTACACCCTCGACAGTCCGACCGACTCGCAAGTCGGCATCTTCGGCGGTGTCGGCAAGGGCCAGACCGGCGCGCTCTACTTCGACGACTTCCAACTCGACGGCTCCACCGTGGAGTTCCTCGACGTCGAGTTCGAGTCGAACACCGGGCTCGAAATCGAGGGCCTCTCGCTCACCGAACAGGACGGTGGCACCTACGCCGGTCCGAACGTCCCCAAGCCGGGTCGCGGCGAGGACACCGACTACAACCGCGAGGTCGGCAACGGCTACAACTACCTCTACGACGTGAGCCGCGACGACGACCCCGGCGCGTTCAGCGTCGACTGGGACATCGTCGACTACTGGGACGCACTCGACACGGACATCGACGCGCACCTCCGGCTGACGATGCTCACCGAGTGCGACGACGTGGCCATCGCGAGTGGGAACCCTCCACAGCGGTGGGGTAACCCCGACAAGTTCCGGTACGCCCTCGCCCATCGCGAAGGGACCGACCTCGACACGACGTTCACCTCGGTCGTCGAACCGTACGTCGACGACCGGTACGTCGCGTCCATCTCCAGTCCGCTCGTCGAAACCGTCGACAGCGACGAGGAATCGTTCGACGACGGCGATATGCAGGTCGCGTCCGGGCCGGTCGCTGCCGTGAAGGTCGAACTCACGAACGGTCGGACCGACTACGTCGTCCGGACCTACGACCGCGATACCGTCTACACCATCGACCGCACGGTGCAGGTCCAGGGCGAGTACGCCGTCGTCTCTGTCAACGACGGCGAAGTCAGTCAGGTCTACCTCGGCGACGGGACGCTCGTCCGGCCGGTCAACGAAGAGGACGACGGCTCTTACGACCCCGGGCAGCCGTTCGTCAGCAATCCGGTGGGACGCTTCGAAGGGACGGTCGAAGACTTCACTCGGTCGCTGACGCTCGACAACGAGATAACTGTCCAACTCGCCGGTGGGCACAACAGCAACGGTGGCAATCGCGCGTCCATCGAGGACGCCGTCGGTCGCTGGGTGTACTGCGACGCCGTCGACATGCGCAACGGTGCGTACGAGATTACCGGCGTGACGCAAGAATCCGGCAACCGCGTGACGCTCTCGGTCGGCGAACGGACCACGGTCAAGGAGTTCACTGACTCCGAGAACCCCGATGCTGGCTACGAGTACGTCCTCGTCGAGGGTGGCGACTGCGTTGTCCCGCTCTCTTCCACCTGGTCGGCCTGAAGGCACTCGACAACTCCACGACACTGCCGACGCTACCGGACTGCCGACGCTACCGGCATCCCCCGTCTGCCATCACTGGATCGTTCCCCTTTTTTCGCCACGCTGTTACTCACGTCTGTCACTCGTCAACACAACGTTGAAGGTTCTATCGAGTGAGATGAACACGAGATGCGAATAGCCTTCATCGGAGCTGGCAAGATGGCCGGCGGTCTCATGGATTGCGTCGACGACGTCGACAGCCACGAGATCGTCGCCGTCTGTGACGTGAACGAACAAGCGGCGCGTGACGCGGCCGACCCGCGCGGCGCGTCTGTCTACACCGACCACCACACACTGTTCGAGGCGGAAGAATTCGATATCGTCTTCGTCGCGATTCCCCCGTTCGCCTACGACGACCAGGCGGAACTCGCGGCCGAACACGGCGTCCACTGCTTCGTCGAGAAGCCCGTCGGTCTCCATCCCGAAGACGCCCGCGAATGGGAACGAGTCCTCGACGACGCTGGCGTCGTGACCGGTTCTGGGTACGTCTTCAGGTACGATGCCATCACGGAACGAGCCATCGAACTCATCGACCAGCGGCAAATCGCGCTCCTCGACGCCTGCTACTGGAGTAGCTTGCTCGCGAGCGAGTGGGGCAACGAGATGGAACTGTCCGGCGGCGACATCAACGTTCGAGCGACGCACGTGTACGACCTGCTTCGCTACCTCGGTGGGGAAGTCGACCGCGTGTTCGCGGCCGGCAGCGAGTCGGTCGGGACGCCAGAAATCGACTACTTCGACGCCGTCGCCGCGACGCTCGAACACGAGACAGGGGTCGTCTCGAACGTCTCGTCGTCGGTCACCGCACCGGAGTGGACGGTCGAACTCGACATCGTCGGGGACGACTTCGAAATGCACCTCGACTATCCGGACCAACGATTGACCGGTCTGGTAGACGGTGAAGCAATCGAGTTCGACGGCACGTGTGACCGCTACGCGAAAGAGGTCGAACAGTTCCTTCAGGCGTGCGAAGCGGACGACCAGTCGCTCGTTCGCTGTTCGTTCGCCGACGCGACGCGCACGCTCGAACTGAACTGGGCCGCTATCGACGCGGCAGCGTCGAGGTCGGTGTCCTCTCCCGGCGACCGATGAATCGACCCAGGACGCCCGGGGCACAGCAGCGCACCGAGACACAGTAACGACGAGTCGATTGGCCACTCACCGACTGCTAGTCAGTCGAGACACAGTAGCGGAGTCGGCGACGAATTTCGTCTGCTGCCCGTGCAGCGAACGCCTATCCACCCAGTACGGCGACACAACCTTTAGGTGTCTGTCTTCTGAATTGCTAACACATGGTATCGAATACGATGCGAGCAGACGCGAGGCAGGATGCGAGCCTCGTCGAGCGTGGCGTCTTCGCGCTCCGTCGCTCGTTCTTTCTGTCACTGACCGTCTTCGGCGTCCTCGTCACGGCGATCGGGTACACGTTCGAGGTCCTGTGGATGCTCGGCCATCCCGTCGAAGACGGTGTCCTCGCAGGGATGTTCGGCATCTGGGGACTCACCGCCTTCACCCTCGGTCTCGTCGGGTACGGGACGCTGCGGTACCTCCGGAACTACTGAACCGTGCTGGCCACCATACCCACCAACCGACACATGCGCACGAAACACACCACCACGGTCGACGGTATCGACGGTAGAGTATCCACGCCACCGCTCGCAGCGCGCGATGGCTCGCTAGCAGGTGATGCGAGTGTCCCGTAGCGAGGCAGCGCTCGGGACGCACGAACGGGGACAGGAGCGCGACGTCATCATCGAGATGAACGACGTGACGGTCAAGTTCGACATGGACCGCGGCGAGTCCCGCGTACTCGACGAAGTCTCGATGGAGATCTACCGCGAAGAAATCCTCGGCGTCGTCGGCGAGTCCGGCAGCGGGAAATCGATGTTCGCGGCGGCCTTACTCGACGCCGTCGTCAATCCCGGTATCGTCACCGGCGATATCACGTACTACCCGCGTGACGGCGACCCGGTCGACGTGCTCAATCTCCGAGACGACGAACTCAAGAAACTTCGCTGGAACGAGATCTCGATGGTGTTCCAGGGAGCGATGAGTTCGTTCAATCCGACGATGAAGATCAAAGACCACTTCGAGGAGACCATCCACGCTCACCGGGCGAGTTACTCGGAGCGGATGGACCACGCGTACCGGCTCATCTCGGACCTCTACATGGACCCCGAGCGCGTGATGAACGCGTATCCCCACGAACTCTCCGGCGGGATGAAACAGCGCACCCTCATCGCGCTGAGCCTCATCCTCGAACCGGAGATACTGGTCATGGACGAGCCGACGGCGGCACTCGACTTGCTCATGCAGCGGACGATTCTGACGCTGTTGCAGGACTTACAGGAGAACTACGACCTGACGGTCGTCTTCATCACGCACGACCTGCCGCTCGTGGCGGGACTGGCCGACAGACTCGGCGTCATGTACGCCTTCAACTTCGTCGAGTACGGCCCGAGCGCCGACGTGGTCAGGGACGCCGGGCATCCGTACACTCGTGCGCTGCTTCGGTCGGTGCCGAGCGTCGACGCACCGCTCGACGAGATGCGACCCATCGAGGGCGAGGCACCTGACCCGGTGAACGTTCCGGCTGGCTGTTCGTACCACCCGCGCTGTCCCGTCGCGCGTGAACAGTGCGTCCAGAGCGACCCCCACTTCCACGAGGTGGAAGGCCAACACGAAGCGGCGTGCTTCTACTCGGAAGAAGCCCAACAGTCGGTGCCGTATGGGCTCGGTGCGCACGCCCACAGAGGTGGTGACACGTGAGCACGGAACCACTGGTCTCACTCGAAAACGTCGAAGTCCACTTTCAGAGTGACGGCTTCCTCGACAAGATCTTCTCACACGACGATAGCGTCGTCAAGGCGGTCGACGACGTGTCTATCGATATCGCCGAACAGGACGTGCTCGCACTCGTCGGCGAATCCGGCTGTGGCAAGACGACGCTCGGCAAGACCGCCGTCGGCCTCCAGCGGCCGACCGGTGGCAGCGTCAAGTACCGTGGGCAGGACATCTGGGCGGCGAAAGACTCACGGAATCCGGACATCCCGTTCGACGAGATTCGTCGGTCGCTTCAGATTATCCACCAAGACCCGGGGAGTTCGCTGAACTCGAACCGGACCATCGTCTCCTGTCTCTCGGACCCGCTGAAACGCTGGCAGCCGGACATGGACGTGAACGAGCGCGAACACCACATCTACCGGTTACTCCAGCGTGTCGGGATGAAGCCCGCCGAGGACTACGCGACGCGTTTCCCACACCAACTCTCCGGCGGTGAGAAACAGCGCGTCGCACTGATTCGGGCCATTCTGATGGAACCGGACCTCATCCTCGCCGACGAGGCGGTGAGCGCGCTCGACGTGAGTCTGCGCGTCGAGATGATGGACCTGATGCTCGAACTGCAGGAGCTGGTGGACACCTCGTTCCTGTTCATCTCACACGACTTCTCGAACGCCCGGTATCTGGCGGAGAAGGCCGACGGCCGAATCGGCATCATGTACCTGGGGAAACTGGTCGAAATCGGCCCCGCGGACCGCGTCCTGCAGAACCCGCAACACCCGTACACGAAGGTGCTCGCGTGGGCGACGCCGCCGCTCGACCCCGACCTCGCACAGAAGGCACAGCAGACGAAGCCACCGGTACGTGAAATCGACATTCCGGACCCGAAGAACCCGCCATCGGGCTGTCGGTTCCACAACCGCTGTCCGGAAGCGAGAGAGGCTTGTACGGGAGAGGTTCCGGAACTCGTCGAGACTGAGTGCCAGACGCAGGCGGCGTGCTTCCGGATGGACGACCACCACGAGTACTGGGAGTCAGAACCGCTCGACGCCGACGCTGCGAGCGACTTCGAAACGCTCGACGAGAAAGGCGGGACGACCGCCACCGCCGACAACGACGACTGACTTACCAGGTCGTTTCGGTCAACTGTCCTTCTTCGTCTTCGCCGACGTCGTAGTAGCGCACTTCGGCGTAGTTGTTCTCCGTGTCGACGTTCATCCAGCGCACGTCGCCGCCGTAGTCCGACTCCTCGGACATGTGGCTCAGATGGCGCGAGAGGACGAACTCGATGCCGTTCTCGACCTTGCTGCCACGGCCGTGGTCGTAGTAGTAGTGCCCGGTGTTCACCAGCACCGTGTTCCCGCGCGAGAGCACGCTCTGGACGGTCTGATAGTTGAGGACGAAGAAGTACGGTTTCGAACGCGTCTCCCAGTTCTCGTCCAGCTCCGTGTGCTTACACAACGGGGCGTGACAGAAGACGAACGTCGGAATGTCCGGGTCCTCGTCCATGAGCCGTTCGAGCATGGATATCTGCGGGGCCGTGACGAAGTTCTGAATCTCGGTGAGCGGGTGGGTCCCGTCGTGCGGGTTCGAGTCGAGGAACACGTAGCGCGCGCCGTCTTCCTCGAAGTGGAACCACAGCGGGTGGTCCTCCGCGGGGAAGTGCTTCCGGTACGCGCTCAGGGGTCGCTCGTTGTTCCCGCGGATGACGTGGTAGTCGCTGTCGAGGCGTTCGTCGAGCAGTCGCTTCGCCTTGCCGAACTCGCTGTGGTAGTAGGCGTCGTCGGGGTCGCCGTGCCACTCGCCCCACTGGGTCGCGTCTTCCCACGGCGAGATGAGGCGCAGGTCGCCACCGGCCAGCGTCCAGTCGACGCCGACTTCGTTCAGCTTGTCGATGGCAGCGTGCTGGACGTGTTCGTCTTCGTGCGGGAAGCGACCGATACTGATGTGCAGGTCGTAGAGGAGGCCTATCGTCTGCATCTCACTCACTCCACAGGTGGACCGCGGTTCCCTGGTCGAGGTAGCCCGTCCCGTCTTCGACCTTCGCCGAAAACACGTACCCGCCGTACATCTCGCGGCCGATGAACGAGTGTTCACGGTAGACCCGCCCGTCGGGCGTGAACTCGACCATCGGCGTCATGAACGGTTCGTCGTCGTCGTTGGTCAGCGTGATTTCCGTCTGGAACTCGTCGCCCTCTAAGTGGATGGGTTCGAGTTTGAGCGAGAGTGTCCCGCCGCCTTCGACGCGGCCACGGCCACGAATGCCGGCGTAAATCTTCGTGTACTCGATGGGGCCGAGGAAGTGATTGACCGTGAGGTTGCGCTGGAGTTGGACGTACTCCGAACTGGTCACCTCCCAGTCGACTGCACCCGGTTCGGTCTGTGATGGCGTCGGACCGAGTGGCCACGACGCGATGAGTTCCGGGCCGCCGTGACGCGGCTGGTAGTCGCGTGAGACGAGGCCGCTCTCGCTCTGGTCGACGGGGTCTCGTCGCTCGACGATGCGGTTGTCGGCGACGTCTGTACGCGAGGGCCGACGACGGCCGCCCTGTGAGGCGGCGTCGGTGCTCTCGCTATCTGAGCGTGGGCTCGATTGGTCACCCATAGACAGACGTTCACACGCCCGCTAATAATACTTTGCTCCCCGGCCAGGGCTCGCGATTTGTCCGCAAGGTCGCCGTCGCCAAACCATTATGCCGGTTCGATGCACACTGCTAGTCGACGATGCCCCTAGCGAAGACACGTGTCGAGGTACTCGAGTCGGCGGTGAGCGCGTTGCGACGACCACACCTCGAACCCTACTGGGACGGAGAGTACGACGAGGCAGAGTGGGGCGGACGAAGTCGGATTCGGCAGGACTTCGCGGCGATATACGCGGTTCTCGCGGCAGAGACCGGGAACCAAACGTACCGTGACGAAGCCGTGGCGTATCTCACAGACATCGGCGAGGGCGACCACTTCGCGTCGATTCTCACTGGCACGGCGTACGAACTCGTCGGCGACGAACTGACGGACGCCGAACGCGCCTCGTTCGCCGACACGTGGGTCGCCGGTGCAGATGCGGCACTCGGCCAGTACGTCGATGAGCGCGAATCAGAGTGGGAGCACGTTCCGAATCACGCCATCGCGGCGTGTTTCTACGCTGACTACGCGCGTCACCTGTTCCCCGACGAAGCCGCCGCATACGAGTTCAGCGACCGAACCGACCCGGTGTGGCAGTCGTGGTGGAACCGGCGGGAGTTCCACGAGCAAGCATCGAACTACGAAGGGTTCGCGGAGTCGATGCTGGCTCAGTGGGCAGGCCTCCGGGGACTGACCGACGAGTTCTACGCCTCGCGCTCGGTCCAGAACATGCTCGAACGGAACACGCGAGTCGTCACGCCCGGTGGGATGGTCGCCCCGTACGGTGATTCGAGCTATCACCAGCACCAGTGTACGTGGCTCGCGCTGTTCGAACGAGTGGCGGCGGACACGGGCGACGGTCGGTACCAGGCCGTGGCTGACGACGTGTTTTCGTACTTCGGCCGCCGAGTCGCTCCCACTTTCGCTGCGACGCTGAATCGCCTGCCCGAAACCGAGAGCGTGTACAACGGGCGACTCGTCTTCAAGACACACGCCCACGAACTCGCGTGGTTGGCGCTTGCGACCCACTGGCGAGACTCGACCGTCGACTTTCGACGCCGACCGACGCCCGACGGGCGTATTCGACGCCTTCCACAGGGGTACGTTCTGGACGAGTCCGACTTGACGCGACTCCCGAGCCACGAACTCGTCGACGGGCAAGTCGCGCTCACCGGGGGTGACACAGAGAGTGGCACGAAATCGTATCTGCTCCTCTCGGTCGGACCGGCACTCGTCCACGACCACGCCGACGCCGGGGCGATACAACTCCTGACTTACGACGAATCGACGCTCCTCGGCACGAACGGCTACCTCCAGCGTGAACTCCTCTACCACAACGTCCCGTACGCACAGCCGACGACGTGGGACCGCTACCCGGCTGACGACCACGACAAACTCCTCACGGGTGACAACGACACCGCGGGAGAGATAACCGAATTCGGGCTCGGCGCACGGTCTGCACACTGTCAGGTTCGCTACGACTCATTTCACGGCCTTCCAATCGACGTAACGCGCGAGATAGACGTCGAGCCCGACGGGGCGGTCGTCGTGCGAGACGGCATGCTGGCACACGAGGCTGGCTATTGTGGTGGCCCGTTGTTCCACGCCGAGCGCATCGACGAACTCACTGACGGTCGCTACAAGCTTCGCACGGAGACGCTGCGGTCGATGGACCACATCGAGACCACGAACCCGCCAGGGGCGTTGCTCGTCGACGTGGGCGAGACGCCAGCCGAGACCTCGGTCGTCGAACCGAACCTCCCACCGATCTACGAAGAGAGCTACGACGAGTTCCCGACTACCGAGTACAAGCAACTCTGGCAGCGCAGCTACACGGCACGACGCTGTCTGGCGGCACAGACGGAACTGGTTCCCGGTGCGGAGATGGTGTTCGAGACGCGCCTCGAACCAACGCACACGCAGTGACTCGAACCATCGTTCGAAATCGACGACGGCGGTAGGTTCTCGTCGCGGGTAAAAACTTAATAACTGACGGACGCATTCTCAGGCAGATGAGTGAATTAGCACTCCACGGTGGCCCCCAGGCCGTCGAAGAGCTAGAGATTCCACCGTGGCCACAAGTGAACGACCAGGACAGAGAAAACGTACTCGACGCGCTCGATTCCGGCGTCTGGTGTCGCTCCTCCGGAAACGCGGAGTGGGTCGAGCGTTTCGAAGACCAGTGGGCCGACTACCACGACGCAGAGCACGCCATCGCCGTCGCGAACGGGACCATCGCCATCGAGGTCGCACTCCGGATGTGTGACGTGCGGCCCGGTGACGAAGTCCTCGTCCCGCCGTACACCTTCATCGCGACGGCGAGTGCCGTCACGTCTATCGGCGCGGTTCCCCGGTTCGTCGACGTCGACCCGGAGACGCACAACGTCGACCCCGAGTCGGTCGCCGAGCAAGTCACCGACAAAACGGTCGGCCTCGTCGGCGTCCACATCGGCGGCTACCCGATGAACTTCGACGAACTCCTGCCCGTCGTCGAGGAACACGACCTCTTCCTCATCGAAGACGCGGCCCACGCACAGGGGAGCGAGTGGCGCGGCGAGAAAGTCGGCACCATCGGCGACGTGGGAACCTTCTCTTTCCAGCAGACCAAGGCACTCTCGGGCGGTGAGGGTGGCATCGTCGTCACCGACGACGAAATACTCGCAGAGCGCGGGCACCTGCTGCACAACATCGGCCGCGTCAGCGGGAAGGCGTACCGACACTACGAACTCGCATCGAACGCCCGCATGACCGAGTTCCAGGGTGCCCTGCTCTGCTCACAACTGGAACGACTCGAAGCACAGAACGAGAAACGCCGCGAGAACGAGGCGATTCTCCGCGAAGAACTCGAATCCATCGACGGCATCTCGGCCAAGCCCGAGGACGACCGTATCACGGCTCGCGGGTACTGCATCTTCGAACTCCAGTACGACTCGTCTTCGTTCGAGGGACTCTCGCGCGATGACTTCCGTGAGGCCCTGAGTGCCGAAGGCGTTCCCTCGGGGACTGGCTACACCTACCCGATGTACGACCAACCCACGTTCTCGCGAGAGAGCGTCGAAGCCCTCGTCCCCGACGACGCAGACGTCCCAGCGTACCGGAGCCTGCATCTCCCCGGCGTCGAGCAAGTCACCGAACGCGTCATCTCGTTCAGCCACCCGATGCTCCTCGTCGAGGAAGCAGACATCCGGGCCATCGCAGACGCCTTCCGGAAGATTCAGCGGAACGTCGACGAACTCATTTAGGCGATTTCCGCTCGTCGATGGGTATCTCTCTCTGCCTCTTCGACGAATCGGACTCGAACATTCGCACGTTCCAGTCCAAACTTGAGCAGTGCAACAGGTCCGCGTGAACAGCGATCGCTGTGGACACCAGCATGACCGTAAAACATAGTGACGAGGCGGGATACCGTGACAGACAGTGGTGGGTTGTTGGTGGCTTACTCGTACACGTGGTCGACCATCCCGTTCTGGATCATGTAGTACAGACCGGTGTTGTTGGTCCCGGTCGCCGGCCAGTCCTCTTCGGGCCACTGGTAGTTCTTCGTGTCGCCCCAGTTTCCACCGAGGAGGTTGTACGTGTCGATGTCCGGGAGGTGGAAGTTCCACGCCCAGCTGAGGTCCGTGATGATCTCATTAGTCCGTTCCTTCGAGATAGGCGTCTGAACTTCATTGACGAGTTCGAACACGTTCACCTCTTTCGTCGGGCCGTCGAGGGTCATCGCGCCGATCTCCTCCGGCACTTCGACGACGAGCGGCTTGCCATTGTACGGGGAGAACTTTTCGCCGTCGTCGAGCCAGCCCTGAATCTGCGAGTCGAGACCGCTCGTCGGGCCGTAGCCCGCCGGGCCGAGCCGCCAGCCCCAGAACGTCCCGTAGTCGAAGTACGAGAACGGGTGGAGCGTGATACCGGCATAGTGACTCTCGGTACTCAGGTCCCAGTCACCCATCTTGTTCTGGATGATGTCGACCTTCGTGCTGCGCTCGATGGAGTTGAACTCGACGGGGAAGCCGTACTCCTTCATCTGCTCGGAGGCGACGCGACCGGCGATGAACCACTGACTGCCGTTGCCGACAGTGAAGCGAATCGGGTCGATTTCGCTGCCACTGGAATCGACGATGGTGCCGTTCTGGCGTTCGTAACCGGATTTCGCGAGGAACTCGTCGGCGAGGTCGTGTGCAGATTCTTGGGGCTTGTAGTCGATGAACTTGCCCATGTTGTCACCGAGGTACACCTCACTGTTCCCCGGGTCCATCCCGCTGTGGACGGGGAGCGGCGCACCGTTCCCTGCCGCGGTCGCGGCCGGTTGCGTGTTGATGACGGCAGCGATAGCGCGACGGAAGTTCACGTCCTGCAGGTAGTCGCGGTTCTTCCAGTTGATGAGTACCTTGATGTTGTTCGTCGTCGGGTACTCCGCCAGATTCTTCAGGTGGTCTGGACTGGCACCTTTCCACTGCTGTTGGAACGGACCGCTGGACATGTCGATTTTGTCGTTGGTGACGAGCTGGTCGGCACGAGAGGCGGTCGGTGCGAGTTGCGTCTTCGCGGTCTCGATGCCGATGTCGCCGGCGTTTCGGTGACCGTCCCACAGCTTCAGCGTCGTACCGGTGTCAGACCAGTCCGATAGCTTGTATGCACCGTGACCGAGGCCCTTGTCGATGAACTCTTCGTTACTGATGGTGAGTTCGGTCAGCTCTTTGGTGATGCTATCGCGCTGGTCCGCACTGCTCGCGTCTTGATACCGTTCCATCCACGACTCCCACCGGTCTGCGCCCTGGAAGAAGGTGCGCCGGAGCTGCGTGTTGAAGTAGATGTTCGGGTTCCGCGGTTCCTTCAGATGGTACTTCAACGTCTTGTCGTCGACCTCTTCGATACGCTCGAACTCGCTGGAGTCCGGAGACTGGAGCCGCACCAGTTCGTCGTACGTGTATAGGTCGTGCGCGGTGAAGTCGTCGCCGTTCCAGAAGCCGAGATCCGGCTGCAGCTTCGTCGTGAGGACGTCGTTCTCCGTATCGTAGTCCCACGATTCGTACCCCATCGGACGGAGTTTCCCGTCGCCGTTGAACAGCACTGCTCCGTATTCGAACACCCACTGGGCAAGGTTCCCGGGGAAGTTCTGTGCTGCGAACGGGTTCCAGTTGAAGTCCGCAGGGAGCAACGATGACGTCGAAAGCTCGTCGAAGACGGGTTCGACTGGGGTTCCCTGGTCGTTGTTGTTCTGTTGGCCGGTGCCGTTACCGCCACCGTTGGTCCCGTCAGAACTGGTTTGGTCGGAGTCGGTGTCCCCCCGGCCGTTACAGCCTGCGAGACCGGCGATCGTCGCCGCGCTCACGGTTCCCAACCACTGCCGTCTAGATATTTGTTTGCCACTCCTTGGCATAGAAATACCAATTTCGCCTAAGTACCTAAACCTTTCCCAGTCTGACCGAAATCTGATATATGGTAGTATAGTAGAGACGCGTACCCGTGTGTGACTTAACAGTGTCGCGTCCGCTCTGAGTTCTCGCGGTGGAGGAGACCGACTCTAGGGCGACTGAATGACCCTAAACGGACTCAAAGGGAACTGAGTCGGGCCTATATCGTTTAGCGTTGTCAAACCCAGTCTTGGAACGTCGTGGTCGAGACTCAGCCATCGGCGACCCCAGGAAGACGCAGTCGAGTGCGCGGACCGTCGACGACGATACCGCTACCGAAGGCCGGGCCGAGGCTGGAGCCGTCAGCTAGTCGCGACCAAGTGTCACGAGCGCTCGGAGGGACGACGCCGCCGGTCTCAGTGTGACGACTCCACGAACGGTATCGCTCGTGCTCCGGCAGCGAGTCCCACGTACAGACTCCCTTCCCCTCGCATCCACCATTGCCCATCGCTGACGTACTGTGCTCCTCGGCCTGGACACACTGAACACCGTCGAGTGGTCGAGGCGTCGGGGAGATAGAGCAGGACGGGACGCCACCGCGCACGCACTCCACCGTCGTTGAAGCCCGGACTATGTGTCTCCGTAACATAGTCCGTTTCGTGCTCGGAAACGGACTCGTAGCGCGTAGCCAGATACTTCCCACCGCCAGCAGAACGAGCGTCTTCACGTCCAGTGGTTTTCGGAGGATGAGGGAGCCACTGTCCACCACCTCGATACGACTGTCTGGGGAGTAGCTGGCCGTGTGTGCCGTGAGACGGAGTCGGTTCGAGCGATACCATGTATCCGGTTCCACCAAGACTACCGGTGGTTTGTTTCGCATCGCAAAATATGTGTACTGCGGCCTGCTATGGCGAGCGTACCCCGCTTCAGAGCGAAAAAGCGTCCGCTTCACAGACTGACCAGCACCGTCGAGCGGCCTCGGCACTACGACTGGTATCCCGTCGGAGAACTCAACATCGAGCTCCGAGCGAAGACTCACTCGCGGTCGCCTCGTGTGGGTGAGACCGTCGAATTTCCGGTATCCGGGTGGTTTCGAACTCTCCCGGCAGACCGGGAAGCCAGAGGACCGACGACGAGAACACTCGTCGCGCGGCCAAGCATTACAAGACTAAGGATGTAATGTTATGTGCTCACCGGGACAGTCGTTTCGTGCCCGTACCGGCGAGATCGCGCCGACGCAATTGGGCTCGATGGTCTCGTCACCCGTCTCCACGGGACGAGCCCGAGGACGACAGAGTACTGGAACTGCCCACTTCGATTAAATATGTTTGAGATAGTCAAACGATTTATTGGGTCTGTCGTCACTGTCGTCGGAGATCGGACGCGCGTCGAGTCCCGAGGAAGGTTTTTACAGCAGTGGTCGGATGTAGCAGTATGAATATCCAGCGTGGAGACGTGGTCAAGTACGTGTACACGGTCGGGGTCATCGCGAGCGGTGTCGTCTTGCAGCGGTCACTGGGGGCGAACGGTGCCATCCCGACGATGGCTGTCGCTGCCCTCTTCGCGGTGGGCTGGACGGCGTACTACAACTGGACTGTCGAACCCCGCATCGAACAGTGGGAACAGCAGTGAACGGCCTCGGGGGCAAACACTGAGGCACTCGCCGCGTCTCTAAATAGACCCCGAGGCGACCCACTGCTCAGGGAACGGTCAGTGAACCCCTCGACGATTGATTTCGCCGTCCGTGAAAGAGTTATTTTGCTGTTATTTGTCTCGTGTGGCCAATTCGTGAAGAGGAACTGGACGGTGGCGTCGTTCACAGAAATAAGCACCTCACCGCGCCTTCTCTCGCATTTTCGCGACTGTATTCTGTAGTGGACACGCGTTTCAACAGTAATTATATATGTCTGTGTGGATAACGTCACTATCAGCATGCGTAGTGATAGCAAGAAGGTTGGCAGTGACCAGAATGGCGGCGTCTCGCGGCGTCGGTGGCTTCGGGGTGTCGGCGCAGCTGGCATCGCGTCCCTCGCAGGGTGTAACTCCGGTGGCCGTGGTGACCCCGACGACGGCACATCTCCGAACGACGGTAGAGACGGTAGCGGTGGCGGCGACGGCAACGGCGGGGACGGTGGTAACGGCGGGGGTGAACCCCTCGAGCCAGTCATCGACAACGTCATGGGTACATCGGCGATTCCAGCCGACGTGCAGTGGAACCCGTGGTCGGGACAGACGTGGTCGGGGAATCTCGCCGGGTACGCACTCGAGTTCGGTGGGTTACTCAACGCCAAGGGCGACCTCGTCCTCTCGGGATACGACGACTGGAGCTACGACGCCGACTCGAACGCGCTCACAATCACGCTGAACGAGAACCTGAAGAACTGGAACGGTGACCGCTGGACCGCAGCAGACATGATGGCGTACTGGGGCGTCCTGCACCATCAGGCGCCCGGCTCCAGTCAGTGGAAAGACCTGGAAGTCGTGGACGAGTCCACTGCTAGGTTCCACTATAAGGAGAAACAGAACGAGGACCTGTTGAAGAACGTCGCCATCCACGGCGCGGTCATCGGGTGGAACGAAGACATCTGGACCCCCTGGGTCGAGAAGTACAAAGACGCTCCCGACCAGAAGGCGAGAGACGGCGTGACCAAAGAACTCACCGAGTACACCATCTCACATCAGGAGTTCAAAGACAAAGGGCTCGGGACGAGCGCGTACAAACTCGACACCGTCACCGACAAGGAGGTGACGTTACAGCGGTGGGACGGGCACCGACTCGCCGACGACATCGACATCCAAACGATTCGTCGCCCGTACGCCTCCTCGTCGGCCCGAGCCGACGAGCTCGTCACCAACGACCGGGTCGACTTCGACAACGTCCCGCTCGACCAGCGGTACGACGGACAGGTCCCGGACTACGTCCAGAACCTCACGACCTGGCAGGGCAAGTGGATGATCAAGATGCTCATCAACTGGCGAAACCGCGATTACCTGCAGGACGTGAACGTCAGGCGGGCGATGGCGTCGGTTATCGACACCGAGACGGTGGCCCGAAGCGTCGGGTCCGGAAACCCTATCCAGGTCCACTCGGGGATGGACCTCGGCTTCACCGAGAAGTACGCGGGTGACCAACTGGAGAAGTTCATCGACTACGGCTCGGGTGCGAAGTACGACCTCGCGGATTCGTACCTCGAGAAGGCCGGATTCTCCCGCCAGAACGGGACGGTCGTCGACGAGAACGGCGACAAACTCGAGAAGTTACGCTTCATCGCCGGAACGTCAGAAACGTGGTTCCTCCCGGCACAGGTCGCGTCCAAACAACTGAGCGAGTACGGCTTCAACGTCGAGTTCAACACCGTCGAGCGGGGGACCAAACTCGACATCGTCCAAGAAAAGATGGGCGACTGGGACCTGAGTACCGAGAGCCACTACGCTGGCAGTACGTATCACCCCATCTCGTACTTCAACTGGGGTTCGTTCTGGGGCTGGCGGCTCGGCAAAGGTGGGTTCGGTCCCGCTGCCGGGTCCGAAGAACAGGTCAGAGAGTGGATCGAAGACGGCGAGGAATACTCACCGTACAGCGGGAAGCCGTTCCAGCCCGAGGTTCCCGTCGAAGTCGGTGCAGAAGACCTCTCCGGAGAGACGAAGCGAGTCAACGTCTACGAACTGTACAAGGAAGCACACACGCCGGTATCACAGGAGCGGACGAACGAGATCATCCAGGACCTGAGTTGGGCGTGGAACTACCACGTTCCGGACATCGACCTCTACAACTCCCAGCAGGGCTGTTGGGCCGACACGAAGAACTTCTCGTGGCCGGACGACGAAGAAGTGCTGCAGATCGTCAACGGTGGTGGTCTGGGCTACTGTGTCCGCCACGGGATGACGAAGTACAACTACAAGTGACCACGAACCGGTGATCGCCTGCACTGCCGTGACCACCCCTCCAGACCAGTCGCTCACCTAGCTGGACCACGTATTTTCTCCACGGTACCCACTTCTTTCGAGTCGGTCGTCTCGTCACGAGCGGTCACTCGGGCTGGCAGTAGCGGAGGACTGTACTCGTGAGCGCGCCGACTACCGCCACGGAGACGAGGTCGACGACGACGATGACGTAGGTCGCCGACCCTGGTTCGACGACAGTCAGTGACACGAGTAGGAACAAGAAGAGGACGCCACAGAGACCGAACACGGTCCACAGAGCGTTCTCGTGGGCGCAAAGGTTGTCCAACAGGACGTCGCGAAATCCTCGATTCATCGATACCACATTGTTGCGGTGGGGGTGTAAATGCTTCTCCTGAACAGAGATGACACGGGCGTTCGGTTGTAGTCGCCCGACCCGAGTGACGGTGTTTCATCTCTCGTCCTCCCGAAGAGACTCAATTCACGTAGTCGTTAGAAATCGTCGGCACGATGGGTATCGTCGTGTACCTCAACATCGGGGACCCCCAGCTGCTGATGCCGACCATTGTGGTCGACATCCTCCCGACTGGTTGGCAGGCATTCTCCTCGCTGCACTCGCAGCCGCCGTGACGAGCAGTGGCGACAGCTTCCTGCTCTCCGGCGCGTCTAACTTCGTCGAGGACATCTACCTCTGGTACATGAATCCGGAAGCGGACAACGAAAAGCAACAGCAGGCTTCCCTCGTCGCAGTCCTCGGCCTGATGGTGTTCTCGCTGGCACTCGCACTCATCGTGCCCGACATCATCGACCTCACCGTCTTCGATGTGTAGCGTTCACGGATAATTTGCCCACGCTGGAAACGCACCAGAAACGGGCTCGAACGCGTTGCAGGCGGCGACGACCGCGATTCAGAGCCTCTACGGGATTCCCCGACACAGTGACGGTGTGTCACGCATCAACGTCGGCAAAGTCTCATCACCGAACGAACAGAACGTGATCTCGGACCGCGCCGAACTGATGATCGAGGTCCGCGGTTCGACCGCAGCGGTCAATCAGTACATGATGGACGAAGCGCGACGCATCGTCGAGCACGCAGCGAAGATGCACGGTGTCTCGTTCGATATCGAGACGTACGGGAAGACGACGACGTTCGAGTCGGACCCGGAGATGCGAGAGATCGTGTCCGACGCCGCAGCGGACCAGCTAACGGTCACCGAGGCTGTGAACCGTGAGCGGTTCGGTGCGAGCGAAGACGCGTCGTACCTCATCCGTCGAGTCCAAGCGCACGGCGGAGCGGCCACGTACATCGGCATCGGCAGTGACCATCCCGATGGACATCACACACCCCACTTCGACGTCGACGAATCGTCGATTCGAATCGGTGTCGACGTCCTCGCTGAAACCGTTCGGCGATGCGACGCTGACTGAGTCTTCCAATCGACCCAACCCCATATTCTCTACATGTTTCGGTCTCACGGTCACAATTTCGCCGTATTTGACTGAAACTTCAAACCGTATGAACTGCTATATAGTTTAATTTTTCCACACCGATTCACGTTTAGTTAGTACTCGGAATAAAAAGCACATTCGTTTGAGCACCAATATGAATTGCTTTGGCTGTGGAATACTGGTGTTAAAGTTATATAGAGTTTGTGCCTCAATACGATATAATATGATAAAACCCACCCAGTGTTTTATTCGGCGACAGGTTACGGAGTCTTCCCCGAAAGTGCGAGCGAAGGTACAGATAAATCGTACCGGCGCGTAGAGAGTTGCGTAATGGTAGTTCGAAGCAACGCGACGTGGGGGGCGGAATGAGCGAGCGACTCGGTCGCCTCGTTCGGGAACCACCGACCGGGACGGTGCGCCAGCGCTGGGGGACTCTCGGACCGAACGAGATACGGGTCGAACAACGCACCGCGGAGCGACTCGTCGACGCACTCAGTGTCGACCACGCGAGTTCGTTCAACCTGTTCTATCTGTTGCGCAAGCACTACTGGACCGCCGCGGGAGCGGAACAGGAGGACGTTTCGGACTTTCTGGAAGACGCGTACAAACGAGTTCGCGACCTCACCGACGACCTCGCGGTCCGCATCGTCCAACTTGGGGGCATCCCGCCGAACACACCGCCGACGATTCAGGAACGGGCGCGGGTCCACCTCGAAGCTGAGGACGTCTTCGACCTGCGGTCGTCGCTCGAGGGCGACCTCGAAGCGTACGGGACGATCATCGCGGACATGCGTGAACACGTCGAGCTCGCCGACCGATTAGGTGACCAAGCGTCGGTAGAACTGCTAAGTGACCACCTCGAGACGCTCGAAAACGATGCCGAGCAGGTCGAGAAGTTCCTCGAAGACGATGCACTCGTCCAGCGTGCTCGGCCCCCCGTGACGAGAACTGACCGGCAAGCCGATTCGGGGACCCAGCAACCCTCTGCAGGAGCGAAGCCGACACACCTTCGCCGACCAGGCTCGTCTCACCGCCGTCAGCGCTGGGACACTGTCGAACAGACCGAACTCCGACTGGAACGGTCGACTGCCGAGGGACTCGTCGACGCGATGAACGACGAGCTTTCGGGGCTGTACATCCTGTACAACCAGCTTCGGAAACACGCGTGGTGCGTCGAAGGGAGCGGGTCGAACCAACTCAGGAATCTCTTCGAAGCCAACACTGCCAGACTCACCGAAATGACCGACGACATCGGAATTCGCGTAGTCGCGCTCGGCGGGGTCCCCGTCTCCGGGCCGATGGGTCTCCGCCAGCACGCGACCATGTACATCGAGGCGGCCAATCACTACGACGTTCGGTCCTCGCTCGAACGTGACCTCGAAGGATACGCCACGCTCGCCGAGGAGTTCCGAGACCACGTCGAACTCGCCAATGCGAGTGGCGACGAAGCGACGAGTGATCTGCTGGCAGGCCACCTCTTCACGCTCGAACGAGACCTCGATGCGCTGGACAAGTTCCTCGCAGACGATACGCTCGTTCGTCCGTGAGCGGCCCGACTTCGGTCGTGTGAATCGAGGACTGGAGACGTTCTCGGATGCGATATTTTGACACAATTATGATATGTATTTTTGTCAGTAGTCCTCGGATTTCCGGTATGGTTGCCAGTGTGTTGTTGGACCCAAACCAGTTTTTCCGCAAGCGGACAGAAGACATGTCGTCGTTGCCACCAGCGATAATTCTCTGTCTCGCAGGGCTCTCGTCGCTCCTCACGTTCGTCCTAGCCGTCCTCGTCGGCGCAGGGATGGACAGTGGAATCGCCAAAGTCGGACTCGTGTTGGTGACAGTAGCGTTCAACGCCCCGATTCAGGTTTTCACGACACTCATCATGTGTGGGTTCCTCGGTGGTATCCTCCATCTAACGTGTCTCGCCGCTGGCGGCGTCGGTACCATTGGCTCGACCCTCAAAGTCACTGCGTGGGGGTTCCTCCCGAAGGTCATCGCAGGACTCATCCAGCCGGTCGTCTGGTTGCTCGTCACGGGGGGAACCTTCGACCAAGAGACGGTGAGTTCGGTCGGTGGACTAGGCGGCCTCGTCGCCGGACAGGCAGCCTCGATCACTGCGGCCGTCAGTGCCCTGTTCCTCCTCTGGCAGGCCGTGATTTGGCTGTCCGGTATCCAGTACACGCATCGACTCTCGCGGACGAAGGCTGGCCTCGCCGTCGCGGTGCCAGTCGCCCTCACTGTGACGGTACAACTCGCGTGGTCTCTCGCGCTGTAACGCTACGTGAGACAACCCTTCGACAGCGGTGCGGAGAGCGAGCAGACGACTACTCCGTCATCCACTCCGCAACGCGCTCGCCGATCGCGATTGCGGGCGCGTTGGTGTTCCCGCTCGGTATCTTCGGCATGACCGACGTGTCGGCGACGCGGAGTCCGTCAACGCCGCGAACGCGCAGTTTGTCGTCGACGACAGCCATCTCGCCATCGCCCATCGTGCAGGTGCCAACCGGGTGGTAGATCGTGTGTGCCGTCTCGCGAACGTGTGCCTCGATTTCTTCGTCCGTCTGCACGTCTTCCCCGGGCCATACCTCTTCGCCACGGATGTCTGCGAACGTGTCCGACTGTGCGATTTCACGGGACCGCTTGATGCCTTCCCGAAGCACTGGGAGGTCTGGCTCTTCAGTGAGGTACTGCGGGTCGATGACGGGAGCATCGGCCGGGTCAGCCGACGCGAGTGTGACGGTGCCGACGCTCTCTGGCCGGACTTGTGTCGACCCGATGGAAAACCCGAGTCCGTCAGGGTTCGCGAATCCGTGCTCCATGTAGTACACTGGACAGTAGTGTAACTGGAGGTCCGGTGCCGGTTCGTCCTCGTCGACGTACAGGTAGGCGCCGCCTTCGCCGATGTTCGACGAGGGTGCGGGTGGCGTCTCGTCGGTCCGTTCGTAGACGACGAACGTGAACAGGTGGTCCTGGAGATTCTGACCGACGCCCGGGAGGTCGGCGACGACGTCGATGTCGTGCAATTCGAGGTGGTCTGCGGGGCCGACACCGGAGAGCAGTAACAGCTGTGGGGAGTTGTACGCCCCGCCGGAGACGACGATTTCTTCGCTCGTGTCGACCGTATGTTCCGTCCCGTCCTGTGTGTACTCGACGCCGACCGCACGCGTCCCGTCGAACCGAATCTTCGTGACGTGCGCTCGTGTCTCGACGGTGAGGTTGTTGCGGTCGAGCACTGGCTTGATGTACGCTGCGGCGCTGCTGCAACGTCTGCCGTCCTTTTGTGTGACGTGGTACAGTCCCGCACCGAGCTGGGAGTTGCCGTTGAAGTCCTGATTGTGCGCCAGCCCACATTCCTGTGCGGCGTCGACGAACGTGTTCGACGAGGGGTGCGGGTCGCTCAGGTCAGAGACGGTCAGTGGTCCGTCCGTCCCGTGATACTCGTCGTGACCGGTCCCCACGAAGTTCTCTGCCCGCTTGAATACCCGGAGCATCTCCTCGTACGACCACCCATCGTTGCCCATCGCCGCCCAGTTGTCCCAGTCCCACGCGTTCCCGCGGTTGTATATCTGAGCGTTCATCGAACTTGTCCCACCGAGTGTCTTCCCCCGCGGATGGTAGAGTCGCCGTCCGTTCATCTCGGACTGCGGTTCGGTGTAGTACTCCCAGTCGGCGTCCGTTTTGAACAGCCCAGGGAACATCGACGGTGTGTATATCGTCTCTTCGTGCTCCTCGTCTGGAGCCCCCGCTTCGAGGAGGAGTACCTCACACTCCGGCTCCTCGGAGAGCCTGTGTGCGACTGCACAGCCTGCCGAGCCAGCACCGACGACGACGTAATCGAATTCTGCCATTTGTGAACAATAGACAAACTACGTCGTAGGCCTAAAAGTCCAGACCTTGCTGAGTCAACCGCTGAGACCAATTCTGAAGGAAATTGGCCGTTCAGTTCTTGGTCGCTGTAGATGGTTTCGTGTACCACCATGCCCAGAGGATGAGCAGTCCTTGCAGGGGAAGCCTCCCCCACCGTGCTATCGGCGACGGGTCCTGCATGAACGCTGGCGCGCCTTCGAGCACCACGCCACTCGTCGCCATGTACACGTTCGCCGGGAAGACTGCGACCAGTAAGGCGATGAGTCCCCAGGCAGCAACCCGCTGGGTTCGGGGAACGAGCACGCCCACGCCGAGCAGTATCTCGGCGACGCCGCTCAGGTAGACGAGTGTGAGCGCGGCTGGAAACATCGGCGGCACGATTTGTGCGTACACCGACGGCGCGACGAAGTGCATCACGCCTGCACCGATGTAGAGGAGGCCCATCACGTAGCGAAGCGGCCGCTTTACGCGGCTGAGAACTCGTCCAAGTTCGTCCTGCATACGGGTGGAATCCAGGGGAACTCGCAATAGCGTTGTCCCTCACGAGCGGAGCGCACCGACGGATTCGGTCGCTCACCCCGGTTTCAGAGTGTAGACAGGCAATTATCCCCTACATGGACGAGTCTGCCGCTGTTTTCGGTTGGCCAAAAAATCGCAAGCCATTTATTGGTTTAGGTGGGCCTAAAGAGTATGAAGCGTGATTCCAGGGAAGACAGTTCGGCGACTCGTCGTCAGTATCTGAAGGTTGGCGGAGCAGCTCTCACAGGCACTCTTCTCGCAGGCTGTACCGGCGACAGCGACGGTGGCGAGCCGTCAGAAACTGGCACGTCCGAGGCGACGGGAACGGACGCGCCGACGGGGACCGATGCCTCAACGGAGACGTCCGAAGAGGAGTCAAGCGACGGACCATACTCGGTCTCGATGACACCAGTCGGCGAGGTCCAGTTCGAGAGCGTCCCGGAGACGTGGGTCGCGAACAACGGTAGCTGGGCGGACATGGGTATCGCGCTCGGCCTCGAACCGCCGAAGGGTGTCTGGCTGCCGAGTCGGTACCACACGCAGTACTACGACGACATCCCGAACGTGAGCGTCGACAAGAGCGCAATCAAGCAGCTCTGGGGCGACTCGCTCGGCAAAGAGCAGTTCTATGAACTCGACGCCGATGTCCACATCGCCGACCCCAACTTCCTCATGAACCGCGCGAAGTGGAAGCAGGGCGACATCGACGAAATCGAGAACCAGATCGGCCCGTTCTTCGGGAACAGCATCTTCTCGCGCGGCTACCCGTGGCACGACTACGACTACCTCTCGCTCATGGACGCCTTCGGCAAGTTCGCCGAGGTCTTCCAGCGCACGGACCGCTACGAGGCGATGGTGACGGTTCACGAGGAGTTCCAGTCGAACCTCTCGTCGGTCATCCCCGGCGAGAGCGAGCGACCGAACGTCGCGGTCATCTGGGGCGGCGGCGACCAGCCCGAGCAGTTCTACCCCTACGTCATCGACGAGGGAACGAGCTTCAAGCACCTTCGCGACCTGAAAGTCGGTGACGCGCTCGCACAGACCGACGTGAAGAACTTCCACGAGAGTCGTGGGGCCATCGACTTCGAGACGTTGCTGGAAGTCGACCCCGAGACCATCCTCATCCGTGGGCAGGAAGCGAAGTCCGCCGAGGAGTTCCAGAACACGGTCGTCTCGTTCATGGAGAACCACGACGTGGCGAGCGCACTCACCGCCGTCCAGAACGGCGACGTGTACCGCGCCGGTGGCCTCTATCAGGGCCCCATCACGAACCTCGTGCTGACCGAACGGCTGGCCGCAGACCTGTACGGTGCCGACGCAGAACTGTACGACCGCCAGCGCGTGTCCGCCATCGTCAACGGAGACCTGTGAGGATGTCCGAGACGCAGGAGGAAGCGACAACGGACGATGGAAACGAGCGCTTCGACTACGACGTCGTCGTCGTCGGTGGTGGCCCGGCCGGCTGTTCGGCCGCGCTGTTCACCGAGCGTTACGATCTCGACACGGTCGTCTTCGACCGTGGCCGGTCGTCCATTCAGCGGTGTGCCCACCTCGAGAACTACCTCGGCTTTCCCGCGGGAATCGACGTAGAGACGTTCTACGGCCTCATGCACGACCACCTGGTCGAGACCGGTTGTGACCTCGTCTCTGACATGGTCGAGTCGGTAACTCGTGCTGACGACGGTCCCGGCTTCGTCGTCGAGACACAGGACGACGGCGTCGTCACTGCCCGCCGCGTCATCGCTGCGACTCGTTACGATGGCGAGTACATGCGTGGGCTGGACGACGACGAAGCGATGTTCTACACCCACGAACACTTCGAGCGGTCGTACGCCGAGATGGACGGGACAACCCCAATCGAGGGCTTGTACGTCGCCTCGCCTTCAGAAGAGGCCGACCGACAGGCGATCATCGCGGCCGGTCGCGGTGCCCGTGTCGGCATCGCGGTGGTCGAAGCCGCCGCGGTCGACGAGGGCTATCCCGAAGAACTCGCGGACCGGTACGACTGGATTCGCCGCGAGTCGACGCTCACCGGCGAGTGGGCCGACACAGACCGCTGGCGTGAGTGGTTCGAGAACAACCTCCCCGAGGACCACGGCCTCTCCGAAGAGCGGAAAGTCGAACTCAGAGAGCGCGCCATCGACCGTCGGTTCGAGACGTACATCACGGACGAGGACATCGCCGACCGGACCGAGCGTGGCCAGCGAAGTCTGCTAGACCACATCGATGATCGATTGATTGTGAAACGTGCCCGGAAGATAGATGCTGCGTCTGGACGAACCTCGTAATCTATCGACTAAGGCAGTTTTATCGACAATTGCCCCCAATTATTAATATACTTTGACTAACACCAAATGGTAA
The DNA here is from genome assembly GCF_051207395.1 of Haloarchaeobius caseinilyticus. Taxonomy (NCBI): domain Archaea; kingdom Methanobacteriati; phylum Methanobacteriota; class Halobacteria; order Halobacteriales; family Halorubellaceae; genus Haloarchaeobius; species Haloarchaeobius caseinilyticus. The sequence goes on along the minus strand of NZ_JBPJZC010000004.1, from coordinate 157,509 downwards.
TCAAACACACATATAGGAAAAATAAGTTTTAAATGTCTCCATTGGTGATTCCCAAGTGCGATGGAAAGAAGAGATGATGCAGATGCCGCGAACAGTTCCCAATCGAGCGATTCCGGTCGGCGCCGTTTCCTCTCCAATGCTGGCGCAGTTCTTGGAGGTTCAGTCCTCGGAGGTTCCATATTCAGTAACGTAACAGCAGCCAGTTCGACGGTAGAAGGGTCGGTCTCCGGTGTTCCCTGCTGGACCGCACAGGATCTCGGTGGTGGAGACTCGACGAACATCGGATGGGGAATCGACGAATGGGACGACTGGGACGGCTGCTCTCCAATAGCCGCCTCGATGGTCCTCGGCTACCATGAAAATGTTTCTGAGTCGAACGGCTCTCGTCGAGAGTCGCTAATCGATAGACTACATATCAACATGGACACTTCGAACGATGGAACTTCTGATCCCATCGATTTGGGAGATATATCACCACCATTCGACGATGCGATACTCCAGCCCATCTGCGATGGCATCGAGGCGTACTCGGCTGGTTCGAACAGTTATTCCGCTCAGCAACACCTCACCGTCGATGCGGAACTAGTCCTCGAAGAGATTGATAACAACAATCGCCCGTTCATGTTGAACATGCTGAACGGCGGCCGGGCGAAGGATTACCCCAGTTCGAAAAAGGCCTACGGAAATCACTCAGTTGCCGTCGTTGGATACACATGGAGTGGTGGTGCGACGGTTGACGAACTCGTTATCCACGACGGTTGGAGCAACCCCCAGCCGCACGTCATCGAATGGGGCAACTGGTCTGAATACTCCATCATTACAGTAAGCGACTAGCGCTACTGGCAAATTTACGCCCTGACGGTGGACGACCCGTTGAGTAACCCCAACCTTCGTAACCAATTTTCGTGTTCTGACTAGAGTAGATTCTGGGAATAGACGGCACGGTTCGACTTTTCGGCCCCCCTAAATTTCGAAAGAGGTTTGTCTCTTTAGGCTCGCCAAAAACATATGGAGACTGAATTTATGAATCTCGGATTGCGACAGCGACAAAATTACGCAAGCTTGAGACGACTCAGCTTTTCGGCCACAACAACAGGGTACCCATCCTGTGGAATCAATCAGGCCTCAATATGAGTGGAGGAGAAGCCAATCTCGACACCGGCAGGGACTCGACACCTATGGCTACTCGCTTGGGTTGGCTATTCGACCCGAAACTGGTCACCCTCGCTATCGCGAGTACAGCAATCGTAGCAGTTGCTGGCGTAGTGCAGGTGAGTCACGGCCCGTACGTGATGAGCTATGGTGAAGTCTGGGGCTCCCTGAGCGATACGAAGGTTCTATTCGATATCGAGATTTGGAAAGCGTTCCTTCTCGGCGAGGAACTGCCCGAGATGGGACGAAAGAACCTGATCGTCTGGCATATGCGTCTTCCTCGCGTGCTCGCTGGTGTTTTCGTGGGAATGAACCTCGCCGTTTCGGGTGCCATCTTTCAGGCCGTCACCCGGAACGAACTGGCGAGTCCATTCATCCTCGGCGTCTCGTCTGGTGCCGGGATGATGATCTTGATGACGCTCGTCTTCTTCGGCACGCTGACGACGTACATGCCGTTGATCGCGGCGTTCGGCGGCGCTGGGGCGTTCTTAATCGTCTACGCGATTGCATGGAAGAACGGAACCTCACCCGTCCGCCTCGTCCTCGCGGGTATCATCGTCGGGACGGTGTTCAACTCGTTACAGACTGCGATGTTCTTCTTCGCCCAAGACATCGCCATCGCCAAGACCGCACGAGCGTGGACGACAGGTTCACTACTCGGTGCCGACTGGGAACAGGTCCGAATCATCCTTCCGTGGACTATTCTAGCGATGGGACTGTCGCTGCTCGGCTCCCGACAGTTGAACGTGCTGTTGCTCGGTGAGCGGACCGCGAAGGCACTCGGTATGAACGTCGAGAAAATGCGATTCGCGCTCTCGTGTGTGGCCGTCCTCGCCGCTTCCGCGAGTATCGCTGTGGCAGGCATCGTCAGTTTCGTCGGTCTCATCGTGCCACACGTGGTACGGAACGTGGTCGGAAGTGACTATAAGAAGCTCATCGTCGGCTGTTTGTTCGCTGGACCGGCGCTGGTGGTGGGTGCTGATGTCGGTGCTCGGCTTGGCATGCAGGTACTCACCGGTGCACCCTTGCAACTCCCTGTTGGTATCGTCACCGGTCTCGTGGGTGGCCCATACTTCCTCTATCTGATGCGGCGACGGACTAATCTTGGTGAGGTCTAACGATGGAGCAGGAATCAGTTCCCAGTACCCAGTCGTCGGATTTGGTCGGAGATAATCTCGCCATTGGCTACCCGACGACCGACGAACCGGTCGTCGAGTGTGACACGGTCGTCCTCCCGGCGGGGGAAGTGACGGCCCTCGTCGGCCCGAACGGGAGCGGAAAGAGTACGCTCCTGAAGTCGATGGCGAACCAGCTCGAACCCGAGCGAGGTCGTATCCTGCTCGACGGCGAGCGACTTCGCGAGTTCGACTCGAAGGAACTGGCCACTAAACTCGGCCTGCTCTCACAGGAGAACGATTCACCGGAGAGCCTGACCGTCGAGGATCTCGTGTTCCACGGTCGGTATCCACACCGGGGCTTCTTCGAGTCCGTCACTGAGGACGACCACGAAGCAGTCGACAATGCAATCGAACTGGCCGGCGTCGAGCACATGCGCGACAGTTCGATGGCGAACCTCAGCGGCGGCCAGAAACAGCTCGCGTGGATCGCCATGGTCCTCGCGCAGGACACCGACGTGCTGTTACTCGACGAGCCGACCACGTACCTCGACTTGCACCACCAGTTGCGCGTGATGGAGGTCGTTCGCACCCTCAACGAGGAGGAGGGCGTCACGGTCGGTATCGTCCTGCACGACATCGGGCAGGCGGCGCGCTTCGCGGACAACCTCATCGCGATGAAAGACGGGGAGATGTACGACTGGGGACCGCCGCGCGAAGTCGTCACCGAGGAACTACTCGCAGACGTGTTCCAAGTCGACGCTAGCGTCGACAGTGAGAGCCCGACGGGACCGCACATCGCGCCGCACCGGGCCATCGACGAGTGACGTGCGAACCCCTCTTGGTACCACTTGCCGAAAATACGATGACTGCTGAGGGATAGAGACTCCGAGTACGTCTCCCGTGTCTAGACTGGGTGCGGTAGACTAAAGTTGCCTACTCGTCCTCGAGTGCGTCGTAAATCTCTTCGTGACGACGCCCATCGAGTGCTCCTATTTCGAGGAGGATTTCGTGACGGTCCTCGGCGTTGTCCGCAGCCTGATACCGCTCGTACAGCTGGCGGACCTCTTCGTCGACCGGCGACGGGTAATCGGTACTGGACGCCATTGCTGAGTCGAGTATAGTCATCGAGTCTCTTTACCAATTACGGCGACAACATCTTTGAGAGTAGACTGGTTATAACTCTGAACCCGACCCACGACTACACAAAGAAGTGGGCTTTCCATCAGCGAGACGAGGTCGCCACCACGGGGGAGCGGGGACTCCTCACTGGGGGACGACGAGGTCTTATCCCGCTGGAGGCCTTCTCTGCAGAGACAGATGGGGCTATTCAGGAAAATCGGTCGGGAGGTCGGCCAGTTCACGTCAGAAGCGAAGGCTGTGGCCGAGGAACACGCGAACACAGACTGTGCCGAGTGTGACGCGCGGTACAGTACGATCCACGAGGAGTGCCCCGAGTGCGGGGCGGCTACAGTGGTCGCCGACGATGTCGACGCTGCTGCGGATGCTGAGAATCCTGAGGGTGCGGAGGATACTGCTGACGTTGCGTCCGACGACGCTGCTGCTGGTGCATCCGACAAATCTGCCGACGTACCATCCGGCGACGAATCTACCGGTTCCACCGACGAGAGCCCGACTACCCAGTAGCAGCAGGCCCCGCACCTGCACAGTTGGCCTGGACTCATCGGCCGCTACCAGTAGCACCCACCCCGATTCTCCGTCGTCCCTAACGGTATGTACCCGCGGGTCTACGTCGGAGGTGACGCTACTGTGACCGACGACCCAGCCAACTCGCGACTCGAACGCGCCCGTGACCAGGTGAGCCGACCGCTGCGACGACTTTTCGACGAGTACGGCCGCGCGGAGTCCCGATGGCTCCTCATCGGCCTCGTCGCGAGCGTGCTCGGCTACGGCGCGACGCTGGTGACGCCCATCGTCCTCGGGACGACCATCGACGCCGTGTTCACGGGCGAGAGTCAGTACACGCTCCCGTTCGTTCCCCAGGCGTGGCTGCCCACCGAGCAACTGGCCCAGTTCTGGCTGTCGGCAGGACTCGTCGGCGTCGCGCTGGTCTGTTCGGCCGTCCTCGCGTGGGTCCGTGGGGTGACGATGAACTACTTCGCTCACGGCGTGATGTACACCATCCGGACCGACGCCTACGAGAAGATGCAACGGCTGGACATGGCCTTCTTCGACGACAAGCAGACAGGTGAAATTCTATCGATTCTGAACAACGACACCTCGAACCTCGAAGTGTTCCTCGACAACGCGCTGAGCGACACCGTCCGCATCGCCGTCCTCGTCGTCGGTATCTCGGCGACGCTGTTTTACACGAACTGGCAACTCGCGTCGGTGACGCTCGTGGCGATTCCGCTGCTCGTCGCGTTCACGTGGTGGTTCGTGCGTGTCATCGAGCCGAAGTACACCACGCTCCGGGCGGAGGTTGGTAATCTCAACACCAGAATAGAGAACGGGCTGAGCGGTATCGAACTCGTGAAGACTGCGAGCACGGAGGAGTACGAGAACGACCGGGTCCGCACGGTCTCGCGGAACCTCTTCGATGCGGAGATGGCCGTTCTCAGACTGAGTTACTTCTACCGACCGGGCATGGAACTGTTGACCGGTCTCGTCCTCCTGGCGACGTTCGTCCTCGGTGGACTCTGGGTCGCTGTTGGCCCGCCGCTGTTCTTCTCGGGAGACCTCTCCGTCGGCGACTTCGTCGTGTTCGTCCTGCTCACGCAACAACTCACGCCGCCGCTCGCCCAGCTGTCGAGCATCGTCGACTGGTACGAGAACGCCCGGGCGTCGGGCAAGCGTGTCTGTGGCCTGCTCGACGTGCCGGTGTCGGTACAGAACGCGCCCGATGCTGTCGAACTCGGGGAGGTCTCCGGTCGCATCGAATACGACGACGTGTCGTTCGCGTACGGGATGGCGGATGCAGACACCCCCAGTGACGGTGGGGAACCCGACGAGGTCATCCTCGACGGCATCGACTTCACCGTCGACCCGGGCGAGACCGTCGCCATCGTCGGGCCGACCGGCGCGGGCAAGTCGACCGTCGCGAAACTCCTCCTCAGACTGTACGACGTGACCGACGGGGCCGTTCGCGTGGACGGCCACGACGTGCGCGAGGTGACGATGTCGAGTCTCCGTGGGTCTATCGGCTATGTAAGCCAAGACACGTTCCTCTTCGACGGGACCGTCGAAGAGAACGTCAGGTACGGGGCGTTCGATGCAGGCCACACGGCGGTTCGGGAGGCTGCGCGTGCCGCCGAAGCCCACGAGTTCATCGAGGCGTTGCCCGACGGATACGAGACACGGGTCGGCGAGCGTGGCGTGAAGCTCTCCGGTGGCCAGCGCCAGCGCATCGCCCTCGCTCGTGTCGTCCTGCAGGACCCGGAGGTTATCGTCCTCGACGAAGCGACCGCGAGCGTCGACACCGAGACGGAACTCCTGATTCAACGGAGTCTCGACGAGGTGACCGCCGACCGGACGACTGTCGCCATTGCCCACCGACTTTCGACCATCAAGGACGCGGACACGATTCTGGTGGTCGACGACGGCCGCATCGAGGAGCGCGGCACCCACGACGAACTGCTCGCGCAGGGTAGATTGTACGCGACACTCTGGGGTGTGCAGGCGGGAGAACTCGACTACGTCCCCCAGCGACTGCTCGATAACGGGGCCGAGAGCTTCGATAGGAAACCGTAGCACCTGTTTTGGCCCGCCTAAAAATCGAAGCTATTAAAGTGTTTTAGGCAAGCCTAAAGAACATGTCCAACGAGCAGCGTGACCAGTCACGTTCGACACGGCGCGCGTATCTCAGCGCCACCGGTGCAGCAGTTACGGCAGGACTGCTCGCCGGCTGTACCGGCGGTAACGAGACGACCACGTCCCAGAACACCAGCGGCTCTGCGGGAACCGACGAACCCACGGAGACCGGCGACTCGAACGAGCAGTCGACGACCACGGACGACGGCCCGTACTCGGTCTCCATGTCGCCGATGGGCGAAGTCGAGTTCGAGGAGACGCCCGAGGACATCTTCACCGTCTTCTCCACGTACGCGGACATGGCCGTCGCGCTCGGACACGGCGACGGTGTGAACTCGGTGTACGTCCCCCAGATGTCCGGGACGACGATGAACCACTACTACGACCGACTCGACGGCGTCTCATTCGACTGGGAGGGCCTCGTCGACCCGCTCGTCGACGGCCTTCCGAAGGAGAAGATATTCGAACTCGACAGCGATGTCCACTTCGCCGATCCCATCTGGGCCGCGAACCAGAACAATTGGGGCCAGTCCGACGTCGACGAAGTCGAGAGTCAGATTTCGCCGTGGTTCGGCAACTTCTTCAGCGGCACGCAGAACGGGGTCCCCGACGGAACCGACGACTACCAGTTCTACTCACTCTGGGAACTGTTCGGGAAGGTCGCACAGGTACTCCGGGAAGAGAAACGCTACGAGGCGCTGGCGCAGGTCCACACCGACCTCGTCTCGACCATCGAGGCCGACCTGCCCGCGAAGGAAGACCGGCCGACTGCGGTCCGCGTGACCCTCGCCGCCGACGGCGAGCAGTTCTACACGTACCACCTCAACAAGCCCGGCTACTGGCTGGCCGACACCCGGCCGCTTGGTGCCAACGACGCGTTCGCCCAGAAGGACTGGGGGAGCCTCTGGGGGAGCATCGATTACGAGACGATGCTCGAAGCCGACCCCGACGTGATTCTGCACCTCTGGGGGATGACCCCGAGTTACAGCATGGCGGACACACTCGAGAAACTCAACAGTCACCCGGTCGGCAGTCAGTTGACGGCTGTGAAAGAAGATCGCGTCTACCCGGCGGGGATGCGCTATCAGGGCCCGCTGATGAACCTGTTCCAGATGGAGATGGGTGCGAAACAGCTGTACCCCGAGCAGTTCGGCGAGTGGCCGGAGTACGAGGACGGCCAGCCGTACCCCGAGATTCCGAGCGAGGAGCGGTTGTTCGACCGCGAGAGAGTCGCCGCAATCGTTCGTGGCGACTTCTAACCGAGGCGCGGAGCAGTCGTAGAGGAATTATTTTAGGCGAGCCTAAAAATCGAAGCTGTTAATGCTTTTTAGGCTAGCCTAAAGAATATGTCCAAGCAGACGAGAAACAGTACGGAGTCGACGCGGCGGGCCTACCTACGCTACGGCGGTGCGGCACTCACGGCAGGCCTGCTCGCTGGGTGTACGGGTGGGAGCGACACGAACAGCACGCAGTCTGCGGTCGGAACGGACGGCTCGACGGCGACGGGAGAGCCGTCCGAGGGCGGAGAATCGACTGACTCGGGCGAATCGACCGAGACGCCCGATGGGCCCTACACGGTGTCGATGGCACCGATGGGTGAGGTCGAGTTCGAAGAAGCACCAGAGACCGTCTTCACCCGCCTGACCCACCTCGCAGACATGGCGTTCGCCCTCGGCCGTGGCAACAGCATCAACGCGATGCACGCCCCGGAGTACTACGACGGCCTGTGGAACGAGTTCGTCACTCGGTTGCCCGGCGTCACCCTCGACTGGCAGGGACTCTACTCCTCGTGGGAGACGAGCAAGGAGAAGCTGTACGAACTCGACAGCGACATCCACCTCGCCGACCCGTCCAGCGTTTCGGCGCTCGGAAAGTGGAACCAGCAAGACCTCGACGAGGTAGAGCAGAACATCGGGCCGTGGTTCGGCAACTCCTACAGCGCCGGTCGCAGTAAACCGCCCGAGGGCTGGCGCGACCAGTACGAGTACTACACCCTGTGGGAGCAGTTCGAGAAGGTCGCACAGGCCTTCCGCGAAGAGGCTCGCTACGAAGCCCTCACCGAGGTTCGGAACGGAATGGTCGACACTATCGAGTCGAAACTTCCCGCCGAGTCCGACCGGCCGTCCTCCGTGATGATCGCCTCGACGGACATCGAGAGCATCTACGTCTACCGACTCGACGAACCTGGCTTCCGGACGGCTCACACGCGTCCGCTCGGCGTGGTCGAGGCCTTCGGCGACGACGTGGAGTCCCAGACGACCGTCGACTTCGAAACGATGCTCGAAGCTGACCCCGAAGTCATCTTCCTGTTCGCCGGCATGCACCCCACGGTGAACATGGCCGACGTCCGCCAGAAGCTGCAGGACGACCCGGTCGCCCGCGAGATTACGGCGGTTCAGAACGACCGCGTGTACGCCCAGGGTGCCCGCTATCAGGGGCCGATTCTCAACCTGTTCCAGATAGAGATGACCGCGAAACAGCTCCACCCCGAGCAGTTCGGCGAGTGGCCCGAGTACGAGACGGGACCGTACCCAGAGATTTCGAAAGAAGAGCAGTTATTCGACCGCCAGCGCGTCGCTGACGTCATCAACGGGAACGTTTAAACTGGCCGGAACTGCTGGTCGACTGCGATTGGTCGAGCGAGCCGACATCCACGACCGATTCCACGACTATCGCCGAGCAGTCCGACCGGAATCCACAGTCGTCCCATCTCTTTTCGGTTCGAGTGACGTGGTCCCCGTGACATCTGTGCCACCCGGTGACGGGAACGTCCGAGAACGTATATTCTTGAGTGGCTCCAATTGACGAGTATCGAATCGACACACAGCCAAGCGACTGTCCACACCAGCACATGACTGGCACCGACCGACAGCAGAACCTCGTCACCGCCGGCGCGCCGCTTCGCGCCGCCGATGCTGCAGTCGTCCTCCTCCACAGCCGGGGCGAAACAGCCCGAAACGTGGTCCAGTGGGCCGACGAGTTTCACCACCACAGCGTCGCCCAACTCGCGCCGCAGGCACCCGATAACTCGTGGTACCCGAACGCGTTCACCGCGCCCATCGAAGCGAACGAACCGCAACTGGCCGCGAACTTGGCGGCAGTTCGTGCTGCTGTCGACACCGCTCTCGACGTCGGCATCCCCCGCGGCCGGGTGATGCTCTGTGGCTTCTCGCAAGGAGCGTGTCTCGCCGCAGAGTTCGTCGCCCGTAACCCGGCACGGTACGGCGGTCTGGCGGTCTTGAGCGGTGGCTTGCTCGGGGAGACAGTCAGTACGGACGAGTACGAGGGAACCCTCGACGGGATGCCTGTCTTCCTCGGCTGTGGCACCGCGGACCAGTTTGTGCCAGTCGAGCGCGTCCACAAGTCGGCGGCAATGTTCGACGCCTTGAACGCCGACGTGGCCACGCGCATCGTCGAGGGCAGAGGCCACGGTATCGACCAGGACGAAGCCGACCGCGTTTCGGCGATGGTCGCTGGACTCGTCCAGTGAACGAACGACAGTACGAACACACACCAACGAACCCATGACAGACACAGTACACGGCTTCCACCACGTCTCGGTCATCTCCGGCGACCCGCAGGCAAACGTCGACTTCTGCACCGACGTGCTCGGCTTGCGCCTCGTCAAGCGCACCGTGAACTACGACGACAAGTTCGCCTACCACCTCTACTACGGCGACGAACGCGGCGAACGAACCCTGTTCACCACGTTCCCGTACCAGCGCGGGGCCGAGGGCAGACTCGGCAAACCACAGCCAGTCGCGACGGCGTTCTCCGTTCCGCCCGGTGCACTGGACTTCTGGCAGGACCGACTCGAACGACGGGGATTCCCCGTCGAAGACCCCACTGACCGCTTCGGTGATACGGTCCTCGAATTCGGCGACGGCGACGGCCAACCACTGGAACTCGTCGCGACGGCGACCGACCAGACACCGGCGACCGACGCGGTACCGGCCGAACGTGCAATCCGGGACGTCCACAGCGTCACGCTCCAGTCGGCGAGCGTCTTCCACACGGCCGCCACGCTGGAAGTCCTCGGCTTCGACCTCCAAGGGCAAGAGGGTGACCGAGTCCGCTACGTCAAGAGGGATGAAGACGGGACGGCGACGGCTGTAGTCGACCTGCTCGACACCGACGCACCGTATGGGCGGGAAGGGAGCGGCACGGTCCACCACGTCGCGTTCGACGTCGGTGAGCAATCGTTGTCGGAGTGGCGAGCACGACTCACCGAGGCTGGGCTGGAACCGACGTGGGTCAAGGACCGCAACTACTTCCAGTCGGTCTACTTCCGCGAACCCGGTGGCATTCTGTTCGAACTCGCCACTACCAAGCCCGGACTGACCGTCGACGAATCGGTCGCCGACCTCGGGTCCGGACTACGGCTGCCACCGCAGTACGAGCAGGACCGCGAGATGATTACGAGCCAACTGCCCACGCTCGAACTGCCCGCACTCTGAACGACAGATTCGGCGACGTCCAGCACACTCTTTTCGCGCCCGGCATCTCAGTAGAGATATCGACGAGAGTCGGGTGGATTCTCACGGCTGAGTTCGGTTTTCTGTGACGTCTCCATCGAATCACACCGAGAATTCATGTCCACGAAGTAAAATTTCGGTGTACGACACACTACCTGACAGTCTCCGAGCAGTTAATCTCAGCCACACAAGAAATTCACTCGAATATGACTCTCTTATTCGTCTGAAAGTCAGCCATCGGCACCGAAACAGCCTTGATTTTCCGTCGTTCTCGATGACCTCCTCACCCACGGACATTACAGAATTCGCCCGTATAACCGTCAGAGATGGCCGAATACCACGAACACATCTCACGGTCACCGGTACAACGAAACCGAGCGTGCCTCGTCGTCTACGCGGATTCTCTTCGAATCCGACCATAACCGGCCGTTCCGCCAATCGGGGACGAATTGGCAACGTTATAACGTGTTTTTCTTTTTGTATACTTGGCTGATAGGTGTGACACGCCCACCGGGGGGAGAAGCCGATGGGCTGTATCTCTATGACAACCGAACTACCGAAACAACTCTCGACAGTATTGGTCTCGATACTGCTCATCACATCGACGTTCGTCGGGGCGCTCGCCGTCACGACGACGACGGCGGTCGCCGCCGAGGGGGATGATGTGCTGTATCGTGCGAACGCGGGTGGCCCGGATATCGCGGCCACCGACAGTGGCCCAGACTGGGTTTCAGACACACCGTATCTCGTCGCTGGCGGCGGGTCGACCTCGTCCCACGGCCAACCGGACCAGCTCGATGCATCGGTCCCGAGTTCGACACCGAGTGGGATCTGGAACGACGAACGCTGGGACCCGGGGGACGGAGCCGAGATGCAGTACGAGTTCTCCGTCCCGTCCGGAACGGCGGTCGAAGTCCGCCTCTACTTCTACGACGGCTACTCTGGCACCAGTGCCGTGGGTGACCGCGTGTTCGACCTGAGCGTCGAGGACGAGTCGATTACCGACTTCGACCCGGTCGAAGAATTCGGTGACCAGACGGGTGGGATGCAGTCCTTCACGGTCACGAGCGACGGGACCATCGACGTCGACTTCGGTCACGTCACCGAGAACCCGCAGCTCAACGCCATCGAAATCGTTTCGACCGAACCGCAGTCGAACGTGTTGAGTGGCCCGTCGAGCGTCGACTTCGGGTCGGTGCTCGTCGGCGACAGCGAGACCGAACAGGTCACCGTCACGAATCTAGGCGGGACCGGCGACCCGCCCATCAGCATCGACAGCGTCGGCCTATCGGGTGACAGTACGTTCGCTGTCGGGTCAGCCCCACAATCGTCGCTCGCACCCGGGGAGTCTGCGACGATTCCGGTGACGTACACGCCCAGCGACGCGACGCCGGGGAGTGCGACGCTCACCATCTCGCACTCCGGCAACGACTCGCCGATGACGATTCCGCTCACCGCCGAGGGCACGAGCACCGCCGAAATCGGGTTCGGAAAGAGTTCGCTCCAGGGCTTCGGCCAGGGGTCGCTCACTGCGCTCGAATTCGGTCCCGACGGCCGACTGTACGTCGCCAAGCAGAACGGCGTGGTGTACGCGCTCGAAATCGAACGCAACGATGCGAACGATTACAGCGTCGTCTACCAGAAGGCCATCGACGTCGTGCAGGACATCCCGAACCACGACGACAACGGCGTCCACAACACCGGCGAAACGCACCGACAGGTGACCGGCCTGACCGTCGGCGGCACGGCTGAAACGCCCGTCGTCTACGTCTCGTCGAGCGACCCGACCATCAAGGTCGGCGACGACGACGACAGCGTCGACACCAACTCCGGCTCGATTTCACGTCTCACCCTCGACTGGGGCGGTGACGGCGTTCTCGCCGATTCAGAAATCGACCACACGGTGATGGTCCTCGGGCTGCCTCGGTCCGAGGAGAACCACGCGACGAACGGGCTGGACCTGAGCGACGACGGCACGACGCTGTTCGTCGCACAGGGTGGCCACGCCAACAAGGGTGCGCCGAGCAACAACTTCGGCCACACGCCGGAGTACGCGCTCTCGGCTGCGGTCTTGGCCATCGACCTCCAGCAGATCGAACAGAACCACCAGCCGAAGAGCCTGCAGGACTACGACAGCGCCTACCCGGCCATGGACTTCCTGTACGCGATTCCGACCATCCAGAACGACGACGCATCGGATGGCGACGACCTGCCCTTCGGTGGAGACGACGGTGTGAACCAGGCGAAGCTGGTCGAGAACGGGCCGGTCCAGATCTGGTCGCCCGGCTACCGGAACGCCTACGACATCGTCCTCAGCGAGGACGACCAGTTGTACGTCATCGACAACGGTCCGAACACCGGCTGGGGCGGCCAGCCGGTCGGTGAAGGGTCAGGTGGACTCTGCACCAACGCCCCGAGCGAGTCCGGCGATTACGGGACTGGTGACCAGCTCCACATCGCGCCAGAGGGGTCCTACGGTGGACATCCTGCTCCGATTCGTGCGAACCCGACCGGTGCGGACATCTACGACCAGAACGGAAACGTCGTTCTGAACATCACGACGGCGAACAGCCCCGTCCCGGCGTCGATGGTCAACCCGGTCGAGTGCGACTATCAGGACCCGACCGAGGACAACTCCATCGGAAGCACCTTCGGCTGGACCGGTGGCATCGCGGAGTACACCGCGTCGAACTTCGGCGGCCAGATGCAGGGTGACCTGCTCGTCGTCGAGAACGCGAACTCTGTCGAGCGCGTCGAACTGAACGCCGCTGGCGACGCCGTGACGAATCAGGAAGGAAACTTGTTCAGCAGCGTCAGTGCGCTCGGTATCGCGACAGTCGGAGACGACGGCCCGTTCCCGGGCACCGTCTGGACTGCCCGCGGTGACTTGACAGTGTTCGAGCCGAACGACTACGATGGCAGTGGCGGCGGCCCGGCCTGTACCGCTGCCGACGACTCGTCACTCGACGAGGACGGCGACGGCTACGACAACGCCGACGAACTCGACGTGGGCACGAACCCGTGCTCTGCCGCGTCGACGCCCGCCGACTTCGACGGCGACAACACTTCGAACGTCAACGACCCGGACGACGACAACGACGGACTCCTCGACACCGACGACCCGTTCGCTATCGACCCGGACGACGGGACGACGACCAGTCTGCCCGCGACGTTCAGCTTCGCCGACGACTCGTACCTCGGCACCATCGTCGACCTCGGGTTCACCGGCGTGATGACGAACGGCGCAGACGACTACCAGTCGCTCTACGACCCCGAACAGATGACTGCCGGCGGTGCGGCCGAAGTCCTCACCGTCGACGCCGTCACGACCGGCGACGCCCACCAGAGCACGAACTCACAGGAGTACGCGTTCCAGGTCGGTGTCGACGCACCCGACGAGTCGTTCACCGTCCACACGACGGTGACCGGCTACCCGGACACGCCCGAGGACTACCAGTCGATGGGCGTGTTCATCGGGAACGGCGACCAGGACAACTACCTGAAACTGGTCACCTCGGCCAAGGGTGGCTCTGGTGGTGTCCAGTTCGCCAAGGAGGTCGACAGTGCGTTCAGCGACGTGGCTAACCCCGACGCCCCAGGCGTCACGGGCACCACGACCGAGACCGACCTCTACCTGACCGTTCATCCGTCCAACGACACCGTGGAAGCGTTCTACGCGGTCGACGGCGGGGAAATGACCAAAGTCGGCGAGACGACGATACCGGCGGGCTGGCTCGACAGTTCCGACGGCACCGGCCTCGCCATCGGCGTCATCTCGACTGCGTTCGGCAGCGACTCGACGTTCGCCGCCACGTGGCAACACCTGAACGTCGAGTACGTCGAAGCGCCTCCGAACCAGCCGCCTGTGGCCGACGCAGGGACGAACATCACCGTCGAGGAAGGCGACTCGGTGTCGCTCAACGCCGGCGCGTCGTCCGACCCCGACGGCGACGACAACGCGCTCGGCTACACGTGGACGCAACTCTCGGGCACTCCCGACGGGTTGCTCGACATGAGCGACAGTGCGCAGGTGTCGTTCACCGCGCCCGAAGTCGACGCCGACTCGACGTACACCTTCGAGGTGCTCGTCGACGACGGTGACGCCACGGACACCGACACGGTCACGGTGACCGTGCAGGACACCGACGACGCGTCGACCGGCGACTTCGTCTTCGCGGTGAACGCCGGTGGTCCGGAGTTCACTGCTTCCGACGGAACCGTCTTCGTGGCGGATACGAACTCCGTCGGTGGGTCGACCTACAGCACGTCGGTCGACATCGGTGAGACCGAAGACGACGCGCTCTATCAGACGGAGCGCTACGGCGACCCGTTCGGGTACGCCATCCCCATCGACAACGGGACCTACGAGGTCACGCTCCACTTCGCGGAGATTTACCAGGGCGTCGCCGGCAGCGACTCGCCCGACTCGGATGGCCCGAGCGACGGGACGAACCAGAACGACCGCGTCTTCAACGCGAGCATCGAGGGCCAAGAGGTCCTCACCGAGTACGACCTCTTTGCGGACGTCGGCCCGGCCAACGCGACCACGAAGACGTTCACCGTCGAGGTGACCGACGGCGAACTGACCGTCGACTTCGACGCGCTGTACGACAACGCGAAGGTCTCGGCCATCGAAGTCCACGCGGTCGACGACGACGAACCGACTGACCCCAGTGTCTTCGGCGTCGAGACCGGGAACGCCACCAACGTCGCCACGCAGGGTGCCGACCTCGGCGGTGACCTCACGCTCGGCGAAAAGAGCAGCGCGACGACGTACGTCCGCTTCTGGGTCCAGGGCAAGCCCGACGAGACCTACTGGTACACGGGCGACTCGACGACCGAATCGGGGACCTTCCTCGAATCGGTCATCCTCAGCCCGAGTACGACCTACGAGTGGCAGGCGATGGCCCAGAGCGCCGACGGCGACTGGAAGGCAGGCGCTGTCGAGACGTTCACCACGCCGACCGGACAGTTCTTCGGCGCGACCACGAACGACGCCACCGACGTGGGCGTCGAGTGGGCGACGCTGAACGGCGAAGTCATCAACTTCGGTGACAACGACAACGCGACCGTCTACTTCACCTACTGGAAGCAGGGACAGAAGGAGTCGACGATGGTCTGGTGGACTGGCCCCGTCACTGAGACGACCGGCCCGTTCAGCACGGACGTCCAACTCGACCCGAACACGACCTACGAGTACGTCGCCTACGCGCAGAGCAACGAAGGTGAGTGGAAAGCAGGTCCGATGCAGACGTTCAGCACCGACGCAGGAGCGGTCTTCGGCGTCGCGACGGAACCCGCGACCGATGTCGGGGGCAACAGTGCGACGCTGCAAGGTGACCTCACCGGTCTCGGTGACTACGACAACGCGACCACCTACTTCACCTACTGGAAGCAGGGAGAGAAGGAGTCGACACTGAACTGGTGGACTGGGAGTCCGCAGTCGAGCACCGGCGCGTTCGACGCGACGGTATCGCTCGACGCGAACACGACCTACGAGTATCAGTCGTTCGCACAGAGCAACACCGGCAAGTGGACCGCCGGGAGCGTCCAGAGCCTGACCACGACCGACGAGGCAGCGTCCGCTGCCATCGAGTTGACCAGCCCGACCGACGGCGCGACCGTCGTGGGCGACTCGCTCACCGTCTCGTGGGACGGCACCAGTGCGACCGCGACCGACCACGTCCACGTCCAACTCGACGACGAACCGTATCAGGGCGGCCAGCCCGTCGACGGTTCCTACACGTTCGAGAACGTCTCGCCCGGCGAACACACGGTGACGGTACAGGTCGCAGACCAGTCCCACACCGTCTACACGAATCCCGAAGCCACCGACACGGTCACCGTGACCGTCGAGGCCCCGGTCGAACAGACCGGGTCGGCGCTGGTCGAAATCACGCCGAACACTGGGCTGGAGACCAGCACCTACGGCTCGGGGTCGTTCCAGATGACCAACACCGGCGAGAAGAACATCACGTCCGTCTCGTTCGACCTCAGCAGTGCGTCCTTGCCGGACATGGTGTTCGACCCGCTGGGCACCGCCGGTGACCCGACGGGCGAGGGCCTGAACATCGCCACGGACGGCGGCACGGGCATCACGACCGCAGAGGGCGACAGCGAGGCGTTCTCGGAGCCCCACAACGGCGTCGACGGCGACGACGGCTACGACGTGATGACCATCGAGTTCGATAACTTCGAACCCGGCGAGTCCGCCGCGGTCTGGGCCGACAACGACCCGACCAGCATCAAAGGCGCGACCGTCGGCTCGCAAGAAGCCGGCCCGGTCTCCGGGCTCGAACTCGCAGGCTCCACCGTGACCGTCACCTACGAAGACGGCTCGACGCAGGTCACGCAACTGGCCGGCGACGGCAGCGCCGGCGGGTCGACCGCGAACGTCACCGACGACGAAGCACCCGCGCCCACGCTCGGCGTCGCCGGTGTCACGCTCGACGGGAGCGTCCTCGACGACCGCCACAGCGCGGCGACCGTCGCCGATGCGGCACAGACCATCACCGTCACCGGCCAGCCCGGCGAGACGGTGACGCTGGTCCGCGTCGAAGGCGAACTGACCCTGAAGAACGTCCCATCGCCGTACGACGTCGAGGCCTTCGAGGCCAACGACGCCGAGGCGGTGGCGTACTACACCGTCACCCTCGACGAGAATGGTGAGGGAACCGTCCCCGTCACGCTGACGAACACGACGGACGACGGTGACGGCGAGGACGCAGGCTACAACTACTTCACCGCGGTCCACGGCGACCCGGCGACCGACGCTGGACTCGCCTCGAACGTCGTCGTCCTGCAGTACGACGAGAACGCCGGTTCGTCCACCGAGACGCTCTACCGAGTGAACGCCGGTGGCTCGACCATCGCGTCGCTCGACGACGGTCCCGACTGGACTGGCGTCACGGGCACCGGCTCCGAATACCTCGTCTCCGTCGGGAGTTCGAGCGTCGGCAACTACTGTAACGGAGATGCGGTCAGCCCGACCGCAAGCGTGCCATCGTCGACGCCCGATGGTGTCTTCGACTGTGAACGCTACGGCGCTTCGACCTGGTCCTTCCCGGTCGACTCCGGCGAGGAAGTCACGGTCAGACTCTACATCGCCAACCAGTTCTCCGGGACCAGCGGCGTCGGCGACCGACAGTTCAACGTGTCCGTCGAGGGCACGCAGGTCCTGACCCAGTACGACCCCGTGGCCGATGTCGGCCACGCGAACGGCACGATGCAGTCCTTCGTCGTCACCAGTGACGGTAGCGTCGACATCGCGTTCGACCCCGGTGCGGCCGAGAACCCGCTCGTCAACGCCATCGAAATCGTCTCCGGCGACGCCGGTGACTCCGATGGTGGCGACAGCACCAACTCGGCGTCAATCGCGGTTACGCCGGACAGCGGTCTCTCGACGAGCACCTACGGTGCCGGTTCGTTCCAGGTGACCAACACCGGCGACTCGGATATCACCTCGGTCACGTTCGACCTCGGGTCGGCACACCTGCCCGACGTCGTCTTCGACCCAGTCGGAACTGCCGGCGACAGCGGTGCGAAGTGTCTCGAAGCGAACAGCGGCGCAGCCACGACGGGCTATCAGACGCCCGGCGACAACTGTGTCGAACCGTTCTCGCAGCCACACAACGGTGTCGATAGCGACGAGGGCTACGATACCGCGACCCTGAACTTCGACGACTTCCAGAACGGTGAGACGTTCACCTTCTCGGTCGACAACGACCCCACGAGCATCAAGGACGGGACGCAGACCGGCTCCGCCGGTTCCATCTCCGGCCTCGAACTCGCGGGTTCGACCATCACCGTGACGTACGCCGACAGCACGTCCCAGACGACGGCGCTCTTCGGCGACGGGAGTGATGGCGGCTCGCAGGCCACCGCGAAATCTGGCCTCGCAGCGGCCCCGTCCATCGGCGTCGACGGCGTCTCGCTCGACGCCGGTGTCCTCGACAGTCGCCACAGTGGCGCAACCGTCTCGCAGGCATCGCAGACCATCACGGTCTCTGGCACGCCCGGGGAGACGGTGACTGTCCTGCAGGTCGAGGGGCAACTCGAACTCGGCGGCAACGCCGCCAACGGCTACGAGATAGAGGACTACGAAGCGAACACCGCAGCGAGTGTGACCTACCACACGGTCACGCTCGACGGGAACGGTGACGGGACGCTCGGCGTCACGCTCACCAATTCCAGCAGCAACGGGGGGTACAACTACTTCGCCGCGGCGGCGGTCGACGGTGACGGCGACACCGGCGACAGCTCCGGCGTAATCATCCTCAAATTCGAGTGACCACGATGACTGACGCAGTACCCATCGGCTGTGCGGCCGGTCGCCCCTCGCCTACCGTCTGGTGGGCAGGCAGTCACGACCGTCGCGAAGACGCGGCAAGCAACTGTCCGTCACTCGGCGAATCGCCCCACCGAGGTGACGACCAGTGACGAGTACCGCCGCGCTCGCACTCGCCACGGTGCAGGCCGTCGGCGTACTGGTCGGCCTCGTGTTCACCGTCTACATGCTGGCTGGCCTGCTCGGCTCGCTGTTCTACAGCACCGAGAAGGCAGACGAGCGAGCTGAAAACGCCCGAATCGTCATCACGACGGTCGCCTCCGAGCGGGTCGCACCAGCATTGCGAGAGACCATCGAACAGACGCTCGAAACGTTCGAGGACTACGAGGTCTACTGTCTCCTCGACGAGGGGAGTGACCTCGAAGCAGAACTGACGGCATGGGACGGCCTTCGGACGGTCGTCGTCCCGGACGACTACGAGTGTACGGCCATCGCGAAAGGCCGCGCCATCAACTACTACATCGAGACCGTAGTCTCGCGGGAGCCTTCGTACTGGTACGCGTTCATCGACGACGACAACCGCGTCCTCGACGACACGTTCCTGTACGAGATTCCGCACTACGAAGCACGCGGCTACCGGGCGACGAACCCGGTTCTCGACCCTCGGCCCGGCCGGTCGATGCTGACGTTCCTCGCCGACCAGATTCGCTACGTCGACGACATCGCCATCTACCGACTGTTCACCGGCATCCTCGGTCGTCCATACCTCGGGTTCCACGGCGAACTGCTCTGCGTCCGCGGTGACGTCCTCGCGGACATCGGTTTCGACCGACAGAGCATCGTCGAGGACTTCGCGTTCGCGCTAGAACTCGTCGAAGCCGAGGTCCCAGTGTGGCAGAGCGAGACGCGAATCAGTGTCCTCAGCCCACACGACGTCACCGCGTTCTTGAAACAGCGGGCGCGCTGGTACGTCGGCGTACTGGCGTACCTGCCGAAGGCACCGATGCTGAGTCGACTCGTCGTCGGGACGCGAATCGTCACTTGGTCGGTCGCGGTCACGTCGAGCTGGGTGTTCATGCCGGTGTGGGTCCTCGGCTACGGCGTCGACGCACCACCCGTCCTGCTCGCAGCGATGATCGTCGGCACGCTCATCTACGTCGGCACCATCGCGAGGGGAGCCAGACAGATCGGCGGGGTCCGAGGAATCAGCTACCTGCTCCTCACCCCAATCTGTGCGCTCATCGAGCATCTAGTGCCGCTGTACGCGCTCGCCACTCGCCAGCGCGACTTCGTCGTCATCGAGAAGTAACTGACTGTCCGGTCGGCCGGACGGTCCCTTTCTGCCCGTAGCTTCGTCCCTCGCTCGTGATTCCCTCACCCGAGAACAGATATCTGAACCGCGCTTTTGTCTCACCTGATGGGAGGCACACATTCGACGGCAGGGTTTCTCGTCTCGACCGTCGAACGTGCGCCGACACACTTCGACGTGGCGTGGTACATTCGGTCGCTGTTCAGCACGTACAACGAGGTCCACGCGTTCGAACTCGGCCTCTTCGGCGGAATCGTTCTCGCTGCGCTGTTGCTCGGCGGCTACAGAGGATTCGCGTCCGTCGTGCTCGTGGGCCTGTTCGTCTTCGCGCTCGGGTTTCCTGACGGCGAGTGGCTCTGTTCGTCTGCGGTCGATAACTGCAGCGCACGCCCCGTGCAGGGAAAGCCGTGGTACTTCATGAGTGGCCTGTTCCTGATGGTCACGCTCCTGCCGGGTGTCGCGAGACGGCTGTTCGCCCCCGCCACTCCAGTGAGGAGAAATTCTACGAGTGACCACGCAGAGGACACCGATACCGGAAACGACGGGCGACAGCGTGCCCGAGTGAGTTTCGACGACCAGAGCCAAGACGCCGATAGTCGACAGGGGTCTCCCTCGACGTTGCCAGACGGGTGTGGCTGTCGGGACGACGAGTGAAAACAGTTCGCGGTAGCGAGAGAGCGAGAGAGAACGCAACCGGAGGGGCCTAGCGACTCAGGTCGCCTCGCTGGCGCGTCAGATGTTCCGTCGAATGTTGAGCTTTTGTCCCAGCAATCCCGCGCTTCGTAAGTACCCACCTTGGAGGAGTTCGTCCTCCGCAGATTCGATGCACGACGCTTTGTGACCACGCTCCAGCAACAGCTGCCGAATATTCCCCCGACGGACTGCGTCCCCATCCCCCGTGCCCTGAACGAGTAACTGGTACTCGTGGGCGAGTTCCGTAACCATACTCATCTGTTAGTCGCGACGCGGATGTCATTGGTGCCGTCTCTATTAGGGACACGTCCCGACCGACCGTCGACCGCAGTCTCACAGGCCACGGCGGCCGTTGTCGACCGACAGGGTTCCGAACGGTTCTGCTGGGAGCCGAATCGTTATCCCTCGCAGTCACCGAATCCTGGACATGGATCTCTCCGTCGTCGACCTCTCTCCAGTTCCCGATGATGGGACCGCGACCGACGCGTACGCGAACACGATCGAGTCTGCTCGACAAGCAGAGCGCCTCGGCTTCACTCGCTTCTGGGTGGCCGAACACCACGGCATGGCTGACCGCCTCGCCGGGACGACTCCCGAAGTGTTGCTCGGCCACCTCGCCGCCGAGACCGACTCGATTCGACTCGGTTCTGGTGCGGTGTTGCTCAACCACTACAGCCCGTTCAAAGTCGCCGAGTCGTTCGGTGTGCTGGACGGCCTCGCTCCGGGACGTATCGACGCCGGTCTCGGACGGGCGAACGGTTCTCCGGCCTCGGACCAGGCACTCGGAACGGACCGACACGTGGAAGACCCTGACGGCGACCACAAGGCGAAAATCGAGGCCGTGGTCAACCACCTCTACGACGACTACCCCGACGAGCACATCTACGGCGACCTGACTGTCCCCAGTTCCGGAGACGAACCACCAGCACCGTGGCTCCTCGGGTCCAGTCCGTCCAGTGCGGCACTCGCCGGCGAACTCGGCCTCCCATACTGCTTTGCGGCGTTTATTCGGCCGCAGTTCGCTACCTACGCGTTCGAAGAGTACTACGAGACCTTCCAGTCGTCACGACTGGCCGGGGGCATCGACGAGCCGCGGGGAATGGTCGCCGTGAACGCCATCTGCGCAGAGACCGACGAAGCCGCAGCACGCAAGCGTGCCGTCGCGGAGGCCGCCTACCAACGACTTCGACGTGGTGTCCTCGACTCCACCCCGTCCGTCGACGAGGCTATCGACGAACTCGGTGGCGTGCCCGAACCGACGCCGGCGACGCTCGACGACGACGAATGGCCACGGGCCATCTCTGGCAGCCCAGAAACGCTCGCCGGACTGCTGGACCAACTCGCCGACCGTGTCGGCGTCGACGAAGTGATGATTCAACACGTCGTGGCCGACCACGAGGACGGCCTCCGGTCGCACGAACTGTTGGCTGACGCAGTCGGTCTCACTGGTCGGTGAAAGAGCGAGAGTAAGCGTCGAACGTCGTCGATTCGGCTCGCGCAGGCCGAACAGAATGCTGCCCTCTCGGTCGCGGTGATTCTAGTACTCGGTCGACCGAACGCGCGTCACTCGAACTGCTCGACACTGGACCGGCCACGTTCTCGAAACAGGACTTCGTCGAGTTCGAGCAGTTTCTCTGCGATGTCGCTGTCGAGGTCGAGTCGGTACATGGGCGCGGCAGAGGGGACGTCTGTCTTGACCTTCTCGACGAGACCGTACGTGAGGAGCTCTGCGAGATGGGTCGCCACGTCGTTCCGGTCGACGTCGAGCGGGCGAGCGATTTCGGTCTTCGTGAACTCGTCGATGGGGTGTTGGATGAACGTGCCGATAATCTCGACTCGCTCCTGGCAGTCGAGCAAGTCGAGGACCGGCGAATTCGTGCTCGGGTCCTGCGTCATCGCGATGGCCATGTCTTCTACGAACACGTCTTCGGGCAACAGTGCCTCGCTTCACACTCTCAGCTTTCATAAGGACACAGACAATTATACCGGTTCCAATCACGAACCGTCGGTCTCAGCTTGGCCGTCTGGCTGTTCGGCCGGGGACAACGTGACATCGACCGTCTCGCCGTGTTCGAGCTGCGTCCACAGGTCGGTATCGGACAGCAGTCGAAGTAGGTACTCACCGTCACCCGCGTCGATGACTCGCGCCTGAACCGTCCGGGACTCGTCGTCCCGTCCAGATTCGAGGTGGTCGAGTCGACGCTCGATTGTATCGAGACGCTCGGTCACGTCTGTCACGGCACTGATGTCGATGGTGGCAGACGTATCGGTCTGTTCGGTCGACTCGGTTGCTTTGGCCTCGTCAGCCCCCTCGACGTGAGTCGACGCGCCGTCATCGCGGTTCGCGCGATCTTTGCGCGACCCAGTCTCCGCAGCGGTCGTCGGTGCGTCTGAGCCCTCGCTTCGAGGCTGTTCTGTCGTCGTCGTGCGCTGTGGTCTCGCAGCCGAACTCGGTCGCTGTCGCGAGAGTTCGTCGACGTTCAACCCTTCTGCGGTGAGGTTCGGGCTGACCTGCGCGACCGCTGGAACCGTGTCGTCCCCGGTGACGAGCGCCCCGTGTTTACTGCTGTTGCCGTTCTGATACTGGCGTGCGCGAAGCCGACGGGCGACTGCGTCGGTTACCCACGGCGGTTCGACCCACTGGCCGTCTTCGTACAAGGTGTACTCGCCCTTGTCCGTCGTCGCCCACGTGAACGCGTCGTATCGGTCTTTGAAGCGAGCCAGTCGGCTCCCGGTCTGATGCGTGACGACGACCTGTTTCGGTGCGAGGTCTGCGACGAGCTGGTCGACGGTTTCGTCGGTCGGGTGGTTGCTGTACGTGTAGTGTGCGACGGTGCAGTTCGCCGATTCCACAGGGGAACCGACGCCACCGGTCACCTGCACGAGTGTCGCACCGGGGTCGTCGCGAATCTCTTCGTAACAGCTCCGGGCACTCCCGTCGACGGGGACTTCCGGTCCGGCGATGGTGACGGCTCCCGGGTCGAGGACGGCCGTGGCATCGTCGAACGTCCGGACCGTCTGAACGCCGTCGAGGTCGTAGCCGAGGGTCTCGTACAGTTTCGCCGCGTGACCGACGAGTGTGACGGACGGGATCGCAATCGACTCTCGGTCCGTCAGCGTGGCTAACAGATACGTGAGGTGGACCGCGGTCAGCCCACTGGCCGTCAGCAGGACGGTCGAGCCGGCGTGTGCGCGCTCGAGCGTGGTCGCGACAGCGCCCGTGAGTTCGTCTTCGAAACCCTCGGACGTCGCACCGGTCAGAAACACCGCTTCGGGGTCGAGTTCGGTGGAGAGTCCGGGGTAGCCAGCGGTCCGGCGGCGCGTCCAGTCACCGGTCGCCAGCATCGTGCGGGTCTCTGAGCCGTCGTCGAACCGGATACCGAAGGCGGCCGCGCCGGGAGCGTGGCCCGCTGGCACCGGTCGAACGTCGACATCGCCCGTGACGCTGGTCCAGTCGGAAATCGGTGTGAGTGCGTCGAGGACGGCATCGACGTTGCTCACGTCGTAGTGTGTCGTCGCCTCGGTGAGGACGTCGTCGAGAATCGCCGCAGTCGGCTCGGCGGCGTAGATGGGAGCGGCGTCCCGGACGTTCTCCCCCAGTCGCTCGTAGTGGTCGAGGTGCGCGTGAGTGAGGATAATCGCCGTCAGATATTCGTCGTCCGCGAGCAGGTCGTCGACCGACACGTTCGTACCCGCGTCGACCAGGATGCACGCAGTCTGGTCGGCAACAGGGTCGCTGAGCCGCACGAGAAACGATTCGTTGCCAGTGTGTGGGTTCGCGTGCTGGAAACTGACTCGCATTGAGTATGTTTACTAGTTCTCCTTGCGATATTAAAGTACTACCGAGAAGTACAAGCAGTTTTTTAGTTACACTTCCGAAACGAACGACGGACTGGTTACTCCCCTGTCGGGTAGCCTCATCGCCATCGGCGACCACTGGACTAGCATGGAACTCGTCAGACCGAACAGGGCATTGCTCCAACGCGCGAGAGAACAGATGGACGGGTGGATATTCGACGGTCGTGACCGGGCCTTCGACGAGATGTTCGAGGGACCGGGGGCCGTGGTCAGTGGGGAAGAACTCCAGCAACTCGACCGAATCGACTCGGCACTGAGTCGCCAGACTGGCGTCGGCATCTGGGGTGCAGACCAGTACGGCATCATCACCGGGCACTTCCCGGACGACGTGCCACTCAGAGTCGTCTGTACGCTACATCCCGAGATACCGGCCGAGGGCTACCGTGGCCACAACAGCCTCGAAGAGTCGACTCGGGACCGCTACAACGACGTCCTCTTCGAGTACTGCGAGCGGGTCGCGACGTTCGCACAGGCCGACTTAGAGGCGTTCGTACTGGACGTCGAAGCCGAAGCGGATACAGTCTGAGTGTTCAGCCTGAGAGCGAGTGCCGGAGGGTTTCGGTTCGTTCCGACAGGCCGTCGCTGATAGTGACTGGATATCGCACTGGTGTGTTCAGGTCCCGATACCGTAGTTCGAACGACCCGAGCGCAGTGAGCGCCCGCGCCCGACAGTCAGAGAGTGGTGGTACTGGACCGACGCGTTTCCCGTCTGCGACGACCACTTCTAGCAGTTCCTCTCCGGGAAGCGACTCGTCGCGCAAACCGAGGATGTCCTCGACGGCTTTCCCGACCGTTGCGACTCGCCGGACCGACTTCTGTCCCGGATAGGTGACCTTCCCCGACGAGAGCTTCATCGTCGGCTGTAACTCGCCATCTCGCTCGACGGCGACGAGTTTGTACACCGCGTCGAGCGACGGCTGGTCGTCACTCGTGACGAGTGCCGTACCGGGACCGAATCCCGAAGCGACCCCACCTGCAGCCAGAAACGAGTCGATTTCGAACTCGTCCAGTCCAGACGAGACGAACACATCGGCGTCGCCGACGATGGGCTTGACCGCCTTCGAGAGCGTTACGAGGTCGCCCGAATCGAGTCGGACGCCACTGATGTCGACGCCGAGTTCAGTCGCCACGTCGACGGCACAGCGCGCACCTTCGACGGTGTCGTAGGTATCGACCAGCAGGACGCTGTCTTCGCCGTACTCGCGAACGAACGCCTCGAAGGCGTCGCGTTCGCTCGGGAAGCTCTGGACCCACGAGTGCGCCATCGTTCCGAACACTGGCAGCCCGAACAGTTCGCCTGCGGCCTCGTTCGACGTGCCGTCGAAACCGCCGATGTAGGCGGCACGCGCCGCCTTCAGGCCGGCGTCGGTGCCGTGTGCCCGCCGTGACCCGAAATCGACGAGCGTCTGCTCCCCACCGTGTCGCTCGACCGCGTCGTGCATCCGGCGGGCTTTCGTGGCGACGAGCGTCTGGAAACTGACCTGGTTGATGATGGCGGTCTCCAACAACTGGGCTTCGAGAATCGGAGCCGTCACTTCGAGGAGTGGCTCGTTCGGGAACACCGGCGTCCCTTCCGTCACTGCACGAATCTCTCCCGAGAAGGAGAAGTCGGCCAGCACATCCAGGAACTCGTCGTCGAAGCCCGCTTCCGCGAGGTAGGTGAGCGCTCGGTCACCGAAGCTGAGGTTCTCGACGTAGTGGAGTACCTGTTCGAGGCCCGCGGCGATTGCGTAGCCGCGGTTCGACGGCAACTTCCGGAAGAAGAGGCTGAACGTCGTCTCCGGGTTGTGGTCCTGCGCGTGATACCCCTGCATCATCGTCAACTCGTAGCGGTCGGTGAACAGCGGAAGGGTCTCCGGAGTGAGATACCCGAAACGGGGCGCAGTCATGCGCAGAGTAGGGTCGCTAGGGGGAAAACGTCATGCTGGGCCGGCTATGGCCACGTCGTCCACGGTTTTCCCAATCAGTGTTACTAGTCAGTGTAACTAATTTGTGGAGTGAGACGGTAGACGCTGTCTCGGACGACTCCCGACCACGGTACAAGAACGGTTTCAGCTAACTCTACATTTTTGATACGTAGCACACATGTGACGATATGCGCCGCCGAACCCTCATCGCTACTATCGGCGCGGCCCTCCCCGCAGGCTGCCTCGGTACCGCTGACACGACAGATGGCTCCCCGTCGACGACGAACACTGGGTCGTCCGCGACAGAAGTACCCTCGAACGATGGGTTCTCCGTCACAGCGTTCGACGTGTCCACGACGAAGGTCGCGCCGGAAAAGCAGTACTTCGTCCGTATCGACAAGGTGTACTCCACCGACGCAGTTTCGCGCGAAGAAGGCGAACAGACGATTCTGGACGTCGACGATATCGAGTCATCGGAACACCGAAATGTCGTCAAAATGTCACTCTCAGAGGGGAAGGTATGGCGCGATTCTGTTCCAGATAGACTCCGCGAACTCACGGAACGTGTCGACTTCTTCACGTGGGAGTCGGATACCGACCCTGACGCGACGGCGACACATTGGGGCGTCGCGGTCTACCGGGCGTTTCCCGACCGAGAACCGGTCCTCGAATTCGGTGCCGAACTCGTCGACGACCACGTGGCTCCCGACGACCCCGGCGCAATCGTGTTCTCGCTGACGAACGTCGGCGACGATGTTCAGTCCGTCTTCAGCGGGGCCGCACCGCCGTTTTCGATACTCTGGGCGGAGCGGACGGACACAGATGCACAGGCACTTCTGTGGCGCGACTACGTCGAAGAAGACTGCGTGAGCGTCAGAGAAACTGATGGGGACACATCTCTCGTCTGGTGTGACATCGGCATTACGACCGACATCGAGCCCGGCGAGACGGTGGAGAGGCGCTACGAAATCCGCTCGCAATTCGACCGTGATGCACTCGCCGAACCCGCATTCGACAGTCCTGGGGAGTACTCTCTCGATGAGACGCTGGAATATCACCGGAGCGGCGAGGTTCAAGGGCCTTGGACGAACGTCGACTGGCGCGTCGAGTTCACCCTCGAATCGGACTGACCGACCGATAGGCACTCCTATCGTAGTACGTGTTCCCCCGAAGGTGGGTAATCGTGAGTTGCTTCGGTACCGCACATGGCGGCCCCACCGACTCACTACTCGTCCGACGAACGCGAGACGACACTATTGGAAAGTACATACTGTACTATATATTTCGAATCAATACTCTCTTCATAGAACGAGCCTACTCACCCAATGAAACGTGACTCCTCCACGCAGTAACACCGTTTGTCCCTATTGCGGCTCGCGGAATACGACCTTTCGAGAGAACAAAGATAATCTGGGAGTGTACGTCTGCGAAAAATGCGACCGGAGTTTCACCGGTCCGGCGCAATAATCTCGCGTCGCCGCGTTCCACGAAGAACTCGTCTCCGTCTCTCGGGCCGACATTGATCTCCGCCCGACATCGAACTCCGTTCGTGCAGAAACGTCCCCGCCTACATCAGATTTCGTGTGGGTCAGTCGGTGAAACCGGGGACTCCACGCCGTCGTCGACGGACTCGTACGGAGCCGTACTCCGCTTGCCGAGTTCGCCGCCGACGACTAACAGCACGACTAACATGAGGATAGCTCCGACGAGCAGCATGACCACGACGTCGGGGTCGGCGAAATTCTGTGCCGCGACGACTAGTGCCGCCGAGATATTTCGCTGGGCAGTCCCCAACCCGACGACTGCCCGGGTTTCGAGGGCACTGCCTCCGAGGAGATAGCCGACGACGAGAGAGAGGACGACGAACAGTCCGAGAGCCAGTATCGCGCCCGTCCCGATGACCGCGACGAGCGTCTGGAAGTTCAGCACGAGCATGAGGACGAGCAAGATGGCCAAGGCCGTCGTCGACGTCTGTGCCATCACCGGCTGGACCGGTCGCGCGAGTTCTGGATACCGTGCGCGAACCGCGAGACCGATAGAGAGCGGGAGCAGGAGTAACACGACCAGCGAGCTAGCGATATCCATGGGGTCGACTGCGACGCCGGGCAACAGCACTGGTAAGACGAGTGGGACGTATGCGACCGTCGTCACCATCAGCAACACCATCAGCCCGACCCCGAACGCGACGTCGCCCTTCGCCGCCTGCACCAGCGTCGGCAAGAACGGTGCCCCGGCTGCCGTCGCCAGGAGAACGAGCCCGATAGACTGCGCCTGCGAGAGCGGGACGAATCGCAAGATAGCGACGGCGAGAAGTGGTACTACTACGAAGTTGGCGACCAGCGCCGACGCGACCAGCGTCCGATTTCTGAGTGGTGAGAGTATCTGTGCGACCGTCAGGTTCAGCCCCATCGCAAGCATACTCGTCACGACGAACACGAGGACGCACAGTGTCGCGAGAGATTCGAGAATCACCGCCATCGGTACGGAATCACCCCATCTCGCGTAGAACTGGTCACTGCCGATCCGATACACCGTCTTCCAACCGTTGTGTTATTCCCCATTGGAATCACGAACCTCAATGCTCGATTGTGTGGCCTTTTCGGACGAGAGCGCGATGTCGACGCGGGTGCCGTATTAGGCGGGTTAGTTAGCGTTCAACGCCGTATCGAAGCGCCCAATTGCTTGTGAAAAGGTCGAGTACAATGCCTCGAACGTCTTCGACACTAGATAGGCGATGAAGCAGATAAGACAATGTTGTCCAGATATGGAACGCTCTAGTTATTCATTCAGCACCTCCCCGATAGACATGCGGTTGTCGAGCACCTCATTTGGACGGTAGCGATCAAAAACGAGGGAGAGACAGCCAGCAGTTGAGTTCGGAACGCCAGTTTCGAACACTTGTTGTGAGAATCCGATCTGGACCACGGGAAACAGAGATATTATAGGTGGAGTAACCCCTCGTCTTCTTCCTCACCGATGGGTTCATCTTCAATCGTACTTATTGCCCATCCCGTGACTATTTGAGTACCGGCTTCATCAGATTCGTAACTGAAATCAGATTCGTAATCGAATCTAAATTCTACTGGTTCTTCAGAGTCGAGAAATTCACGAATGTCACCGAACCTATTGATGGGTGCGAATAATTCATAGCGCAGGACAGGGAAGCCAGTTTTCGGATCCCCCGGGCCGTACTTGACCTCCCCCGGACTCGGGTCAGTACCCTCGAAAAATATGTTGACGGATACTATCATGTTCGGCAATCCTGGACGAGGTTCACATCTCACAGATATCTTGCCCAATTCAGGAAGTGGCTGGTCTTGAGTACACTTATAAATAGCGTAGTACGATCTGACCCCAAACGAATCCCAGGTTCTCATACGGCTAATTACCACTCTGAAACCGGTACCATTGACGCTTGATATCTATCGACCCCACAAAGAATAGTCTCTCAGCCCCTGAAATCCAATAATTGGCGAAAAGACAGTTTGTAAGAATCTGTTCTGGAAATTTCATTTTACCGCGGGCCGAACAGATTTCTCCGACCGAACATCTCGCGGCATGGAGCCGGACAGCGGAGGTCCTTACTGGCGACCCCAGAACTCGACGAGTGCAGTTGTACTGACCAGACGCTTTCCGTCTCGTCGACGTCGCAGTTCTCTCTTGAATCCCCAACTGGCTTCTCTAGCCAGCGCCCCAGATACCGTCCTGTTCAAAAAGCGACGACGACCCCCCGACAGAAGTCTCGCGTCACTGCTGAGGCTCTTCGCCTTTGTACCCTCGTCCTGACTTTCAGGTTTCACTGCAGACGAAGGCAAGACCTCGTGACTCCTATGCGGAGTATGGATACGAATTGGCGAGCGGTCATCACTGGATTCGTCGTCACCGTCCTCATCGGGTCGTTGGGTGGTATCGTCATCCCGGTCTTCGGGACCATCGGCGGCGGACTCATCGGCGGATTCATCGCCGGGTACCTCGCGGGCGGGGGTGCCTGGAACGGCGGGTGGAACGGAACCCTCTCGGGGGCGTTAGGTGGCATCGTCGCTGCGGTCCTCCTCTCGCTACTCGGGGCACTCGTGGGGTTCATCGCGGGTCCGGTCGGGAGTCTCCTCGCCGGAATGAGCGTCTTCCTCATCGGGACCGTGGTCGCGCTGCTCTTCGCGATTCCGAGCGGTCTGGCAGGCGCACTGGGCGGCTGGTTACGTGACGTGGAGCGGAAGAGCACGGTCGAACCGCCCCAGCCATCTGCACGCTGATTCGGTAGGTCCCGCTGACGGGCCGATTTTCCCGCGCTGACAGACGTCGAACCTGGCCCAGGCGAGACTGGGCACCAGCGATTTATACACCCCACACGACTGATAGACACACCACGAATGCCCGACGCCGACGAGATGCCCATCGACGAGGCAAGCAGGTGCTGTACAGCCGTCATCGACCGCGTGAACGAGGCCGTCATCGGCGAGCGGGAGTTCTTCGAAATCGTCCTCACGGGCGCACTCGCCCGAGGACACGTGCTGCTCGAAGACGTGCCCGGGACCGGGAAGACGTTGACAGCCATCGCGTTCGCACAGGCACTCGGGCTCGATTTCTCACGGATACAGTTCACCCCCGACTTACTTCCGAGCGACATCACCGGCTCGCACGTGTACAACGAACACGACGCCGAGTTCGAATTCCACCCGGGGCCGGTGTTCGCGAACGTCGTCCTCGCAGACGAGATCAACCGGGCACCACCGAAGACGCAGGCTGCATTGCTGGAGTCGATGGACGAAAAGCAGGTCACCGTCGACGGGACGACGCACCAGTTGCCGGACCCGTTCTTCGTCATCGCGACGCAGAACCCAGTCGAACAGGAAGGGACGTTCGAGCTACCAGAAGCACAGCGCGACCGATTCGTCGTGAAGACGAGCATGGGCTACCCCAGCCGCGATGGCGAACTCGAACTCGTCGACCGCCGGGCGAACCGACGCACACAGATGCCGACTATCGAGGCCGCCGTAACCCCCGATCAGGTCCGCAGACTCCAGCAGACGCCCGAGACGGTGACGATGCGCCAGAACGTCCGCGAGTACATGGTCGACCTCGCGCGGGCGACACGGTCCGACGAGCGCGTCGACATCGGCGTCTCACCGCGTGGCATTCAGCGCTTTTTCGAAGCGGCGCGAGCACACGCCGTCGTCGCAGGCAGAGAGTACGTCGCTCCAGAAGACGTGAAGTTCGTCGCCCGCGAGGTGATGCAACACCGCATCATTCTCACGCCGCAGGCGACCATCCAGAACGCGACCGTCGCCGACGTAGTGACCGACGTGTTAGAGCGCATCGAAGTTCCTGCCGTGTCGCCGTAGCGGTAAATTGGGAGCAAGAGTGGTTTTGAGGAATTTCGGCCTGCGTAAACCGCAGACGGCCCAGACGGCCCAGGCGGACCGACCAGTTGACATCCTCCCGCACCTGAAGACGTGGGAATCCCACGGCATCGTACCGCTAAGTTGGGATATCAGGGTTTGCAGTCTGCCGTTCTGTCCGGGGTTGGAATCCTCGGGAGAGGTCATGAACGTAGACCCCGGGCTGTGCCAACCAACCGGTACTCCGATCTCCGTCCAAACTGGCCGAAGACTCGGAGTTACTCTGAGTCAAATATTTCTGCACGGCGACTGGTACGGCGTTCTACCGACTTGCCAAGCCTTTTACGTGACTTGACGAAGGTGCGGGTATGCATCGACGAACGGCCCTGATCAGTGCTGGAACTCTCCTGAGCGCGTCACTGGCCGGTTGTAGTGCGCTCTCCGGTTCTGGAGAGGAAACGCCACCGCCCCCGGAGTCAGACGCCGAGCCGGTCTCACTGGTTCCCCCTGCTCCGGAAGGCTGGGAACGCCGCAGCAAGGAAGACGGAATCCCCGGGATGAAATCCGACGAGGCAGGGAAGGGAACGTACGCGAACCCAGAGGTATTGCCGTTCTTTCTCTCGATACTCCGCTGGGACACCGTCGAGGCTGCCGAAACGTACGCGGAGGACATCGACCGGACAGGCTTTTTGGATGCTCGGTACGCCGTTCGCCGAGAGAACTTCCTCTTCGTCTGCCAGACCGCAGAGCGGGCGAGCGATGCGGACGCGAAGACACTACTTTCACACTGTGATTCGCTCACCGAGTCCGTCGTCGAGTCTCACGACGTCATGCCCTGAGGGATATTCCTCATCGTCTCTAAACCTATTTGCGACCACGGCGACACGCCCGACCATGGACCTCCCCACAGACTGGACCACCGATTCCCTCCAGACGAACGGCGTCGAGTTGCAGTACTACCGAACCGGCGACGGGCCGCCAGTCGTCATGGCGCACGGTTTCGGAGAGAACGGCAGATGCTTCGAACCGTTAGCGTCGGCTCTCGCCGACGAGTACGAGGTCATCACGTACGACGCCCGGGCACACGGCCACTCGGGCGCGCCGGAGTCCGGCTACGACATCGAGGACCGAGTCGCAGACCTCGTCGGCTTGGTCGAGTCGCTCGACCTCGACGACCCGATACTGCTCGGCCACTCGATGGGCGGGTCGACCGTCGCGTGGACGGCCGCGACCCATCCCGAACTCCCGCGGGCGGTCGTCCTCGAAGACCCAGCCGCGATGTACGGTGAGTCCGAGATGAGCCCGGGCGAACGGGCGGAAATCGTTCGCGAGCAACTCGCCGAAGACGCCGAGAAGACGGTGGAGGAACGCGCCGACGAGTACCAGGAGTTCACGCCCGAACAGGCGAGACGCCACGCCGTCGCCGACGATGAGTGTCGGACAGCAATCGCCGAAATCGCACGCGAGGGCTACCCACAGGCTCCTGACGCATTTCCCGACATCGAGTGTCCCGCACTGGTGCTGCTCGGTGACCGCGAAGTGGAGCGGCGCGTCGCCGCCTACGATGCAGCCGAAGCCCTCGAACAGGGCCGGCTCGTGCACGTCCCCGGCGCGGGTCACTACGTCTTCGAGACACGGTTCGACGCTGCGTTTGCGGAACTACAGACGTTCCTTCGACGACTGCCCGAGCGCTAGCCTCGCAGGACACTCGTGATGAACACGACCCCGGTGACCGCCGCGAGAACCGCGACGATGGTCGCAGTCGGCCCTGCGGTCGGTACCCGAATCCCGGCGACGACGGTGAGGGCGACGACTGCACCGACTCCGACGAACAGGCTCGCGACCGCGTGGACGAGTTCCGGTCGGGTCGTCGATGGACCAGCCCCGAGTTCCTCGCGCATAGTCGCGCCGTAGCTGACCACATCCCAGACGACGATTCCGGCGGCGACGGGAACGAGGACGAAGCCAGTCCCGGAGCCACTGGCCCCGGCGAACAACGCTCCCAGTAGGAGTGCTCCCCCAGCGACGGCCGCCGGAGCGGACCGCCGCGGAATGAAGCCGACGACGCCGAGGAAGGATACGGTCAGCAGCGTTCCGAGGAACGCGGTGCAGAGCGCGACGACGAGGACGAGCACGACGACTGCTGGCGAACTGAGTTCGACGAGACGAGCGACGATTTCGACCACACCGGTTGGCGCCTGTCCCTGTAGCAGTGAAACGACGCGGTCACCGGCACCGAGCGCGAGCGTCGTCAGGAGGACGCCACCGGTCAATCGCGGAAGCGAGTCGACTGCCACCCCCTTTGCCTCACGGTGGGCGACCCACCGGAGGGCCACGACGAGCAAGCCGAGGCCGGTCGCCAGTACGACGACACCGAACAGAAGCCACCGAAGTGGCTGGAGCGTCGTCAGGTCCGTTACGAACGATCTGACCGTCGGCGACCACTCGAACAGCAAATCGGTCGCGCCGGCGAGCTGGACGAGCGTCACGATTGGGAGTGCCAGTCCCGCCACGACGCCGAGACGCCAGCACCACGAGACGACGGAATCGCGCCACGTGGCGACTCGCTGGCGATTTCGACGGTGGACGAGTTGGACGAGTGGCAGTCGTGGGAGTGCGACCGCCGTCGCTATCGACGCGGCAGCGACGAGAAGCGTGAAACCAGCGAGTTCGGGACTCGTACCAGTGGGTGCGAGTACTGCGTCGGTCACGCCGTCGAGGAGGCCGCCCAGTGCTCCGTCGAGTTCACCGACTAGACCGACGTCACGCACGAAGAGGACGACCGTTGCGAGAACCGGAATCGAGAGCGTCTCGAACAACGAGACTGCTGTTCGCCAGACGACGC
This sequence comes from Haloarchaeobius caseinilyticus, assembly GCF_051207395.1. NCBI lineage: Archaea > Methanobacteriati > Methanobacteriota > Halobacteria > Halobacteriales > Halorubellaceae > Haloarchaeobius > Haloarchaeobius caseinilyticus. Next base: position 122,758 of record NZ_JBPJZC010000004.1, on the reverse strand, counting down.
CACCGCCGAGGGCGCCGGTCAGCGTCGTCGCCGCACCGAAGACCGCGAACACGACCATCGTCGTCACGAGGGGTGAGAGTACACCAGCACCGGCTCCGGACCCAGCGAGTGGGAGGCCAGCGCTGGCCGCGAACAGGACGACCAGTACCGGGAGGGATATCGACGCGCCGAGGTCGCCGAGGGGCGATTCTCGGCCGACGAGCGAGGTGGTGACTGCGAACACGAGCCCGGTCACGACTGCGAGGACTCCCGCGAGTACGAGGCCAGTTCCGACGACGAGTGATTCGACGCCAACGAGGGTCGAGACGAGTGCGAGAAGACCACTGGTTCGTGGTGTGGCCACTCTTTCGGTCGAACTCCGGTGGCGTCGCTCCCTCGCGTGGAGTCGTGCCGGGTCGTCGGATTGGGGGTCTGGTGTGCCACTCATCGTTGAAGTCCTCGTGTTTTTCACCCGAGCCATGGCCGGATGGCCTGCGCCAGTGCGAGTGGCAGGGGGTCGTCGTGCGCCCAGTCGACGACTGGTGCGCCGGTCGTCCGCATCTCGTCGAGTCGGAGTGCGCGCTCCATGGTCACGACCTGTTGGCCAGCCGTCGAGCCACCCGTGACGTTCGGTGAGAGGACGGTCGTCCGGTGACCGTGGGCCTGTACCGTCTTCGTAACTTCGACTGGGAAGTCGTCGAGTGCGGGCGTGACGAACAGCACCTGCGTATCACGCGAGAGTCGCGCGAGCAGGCGGTCGAGGTCGGACCGGCCGCCGTCGGTCGCCATCGGCGAAGCGCCGTCTTCAGCCCCACGGCCGCCCGGGCTACCGCCGTAACTGGTGGCCCCGTTCGTTGCCCCGCGTTCGCGTCGACCCATCGATTCGACGTCTATCGTCCCCGAACCACCATCGACGGTCGCAGCGTCGATGACCTGTGCGACGCGGGCAGTGAATCCCCGGCCGCTCTCCGGACCGACCCACGCTGGGGAGTCGCCGGCGGGACCACGGACGCCCAAGGCGGCGAGCGAGACCCGGTGGCCGGCGTCGGCCAGTGCGTCGAGTGCGAGCGACGCGGCGTACGCACTCATCGCTGCACCAGTCGGCAATCCCGCTGCAGCGGTCTGTCTGGCCGGCGCGCGTGCGTCGAGTACGACGGCGACGTTCGTCGAGCGGTGTTCGCGGTACTCGACGGTCGTCAACACGCCGTCTTTGGCGAGCCGTCGCCAGTCGATACGGTTGATGGGGTCGCCGCGGCGGTACTCGCGGGTCTTCTCGAACTCGATACCCGCTCCCGCGCTGTTCGTCGGCCGTGGGCCCGTGACGAACGTGGTCTGGTCGCGTATCGGGACGTCCTCGACGGTGACGCGACAGTCGAGCACGTCGGTCCCGGTCGCGTCGATGTCGTCGGTCGAACTGACGCTCGCTGAGAGGCTTCGGCCACGGACTCGAACTGGCTCGAACGTGTGGGTCCCGCGTCGCGGGACGACTACGTATTCGACGGTCGTCGACTGCCCACTTCGTAGCGAGAGTGCCGCGTTCGGAGAGCCATCGACCACGGTGACGCCGTCGGGGACGCCGTCGCGGAGTCGGACGTCGGTCAGCGCCTGCTCGCCGTCGTTCGTCACGGTGAGCGAGATGGTGACACGTTGGCCTGGGATCGGCGACGGTGGTTCGGCGACACGCTCGACCGTGAGCGTCTTCGATGGCGATGAGACCGTCGAGAGACTGCTGTAGGCGACGAACAAGAGCGGGACGACTGCGGCGAGTAGCAGCGACGGTTGGCCGGTCGCCAACCCCGCCGCCGCGAAGGCGACAGTCGCCGCCGTCACACCACGCCAGCGGCCGACTCGCGTCACCATCGGGCCACCTCGTCGGTGCCATCCTCGCTCCGGTCGAATCCGCCACTGGACTCGACGACTACAACCGGTTCCGGTCGACTGTAGCCCGACACGGTGTCGGCACAGCGGTCTTCGACGGCGGCGAGCGTCCGTTCGTACTGTCTCCGGAATGCACGGGTCGGCGAAAGCCAAGCGTAGAGTCGCCGCCACAGTGGTAGGTCTGGCAGTGCTTCGTTCGTCTCGTCGCCGAGGAACACGGCTGCCACCGTGTCGTCGGTCCACGTCCCCGCTGCGATAGCGTGCTCGATAGTCTGCTGTTCGGTCCCGTCGGCGTACTCGCCGCTTCGTTCGAGGACTGCAGAGAGGACCGTTCTGAGCCGGTCTTTCGCATCGTCCAGATGGCCCGGATGTGCGTCGCCAGTTGTGCTGGCGGCCGCCCAGGCGAGCGTCGCATCGACGTCGCTTCCGGTCACGTGGCTCGGACCGGCCGACTGGTCGAGGCCCGAATATGGACTCGCTCGCCGGTCACCGAAGGCTTCGTCTGGTTCCGCAGTGCGGTCGAGCCAGACTCGAACGAGCGCGTACAAACCGAAGAGTGCGGCGACCGCGAGCGACAGCGTCGCTGGTCCAGTCGTCGTCACGAGGTCGTCGATGCCCCGGAGGACTCCCGAAGGGACCGACCCGGGGACGAACGCGAAGACGAGTCCAACCGCGATGGCGAGCAGGCCAGCAGCGACGACCAGTCGCCGCCACGCCCGGAGGATGCGGTCCATCAGTCGTCACCTCCGGATGGAGCGTGACTCGACCCAGTCGCTTTCGTCGTCGCGTCTGACTCCTCGGCGCTCGGCTCGGTCTCGGTCGCGCGACCGTCGGTGCCGCCTAGTTCAGCGACGGCAGACCGGACCCGCCCGAGCACTGACTCGTCTGTCGGGTGGGCGCCATACTCGGCGTCGCGGAACGCGTCGGTCACGACTCGCACGGGGCCAGCCGGGAACCCGTGGTCGATGGCGTACTGGGCGATTTCGCCCGGCGTCTTCGTCCGGACACTCGGTGGGCGCACGACGCCGATGAATTCGGCCCAGAGGTCGCGGAGTGACCGATGTGCGGCCGAGGTTGGCGTGCTCGACGCGCTCGCCACCGTCTGCCTCGAACCAGTGCCGTTCGACGTGGCTCCTTCGTCGTCACCGAACAGCCCAAGGAGTCCGGCACGGAGCCAGGCGAATAGTCGGCGTGGGTCCAATCGGTGCGCGAGTGCCGTCAGCCACTGCCACAGCCGCCCGGGAACGAGTCGGAGTCGGCCGAGCGCTGCCGGACCGAGGCCGAGTAGCCAGCGACCCAGTGCGTGCAGTCGGCCAGCGACCGCGAAGACGACCGAGACAGCCGTCGTCGCCGCCCACGAGACGAGCGCCCGCACCCGGTTTCGTGCCGCCCCGGGCGTGACGCCGTAGTGCCGTGCGATGGCTGCGACGGCGAGGAGGACCGCGAGAAATCCACCGACGACGAGCGCGAGGTTACCGAACAGTCCGCCGACTGTCGTCGTCACCGACCGGCCCGCGACGGTCGCGGTCACGGTGACGCTATCGGTGAGCGGGAGTGCGGTGTCGACGGTCCCGTCCGTCCCAGTCACGCCGACACGCTCACCGCCGACAGTGACGGGAACGCCGGAGAGCGGGTCACCGTCCGCCGTGACGTGGACAGTCGCTGGTGCACCCGGAATATTGATTCCGAACGCTGGCGACACCGAGACGTCGACTTCCTGTACCGTGACGTTGGCCGTCCCCGAGATTTCACCCCGTTCGACCGTCAGCGGCAGTGTCCCGTTCACGGTGTTCGGGAAGGTGACGGTGGCCCGCCCCTGTCGGTCGGTCGTGGCGACTTTCGTGCCGTCGAGACTCACAGTCGCCTCTCGCATCGGCACGTCCTGGACCGTGGCCGTGACGTTCAGCTTTCCGCCGGGAAACGGCCGACCGTCCACTGTAATCGTGACGTTCGACTCGACGCGGTAGGTTCGCGACTCGCTCGTGTTGTTCCCCGGCGTGGTCGCCGCCGGTCTGACCTGAATCGAGTACGGGGTCGCTGCATCAGTCGGTAGTATTGAGCCATCCTGTACGAGGGTAGCCATGGTCGTGGAGTCGGTTCCGCTCGGTGCAGTCACGGTCACGTCGAGGTCCCTGACGTAGGGGACGGTCGCGACGACCTGTCCACGTTCGTCCGTCTGGCCGACTCGCTCGCCCTCGAACGCGACCGTCGCACCCTTCACGGGCGTCCCTGCCCGTGAGACTGTCACGGTTACGTCTGCACCGGGGACGACCGACCGGTTGAACTGGACGGTGTACGGCGGCCCACTCGTGGACAGCGATTGCTCGCCGGGACTGCCCGGCGAACTGGCCTGACTCGGTGCGACGGTCTGGTTGCCGACGCCGCCGAGGCCACCGTCACCCGTCGACGAACCGTTCGTGGTCGCATCGCCCTGTCCGTCCGACGTGCCTGAATCCGCGCCATCACTACCGGTCTGGGGATTGTCGTCACCACTTCCGTCATCACCAGCGGATTCCGACCCACTACCGCTGGTGTCCCCACTGGTACCTCCACCATCGCCTGCGCCGCCAGCGCCAGTACTGCCGCCGTTCTGTGCAGCAGCCTGTGAGAACGCCGTCTGGTCGGCCGTCTGTCGGCCGCCTGCGGGCGTGGGGTCGAACTGGACCCAGCCGGTCCCGGGGAAGTACACCTCGACCCACGCGTGAGCGTTCGCCGTCGTGAGCGCGTACTCGTTCGCGCCGAGTTGCACGCCGGGTGAGTAGCCCGTCACGTACCGTGCGGGGATGCCTTCGCTCCGGAGCATGACGACCATCGCGCTGGCGAAGTGCTGACAGTAGCCGGTTTCCATCTCGAAGAGGAACTGGTCGACGACGGGGCGCGACTGGTCGTGACTCGCCTGCAACGAGTACGCTCGATGCGTTTCGAGCCAGTTCTCGATGGCGCTGGCCTTCTGGTAGGCCGTCTGGTCGTCGTCGGTGATGGAGGACGCGAACACGCGAACCCGCTCTGGCGTCACCGCCGGAAGTTGCGTGTACGTCGCTTCGATATCGGCCGGGTAGTCCATCCCGGCCGCGTTCAACCGAGTGGGGTCGTTCGGCGGCTTCTGGCTCGTGACGGTCACGACGGTGCCCTTCGGCAGTGGCTGTTCGCGACGGAACGTCGCCTGCTCGCTCACGACGACCGTGTCCCCGCTCTCGACGGTGAACTCGGTCGGCCGCCACGCCGTCGGAATCTGACCGGAGTCGACTTCGAGGCGAATCCGTTGTTCGATAGTGCCGCCGCCTGCGACCGTGTCGTCGTCAGGAATCTCGCCGGTGAACACCTGTGCGGTCGACGTTCGGTCCCAGCCGGTCCCCGTGTACTGTTGATACACGTTCGTCCGGAAGTACGTCGGTTCGCTACTCCAGACGGTGAAGAGGCGGGCCGCGGACTGGTTCGTGAGCGAGGACGCGTCGACGCCACCGAGTTGCGTGGACGACGGTGGGGAACCGAGTTCGGAAATGCCCGCAGTGGCCGCGTCGATAGTCTGTGACTGTGCGCTCGCTGCAGCCGCAGCCGCACCGGCGTCGGCACCGTTCGTCAGTACGTCGCTGGAACCGGAGCCAGCACCACCTTCGCTTCCTGCACCGCTTCCGTCGCTCGCATCGCCCGTTCCGCCACTGCTGCCCGAATCGGAGCTATCTCCGGGCTGTCCGCTTGTTCCTCCAGCGCCATCACCAGTGACGGTTCGCCCCTCTTGACTGTCTGGCGCACCGGAAATCGTCGGTGTGGCAGTGTCGAGGGGCTGGTCACCGTTCTGGCGGGGTGTACCGCGTTCGCCGTCTGAGCCGGTCGCAGCAGTGCCCGTTTCTGCCAGTTCGCCACCGGTAGGCGTGTCAGCAGAACTACCCAGGTCAGCGAACGGTGCTTGTCCCGCCAAGCCGGGGAGTAACATCGCAGCGAGGACTAGTCCGACGACGCCGACCAAGGCGAGTGCTGTCTGGCCGAGTGCACGACCATCGTCACCGCTACTGGTCGACTTGTCCGTCGTCATGGAGGGCGACCGTCGCCTGACAGGGTGTCCGGGCTGTAGTCCATTCTCGTGGTTGTTACGGATACTAAGGCTCCACGAAATACATAAATCCTGTGAGGGTTTCGAACCCCGATTCGCCGAGCGAAAGGCCACAATTATCACACCGAATCGAGTATGGTTTTTCTATGACCCGTGAGGAGGCGTCAGAGCGCGTCGTCGCACGGAGTGACGCAGTACGACGGGTGACAGACGGCGTCGTCGCGCTCGACTCGGAGTGTCGGTACACGTTCGTGAACGAACGAGCAGTGGAAATACTCGATAAGTCCCGCGACGACCTCATCGGTGAGTGTCTCTGGGACGTCTATCCCGAATTGGTCGAGACACCCACATACGAGAACGTCGAACGAGCGCTCGACGAGCAAGAAGAGTGTACGTACGAAGGATACAATCCACGCAACGATCAGTGGTTCGACGTTCGTCTCTATCCCGACGAGGACGGGCTCTCCATCTACTTCGAGGACATCACTGAGAAGAAATCGGTCGAAGCAGAACTGGAGCAGACGAACCAGGTTCTCGAGGCGCTCGTCGAGAACACAGCCGAGGCCATCTACGTCAAAGACGAGGACGGCTCGTACCAGTTCATGAACGAGTCGGCTGCCGGGTTCTTCGGCTGCGAACCAGACGACTTGCTCGGGAAGGACGACGAGGACCTGTTCGACGCCGAAAGTGCAACAGAGATTGGCCAGATCGACGAGCGCATCGTCACCCAGAACACGGCCGACAGGCGCGAAGTCGACCGGTACATCGACGGCGAGAGACACGTGTTCCTCGACGACAAGTACCCCTATCGTGACGAGGACGGGGCAGTCGTCGGCGTGATGGGAATCAGCCGGGACATCACCGAGCGAAAGCAGCGGGAACAGAAACTCAGGTCACTGACCGGGGAGTACGAGGCCGTGTTCGAGAACGCCGACGACGCCATCTTCCTCCTCGACGTCGACGACACCGACGACGAGTACGAGTTCCGGTTCACCCGACTCAATCCCTTCCACGAGCAATCGACTGGCTTGACGACCGAAGCGGTTCGTGGCAAGACGCCGCGTGAGGCGCTCGGTGAGGAAACTGGGGCCGCCGTCGAGCAGAACTATCGACGCTGTGCCGAACAGCGAGAGCCCATCGTCTACGAAGAAGAGCTCGCGCTGCCGGGCGGCGAAATCGTCTGGCAGACCAAACTCGCACCAGTCATCGTCGACGGCCAGTTGACCAGAATCGTCGGTATCGCGCGGGACATCACCGAACGCGTCGAACGAGAAGAAGAACTCCGTCGACAGAACGAGCGACTGGACGAGTTCACCCGCCTCGTCTCGCACGACCTCCGTAACCCCCTCAACATCGCACAGGCCCACACGGAGTCACTGTTCGAATCGGCATCGGCTGCGGAGCACGAACGCCTCGAATCCATCACCGAAGCGCTCGACAGAATGCAGGTCATCGTCGACGACACGTTGACGCTGGCACGACAGGGCAAACACGTCTCGGAAAAACGAACCGTCGACGTCACCAGTCTCGCCGACCGATGCTGGCGACTGGTCGAAACGCACGACGCACGACTAACTGTCGTCGACGAGTTCACCGTCGACGGGGATGCAGACCGATTGGGGAACGTGTTCGAGAACCTGTTCCGAAACGCGGTGACGCACGGCGGACCAGCCGTCACCGTTCGCATCGGTGTCGTCGACGAGCAGGGCTTCTACGTCGAAGACGATGGTCCCGGCGTTCCACCGGCTGAGCGCGAATCGGTGTTCGAACCGGGCCACTCCTCGACGCCCGGAGGAAGCGGGTTCGGCCTCGCCATCGTTCGCTACATCGCCCAGGCGCACGGCTGGGAAGTGACTTGCTGTGCTGGCAGCGACGGGGGAACTCGCTTCGAGTTCTCGGGCGTCGAGATACGTCAGTGAGCGAGTGCGAGTGACCCCGCTGGGAACACAACACGTTTCTCACCCGCCCGCCACGAATTCCACGACAGCATGGCCGAGATACGTCGAATCGCGGTGACCAGTGGCTCGGGGAGCGGGCCGGAAGGCGGAAACAGTGCTTATCTCCTGCCTGCGCGCGGTGTCCTCGTCGACCCCGGCCCGCCGGGTGACGACCCGTGGCGACGACTCTGTGACGGTATCGAAGACGCCCGGCTCTCGCTCACCGACATCGACCACGTCCTCGTTACGCACTGGCACGCCGACCACACTGGGAATGCGCCGCGACTCGCCTCTGCAGCCGACGCGACGCTCTGGTTGCACGAACGGGACGCACCGCTGCTCGGTGACTACGCTAACGAACGCGAACGGCGGGTAACGCGAGACGCCGAAACGCTCCGACAGTGGGGCGTACCCGACGACCGAATCGACGAACTCGTCGCGTTCGACTCGCCGACGCCAGTTCCGGATTCGACGCCGGTCGAATCGCTCGCCGATGGCGACACAGTGGCCGGTGTCGAAGTGCTGCATACACCCGGACACACGGCTGGCCACGCCGCGTTCGTCCTCGACGAAGACGAGTCCGAGGGCGACGTAGCGGGCTTCGTCGGCGACGCCGTGTTGCGGACGGTTACGCCGAACGTCGGCGGTGGCGACACTCGCCAGACCGCGCCGTTGTCCGCGTATCGAGAGACACTCGCCCGGTTGTCCGAGCGAGTCGACATGGCCCATCCCGGTCACGGTACGGCATTCGACGTGTCCGAGCGAACAGCGGAGATTCGTGCCCATCACCGCGAGCGGTCTGTACACACGCTAGACGCGCTGTCCTCACTCGCCGAGACGGACTCGGGTGTCACGCCGTGGGCCGTCGCGACCGACCTCTTCGGGGAGATGGCCGACTATCACGTGAAGTTCGGCGCGGGCGAGGCGTTCGCGCATCTCCAGCATCTCACGGAACTGGGGCTGGCTGTGCTGATTTCCGACGACTGCGAGAATGGCCACGACGACGTACATCGCTACGTTCCGACTGAGCGGCGCGGAGACGTGTCGACGACCGACCTCGTCCGGACTACGTGGAGCGAATGAGCAAGCGCACTCGACAGTTAACTCTCGCCGAAACCAGCACGCCGTGCGCTTTTGAGATACGTTGCTTCGTCCATCCAGCGGGCCCACGTCGACTCCATCTGCGTCGAACGCGGTGTCTCTCTCGGCGCTGTCCCGTCCGGCGTCCTCGTCCGGACCGCCGAACGGCCACAGCGGTCGAAGCCCGCCACCAGTGACGACGGATTCGAAACCACATCGGTTCGGACGTTCATTCGGTACGAAGAAAATGGCAAATTCCGCTCTCCCCTACTCTCTACATGGTGCAGACCCACTCGGCAGGAATCACTGGCAAAGAAGTTCGAGTGAACAGCCACCGATGGACGCTGACCGGGGACATCGGCGTGCGCAACCGGGGAACGACGCTCGCGGTCCACGCCAGACGGGCCGACAACAGAAAGCGTCAACCTGGCGTCCTCTACTTCGATGCCGTCGGAACGGAATCAGTGAACCCCGGCGCGCTCAAAGAGCAGTTCGTCGAACTCAAGCGTCGAGGTGACGAACACTTCCTCGTCGTTGAAGACGAAGGCGGGCGGTACCGCTACGAACTCCACCGGGTGCAGTACGTCTGAGCACCAATGCGAGACTGACAATGGACTGTGCAATCTGCTGCTTCGAAATCGAAGGCGACCAACCGTTCGTGGAAGTGACCTTCGACTTCCTGAACAGTGATGTGAGCGAGAGTGACACGTATCAGGTGCACGAATCGTGTGCGCAGTTCCTCAGGAAGGGACTGCGAGAGTGATGGGGAAGGTTTGGAACCGAGGAGACACGTGCGGGAAGTCCCTCACCCCTTGATGTTGGCGAGTGGTTTCAGCCGGGCGACTTTCGTCCCGATGCCGAGTTCGTCGCTCACCCGAACGACCTCGTCGATGTCCTTGTACGCACCGGGTGCTTCCTCGGCGAGCGTCGCCTTCGAACGTGCCCTGACGTAGATATCCTGCTCGTGGAGCGACCGCTGCAGTTCGTCCGAGGGGAAGTCCTTCTTCGCTTGCGTCCGCGAGAGCAGTCGACCAGCACCGTGGGCGGTCGAGCCGAACGTCAGTTCCAGCGACCGCGGCCCGCCACAGAGGACGTACGAACTCGTGCCCATGCTCCCCGGGATGAGCACTGGCTGGCCGACGTCGCGGTAGGCATCAGGGATTTCTGGACGACCAGCCGGGAACGCCCGCGTCGCGCCCTTTCGGTGGACGAGCACGGTCTGCTCGACGCCGTCGACCTCGTGTCGCTCCTCCTTCGCGACGTTGTGACACACGTCGTAGACGAGTTGCACGTCGGTGTGCCCGAACAGTTCCTCGAACGCCTCGCGGACCGCCGCGGTCATGGCCTGTCGGTTCGCCCACGCGAAGTTCGCCGCGGCGTACATCGCGTCGCGGTAGTCCTGCGCCAAGTCATCGCCCAGTGGCGCGTAGATGAGTTGTCTGTCCGGTAACCGGTCGACGAGGGCCGGATAGGCGCGCTCGAACCGGCGGATGTACTCGGTACAGGTCTGGTGGCCGAGGCCGCGAGAGCCGGAGTGAATGGTGACGACGACCTGTCCCTCGTGGAGTCCGAACGCGCTCGCGGTGGCGTCGTCGAACACCTCGTCGACGCGCTGGACTTCGAGGAAGTGATTCCCCGACCCGAGCGAGCCGACCTGCCGCAGTCCGCGCTGGAAGGCTTCGTCGGGCAGCTTCGCTGGGTCACCCGGGAGCCGACCGTTCTCCTCGCAGTGCTCCACGTCGGCGTCGGTCGCGTAGCCCTGGTCTCGCATCCAGTCGAGCCCGCCCGAGAGGATTGCTGGCAGGGTCTCACTGTCGACGTGGATGTAGCCACCGCGACCGAGTCCGACCGGGACGAGACTGTAGAGCAGGTCGGCGAGTTCCCGCTCGTGGCCAGCGATTTCGTCGTGTTCGAGTCCCGTTCGGAGCAGGCGGACGCCGCAGTTGATGTCGAACCCGATACCGCCCGGGCTGATGACGCCCTCGTTCCGGTCGACCGCGGCGACGCCACCGATGGGGAAGCCATATCCCTGATGTCCGTCCGGTAGTAGGACGGAGAACCGCTGGATGCCCGGCAGCGTCGCCACGTTTCGCGCCTGCCGCAGCGTCAGGTCTCCAGTCGTCTGTAGCTCTGTGAGTAACGCCTCCGAGGCGTAAACCCTGACTGGGACACGCATGTCCCCCGATTGCGGTAGCTCGTAGACGTTCTCCTCGACCGGATTGAGTGGGTACGCTGCAGTGGCCATCTCGAATCACTCCATACTGAGAGTAGGAGTGGAGCGACGGATACGGTTCGCCCTTATCCGCCGTCAACGACGGGAAATCACCAGCCAGAGAGCACCTGAGATTGGGGAATCAGCCTCGTCAAGAGTGTGCGTTATGCAGAATCGTAGCCTCTGTTGGGACGGAACTAACATGTCCGCGAAGAACCGACCTGCCGCGACGAGGGTACTGACTCGAATCAAGCGTTTGATCGGGCGAGCACCGCCGTTCCCGGTCGATGTTACAGACCAGGGCGACGAGTTCGTCGTCTCGGCTGAACTTCCAGGTGTCCGAAAGAGAGACATCCACGTCAGGGCGCGACGGAACGAGGTCCAGATTGTGGCGAAACTCGACCGGGACACGGTCGGCACGTACCTCACGAGAGAGCGCGGCCGTGGCAGGGTCAGCCGGGTCGTCGAGTTACCCGCCCCCGTAAATCTGGACCACGTTTCGGCGACATACGACGACGGCATCCTCTGGGTGACGCTCGAAAAACGGTACAAGCCGCTCCTCCGAAAGCGGGCGCTACCGCGGCGACTGGCACGGAGTCGATAGGCCGTCGACCGCAGACCGCACCGTTCTATCGCCTCAATCACCCGTACAGAACCCTCACACCCGCCAGCCACCTATTTCCACGTATGGCCGAGTACAGAGAGACGTTCGTCACGATTCCCGTCGACGGCGTGGAACTGGAGGGCGAACTCATCGTCCCGCCGCGAGCCACCGGACTCGTCGTCTTCGCACATGGGAGTGGGTCCAGTCGGAAGAGTCCGCGGAACAACTTCGTCGCCGAGGTGCTCCGAGACCATGGCCTCGGGACGTTGCTGTTCGACCTGCTGACCGAGACTGAGGACCAGACGTACGAGACGCGCTTCGACATCGACCTCCTGACCGAGCGACTGCTCGCCGCGACTGATTGGCTCCGACAACGCGAGGACACCGAATCCCTGAACGTCGGCTACTTCGGGTCGAGTACCGGGGCCGCGGCGGCCCTTCGCGCCGCAGCAGCGCGTGGCGACGACGTTGGCGCAGTCGTCTCGCGTGGCGGGCGTGTCGACCTCGCGACCGAGCAACTGCCGGCGGTCAGCGCAGCGACGATGTTCGTCGTCGGTGGTGCGGACACACAGGTGCTCGAACTCAACGAGACGGCATTGACGAAACTCACGTGTCCGAAGGACCTGACTGTCATCGACGGCGCAGGCCACCTGTTCGAAGCACCGGGCGAACTCGAAGCGGTCGCCGACCTCACTGCGGACTGGTTCGAGCAGAGACTGGCCTGACGTCACACACTGTATCAGGGTCATCGCCATCCGTCATAGCGACGTTGGTGACAGTATGCGCGAGAACGAGGTAGTCAGAGAGTTCGCGGAAATCTTCTCGGCCATGGGGGTGAGCCGAGTCGACGAACTGTTCGACAGCATCGAGGCGCCCCCTTTCGATATCTCCGATCACCCGACAGCCAGCCACGTCCCCGGCCATACCGCAAGGTCGTTCGTGTTCACTCTCGCCAGAAAAAACGTGCTGTGCTGCGATACTTTCCGTATGACGGACGACGTTCGAGCGAGACTGTCACCGGACCACGGTGAGCAGTGGAACGGAGATACCGTCAATGTCGTCTAACGACTGGCTCGACAGCCCGGCGATGTCGCTGTTGCGGAGAGGGGAGATAACGCTCGACGTGTGGTTGGCCAACGGAGCGACCCGCGCAGAGATAGAGGCTCGGCAGCGACACCGTCTCGCGGCGCTGCTTTCGTTCAGCCGGAGACAGTCACGGTTCTACAAACGACACTACGCCGATGTCCCCGAGTGCAGCACCGACCTCACGCAGTTTCCGCCGGTGACGAAACCGATGTTGATGGAGCACTTCGACGACGTCGTCACCGATACCGGGATTACAAAAGATGACATCGCCGCGTTCGTCGCCGACGAGTCGAAAATCGGCCACCGCTACATCGGCCGCTATCCGGTCTGGACAACGTCGGGAACGACAGGGGAACCGGGTGTGTTCGTTCAGGACGAGACTGCATGGACCGTTGCAGATGTGGCGGCTGATCGGTGGATTCTGCCCGCGATGGTCAGGTGTATCCCACTGAACCGACTCGTCAGGCAAAACCTGCGCGTCGCTATCGTCGCCGTCTCTGGTGGCCACTTCGGCGGAGCGGCCGGACTCGAACTGAAGCGCAGAGAGTCCGTATCTGGAGCGCGTCGCTTCCGACTCTTTTCGGCGATGCGTCCGCTCGACGACCTCATCGTGGACCTGAATCAGTACCGACCCGCCATCCTCGGTGGCTATTCGTCCGTCCTCGTCGAGTTAGCGCGAGCCCAGCGAGACGGGCGGCTCGACATCAGTCCGGCAGTCGTTACCCCCACCGCAGAGCCCATCTCGGCTGCGCAAAAGCGAGACCTCAGGCGGTCCTTCGATTGTGTGGTTCGAGAACTCTACGGGGCGACTGAATGTTTCCCAATCGCCGTCGAGTGTGAGCGGGGCACGCTCCACGCGAACATCGACTGGGTCGTACTCGAACCAGTGAACGAGGACTATCAACCGGTCGAACCAGGCACACCATCGGATACCGTTCTCATTACGAGCCTCTCGAATCGAGTGCAACCGCTCATCCGGTACGACCTCGGAGACAGTATCACGTTGACTGGTGAACGGTGTCCATGTGGGAGCGAGTTCCCGGTACTGGCAGTCGAGGGACGGCAAGGTGATGTACTCTGGTTCGAAACCGACGAAGGAAACGAGGTGCCGATTTTCCCACTCGCACTATCGAGTGTCGTCGAAGAGATTCCAGGTGTCCGGCGAACACAAATCATCCGAACGGCCCCTCTCGCACTGCAGGTTCGCGTGGACGTCACCCCAGATGCAGACGAGGGGGACGTCTGGACGAACGTCGAGCAAAACCTCCAGTCGTTCCTTCGTACCCACGGCGTTAGCAGCGTAGCCGTGGAAGCGGCTTCTGAGTCTCCGCAGCGAGAGCCACGGAGTGCGAAGTTTCGTCACGTCTGGTCGGAAGTAGCCGAATAGCCTCCCCAGCTGAGTCAACGTATCGGAAGTACCCGGTTATCGAAGTCGAAAGGCTGCAAGCCCTCCCTGAAGGGCAGGGAGGGCGTCATGCGTGTCGAGATAAAGTCCGCGGCGAGTGCGAGTATCCAGAGATACCTCAGTTACCGCGAGGTATCGTTACCCACCTCGGGACCGAAATACGGGGTGAAAGGCCGTGCACACGCTCAGTGACCCAAGCCCGGTAGCCCGCCGAGTCCTCGAAGAGCGGTGTCTCCGCCGAGACGACGCCGGAGAGGTCGTGGAGACACCTACCGAGTTGCTCGAACGAATCGCGACGACAGTCGCTGCCGTCGAAGAGGCGTACGGGAGCGACCCGACCGCCGTGGACGACGAGTTCGCGGCGATGCTCGACTCGCTCGACTTCCTCCCGAACTCGCCGGTGCTGATGAACGCCGGGACTGGCTCCAATCAGCTCGCGGCCTGCTTCGTGCTCCCCGTCGAAGACTCACTCGGCGGGATTTTCTCGACACTCAGCGACGCGGCACTCGTTCACCAGAGCGGCGGCGGGACCGGCTTCTCCTTCTCGAAGCTTCGGCCTCGTGGCGACGTGGTGCACGAGACCGGCGGCGTCGCCAGCGGGCCGGTCAGTTTCATGCGCATCTTCGACACCGCGACGGAGCAGATAAAGCAGGGCGGACGACGCCGCGGCGCGAACATGGGCGTCCTGGCCGCCTCACACCCCGACATCGGCGAGTTCGTCGCGGCGAAGCGCCAGGAAGGGGTGCTGCGCAACTTCAACCTCTCCGTCGGGACCGACGAGCGCTTCTGGACTGCGGTCGAGCGAGGCGAGCAGTACGACCTCGTGAACCCGCGGACTGGTGAGCCAGTCGACCGCGTCGACGCGAACGAATTGCTAGACGGTATCGCCGCCGCGGCGTGGGCCACTGGCGACCCTGGTGTCCTGTTCTTCGACACCATCGACGCGGCCAACCCGACGCCACCGCTCGGTCACATCGAGGCATTGAACCCGTGCGGGGAGACGCCGCTGCTCCCGTACGAGGCGTGCGTCCTCGGCTCGGTCAACCTCGGCCACATGACGACCGGCGGGGAAGTCGACTGGGACCACCTCGGGCGGACCGTCAGGCTCGGTGTCCGCTTCCTCGACGACACCATCGACGCTTGCTCGTACCCGCTCCCGGCCATCGAGACGGCAGTCACCCGGACGAGAAAAATCGGTCTCGGTGTGATGGGCTTTCACGACATGCTCGTCGACCTCGGCGTCGCGTATGACTCGGACGAAGCAGTCGAAGTAGCCGAGGAGGTCATGGCGTTCGTCTCCGACCGTGCGTGGGCTGCTTCGGCCGAACTCGCCGACGACCGCGGCCCGTTCCCCGCGTTCGACCGGTCGACGTTCCGAAAGCCGGTTCGGAACGCCACGACGACCGCAGTCGCGCCGACAGGCACCATCTCCATGCTCGCTGGCTGTAGCTCCGGCATCGAACCGATATACGGGGTCGTCGTCGAGAAGCACGTACTCGGCGGGGTGGAACTCGTCGACGAGCGATTCGTCGCACTGGCCAGCGAGCACGGCTTCGACGACGAGTCGCTCCTCGACGAACTGCGCGACCGTTCGTCGATTCAGGACGTAGCGAAGATTCCGGCCGACGTTCGCCGACTGTTCCAGACCTCCCACGACGTCACACCGGCACGTCACCTCGCGGTGCAGGCGGCGTTCCAGCGCCACACCGACAACGCCGTGAGCAAGACGGTGAACTTGCCCGAATCGGCATCGACCGCGGACGTTCGGGAGATTTTCGTTCAGGCTCGTGCCCTCGGCCTGAAGGGCGTGACCGTCTTTCGTACCGGCTCGCGGCAGGCACAGGTCCTCGGGTCGTCGACGGCGAAGGATGCGTGTGGGTACGAATGTGACGGCCCTCGGTGAGTTCGCCGATGCGGCCGTACGAAGGAATCAAGGAACGCGTTAGGCCCGTCCCGCCCTTTGTCTACAACATGGCGGATACACGACGGGGGCGGGAGAAGAAAGCCGCTGACAAAGAACGCAGCCAACGAAAGCGCGAGGTCGAAGAAGCTCGCGAACACGATGAGGCGACTAAAGAACGCCTGAAAGAGCACGAAGAGGAGGAGTACGAAGAAGAACTCGCCGAAGACGAGTGAATCAGCCGGCAGTGGTCTCCTCGGAGCCCACTAGCTCCACTTCGGCACTGTTGCGGCAGAAGTACGGGTAGAAAGTTAGACCGCAATCACTCGATTTCGATGTGCTTCCCTTTCGGGGTCTCGCTCTTCGTGAGCGTCACCGTCAGGACACCGTTTTTGTACCGTGCCGACGCCGCTTCCGACTCCACTGCCGTGGGGAGCGTTATCGACCGCTTCACCGACCGATGCAAGCGTTCCTGATGCAAGAACTCACCCTCGGTGGTCTCGGACTCGGTCTCGTGTTCGGCTGAGATAGTCAGCATGTCGCCGTCGATGTTCACGGAGATTTCGTCCTTGTCGAAGCCGGGCATGTCGGCCGTGACGACGATTTCGCCGTCGACGTCCTCGACGTCCAGCGGCATCGTTCCTGTCTCCATGTCGCCGAACGGACCCATCCCTCGGCTCGGGATAGTCCACGTGTCGTCGAGCGATTCGAGTTGTCGGCCCATCCGCTCGAAGAGCCGTTCCAGTTCTTCGAACGGGTTCTTTCTGGTCGCCATTGTGATTCCTCGGGTATCACTAGGTGCGCGACCCTCTCGAACTTCTCGCCTGACACTCCCGGTTTCTGTCCTGACGGCAGTGTCAAGCCCTTCTGCGACGAATTTATGGTATGGTATTCGCAGACAGGTGGCGAGACGTGAACGCGGCCTGCGCCGCACTCGACGCTGACACGGTGTTCGTCACGCCGGACACCTGTCGGCCGTTCGCCGTCGAAATCGTCGACGACGAGCGATTGCTCGCCCGGTTCACCGACTCGCTCGAAGAGCGCGTCCTCAGACGCGACCAGTTCGGCGTCCTCTACGACCAACTGGAGAGTAAAGACGTGGGCATCGGACTCGGCTCCCTTCCCGCAGGCGTCGAACCGTACGTCAGCGTGTTCAGCGTGCTCCCGGAGTACGTGGTCGACTTCGACACGAACGTCTTCCGGCGAGCGGTCGGGGAGGAGCAACAGAATCGCACACCCGAGGACTCCCCACTTATTGTCGAATCGTGGGAGGCCAGAAGCGAACCTGAACACGTCCACGACGACGCGCTCTTGTTGGCGACCCAGTTAGCCGACACGCCGCCCGACGAGACGACACTCACGACGGACCTCGTCGACCTGTACGTGTTGCTCTCGGACGTAGAGCGCGGCGCAGGCGCACTCCGGCGGTCGGTCGGCGAACGGCTACTCGACCAAATCGGTCCGGATGGACGACTCGACGGGACCTACGGGTCGGTCAGCCGAGCGACCAGACGGTATCGCTACCTCAAAGACGAGTCGACGGTACTGCACGCCCTCGAAGACGCCAATATCCCGACCGAGTGGGCCACCGGTGTCGTCCCAGAGAAACTCGACGTGGTGTTGGCCGCGACGAGCCTCGACGAGGAGAAAGTCTACGACCTGGCCGACCGAACGTTCGTCCAGAAGACCGGCACCCACGAACAGGAGAAGCAGGGACGGCTGGCCGGATTGCAGGCACGACTCGACACAGTGGATGCTGCTCGGCGAACGGAACTACAGGACGAACTCGAGGAACTGGAGCGCAAATTCGACGACACTCTCGCTGCGAAGTAGGCGCGAGTTCGAAGCGAGGACCGCCCGTTCCGAATCGAGACAAAGTATTTGCACGAAATTCGAATTTGTCTGCCAGTCAAGCCGCCACAATTGGTGGCCCACATCTCACGTAGTAGCTGCTCACAGCTGTAGCTGGTGTATTCCACCGAACCAGAAAACCACCCATTTATACCACCCGATGGTAAGACTTTTCGCTCCGATGCCGAATGGCCACGTATGAACTTCACGGCAGAGCTAGGCCAAGACGCAGACGCCTACTGGGACGCCATCGTGGCGCACCCGATGGTCACGCGACTCAGCGATGGGTCGCTGGCCGAGGACCCGTTTCGATACTGGGTCAAGCAGGACTACGTCTACCTCGTCGAGTACAGCCGACTGTTCGCGCTCGGGGCAGCCAAAGCTCCGGCGCTGGACCAACTCGGGACGTTCGCGAAATTACTCGACTCGACGGTGAACGAAGAGATGGCACTCCACCGGTCGTACGCCGCCGAGTTCGGTATCTCGCCCGACGAACTAGGTGCCACAGAACCGTCGCCGACGACTCGGGCCTACACTGACTTCTTGCTCCGGACGGCTGCACTCGGGACCTTCGGAGGCCTCGTCGCGGCACTACTCCCGTGTATGTGGGGGTTCAACGAGACCGGCAAGCGACTCGCCGCGCAGGGGAAACCGGACCACGAGCAGTACGCCGAGTGGGTCGAGATGTACGCCGGCGACGAGTTCAGCGAACTGACGAAGTGGTGCAAAGACCTCATGGACGAGGTGGCTGGCGACGCCAACGAGGCTGAGCGTGCCCGGTACCGGGACCTGTTCGAGACCTCGGCACAGTACGAGTACCTGTTCTGGGAGGCCGCGTGGACCGAAGAGGAGTGGCCGCTATGACGAGCGAGTTCGACGAATTCTCCGCGGCACGTCAAGACTCACGGTTCACCGACTGGCTACGTGAGCAGAGCGGGCCTGACTGGGCGGCGGCGACCGAACATCGGTTCACCACGGAACTCGGTGCAGACGACATCTCCGACAACGTGTTCCGTCGGTACCTCCTGCAGGACTACACCTTCCTCGAAACGCTCGTCGGCGTGTTCGGTCACGCCGTCGGCGAGGCCCCGACGATGGCGGCGAAGTCACGACTCGTCGACTTTCTCGGCGTCCTCACCGACGACGAGAACGACTTTTTCGAGCGGTCGTTCGCGGCACTCGGCGTACCCGAGCCTGCGTACCAGAATCCGGAACTGCGTCCCCCGACCCGCGCGTTCGTCGACTTGCTCGAACGCGCGGCCAGGCAGGGCGGCTACGCCGAGACCCTCGCCGTCCTCGTCCCGGCGGAGTGGATCTACCTCTCGTGGGCGACCCGTATCGACGGTGAGCCGCCAAAGCGGTTCTACCTCGCCGAGTGGATAGCCCTGCACGCGATGCCCGACTTCGAGCAGTTCGTCGCGTGGCTCCGAGCAGAACTCGACCGCGAAGGAGCCGCGGCGTCCCCACGCCGCCAGCAGCGACTCGCCCGACTGTTCCGGCGGACGGTCGAACTGGAAGTCGCGTTCTTCGACGCTGCCTACGACGATTTTCCCACACGGTCTCCGTCGCAATCGGCCCCAAACGAGGGCGATGTAACGTGGTGAGTAGCACGGTCGCGCTAGCTCTCACGGTCTGTACGTTGCTCGGCTTCACCGTACTCGGTGTCTGGTACTCATGTGGTCGTGTCGACTCGGTCGAGTCGCTCATCTCTGCCCGGAACTCCGCCGGAGACCGGCGAACGACTGCGACGCTCGTCGCCTCAGTGATGGGTGTCTGGATTCTGTTCGCCGCGCCCGAAGCCGGCGCAGGATTCGGTATCGCCGCCGTCGTCGGCTACGCGATCGGTGAGGCGGTCCCGATGCTCGTCTACGCGAAACTCGGCCCCCGAATTCGTGAGGTGATGCCGAACGGGCACTCGCTCACCGAATATGCTCACGTGCGCTACGGCGACGCGATGTACGGTTTCGTCGTCGTGGTGAGCGCGCTGTACATGTTCGTCTTCCTGGCCGCCGAGTTGACGGGTATCGCCGGTGCGCTGGCGTTCGTCGCTGGCGTCCCCCAGTGGCAGACTGCGGTCCTCGTCGGCGGCTTCGTCCTCTGTTACACGGCCTACGGTGGTCTCCGAGCGAGTATCGTCACCGACACGGTACAGGCGCTGCTCGTGCTCCCATTGCTCGTGCTGACCGTCGTCGCTGCTGTCGTCTCACTCGGTGGTCCGTCCGCCCTCGTCTCGGGCGTCGAGACGACCAACCCGAGCCTGCTCGATCCCGGCTTCGCCGCGGGCCTCCAGTTCGGTCTTGGCCTCGCATTCGCCGTCCTCGGCGCGGAACTCATCAACCAGACGTGGTGGCAGCGCATCTACGCCGCCGAAGACGGCCAGACAGTTTCCCGAAGCTTTCGGAACGCTGCGGGAATCAACGGCCTGCTCGTGTTCGTCGCCGCGTTCTTCGGCATCGTCGCCGTCGCCAACACAGACGTGGTGACCGACCCTACGAGCACGGGCTACAACGCCGACGTGGCGTTCTTCCTCCTGCTCGACGGCGCATTCCCAGAGTGGGCCGTGCTCGCCGTGGTCCTCCTCGCGCTCGTCCTCGTCGTCAGTTCCGTCGACTCGCTGTTCAACGCGCTGTCGAGCCTCGTGACGGCCGACCTCGCGCGATTGCTCGACCGGGCGAGTGACCGCCAATTGGCGTTCGGTGCTCGGACGTTCACCGTCATCGTCGCGCTGGCTGCGGTGTACGTCAGTCTTCGTGCCCAGAGTGTGCTGCGACTGTTCTTCCTCGCCGACTTGCTCGGTGCGGCCATCGCCTTCCCACTCGTGTATGGGTTTTACTCCGAGCGGATTACCGGCCTCGGGGCACTGGGGAGCAGTGTCGTCGGTCTCGCGTTCGGACTGGCGTACTTCCCCGACTTGCGTGAGTACCTCACTGCGGTGCCCGTCGTCGGTGGACTGCTGCCCGCGGCTGACCCGCTGTATCTGACCTCGTTCGGCGGGGCCTTCCTCGTCTCGACCGGACTGACTCTCGTGGCCGCACGACTGTCGTCGACGAGTTTCGACCTCGACAGGCTGGGCAGCGAG
The DNA here is from genome assembly GCF_051207395.1 of Haloarchaeobius caseinilyticus. Taxonomy (NCBI): domain Archaea; kingdom Methanobacteriati; phylum Methanobacteriota; class Halobacteria; order Halobacteriales; family Halorubellaceae; genus Haloarchaeobius; species Haloarchaeobius caseinilyticus. The sequence continues at coordinate 101,696 of NZ_JBPJZC010000004.1, read as the reverse complement.
ATTCGACGGTTGGACGAACCGATGGCTGACGGCGGTGAACGACGAAACTAAACTGGCTGGGTAGGTGGATTACCCCCCGTTTCTCCGCTACTTCCGCTCCGGTTTGACTGGGTCCGCATCGCGCGAAAGGACAGCCACGTATGTGTCCTCGTACCCCGACGTGTCGAGGTACATCTCGTCTACCGGAATCAGCAGTCCATCACCGTGGACGTATGGCCAGTGCTTCGGGATGTGATACGGAGTCCGAGCACTCCCTCCGGAGAATTCCCGGTAGTTCTGGAAGCCGTGCGAACGCCCAGACGGGGCACTTTCGTAGAGACTCGAATAATACTGACCGTCGTCAAAGCCGTCGACGAGGACGTAGAGAGGGTGTTCGAGGTCGTCTTTCGACTCGATGTCGTCGCCCAGTTCGGCGAAGTCCGAGAAGTAGAATTGAATCTTCGGGGACTGAGATTGCACGTCCTCGGTCAGGCGCTCGTCGTACCGTAAGCCGTAGACGAGGTCGTCGAGTTCGACCACGTCGAAGGCCATCCCCGACTCCAACACGGACTCAGGACAATGCACGAGGTTGGCGAAACGCCGGGATGTCTCAGCACCATCGGCGTAGATGCCACCGGGAAAGACGTAGCCGACTTCGAAGTCTCTAACTGGGAAATAACGCATCTGTGGCGGTGTCGCAACGAAGATGAAATCGCCGTCAGCCAACGACTCGTATCCCGCGTCGAAGTCGACACCGTATTCGGCTGCATACTCGCGTAGTCGCTCCTCGAAGACCTCGTACTCCTCCTTGATTCGGTCGGCAGTGGCTTCGTCTGCGTGAGAAATTACAGGTGCGTCGTCGCCCGCCTGCAATCCGTACAACGAATCTTCGACTTCGAGTACGTCGCCAACCCCGACAGTAGCTGGAAACGGCTCGGCGACGACGGTGGTCCGTCTGCTCCACGAGTCCAGTTCTGTACCCTCCCAGTGATCTACGACGAACCGCCCATCACGCTCCTCGACGATGTGAATTGTCACGAAAGTACTCCTCGTCTGACCATCACAGCGAACGGTCATGAAGGCATCCCGGGCGGAGTGAAAGTGAAACTATTTTCGGCCATCTGGCACGGTTTTTAGCAGAGATAGGACGGTTCCCGAGAGCAAGTCCGACCTCGTGAGTAGCGCCCAATCGACTATACACAGCAACCCGAGAGACGAAGCGGGTCGGCGTACAATTCCGCCACCCAGTCGCCGCTGTGAGACCTACTCCGCCGTGCCGTCGACCTTGTCCCGCAACTCTGTCCGCCGAATCTTGCCCGTCACAGTCTTCGGTAGCTCCTTCCGGAACTCGATTTCGCGCGGGTACTCGTGGGCAGAGAGTCGCTCTTTCACGTAGTTCTGGATGTCCGTCTTGAGGTCGTCCGACGCCTCGACGCCCTCGCTGAGGACGACGTACGCTTTCACGATGTTGCCCCGTTCGCTGTGCGGCTTGGGCACGACGGCGGCCTCCGTGATGGCCTCGTGTTCGCCGAGTGCGCTCTCGACCTCGAACGGGCCGATGCGGTAGCCCGAGGACAGAATCACGTCGTCGGCGCGTCCCTCGAACCAGAAGTACCCGTCCTCGTCCTTGTGCGCGAGGTCGCCGGAGCGGTACCACGTCCCGCTCGGGCCGTCGATGAAGCAGTCCGCAGTCTTGTCCTCCTTCTGCCAGTACTCGGCGAAGAAGCAGAGGTAGTCACCCCGCTGGGCGATTTCGCCGGTCTCGCCCGGTTCGAGGACCTCGCCGGTCTGCGGGTCGATGATGTCGGCCTCGATACCGGGGAGTGGCTTCCCCATCGACCCGGGCCGGAGGTCCATCGTCGGGTAGTTGTTGATGATCATGTTCCCCGTCTCGGTCTGGCCGTAGGTGTCGAGGATAGTGACGCCGAGTCGGTCTTTGCCCCACTCGACGACGCCCGCGCTGAGCGGTTCGCCGATGGAGAGCGCGTGGCGCAGGTCGAGGTCGACGCCGTCCAGTAGTTCCTCTTTCTCGCGGAGCATCCGGTAGGCGGTCGGAACCGAGAATAGCACCGTAATCGGGTACTCGTCGAACAGATTCGCCCACGTTTCCGGGTCGAACTCGCCTTCGTAGACGAACAGCGATGCGCCCCAGAACCACGCGCCGAGCGTGTTGATGGACCCGGTCAACCAGCCGAGGTCGCCGGTACTCCAGTAGAGGTCACCCGGCTGAAGGTCGACGGCGTACTTCTGCGTCGCGGCGACGCCAGCCACCCAGCGCTGCTTGTGCAGGACACCCTTCGCCAGTCCAGTCGTCCCAGAGGTATAGTACAGCATGGCGTCGTCTTCGCCGCCAGTCTTGGGGACCTCGTATTCCGTGCTCGCGTCGTCGAGTGTCGGGCCGAAGATGACATCGTCCGCCGGTGCGCCGTCGCCGCGGTCGACGGTGATGACGTGCTCGACCGAGGGGGCGTCTTCGAGGGCTTCCGCGATGGTGTCTCGGTTGTCCGTCGTCGTGACGACGACTTTCGCCTCGCAATCGTCGAGTCGGTACGAGATGCCGTCCGGGCCGAACCGCTCGTTGACGCTCCCCCAGACTGCGCCGTGTTTGAGTGTGCCAACGAGTGCGACGTAGTGCTCGGGAATCCGCGGCATGAACGAGAAGACGCGGTCGCCCTGCTCGACGCCGAGGTCAGCAAGGACGTTGGCGAACTGGCTGGTACGGTTCGACAGTTCCCAGAACGTCATCTTCGTGAGGTCGCCGTCGGTGCCGACCTGATAGAGCGCCACCTTCTCTCGGTCGTCGGCGTGTCGGTCGACGACCTCGTGGCCGATATTCAGTGAGTCGGGTGCGTCCCAGTCCGCCTCGGCGTAGATATCGTCCCAGCTGAAGTCCTCGCGTTCCGCGTCGTAGTCTTCGAGGTTGTGAGCGTGTGGCATACGTACTCTCAGATTCCCGTTACGGTCATAGTCTTTTCCACGACTGTACCGGATTCATAGTTGTCAATTAATTAGATATACGGCGCCTTATCCTGGTCAGAGACCATCAGTCGTCCGCAGCAATGTCTGAAAATGTACTCCCATTCGGGCGGTGGGGGAGCTGCGCGTATTCTCCGAATGTCCGTAGTCTGAATCCTGTGTGAACGACGGTCGGTAGAAGACGACGATGACCGGTGACTATGACTCCGCCCAGACTAGAAGACGGCCTTGCCACAAGGCCCAACAACTAACACTCGATCTCCAGTACTCGTGGACGTGTCTGTCCCAACAAAGACACTGCCAAGTGGAGACGAGCTGCCCGCAGTCGGGTTAGGAACCTACGGTATGTCCGACGAGGAAACGGCTTCGAGCGTCCGTGTAGCCCTCGACGCTGGCTACACGCATATCGACACTGCTGAAGGCTACCAGAACGAGGACGTTATCGGAGATGTACTCATGGAATACGACCGTGACGACGTGTTTCTCACGTCGAAGGTTCTCCCGAAGAATCTGAACTACGAGTCGGTGATACGGTCGTGTGAGGCCTCCCTGGACCGACTCGGCACGGACTATCTCGACTTGTATCTCGTCCACTGGCCCAATCCTGCGATCTCCCTTCGGGAAACACTCCACGCGATGGAGCGTCTGCACGACGAAGGGCTCGTTCGCAATATCGGCGTCTCGAACTTCACTGCGTATCAGTTGAGCTGTGCACAGCACATCTCCGATGTCCCGATTGCCGTCAACCAAATCGAATTCCACCCGTGGTTCCAGCGACCAGAACTCGTCGAGTACTGTCACGAGTCGGGGATGGTGATCGAGGGGGCTGCAGCACTCGCACGAACCGAAGTATTCGACGACGAGGTCGTCACTGAACTCGCCGCGAAATACGACAAAAGCCCCGCACAGGTCGTCCTTCGGTGGGCGCTGGACCATGACGTGGTCGTACTGTCGCGGTCGACAAGTGCCGAACACATCGAAGACAACATCGCCATCGAGTGGTCGCTCGATGCGGCCGACCGCGAGCGCTTAGACGAGCGTGACCGCGACTATCCTGTCTACGATACGCCGACGCGAGACTGGACGCGAGAGGTCTACGGAATCGAGCAGTGATTTCGACCCGCTGAACGGCTACGTTCTGCGACCTACCGTCGCGCCGACGAGCGAGATACGCCCTGTCTCCCGCACTGAGGTCAAAACCGCTTATCGAACTGGTGGGCCGGTCGGTGGCTCACAGACCCAGTCCGGTACTGTATTCCAGCGTCCCGAATCCGGTGCCCAGTGACTCCTCGTCGATTGCTGTGCCGCCGACGTGTCCGGCGAGTCCGGTCATCCGGAACATGAACTCGTTGTAGCTCCAGTGAGACGGAAGCCGACCACCGAGCCTCGGCCGGTCGAGCCAGTTTCGCGCATGGCCATAGGTCCGGGCAACGAACCGCACGTAATCGCCCGCCTCGTTCTCGACGCGAACGTCGAAGTCAGGGTGTTCGCCAGTGCCCAGTAGTGGCTCGACAGTAATCCGGTCGAACTCGACGTGCCCATCTTTCTGACCCCAGTCCCAGAACCCGTTTTGGCGAAGGGGAATCGTCAGGCGTTCGAGTCTGTCCGAGGAGAAGAACTTGTAGCCCTTGCGGAACACGTGTGGCCCGAGAAACGGAACCAACACGGAAAACGAGGTCCCGTCCGGGAAGATCGCCCAGACCCACTTCCAGGGCACCAGCGGCATGTCGAAACACACGCGCTGGAAGTAACACGCTCCAGAAAGCGTCTCGGGGCCGTCGGGCAGGTCGAACTCCCCTTCGAACTCCATCCGACGCCACGCCACGACCTCGGCACCACCAAGCGGTGTGTCGATATCCAGTGAGTGGTGTGGTGCGGTCATCTTCGAGTCGAGGTCGCCCCAGGCCTCGAACTCCGCCTCGGCACCGTCACCGATGACGTGGGCTCGGAGCCCGAGGGGGCGGTCCGAGAGCGCCGAGATTTCGCTGCCGCGTCTGGTGCCGTCCTCGCGCTCTGCCCAGGCTTCGAGCCGCTGGTCGTCGCGAGAGAGCACCGCCTCGGCTGGTTGCCTGACGACGTGGTCGTGGACCACGTCTTCGTCGCCGGCCCAGCCAACCGTCGTCGCGTTGAATCTGTCCACCCCGTCGACGATGGGCCGGTCAGCGTCCATCCCCTGGGGCGGGAGGTCGTTCACACGGCTCTGGTCACCCACACAGGCAGCGACCGAGAACATGAGCTGTCTCGGACCGTAGCCCTCCTCGCCCTCCGGGAACAGGAGAAAGAACCACCAAGACGAGGACGTCCCGTTCTGTCGCTCGGGGTTTTGCCACCAGATCTTCTCGAAAACACGCCGGTGCTCGGCGAGTGTCCTGTCTGCAAACGCGTCGGTCATTGGCTTACCTCTCGCTGGGCCGCTGAAATAAGCCGTGCATCGGCTGCTGGGTTTTCAAGGATTTCCCAACACAACGGCGCAATTTCGGTCGCTGTTGGGTACAATTCTCCCCCGACCGCCCAATCCCTCTAGTTCTGACAGTATCGAAACGACCGATTCAGAGGATGTATGCAGCAACCGGCGCTCGTTTGTTTCCGCGTCTGTGCGCTGAATGTGCTGACAGACAGAGAGAACGTATTCAGCACGGGGGACGACACCCCTTCGATCGATTCTGACACCGAGGTGTATTATTATGTGGGAGAAGTCCCGATACCCTGCATCCGATCGGTGTAGTCCCAACTGTACATTTCGTTCGGATGGACGCGGACCCTGACTTCCTCGCGCGCATCGCCCAACAGCCACTCGGCTAGGGCGGAATCCGTGTCTCCGAGGTAGCGCTCGATGAGCGCTCGGAGTATCTCTTTGTTCTTGTCGGGCGACACCGTGGCAGTTCCGTTCCCTCTGACACCTCGATACGGCGGGTGATTCGTCGAAACATCGAATGCGACCTCGGAGTCGCTCTGGAGAAATCGCACGATGTGAGCGTTTGCCCACGTTGCACACTCGAATGTACTATTCCGGTACCGATACCACAACGCGACCATCCATAGTGATCCATCTCCCCGTTGCGTTGCGAGGCGGATCGGAATCCGTGACTCCTTGAGGAAGTCGTCGAGTTGATTCTCGGTCCAGGCGCCACCAACAGTGTTCATAACGAGTCTCTACGGGTCCGAGCGAGAAAACGACTCCTCCCTGCAGGTCTGTGGGTCAGCTGTCGTTGCTGAATATGCACCCTCTATTCAGCAGGAGCCACAGAACACAACAGAGAATCGTCAGAAGCTCTCGCGACTGACTCGCACTCTGTATGTTCACGCGGCTTCTGACAGCGTTTGGTGAGGTCTCTGTGGCCGTGGTAATCTGACGGGAATCAAAGCGGTAGTTCCAGCGACGTTTCTTCTACTTCGGAGATTTGAGGATGTCGGCTTATGAAACCGATATTGATTATTGATGGCTAGTCTGATATCCAGATATGGTTGCTGAACAGCTTGATTTTCGTTGAGAGATTGACCGTATATAGTGGCGTTCTCAAGCGATTTTTGGCGTACACACTCGATCGAATTCTCGGTCGGTGAATTCACCGGCGCGATAGGAGATTCGGTTACGGTGTTTCCGGTGGTCGTCGCTATCGCTGCCCTCACGGACCTCTCGCTGACTCATCTCCTTCTCTGGTTCGCAGTGTTCCAGATCGTCTGGGGGCTCTACTACGGCCTGCCGGTTTCAGTCGAACCGATGAAGGCACTCGCCGCACTCGTGATCGCAGGGGCTCTCACCGCGAGCGAACTCGCAGTCGCCGGTCTCCTCGCTGGCGTGGTTCTCCTCGTCATTGGGTGGACGGGTACACTCTGTCGAATCGAGCGGTACGTGGGCCAGCCAGTGATTCGGGGCGTTCAACTCGGGGTTGGTCTCATCCTTCTCGAAACTGGCGTTCGACTGAGCCTCCGTGGCTTGACGCTCGCACTCCTTTCGGTGGGCGTCGCAGCGGTCGTGATTGTCGCGGGCTACCGTAAGGCGAGCGCGCTCATCGTCCTGTGTGTCGGCGTCGTCGTCACAATCACGCAGGTCGGCTTCTCGGCATCGCAGCTTCCTGCGTTTACGGCTACGCTTCCGACTCTGTCGTCGATATCTGTGGCGACAGTTGAAGGAACGGTTGCGCAACTCGCAATGACCGTCGGAAACGCCGCCGTCGCCACGTCGTTACTTCTCTCGGACTACTACGATGCAGACGTGTCTGCCGACGAACTCTCGAAGAATATGGGTGTGATGAATCTGTTCGCCATCCCGTTCGGGGCGATGCCGATGTGCCACGGGAGCGGTGGTGTCGCTGGTAAGTACGCCTTCGGCGCCCGGACCGCCGGCGCGAACGTAATTCTCGGAGCGATTTACGCGGTTGCTGCTGTACTGGCGGTCGGTATCGTGGCCGCTTTCCCCTTACCGATGCTCGGGGTCGTCCTCGGTCTAATCGCTATCGAGCTCGGGCGAGCGGGTCTCGACACCGACCACCTTCCACTCACACTTGGAATCGGTTTACTTGGTGTGGCGTCAAACATCGGTATTGCGTTCGTGATAGGGGTCTTGGGGTATCTTCTCCTCGAGCACCGGCCATAGATGCTTCTCGGTTCGAGTCTCTCTGTTCGAGGTGGTACGCAGACCCTTCCGAACGGCTAGTTCAGATCTGTGGATGCGAGAACACAGTCGCGTCGTGCTGAATACAGTCTCTGTATGCAGCAGCCAACTCCTGACAAGTTCGATTCAGAACACTGGGTGAAGCGACAGACCGAGAACTCTCAGTCTGACAATTCGACGACCGCAATCACCGTCGAGGCGCAGTTGGCAGGCCGAGGCACTGAATCAGTCAGTTAAGTTTACTCGGTGCCGAGGCGCGCGGGTGGGACGACGCCCGGCCGGTCGAGCCGGAAGCGGTCGCCAACCTCGACCTCTTCAATCACGTGCGGGTACTCGAACGTCGTCGCTGCCTTCGAAAGTGCACCGGGGTCGGCGTGGATCGACCGCCAGCGCCGCCAGTGCTCGGGAATCAGGCGGTCGATGCCGAGCGCGTTCGCGGCCTCGACGATCTCGTCGGCGTCGTTGTAGAGCTTGCGCGTAATGACCTCGCCGTCTTCAACGAGGCGGGCGTCAGTGCCGTAGGAGAGCATCCCGAGGTCGATGTCGAACTCCGCCCCAATCTCGTGGAATGCCTCGCACGGTCGGTTGTCGCCACCGTGAAAGATGGTACCCGTTTCGTGCTCGATAACGTACGTCACCGTGCCGTTCGCGTCTGGATCGTACCCGTCCCGGACGTGGACGGTGAGGTCGCCAACCTCGTAGCTGTCGCCGGGTTCGGCGACCGTTCGTTTCTCCGCATCGATTGCGCTCACGTCGAAGTTCTCGTAGCACTCGACAGGCGCGTGGACGTCGCCGCCGTGGTCGAGGAGTGGACCGAACGAGGGCGGCCAGAAGTGGTCGCGGTGGTCATGGGTGCAGAATACTGCGTCGCAGGCGTCCGCCCACTGTGGTTCCATCGGCACCGGCGACATCCGCGCGACGTACTCGCGGTCCCGCTCGGTGCTAAAGTAGGGGTCGATATAGATGGCGGTCTCCGGCGTCCGTATCGCCCAGCCGGCGACACCGAGATACCACAGGGAGACACCCTCCTCGACGTCGATGCCGTTGAGTTCCTCGCGCGCCCACCACTCGCCCCAGTCGCTCGTAATCGTCATCGTACACTCCGCGCCGCGCTGCTGGGTTCGCCATGACAATACATGTGACAGCGGTCCATTCGGGGACCAGTAATAACTTCCGACGTGACACCGCCTCCCGCTCGCGAGCAATTGAGGTCGGGTTCTGCTTGTAACTGACGCTCGCGCCGCCCACGTATGGGGGATACCCACGTTCTTCAACTCCGGCTTCCACTGAGTGCGAACGAGAATGTGATGGACCTACGCTCTGAGTCTGGCGATTCGACGACCTCAATCTCCGTCAAGACTCAGTTGCCAGACCGAGGCTGCGAGTGAATCCCGGATGCTCCTGACAATCTTGTGTAATTTTCTCGATGCCGTGCTGAATACAGGGCACGTATCTCTCGCAGTACTCCACCACATATGAAGATATCAGATAGCGGTTGTAGAACTTGGCGGTTACAGAGAGATGTTGTTGCTGAGAAAATAGTATAATAAAACGATCCTACACATGTATTCCGAACAGGTCCAAGAAACCGGCGACAAAGGGGTACAATATGAAGTATAAGAGGAGTAGGACGAAGAGTATCTTCACTACCATGGATGGGACCGATTTGAGGTTTAAGCGACTGGAATTCGCAGAATTCTTATTTTCTATGCCGTAGACCGCCTCAAGGGACGAATTAGAGGAGTCTATCTCTGTCCTATCACTTTCAATTTCGTGCATAGAAGACGTTCCATCGTCCCCAAACCCATCGGAATCGGACATACCCCATCGATTTAACTACAAATTTATAATCTTTTTAAGGTTTCTCACTTCTTGAATCCTGACTCTGTGTGCATGCCCACTCCATTCAGCACGGCACTCCTGACAAGGCTGATTCAGAACACTGGTAAAGGTGACAGACCCAGCGCTCTGAGTCTGGTAATTCCACGACTTCACTGGGCGACCAAGCTTAGTTGACAGACTGAACGTGCAAATACAACCATCAGGTGTGTGACAAAGTATAATTGTCCACTAGTTGAACTGAGTCCATGGTCGAGTTCGATATTGCCCTCTTTATTATCCCCCTTGCTCTTTTTGGTACTCTGTGGATGTATCGAGATGCTAAATCACGAAAGATGGACACGGCGGATATGTGGGCAGTAGGGTTTTTTGTCGCATTCTTTCTCCTCCCGTTTTTGGGTGGAGTTCTCGTATTCGCGTTCTATCTACGCAAGCGAAACCGTGGAGGTGGACTCGCTTATTCTGTTCCTTCAGAGTAGGTCAAAGCAAGTCGCTCACCTGCAAGACCTATGCCTCTGAGTCTGGCAATGCAGCTATCTTGCTCACTGGCGATACTTTGTTGACAGACAGAGTGTACGTATGCTCTACTCCTCACGAACTGCTTGTTGGTGGTTTTGCTGTTGTTCTAGCGCTTGGTGTCTCCCCCTATAGTAAAACCAAAACAGGAGTGCGATAGTAATTGGAAAGAAAACGATTGCAGCGATTGCTGCTGGTGGGAAGAGGATGAGAATTATCAACGTTCGCCACGAGACCAGCGTATCACGGGCCATGCGGAAATTTTCTTTCAGAGACATATGTGTATTCTGTTCGGTCTGACCGACTCAACGATTCGGTCACGCACACGATCAGTCGACAGACTCCCACGAGAGCAGTTTCCCGTCGGTGCCGACACCCGCCATCGCGTCCGACGCGACGGTCATGTTCGGGATGGTCAACCAGAGCGACAACCATTCCTCCCGGTCCGGCACGAACGAGACGATGTTCCGCCTGGGGTCCGTCGCGACGAGGTCCGTCGGGTGCCTACTGAGAGGTCGGTTCAGTCGTCGATGCACCGTCTCCACACCACGCTGAACGGAGTCGAATATCAGGTCTCGTTTGAAACAGCCACTGAGCGTACGTACAGCTAGATGGTTCGACCATGAAGTGGATTCCAAGCCCGTTCGACTGTCTCGGTGTGCTGGGCATCGTACTCGCGGTGGTTGGTATCCTCATCAGCCTCCCGTTGGTCCTCCTCTGGGAGAACGTTCCCTGGGCATGGTATCTGTTCGTGGCGAGTGGCACCTTGGGGGCTATCTCGGTGTTCTACTGTATGATTTGGGAGTGGGACCGATTCCCGTTTTCTCCACCGCGAAAGAGCGCATAGCACGAAGGCCTTTCGAGCGCAACAACCCTCGACCCAGTTTCAGGTACGCTCGACCACGCAATCTGCCCACAACCGAAGGGCTGCGAGCGATGCCTGTTCCTGCCTCGACACCGCGTCGTCGACACCCAGTTCGTCGCTCTCGAACGCGTTCAACACAGCGAATTCTGCGCGACCACAGTAGTCGAGGAGTCGCGTCGCCACGTCGTCCCCAGCTTGCATCGTGATGGTCGCGTCGTTGACGAAGACGGCCCGCGGGTCTGCGGGCGCAACGTCGAGGATTCGACCGGCATTGACCGCGTTCTCTTCCGCAAGGCGAAGCGCTGCCGCCGCAGAATCGCTGTCGGCCCGCGGGGCATGTGCGTCCAGAATTCCGTGCCACACGCCGTCGGGAACCGTCGTGAACTGCGTCAGTCGGCCACCCAACACGACGTCGTCGCGCTCGACGACCGGCGCGAACTCCAACACTACCACGCCACCGGTCCCGTGTTCGCGGAGCCATCGGTCGAGGGTCGCCGCCGTGAGCCGTGTCTTCCCGCTGTTCGAGGGACCGACGACGAGCGTCTGTCCGGCGAGTGGGACACGATTCTGGTGGCCAGCCATGCTCAGTCGGCGGACTGCGAGGTCGTCGACTCCGTGCCGAGTCGGTCTCGAACGAACAATCCGACCAGCGCGAGCATCGCCACGGTCAACACCGCGGCGAAGGCGACGACGAACAGCGTAATCGGGTCGTCCACCCCGGCTTCCACCTGCCCCTGCAGGAACGACCCTGCCGTGACCATCGTGACACCGACGAGGACGAGGCCGCCGACGTTCGCCACGGTCGAGTTCGGCTTCGACACCGTCTCGGGGTCGTTGAGCAAGAACAGGACGAGTACGAGGACGAACGGCGTCCCGACCAGCCCGAACGCGAGGACGAGCACCAGTAGCGAGAAGAACGATCCGCCGAGGAACACGCCGCCGATGCTCGCCAGTGCGGTGACGACGATTGCTGCCCGATAGCGCGAGTCCGAGGTATCTTGTTCCCAGCCGAGTTTGTCCGCGAGGAGGTACGGCGGGACCGTCGTGTTGCCGCCGAGCGTCGAGATGGCCGCCCCCCACAGACCGAGCAGGAACAGCCACTTCGCGTTCGCCCCGACGAGCGGGCCGAGCGCGTTCGCCGCACCGGTCGCGGTCAGTTCGCCCGCGGCGATATCTGGCGTGCGCAGGACTGAGGCCGCAACGAGGAAGATTGCGAGGCTGTAGACGCCGAAGGCGACCAACATCGACGCGCCAACGTCGACATTGGCGAGTCGGCTCTCCGACTCGGTCCACTCGCGAGCGCGCATCGTGTAGGACTGCATCGTCACGAGCGAGATGTGGACGGCGCCGCCGAGGATGCCCGCCGCGGCCAGTGCGCCGCTCTGGCCACCCGGAATCTCCGGGACGAGTCCGCCTGCGGCCGCGCCAGCGTCGATGGGCACGACGACGAGCGAGGCCACGAACGCGAGCACCACGAGCGAGATGAGCACTTTCGCGCCGAGTTCGGCGACACGGTAGCCACCGCCGGCGAGTCCGACCGCGAGAACGCACGCCCAGACGACGGCCCAGACCACGCTATCGACGCCGGTGACTGTCGCACTCACGTCGGCGACCGTCTTCATGATGACCAGTTGTGCGAGACCGGACGCGAGGACAGTATCAGCGACGAGTAGCCACGCCCACTTCGTGCCGAGTCGATCCTCGACGACGCTGACGATGCCCTGTTCGGTGAGCAGGCCGAGTCGCGTGGCGAGGTATTGTGCGGTCGCGCCCAGCACCGCCGAGAGCAGGACGATCCAGAGGAGTGTGTATCCGTAGCCAGCGCCTGCGGTCAGTAGACTCGCCATGGTTGCCGGTCCGGCAGCGATTGCCCCAGCGAGCCACGTCGGGCCCATCCGGGAGAACAGCGAGTCGAGTCGGCTGTTCTCGCTCCCCGATTCTGGCTCTCGCCGCGTTTCTTGCTCGGTCGCCATTTAGACGCACCCCGGGAACTCGTCGCCGGTGATGTGGAGGCTGTCGACCCATTCCGGCGGTTCGTCATCGGTGAACCGCGACCGGCTCCGCATGTACGCGAGGATGAACGCCCGCCGCCAGTCGTCGGTCGTGTTGGGGGCGGTGTAGTGCGGGAGGAGGCAGTGCTGGAACAGCACACTTCCTGGCTTCATCGGGAGCGAGACGGTGTCCGCTGGGCCGTACTCCCGACCGGTGAGCGTGATGTCGGTGTCGTACTCGATTTCTTCGTGACGGAGTAGGCCATCGAGATGCCCACCCGGGACGACCTGCATACAGCCGTTTCGGTCGGTCGCCTCGTCCAGTGCGACCCACACTGTCACGTGGTCCATCGGGTGAGTCGGGTAGTACGCGGCGTCCTGATGGAACTTCTTCTCACTGCCGACGTGTGGCGGTTTACACATCGCCGCGCTCCGCAGTAGTTTGAGGTTCGGTCCCTGCAGTTGCTGGACGACCGAGAGGATGCTCGGGTCGTACGCGAGGTCGCCGAAGACATCGTCTTCGCGAATCATCCCGACGCCCTCGAACTTGCGGACTGGTTCCCCCTCACTGTCGAAACCAGTGTCGTCGGCTCCGGAACCGCCGTCGCTCGCTGTCGGTTCGAGCATCCGCGAGAACTGTGTCTCGGTTCGCTCGCCCGTGACGTACTCCTGGAGTCGTTGTTTCGTCCGTGCCACCCGCTCCTCGTCGAGCAGGTCTGGGACGACCACGTATCCCTCCCGCTGGTACTGCTCGAACTGTCCGTCTGTGAGCTGCATATTACTCGGTTGTAGTTGTAGGTGATAAATTCCGGGCATTCATCTGTCGACCCGAGACGAGTCCGTCTTCGGTCAGTCACCGGTGACGAGAAGTCACAGAGGGGTAGTCGTTCATTGAGATCCGTCTCGCCAATGTACGAGAGACGGCGAGCCAGAATGTACATACTTCTTCCACGAATCGTTGTGACGGTACGCTATGGCGCTGCTCACCATCGCGATTGGACTGACATTCGCGGTAATCGGACTCTCAGCCATGTTTCAGCCCCGCCTACAGGGTGCCAGGGACGTCGACGCGATCACGTCCGACGAGGTGAGTTCCGGTGAACGGTATGGTGCCTACCTCATCGGCACGATACTCGTCGTCGCTGGGCTGTTCATCGTCTACATCGGCCTCTAGACGGGTGGGCTCGTTCAGCCCGCCCGTTTCTCTTTAGTACCGCTGGTGATCGACTCCCGTGAGCGTCGCACGCCAGTAGAGCTGGTCGCCGTCGGCGAGGTTCCACTCGACAGACGCAGTGGTCGGAATCTGCACGCCGTCGTGCCACTCGTAGTCGTCGAAGTGGCCCGTCCACTGGTCGTGACTATCGTTCTCCTGTCGGTACCGCTCGGCCGTCACCTGCTCGACAAGGCCATCGTCGTCGACGTGGAAGACGACTTCGGCAGTTGTGCCGTGGTCAGTGAGACGTGCTCGCGCCGAGTGCTCGTCGATTGGCGTCCACTCGACGCCGTCCGACGGCAACAGTGCGGTCGGGAACCAGACCGCCTCGGCGAGGTAGCGCTGCAACTCTGCCTCGTTCATGTCTGGGCTGGGCTCGACGTCGGCGACGGGAATCGTCGAGAGAACTCGTGCCTGGAGCGACCCCTGACCGGCCTCGTACGCGTCGACGACGCGGGCCGGGACGAATGGGAGAACGTCAATCTCGGCGTCCCAGACGAAGCCCGGTGGGGAAACGGTGTAGTGCTGCGTCGCCCTCATCGGCTTCCACGAATCGCCCAGTCGAAACTCGCCCGCTTGTGTGACTCTGGCCGCTCGGGCGGGCTGCTGGCCTTCGTCGATGACCGTCTCGAAGTACCGTCGAATCGGGTCGGGGAGGTCGGCGAAATCGCCATGTTGGACGGACTCGCTAGTCCGTGGGTTGACAGCCGCGTGCAGGTCGTCGATGCGACTGCGTGTGTCGTAGTCGAAGCAGAGTCTGCCGAACGCGGCGATGGCGGCCGTGGCACACAGGCCAGCGATGAGGAGGCGATGACGGGACCGGATGGGCATATGTAGGACTACAGGTCGAAGTATCGTAGGTGTTGGGCGGACGGTTCGGGCAACGGCCCTCTCTGTACCACGGTGATGGCACTGTGGACGTCGGTCTGCACGTACTGACAGACAAAAGACTGAACCCGCAGCCGAGAGGAGTCCGTGTTCATGGACGAGATAGACCGGGTTCGGCGGGGGTATGAGGAACTGGGTGCAGACTATGCTGCACGGACCTCCGACGAAGCGCGTGAACTCGCCATCCTCAGCGACTTTCTCGATTCCCTCGAAGCACCCACGCGCCTGCTCGACGCTGGGTGTGGACAGGGGAAGCCAGTGCTCGGCCGGGTGACCGAGGAGGCGACCGCCGTCGGACTCGACGTCTCACACGAACAACTCGAAGTCGCCGCCGAGACCGTTCCCCCTGCCAGACTCGTACATGGCGAGATGACGCGACTCCCGTTCCAGGATGACACGTTCGACGCCGTGACGGCGTACAATTCGATAATTCACGTCCCACTCGCCGACCACCAGACGGTCCTCGATGAGTTCGCCCGCGTCCTCCGCACCGGTGGGCGTGTACTCCTCTCGGAAGCCTCCGATGAGTTCGAGCGAGTGAATCCGAACTGGCTCGACAGTGGCATCACCATGACGTGGCACATGGCAGGCGCGGAAGCGACCCGTGAACAACTTCAAGCAGCGGGGTTCCACATCACGGACGAGTGGGAGCCACCAGCGACGACGGCGTCAGACGGGCCGCAGCCGCCGTTTTTCGCCGCTCGGCTCGATACCTGACTACCTCGGTTAAATTTCTCTCACTCCTCCGCTCAGACAGGGCGGTCCCTGATACATCGGATTGCTTGGACCACCGGCCGTTCTTTAAGTCGTTCTGGTCACAATTTCTCATAGTGAATCATTCTGCGGGGACCTACGACCAGGAGCGTACGCTGTCGCATCGTGGGGTGAAGCGTGCTTTAGAGCTGCGTAAATTGCCTCGGGGTCAAGCCCCGAGGCTTTCGCGTGGACTCCCGTTCTAACTGCGGAGAGCAGTAGGCGAATATTCGCCGTTCACGTTCAGCGTCCCGCGATTCAAGCGCACATTTACGGGTGCGCCTCCGTCGTTTGCGTTTTGCCGACGGCGGAGATACTGCAAACCGATGTTCTTTGAAGCGTTGTAGTCAGCGTGGTTCTCGTACCCACACTTCTGACAACAGAACGCTTCACCCGTCCGGTTGTCGTCATGGGTAAACCCACACGTCGAACACCGCTTCGAGGTGTTCCGTGGGTCAACCTGTACGGCTTCCACGCCGTACTCCTCGGCCTTGTATTCGACGTACTCGTAGAGGCGTCGGAACGCCCAGACGTGTTGCCACGTCGCCTTCGGGATGTTCTCCCGAATGTGGGTCAAATCCTCGAACACGATGTGGGAGCAGTCGTGTTCGACGGCCTCCTCGATGAGTTCGTTCGCCACCGTGTGCAGGTATATCTCGAACCGCCCCGTCTCTTTGCGCCCGACGCTCTCGATGTTCTCGTGAGCGTGACGTGAGCCACACTGTTGGAGCGACCCACGACGATTCTCGTACTCGTTGCGCCAGTGGTTGAACTCGTCTGTTGACCAGAACCGCCCCGTTGAAGCGACGACGATGTTGTTGACTCCTAAATCCACACCAAGGACTGTTCTGTGCTTGGACTCGGATTCAGGTTCGTCATCTGCTTCGACCTGCCGCATCGAGGCGTGCAAGTACCAGTCGCCGTCTCGGTATTGCACGTGTGCCATCCGAAACTCAAAGTCCTCGTCGGAGACGTACTTCGTCGGAGGCTTCTCTGAGTTGTCGGGGAGGATGTATTCACACTCGATTCTTCCGTCTATGGTGGAGAGGGATACATGGTCGCGGTGGAACGTCGCACTGCGTTTGTCGTACACCGCGCTGTCCGCTGAGAAGTAGGGTCGTGACGTGTTCTCTCCACGCTTGAGGCGTTCGACTCCACTTTTTACTGCTTCAACAGCCCGCCGAATCCCTTTCTGGACGAGGTTGGCGGTGAGGTCGGTTTCGTCGCGGAGTTGGTCGTACAGAGCGCGTTCGGCTTTGGCTTTCGAGGTAACGTGGTATCCGTCGTCGCCGTGCCAGCACCACTCGCTTGCGGTGTTGGCGCAGTGTTTGAACTGCTCGACAGTCTCGCGGAGAAACGGATCGGCTCCATCAGGGGTGTCGAGCTTGACGACGGCGGTACGACGGCATTCCACTGTGTTTCACATACTGGTCTGTGGTTATTTAATAGTTGAGAGTCGGCCTGCCTTCGTAGCGTGGTTTGTGTACCGAGTTGTCGGCTTCCTCCCCGAGGTCAAGCCTCGGGGCATCCGCCTTGGTTTTCTGTGAAACGACTCTCCGGTCTCATCTCCTTGCCGTGTCTCGAATGTGAAAAGGTTAATAATGCATTTTGAATTACGTTGGATGTCTGATGTCACGGACAGGACCAGAATACGTCGAGTCAGAAGCCGAGATGGAGAGAGACCTCGAACGAAAACAGGAGGCTGGGACGATTTCAGCACAAACCGCAGCGGACTTCAAAGAGTTGTATGAATTCGCGGAGGGCCTCGGCGACGATGTCTTCATCGGCGAAGCGAAGAACGCGAACTTCCGAGTCTTCGTCGACGCCCACCACGCGGGATATCCTGGAACCCCGAGTGTCTTCTCCGCAAACGTGACCGGGGATGTGAAAATCTGGCCAGCAGGCCGTCCCGTCCGCGACGACGCAGACGCTTCCCTGGTGGAGTGGGACCAGCAGGAGTACGCGACACTTCGACGCAAATTCCAGGACTTGCAGGGAGTTCCCCCTGGCGATTTAGAGGTGTCTTTCGAGACTATCTGCAACGGCGACAATTTCGACGAGTTCAAAGAGATGATCACCGAGTTCGTCGCCGCCTGCCGTGAGAGTGCGGCGAAATCCTCGCAGTCGCAGTAGCGACACCAGCGGCTTTGAGGGCGTTCTGGTCACAACGCCTCATAGTGAAACCTTCTACGGGGACTAACGGCCACGACCGTGTGTAGTCGCAATTGGTGGACCTCTGGTGAGTTGTCTGTCACTCACTGGTTGCGCTAACTACGACGACTGCTCGAGGCCGTGGATGAGTGCTGTCACGAGGCTGTTCGCCGGAACAGCGACGCCTGCGTTCTCCGCAATGTTGACTATCACGCCGTTCAGTTCGTCGATCTCCGTTCGTCGTCCCTGTTCGATATCCTGCGCCATGCTCACGCGGTGGGTTGCGTGCGAGTCGGCCACCGACGCGACCGTTTGCTGAATCGACTCCACGTCGACATCGATTCCCCGACTCGTGGCGACATGGGCGGCTTCCGTCAGGAGTTGCGTCACGACGCCGGCCAGCGGGTCGCTCGTTAGCTGGGTGACGGGGCTGCCCGTCAGCGTCAGCACGGGTGCTGTTGCCCCCACGAGGACGCCCTTTTTCCAGATGACCGGCCGCGGGTCGGCGACGGTGTCGACCTCGAACCCCGCTGCTGTGAGTGTCTCCTGAATCGTCGTGCGTGCGGCTGCGTCGCCGCCACCGAGCGTCGTCAGGCCGGTCCCAGTGTGGACGACGGTTCCCGGCTCGTCCATAACTACTGCCTCGTAGGTGACCCCACAGAACGCCCGGTTGCGGTCGACCTGTTCGAGCAGGTAGTCGCGATTGCGCAGGCCGTTCTGCACCGAGAGCACCCAGGTCTCCGGGCCGATACACGCCGCATGCTCGGTCAGCGCCGTCTGTGTCTGGTGTGCCCGGACGAGGACCAACACCAAGTCGGCGGTGCCCACCTCACTGGCCGTCGTCGTCGCTTGGACCTCGGCTGTCAGTGGGTCGGCCCCCTGCTCGTGGATGGTGATACCCGTCCTCGAAAGGGTACTGGCAGTCTGCTCCCGGTGATGGAGGAGCCACACGTCGTGGCCGGCGGCAGCGAGGCGGCCACCGAAGAGACATCCGAGCGCACCAGCGCCGATGACGGCGACCTTCATCGGGTCCCTATTGCGCCCCTGTGGCAATACCGTTTCCCCGTCCTGAATCGCTGCGGGAGACCATCGAACACACGTTCAAAGCGGGCTACTCGAGAGACGAAACGACTATCAGACCACTCGCCAGCGTGTCAGTTATGGAACATGGCGTTATCGGCTTCGACCACGTCGCGCTCCCCGTCGCAGACCTCGACCGGGCAGTCTCGTTCTACACGGACGTCCTCGGCCTTCGGTCCGTCGACGAGCGGAATCCGTCGGACGCGAACTATCACTGGGTGAGCGTCGGGCAAGGCCAAGCCATCAATCTCGCAGCGACCGCCGACGAGGAGTCCGTTCGCCCCGGCCACGTCGCGTTCACTGCACCAGAGTCGTTCCTCGAAACAGTGAAAGAACGACTCGACGCCGAGGGAATCGACGTTCGAGACGCTGAGACGAGTCTCTACTTCGCCGACCCCGACGGCAATGAACTCGAAGTGACGTGCTGGCGGGCGTCACGGCTCCGTGAGAGCGGCGCGAGTCACTGGTGAGTGCTTCGGCGTCCACCAAGTCCGAGTCGTCCATCGAAAAATCGTTTTCTGTGCTTAAAGAGAGCCTGGATGGTCAGCCTCTATTGTCTTCCTTACGAGAACAAATCCTCTTGTATGGGGACGCATGAGAGACCGAAGTCTCTTCGGTACACGCCGGTCGTCGCCCAGTATACGTACCAGAACCGGCCGTGTCTCGTCGGCTGGCTCGAAGACGAACAGCAGTACGTGGCATACACGAGAGCACAGAAGCAGATATCATTGACCCGATACCAGTTACAACTCGAAGTTTCCGTCTACGGTGGTATCAGCAACGTAGAGGGGCAGTGGGTCAGCTTCGAAACCGACCCGTCGACGGCGACGGACTGGTCACTCGAAGACGTTAAACTGGAACTCAACGCGCTTGCAGCGCAGCTCACTGTCCTCGAACGGGGCGAGTCCTCGACCTGCTGAGCGAGTTCAAGGACACCCGTACGCGACCCAGTTACTCGTCGTCGGCTCTGTCGACACGCTTCTACGGGCGGTACAGGACCCCCACGTCAGGGACTGACGCTCGGGAGAAAGTGACCAGTCTCGCGTCGCACACCGACCAAGAGGACCACGGCCGCGACGAGCGGCATGGCCGCACAGCAGAAATACACGGGCCAAAACCCGACGCTCTCGACGAGCGGGAGGGTGACAATGGGCCCAAACCCACCACCGATGTCGCCGAAGACGTTGTTCGTTCCTACGGCACGACCCATCTCGCCGTCGGCGACGAGATCGCCTAACAGTGCCATCAGTGGTCCACTCGTACCGCCCTGTCCGAGTCCGATACACACGCAGGCGATAGCCAGCGTCGACGCCGAGTCTGCGAGTGCGAGCAACAGGAACCCGATCGACGTGACGCCCAGAAACACGAGCAATACCGGGACTCGTGACTGTGCCCGATCACTGACGTACCCTCCGAGGTACATCGAGAGGCCCGCAGCGACAACGGTAAGGCCCATGAACAGGCCCGAAGAGCCCTGGGCATCGAACCCGAGGACAGTGAGTTGGTTCCGGTCGAGGAACAGGACGAGCGTTGCGAACAGCGCCCCGATGTAGATGAACAGCACGGCGAAGTTCACGAGGCCAACCGTGACCGCAGGGAGACTCGTATTGATGCCCCACGGTTTGACCGACTCATTCGTCCCTGCTTCAACGTGCGTTTCGGGTACCGTCTGATAGGCGATGGCGCTGGCGATGAACGCGAAGACGGTCGCGACCGCGAACGCGACGACGTTCCCGGAGAGGTCGCTGACGAGGCCACCGAGAACGACTCCAGTCGGGAACCCGAAAAGGACCCCGCCCCTGATGAGTCCCATATTCGACCCTCGTGACCCACCGTCGCTGATATCGTCGGCGATCGTGTACGCGGTCGCGAAGACGAGCGCGCTGCCGACACCCCAGAGAATCCGGGCGGCCATGAACCACGCTGCTGGAAGTGGTGCGATCATCGCGATAACGTAGCCGAACGTCGAGATTCCCTGGACGAACATCCCGATGACGAACGGCTTCCTCGTCCCGAATCGGTCGACGAGATTCCCGGCCGGTGCGTTCGCGAACAGACGCGAAAATCGGTTCGCGCTCAAGATGAGCCCGACGAGAAACGGGGAGATGCCGAGAATCGTACCGAGGTTTGGCAAGATGGGGAAGATTACACCACCACCGAACCCGATGAAAAACGTGCTGACGATGACCGACCCGAGAACGAGTCGCCCCTCGCTTTGCGCTCCCGGGAGCGGAATATTCACATTCGAGACGGCGGTTCCCGAACTCCTTGAGTATGACTATCCAGAACTGATGTCTCTGTGGATTACTAGTGAGGGAACCACTCTGCCAGACGCAGCGGAGAAGGATAACATGAGAACACATATTAATTATAGTTGATGTTAGTTGGTATGCACCGGAGGAACCTTCTCAGTGGAGTCGTCGCCGTCACCACAGTATCAATTACTGGCTGTCTGAGCGATTCGAGTTCCAACGCTCCAGATTCAGAGACCGATCCTGCGACCCTGCTTCCACCGGAAGGGGACGGTTGGGAGATTGAGACACAACAACAGTGGGACGCCTCACAGTTACACGAGAACGCGGACGCGGCGGTAAACGCACACTATTCGGGGCCAGATGGTGGGTCGTATCGCATCGTGATCGTCCAGTGGGGCGACGACCCGACAGATCCTGACGTAGAAACTGCAGAGGCAGCAATCGAGGGCGACGTTATATCGATTATTCGAACCGGCTCGGTTTCGCTCATCGCGACGAGTATCGACGGCACAAACACTGATGCACTCATCAATCGCTCCGATACGTTCCACGTTCCGAACTGAGTGATTCGCACACCCGGTCTGTCAAGTGTGCGTCGTCGGTGAACGAGTTCAGTGAATTGCCAGCCTCAGAGGCAGGTCCATCGGCCTCGACTGTCACACGGTTTCGGAACTTCTTTACCAGAAATTGACCGTTCTCGTCTATGGACAGCTCTCCACTGACTTCCGAGGACGAGGCGCTCGTCGAGCACGTCAGAGACATCAACAGCGAGACGTTCGATCCGGAGTTTTTTGACGGCGCACACATCGTCGCAGCCGGGGTCAGAACCACTGACGGTACCATCTACGACGGTGTCAGCATCCCCGCAAGCATTGGGCGTGCTTCGATGTGTGGCGAACCCGTCGCGCTCGGGTCGGCAGCAGCCGATGGTCGCCATCACAGCGAAGTCGAAACCTGCGTTGCTGTCGCATACCCACTCCCGCACCACGACACCGACGAGCAGCGTGTCGTCCCCCCGTGTGGTCCCTGTCGAGAGATGCTGGCCGACTTCGACGACGACCTCCGTGTGATCGTACCCATCGAAGAGACGCTTCGTGTCGTCCCTGCAATCGACCTCCTTCCCACACGAACCTGGTGACGCTCCCCCTGACGTTCCACGTCGCGACCTCTATTCGTGGCCAACCCGTCCCCATCGCCGAGACACTCACACGCTCGCTCTGTCAACGGAGCCTCGCCAGACACAGAGAGCCCGGTCTGTCACGACTGATGGGTGACACTGTTCATACGACTGGAACACTGGAGCGGATTCCTCAGAGACGCTCGACGACGGCGAGAAGCCCCGGCTCAGATCGCACTCGTGCCACGAACGATCAGAGTTCTTTCTCGATAACGTACCCCCACTTCTCGTAATTTCGATTCTGATAGTATTGATGAATACCTTCTTTCGCTCGTGGCGACACGAGTATGACGTATTCACACCCTCTTTCGTCAGCCCACTGCTCTACGAACTCAACAAGTTCCGTTCCATACCCTTTCGCTCTGTGTGATTCATCGACCACGAGATCGTAGAGCCACGCATGGCTCGAATGGTGTAGGACATCGGTAACACGGACTCCAGCGACACCAATTAACGCATCATCAACATACCCCCCAAACAGACTGTATTCGTCATCTCCAGTCCACTCCAACACGGAAGCAGGGTCAGCGTCACTCCACAATTGACGGAGAATTGGAACAGCCTCGCTTCGTTCGGTTTCATCTGTTAGCTCTCGAACCTCCATGTTTTCAGTCACGAGTAAGTACCTAAAGAAAATAATTGAGATGGGTGCCAGTGCTGGTTGATACGCGCCCAAAATTCAACACGTCCACAGAGACCTACTTGGATGCTGCCAGATGTGCTGCGCTGAACCTAGGGGCTGTATCCCGCAGTGCAGACGGGTAGAGTGTTGCGTCGTCGAGTCGGACAAATCGCCGACGCAGGACGAATCTGGTCGGCGGCCCTCCGCGGATTCGTTCGAAAATTGTCTCGTGGCTGCCGCTCGTCAGGAGGTTTGAGGTCAGTACCCACGTCGCTCCGAGTTCTCGACGCGCGTCAGCGAAATTAGCAGGTGCATGCGAGGCGTCGAGGGGAATAGAATCTTTCCGGGTTCGTCGGTGACACCCAGGTAGCCCAGGGGTCGATGGAAGGAAAGTCAGGGGTAGGGTTAATCGGTCTGCTTTCGTGGTGACCAATGAGAACGATTAGACTCACTCGACGACGCCTTCGGGGCGGGGCCCTCGCAACGATCGGGTACATCCTCTCGCCGCTTTCGTGGTGGAACGACCTGCTGGTGAACGTCCCGCTCGCTTATGCGTTTGCGACGATTATCGGCCTCATCGCTCGGCAATGGTTCGTTCCGGCCCTCGTCGTCGGGTACTGGCTGACGAACATTCTGGGCTTCGTGTTGCTCCATATCGGCGGTGTAGAGGCACTCACTAGAGAATCCGACGGACCACGACCTTATGGTCGTCGTGACATCATTGTCGATATTGTGATGTCCATCGGGTACACCATACTCGTCCTCCTCCTCGTCTATTTCGGGTGGCTTACGTTCCCTGAAGAAATTTTACCCTGAACTGCTGCCAGCCGTCGACGGGAGCGCGGAGATGGTCGAGCATGCGAGAGCGCGAGTCGGTAAGCGGGCCGACGTACGAACGGCCGACCTCGGCGAGCCACTCGCGTTCGCGGTAATCGACGAATTCGACATCGTCGTCAGCGCGCTATCGGGCTCGGCAGTCGCTTGTTCTTGCCGTTCCCTTCCCAGGGGTCTGCGCTCGTCGGAGCGTGTTGCGTCCTGTTCGATACGGTCACACAACATCGAGGGTTGCCACTACTCGCCCTGAACACCGAACAGAGTGGAGAAACGTCGTGTGAAGTCGTTATGCGTCGATACCGATGGTGGCCGAGACCGTCGCGTTCCCGTTCGCGTGGGTGGTCGCGCTGTCGTTGACCGTGGCCGTCGCGTTCGCACCGGCCGTCGCCTCGGCGTCAGCACCAGCGTCCTCGTTCAGGTCGCTGATAACGGCACCGAGTGGGTCGTCGAGCGACCCGTCGATGAATTCCGTGATGCGGATGTGGATGGTCTGCACGCGGTCACGGACGTGGTCTGGGATAGCCGTCGGAAGGTCGGTTCGGGGACCCTTCTCGTCGGCGTTGGCAGATTCGTTCGCCTTTTCGGTGGCGTTCTCGTTGCGCTCGTCAGTCTGTTCGCTTGCGTTCTCGGCACGCTCGTTCGCGTGCTCGGAGTGCTGTCCGTTGCTCGCGTGCTCACCGGGCCGCTCGTCGGCCGTCTTGTTCGCGTGGTCGTCCGCTGGGACGGTCGGCGTGTCGTTGTCGCCGATACTAAACGTGCTGTTCGACTGTCCGGACGCGGCCACGACTGTGCCCGCGCTCACGAGGAGCGCAGCAAGTGCGATCACGGTCAGCTTAGAGGGGTTCAATTGGGGAGTGCCTCCACTCTGACCGGAGGGACGAGGACCACTTGAAGGGGGAGAGCCGTTCAGACGGTTCAGTCGATTCAGACCTCCTGAACCAGTTTTTCGGCGTTTTGAATCGTTTGAACGTCGTGAAGGTTACCGGGATAGTTCGGATGGTCCATCAATCGTCGCTCTGGCCGCGAAACCGTGGTAAGTGATGGGACAATGACGCCCCAGACGAGGCTCTGGTTCCGGCTTTTTCGACTCCAGTTTCGTGGGCGGCCCGGCGGCCACCCACGTGGTGACAGTGTTACCGAGCAGGAGGAAACCACCAATCAGTGTGCTACCAAACATCATGGCAGAGGACCGGGTCTGGATCGTCGTCGCCATCTCCGACAACCAGGACGCGCTCACGGTGAGAGCAGAACTGAAAAAGTAGCATAAAGACATTTTTCCTACACTAATTGGAACTCTGTACTCCCACTATTTGAGAACGTCCGAAATACCCTTTCCACGTGGTACTGGGTTTCTACATGTGACCAAAGACAAAACCGTATTCGACAGACTCGGCGGTCAAGATGCTGTCGAGGCTGTCGTCGACGATTTCTACGATCGTGTCCTGTCCGATGAACGGGTACTCCATCACTTCGAAGGGAGCGACACGACGGCACTTCGTGCCCATCAGGTACAATTTATCTCGGCAGTGACGGGTGGCCCAGTCGAATACACCGGTGACGACATGCAAGCTGCCCACGATGGGATGGACATCACCGATGCGGAGTACGACGTCGTCGCAGGGCATCTCGACGTTGCACTGGCCGAGAACGACGTCTCGCAGAAGGACCGTCGAGACGTGCTGGAAACGGTCGAGAGCCTCCGTCCCGACATCGTCGAAGTGGACGAGTAGGCCGTTCTCGGTCCTCTTCGTCGGCGGCTGCCGACTTCAAGTCAGGGGAGTAGCAAGGGAGACAGTGGCATCGTTCCGTGGAGTCTGCTGCTCCGAGGGTATAGACACCCGAAGAAAACTGCGTTGGGAGTATGTCTGCACAGACGGGGTTGGGGAAGGGGGAGCGTGCATGTGCAGACGAAGTGGGAGTAGGTCTACCCAGCCGGACTGCGGACGGTCGTGACCGGTGTGTTCGCATCGGCCACCGTGCGCTTGCGAGCATCGCCGCCAGCGTCGTCGGTCAGGTCGCTACTGCCCCTGCCGACCATGGCATCCATACCGCGTCGATGTTGGTGTGGTTGCTCGTAACGCGACCAGGGACGGCCTCGATGAGGCCGGTCCGAGAATCGCGGTCCGCGGTGCGAACGGCCTGATGGTCGCCAGCCTATTCATCGACCGTCTCGTCGTCGCCGATGTCGAACTCGTTGTTCGACTGCCCGAACGTGGTCACGACGCTGTCCGCAGTTACGGGGCGCACGACAGGCGTGACCGTGGTCGACTTCGAGATGGTTATGGGGCGCCTCCCGCTCGAAGGGGATGCGGTACCACCCCTTTAACAGGAGCGTCCGTTCAGCAATTGCAACTGCCGACTGGGTCTCGCAGGCGTTCCCCGGGGTATTGAATCGTTTAAACGTCGTGAAGGGTTCCATGAGCGTCTGGATAGCGCACCTTTCTCTGTTGCATGCGCGCAACTGTCAGGCTTGCTGACGAAAGAACGGCCGACTGAACCTCTGACAGGTTCGCTTCGACCCTTCGGCCATGCCCTTCGCACGGTGGGTGAAGATGTCGTTCGTCCCTGTCGTCGCCGAGGTCAGACGTCGAAGGTCCGTTTCGCGTCGCGGTAGCAGGTCCAGCAGGGGAAGCCGTCGCGTAGATCATCGCAGTCGCAGTCACACGACTCCTCTGTGTCGTGACTGTCGCCCACTTCGTCGGGTACTGGCTTGGCCTTGCCACCGTCGGCGACGAGTTGCTGCTCAATCACTGCGTCGAGGACCGGCCGATGAATCGCGACGGCGACGCGGTGTTTGCACGCACCCTCGTAGTGTTCGTCGGCGGGACAGGTACACGACGACGGGACGCCATCACGAACCGTGACGAGGTACTCGTGGTCTTCCGGGTTTGCGTGACTGCCGTTTCGAACCCGAACGCCGTCGGCGACGAGTTCGAACTCGAACGCTTCGTACTGTGCACGCTTCCCGACGCGAGTCAGGTACTGGAGTTTCCTGAGCGGATTTGTCGACATAGTGTTCAGCGAGAGGCTCTCTCGCCCCCCGCACCCCTCAGGGGGTGATAAAATGCTGTTGTGGGTGCTCCGTTGAAACGATACCAACTGAATTTGAATTGCTGGCCGCCGAGCGCCGTTTTAATCAATAATTTCTGAATTTCGGAGACATATAACCATATTTTCCTCCCCTTAATCTGGTAAAATAGGAACAGCAGACTTAGGTGGTGGTAGAACGTCGTGTGAGTCAAATGAATCCAGACGAGTTTGAAGGTGGTCCAGGGCGGATCGAGATGTATGGAGACGTGCCCTGCTATCAGCCCGCTAGTCTTCCACCCGAAATCTCGTATACTGACGACATGCTCCGTGCGTACGGAGACGCTCGATACGCACTGGGCCAACTCTCGACACTCCATGACGACATCGAGAACGAGAACCTACTGATTGCGCCATTTGTGGTTCGAGAAGCAGCGATGAGTTCGCAGATCGAGGGAACGGACGTCACAGTCTCCGACATCGTCCTCCACAACCTTGACGACGATCCAAAACGGTCAGCAGCAAAATTGCGGGACGTTCGGGAGGCGTACAACTACGTCGAAGCGATTCGTACTGGGTTCGACGCCCTTGCTGAGGGACGGCAGATCGATGAGGAACTCATCTGTGACCTCCACGAGACGCTCCTCATCGATGTCCGTGGGGAAGACAAACGACCAGGACAGATGCGAGAGGACATCGCCGTCATGATCGGGCCAGACAACCATATCGAACATGCCCGGTTCGTTCCAGCGAGTCCCCAGTCAGTTCGACTACTCGTCGATCAACTTCTCGCGTACATCCGAAGCGGGACGTACCCCCCGTTGATCGACATCGCCCTCACGCATTACCAGTTCGAGACCATCCACCCATTCAGAGATGGGAACGGACGTCTCGGCCGTCTACTCATCATGCTACAGCTGTACCAATCACAGTTGCTTTCTGAACCATACTTGTACCTCTCGGCGTACTTCAACCGTTATCGAACCGAGTACTTCGACCGGCTGCTGGCGGTCAGCCAGAGAGGGGACTGGGAGACGTGGATTGTGTTCGTGCTCAACGCAATCGCGGAGCAAGCCATCGACGCCTACGACTGCGGTCGTAAACTCGTATCGCTCCGAAACGGCTATCGAGAGAAGTTCCCGAACAGTCCAGCAGTTCGCGACGTGATAGACCATCTGTTCGAAGAACCGTATCTGAAAGCGTCGCGTGCGATCGAGGGAACGGGACGGTCACGGCAGGCAGTGTACGACGCGATCGAGAAACTCACCGCGGAGGGAATCATCCAAGAACTCACTGACAAACAACGAAACCGAGTCTTCGAAGCACCCGAAATACTCGCACTCGTCGAGTCGCCCTAAGCAGTCGCTCTGTTAGGGTGAGCACGGCCGATAGTTCAGAAACACTTTACCCATCGAACATCGTCTTCGGTAACTTCGAGTTCGCACTCTGTGTGGGTAATGTAGTCCCGTCCGACGAGTTCAATGACTTTCTTCAGTCTATCGAGTTTTCGACAGGCGGCTGAAGCCACTGGTGTCTTCCTTGTATCTCTATGACCGGAACAGCAAAGTCATTATCGCGATAATCATTATCCAGAGTATGACCTTCTACAATCGCGACCGCGAACTCGCTGCGCTCGAAGCGGCGTTCGACGCTTCCGGTCACGATTTCTTCGTCGTGTATGGTCGACGTCGGGTGGGGAAGACAGCGTTGCTCAAAGAGTTCTGTACGGAGCGACCGCACGTGTATTTCCTTGCTGCACAGGGGTCAGAGACCCGCCAGCGTGAGAAGTTCGTCGGCCAGATAGCGACGTATCGTGATGACCGGGTTCCACGCATCGACGATTGGGAAGATGCGTTCGAATACCTCGGCGACCTAGTCGCGGACGAGGCGATGGTTGTCGTGATAGACGAGTTCCCGTATCTCGTCGACGAGAACGCATCTCTCCCGTCGTATCTACAGGGATTCGTCGACGAACAGCTCCAGAATACGGATTCGATGCTCGTTCTCTGTGGATCCAGTATTAGCACGATGGAGTCGGAGGTACTCGGTCATGAGAGTCCGTTGTATGGGCGTCGAACGGGCCAAATCGACCTGCAGCCGTTCTCGTTCGCCCACGCACGGAACGTCATCACATACGATATCGAGGCGGCGATTCGGTCGTTCAGCGTGACTGGTGGCACCCCGATGTACCTGTTGCTGTTCGATTATTCGCAGGACTTGCGTTCGAATATCCGCTCACAGGTTCTCTCCTCGACGGCGGTCCTCTACAACGAACCCGAGTTCCTCCTTCGCACAGAGTTGCGCAACCCTGCACGGTACATGAGTATCCTCGAAGCGGTGGCGACTGGGCACACGACACCGAACGAGATCGCCGGGGCGACGGGCATCAATTCCGGGCCACTTTCGAAATACCTCCAGACTCTTCGACGACTCCGTTTACTCGACCGAGAGGTACCGGTGACAGCCAAGGCGAAGAAGTCCAAGCGGTCGCGCTACCACGTCGCCGACGAGTTCCTACGATTCTGGTTCCGTTTCGTCGAACCGAATCGGTCGAGCATCGAAGAAGCACCAGCCCTCGTGCTCGATGGAACCATTGAGCCTGCCCTCCCTGACCACGTTGCCACAACGTTCGAGTCAATCTGCCAGCAGGCTGTCTGGGAGGCCATCCGACGCGGTGATCTCGATGCCTATGCAGACGTTGGTCGATGGTGGTACGACGAAGACGAAATCGACATCGTCGGCCTCGCACCGAACGACGACCGAATCCTCTTCGGGGAGTGTAAGTGGACGTCGGAGCCAGTCGGGCACGGACTCGTCGAAGACTTGCGAGCGAAGAGTGACAGTGTTCGGTGGGGGCCAGCGTCTCGGAGCGAACGCTTCGCGATATTCTCGAAGAGTGGGTTCGAAGACGGGCTACGTGAAGACGTGGGGGATAACTGGCAGCTGTACTCGCTCGACGATATTGATGCCCTGACTGCTTCCTGAGGAAAAATTGAGTCTTGGGGAGAAGCCAGCTACCCGCTGAGACCCCATCGAACGCCGTCTTCAACAGCGTCGAGCTCGCGCTCTGCACGTTTGACGTGGGCTCGTCCGACGAGTTCGATTGCCTTCTCGCGGTCAATCTCGTCGCTAATGTAGCGTGAGAGGACGAGGTCGGCCCAGAGGGCTTCGACGCCGCGCTCCAACGCCCGCTTGAGGGTCTCCGATTCAGGAACGCCCTTCGAGGCGGCAATTTCTTGCACCCGCTCGGTGAGCTCCGTAGCCATGTCGTGAGAGTTGTTCTGGACTAGCGTAAACATCTGTAGGCATAGTGAACCGGTCGGACTTGGCGCACCCTGTGGGTTACGCGTTCGTCAGTTCCTGAATCTCGTCCCGTCGCGCTCGCACCGTGACCGGAGTCACGTGTGCCGCGTCTGCGAGGTCGGTCTGGTACACTGTTTCATCGTGCTCCTGCGCGGCGACGTAGATGCACGCCGCGGCAACGCCGGTCGGTGCTCTGCCTATTGCTCGGCCCGTCTCCTCCAACTGGCGGGCGAGTTCGAGCGCCCGGAACTGCGTGGCCTCGCCGACGTCGAAGCGTGCTGCGTATCGCGGCACAAACGTCGACGGTGACGGCGGCGCGATGTGGAGGCCGAGTTCGCTCTGGAGCACCATGTATGCGTTTCTGAGTGCAGAGTAGTCACAGCGGGCGACTGGTTCGAACTCGTCGAGTGTTCGAGGGAGGTCGAAGCAGCGACACGCTGCATACACACTACCAGCAGCCATCGCGTTCACGGAACGACCGGGAAGGAGGTTTTCGGCCTGTGCCTCGCGGAACAGGGTGGCAGCTCGGTCGCGAACGCTTCGTGGAAGTTCGTGTTCGCTCGCGATACGCCGCACGTCGACGAGGCCGCGGAGTGCGTTCCGAGACCGCTTCGTCGGTGTTCGTGCCCTGCTGTGCTCGCGTCTGAGCCTGCTGAACCGTCGTCTCGTTCGAGAGGAGAGGACGTTCCCCTTCGCATCTTTCCTCGACCCGATCTCCGTCGACAGGCCATCGTCGTGTCTGGAAGGGGTGAGTGGCGACCCGATTCGACTGCTCGTTCTGCCATCGTTGTTGTCGAACCAGTCCGGCCCGTGGTCGATCTCGTACTCTCGAACCACGAGCCCACAGTCGACGCAGTACGTCTGCCGTCGTTCGCGTTCGAGGTCGCCGTCGCACTCCGGGCACGGCAGGTCGATCGGTAGTCGTTCGCACTCGTCGAAGCTAGTCGCGTAGATGTGTCTACTCGCCACTGTCGAAATCACTGCTCGCAGGTCGCTCTACAGGAACGCCCCGCACCCCTCAAGGGGCGATAAAATGCCGTGCGGGCGCACCGAGGAATTGAGGGTCAATCAGATTAACCAACGAGCAGTCCACTGTCGCCGCAGGTGTCGGTAGACATCAAGCGTCTCCGAGGAGTACTGGAAGTCCCCCTCACCCCTCAGGAGGGGGTGATAAACTGGCTTGCGTCCCCGAGGGTAGGGGTCGAATCAATACGCGCTCAGGGTTGAAGTCAGAAATTCACGACCGTAACCCTTCACTCCACACGGCACCGTCCCAGGACGTATCAACGCCTCAGCATCTCTACCCCCAAAGATTAATCGGTCCGAGAATAGAGTTCGAAATGGATAGGCCGGGGGGTCTGTCCAACGAGGAGCAAAATCCACCACGCAGTCGTCACCATCACTGCTCGCTCCTCACCACCCCGTTTTGGGGGTGGCTTTTCGAGTACGTCTCGCGGGAAGCACCCCGCGTGCAACACGGTCGTCGACGAGAACGGTAGCCGCGGCTGAAGGGACAGTGGAACGGACGCGAGCAGTGGCAACTGGCCTGCGGATGCGCCCTATTCGTGTGGTGTGCTGACAGAGCACTTTATGCGGTATTCACGCGTCGGATATATCGACACAGGAGCCGGAGATGGCCCGTCGCACCCCACACACTGAGCATGATGCGCTGCCCGTCGTTGCCGACGAATCACGGTCGTACGTTCGCATCCGTCCGACAGTGGACGCACTCGATGCGGAGACCGTCGCCGCGCAGTTCCGACGACTCCACCAGGTCCGCCTCGAAACAGCGTCGACATCGCTGCTCGACCGGGTCAGCGCGCCACCACGGCCGACCATCAAGGCACTGCTCGTCGGTGATGGGGACGAGACCACGTACTACGTGGGCGTCGAGACCGACGCCATCGACGCGGTGACGCGCATCCTTCGGAGTCTCTACCCGGACGGCTACGAGTTCACGCGGATGGACTGGGCACCCGACCGGCTGGTCCCAGCGAACGGACCAATCGCTGCAGTCGAGTACTGCGGGCAAGTCGACCGGGCTGCGGACTGGCAAACACAGCTCACCCCGTTCGAGACGTTCCTGACCGACACCTCGGCGCGGGTGCCCCTCGCGAGCATCGTCGAGGCCATGGCCGAGAGCGCGTCACACTCGTCGTCGGTCGCTGGAGCTCTATAGGCTGTACTGGTCCTAAGGACTCAAAACGAAGCGTTCTACAGGAACCCAAGTTCGTGGATGAGAGCCGTATTTGCGGAGCCCTCAGTAGAAACAATGTCTCAGCAGTTGTGTCGACGAGTGGTACTAGTTCGTTCTGCGGAGTAACTCTACGAAAAGCTCGGGTTCGAAACGACGCAGTATCACATGGTGGCGAGCGTTGAGAACTAAAGTCCGTTGTACAGGCTTGGCCGAGGACGGACGGTCAGAGGAACAAAACGAGCAGAGACGCCCTCCCGGTGGCAAGGAAGATGACCGCCCCGAGTTCAGACGTAGTACCCAGGGCGGTCACGGAAGCCGGCCCCACGTTGATGAGCACTGGCCCGGGGATGGCGGCCATCGCGATGTTCGAGGCGAGTTCGCCGACGAGGATGGTGATAGTGACGACTGTAGGTGTCACCACGCAAGAAGACGAACGTCCCCCAGCCGATGTCGACCAGTTCGTCCCCGGCGACGGTCCCGCTGATGTGCAAGGTTGCAATAGCGAGCAGACCCACGAAGCGGTAGCACAGGATGCCCTCGTGGCCGGCAAGCGACCCGTTGCGAAGACCGCCAGTCCACCGACGAACCACAGCAGTGCGGTGAGGAGGAAAATCGTGACGTCCCGGCGTGCCTCCATAGCGAGGTCACCATCGACGGACCTCACGCTCCTCACTTTCGAGTGTCCGATTCTCTCGAACCTCGGTGTCGTCCTCGTCGTCTCCACGTTGCTCGTTGTCCCTCTTCTCGGTCTGGATCACGTCTCGCACCCATCCGCCACCGCATCGGCTGCCGTTCTCGCTGGACTAGCGTGACGCTGCTGCTAAATCGTTGCGTGGACTGATAGTTGTCTCCGACTCCTCGTTCTGGACAGATTCATCGTTGGCCGCAATCGCAACGCCGATACATCTCCTCCGGTGAGCGACCGTATGAGCGTCGCCACACAGCTCGCCTATATGCTGGTCCTGTTGGCACTCGGCGTGGGGTTGCGAGCTGTCGGTGTGTTGACGCCGAGCCGTCGGGATTACCTCACGACACTCGCGTTCTACGTCGCACTCCCCGCGCTCGTCTTCTCGTCGACGGTCGGTCGAGCACTCTCGGAGGTGCTCGTCTGGCGACTCCTCGTCGGCGTCGTCGTCGTCCTCGGGGTCGTCGCGGGCATCAGTTGGCTCGTCCATCGTGGTCGGGGAACCCCAGCACGTCGTGGCGTCGCCGTGGTCCAATCGTACCACTGCAATCTGGGCTTTCTCGGCGTCCCGTTCGTCGCGGCGACGTTCGGTGGCGTCACTGCAGGCAAAGCGAGCATCATCCTCGGTATCGGCTCCCTCGTCCAGGTCACACTCACTGTCTTCCTGTTGACACGGATAACCAGTGGCGAGGCGGATGTGGTCGAAGAACTGCGTGGGCTCGCACGCAATCCCGTCCTCATCGCACTCGCGCTCGGACTCGTCGGTGCCGCCAGCAACGTCGCACTCCCGGGCGTGATTCTGAATCCGCTCGGTGCAATCGGCAGCCTCGCGCTTCCCATCGCGTTGCCTGCCGTCGGGGCATCACTCACGGCCGACAAGGGATTCGTCGACCTACCGACGGTCAGTGTCGTCGCTGCGGTGAAACTGCTCGTCATGCCCATCGTCGCCGTCATCGTGTTCACGGCACTCGCTGCGTCCCCGACCACGCTCCGTGCCGGCGTCGTGATGCTGGCGATGCCAACCGCCGTCTCGACGTACATCTATTCGAGCGAACTCGGCGGCGATGGCGACCTCGCATCCGCGACGGTGCTGGCGACGACGGTCGTGGCGGTGGCAACGCTGTTGGGCGTCGTCCACCTGCTCGGCGTACTGACTGCGTGAGGACGTTCGGGTTGATTTCGTCTCGGGCTCAGCCGGTTCCGTCGTCTAGAGGGACTTTGTTGGCCGTTAGTTGTTCATCGGGAGAACGGAAACACGATTTTACGTGCTGACAGTCGCCTTTTACTATCACAGAGAGATGAGAGACCACCATGGGTGCAGATAGACACTGGTTTGGCGTCGAACTCACGGCTGGTGGGGACCCAGACACCGTCATCGATACTGTCGAGAGGGGGACCGACAGGGTCGCGTACCTAGCGACCCACAACGACGTGTTGGCGTTCGGTGGCATCGAGTACAGTACTCGCACCGTCGTCGAGAGCTTGGAATCCGTCATCGAGCACGTCAGCCGAGTCGCGCTGGTCCACGTACACGACGGAGTCGGCGCAGTGAGTGCCGCCTACTACGAGCGTGAGGGAACGACCCTCGCCGAACACGAACAGCTGAATCGGGACGCTGGGACGATGCCCGACGGGTTCTTCGACTACTTCGCTACCAAGTACGGAATCCATGCCGTCATCTGAGGACGACCTGCCCTCAGTCGACGTATTAATCGACCGACTCGACGGGATTGACCCAGAAGTTCGACGCGTTGCCGCTGAAACACTATCTCGTCGGTTCATCGAGAACGCGGAGTTTTTCGGGGTGGATGCGCTGCCAACTGGCGAGACGCT
The DNA here is from genome assembly GCF_051207395.1 of Haloarchaeobius caseinilyticus. Lineage (NCBI taxonomy): Archaea > Methanobacteriati > Methanobacteriota > Halobacteria > Halobacteriales > Halorubellaceae > Haloarchaeobius > Haloarchaeobius caseinilyticus. Next base: position 66,897 of record NZ_JBPJZC010000004.1, on the reverse strand, counting down.
GACCACGATTGCGGCTCATCTCGATGACCCGGACCCGCAGGTGCGGAGTTATCTTACCGTCGTCGTGCGGCGGGTGCTAGGTATCCGGACGTTCAGTTCGGAGGGGGTCTACCTGGGCCCGAACGGGACGTTGCTGGAGCGGTATCTGGCACTAGCCGACGATACGGACTGGCGAGTCCGCCAGAACGTAATCAACGTAACGATGCTCAGTGAAGTCGTGGAAGCCGTCGTCGCGGAGGACGCCGGCCCTGAAGGCCTGCACGCACGACTGGCGTCGGTCCTCGTCGACGGATTGACCGACCCTGTCGACATCGTCCGAAAACGAGCCGGCGAACTCCTCGTCGGGAATTCAACCACGGGCTACTGGATTCGTGGCTACGACGACGACACGTACGACAACGGTGCGGAAGTGTTTCTTGGCCACCCGAACCCCGCGGAGGCAGTTGGTACACTGCTCGATGCACTCGCCGATCCCGTCGACGATTTCACCGACAGGGCTTCAAGAGGTCGAAGTCCTCGTCGAACAGCTGGGGTCGTCGTCGCGTCACTCGGAGTCGAACGACCCGACCTACTCGAACCGCATCGGAGCCGACTCGTCGACGCACTCGACAGCGATGACCCGTACGTCAGAAAATACGTTAGCATGGCGCTCGTTCCCTCGCTGAACCGATGGAGTGAGTGTGTCGGCCCAGTCGAGGACTCGATACTGTCGCTCGTCGCCGAAGACGAGGCATGGAAACAACAGTTCGGAGTAGCGCTGTTGGTCGAGACGCTTGATGCCATAGGACGTGAATCGATGAACAGACCGGGCGAACTGATCGAAAACGCACTTGCGACGACTATCCGGACCCTCGAGCGAGAAACGCCGGACGGGAGTCACTGGGTACGGACGAGTTTTTCGACGGCGCTCACAAATTTTCTACATCACGTGACGGAACAGCAGGGACAGCGTGCACTGGCCGACGTTGAACGCCCCATCGCTGCAGCACCAGCAGACACCAAGTCCATCGTCCCCGGGGTGTTCGCTTACGTCAGTCAGTATGGAGAGACGGAGCCAGCCGTAGGGATCCTTTCAGCGGTCATCGAAGTTGCGCCAGCGTATGTGCGAAGCGCAAGCGACGAGTATCCCGATTCGAAGGAAGTCTCGAACGTTCTCTCGTCGCTCGACTTGCAAGACGAAGCTCCCGAGTGATCGTTGCTGCCATTCGGCCCCTTCGGCGGGTGGACGGGCGTCGGCCGACGTGGACGGGAGCCAAGCGTGTTATCTGCAGAAGGGACCGATTTCGCAGCAGGCGGGTCGAAGAGCGGACACGACCGTCAGAAAGTGAAGTGCACCGCAACGGTTTCTCCGCAGGAGTCACAGGTCGCCCACACCATCCCGTCGGTGTCGTCGGTTTCGTCCACAACGGTGGACCCCTTCGGAACGAGAGGCCGAAGAATGCCGGGGCTACACTCGGGACAGCCCACGAACGCGATAGCCGCCTCGTCTTTACTAGGTTCCACTGGCTCTCGTTGTGACTAATCGGCCGACGGCGGATATACTGCGCCCCTATTGGATGGAAAATAAGGATGTGTCGCATCCGAGACTGTACAGTTCCTCGCCACTTTCTAGGTACCCTCCTCAGCTGGATTTCTTCCATCGATCGACTGATTCGGTCGCTGATCGTTGTAGTACTGTCCGAACACCGCGAGCCATCGACGAACGTTCAACCGACTGACCGCCCTGAGTTGTGGAAACGTCGGCTCTCATCTTCGATGTTTGAACCCACTTTTCGGTGAGGTTTTGGTCGGTATCGTCGACCTGCGTGGATCAACTGCAGGGCGGGAGACGGACCGACTGGGCAAATAGTAAAATCTAGATTAGTAAAATCGTGTTTTAGATAATTGGCACAATTATGTTTCTCTCGGCACGACTCTATGCATGACCGACCCCGGCTTCGTCGACCGTGAGTCAGAACGCGACCTGCTGAAATCGCGCTTCGACCGTGACGCTGCCGACTTGCAGGTCGTCTACGGTCGTCGCCGACTCGGGAAGAGCGCGCTCGTCCGCGAGGCGATTCGGGACCGCGACGACGCGGTGTACTGGCAGGCGACGGAGGAGACGCCAGACGCACAACTGACGAACTTCGTCCAGACGGCGAGTGAGACGTACCCACAACTCACAGACATCAAGCGTGACTGGGAGGCTCTGTTGCGGGCGCTCGGTCGCGAAGACGCCGTGGTCGTCCTCGACGAGTTCCCCTATCTGGTCGACTCCGACGACGCGCTCCCGTCGAAGGTCCAGCGGGTGTGGGACATGCATCTGGAAGAGACGGGCATCACGCTGGTGCTCGTCGGGTCGTCCAACAGTGTGATGGAGGAGAAGGTGCTGGACGGCGGGAGCCCACTCTACGGTCGTCGGACCGGGACCATCGACCTGCCACCGCTCTCGCTCGGTGACGCACGACAGTTCTACCCGACCGACGAGGCGGCGGACGACCCGGAGACGACGATTCAAACGTGGGGTGTCTTCGGCGGGACGCCGTACTCCCTCCGGAAACTCACGCCGGGGGCGACACTGGCCGAAAACGTCCAGTCACACGTCCTCTCGGAACACGGCTTGCTCCACAACGAACCCGAGTTCCTCCTTCGCACCGAATTCGGCATCAGGGAACCCCAGACCTACTACACGATTCTGCGAGCCATCGCGACGGGAAAGCGCGCGGCCAACGAGATTGCCGACTTCGCGGGCGTCAGCTCAAACTCACTCGGGGCGTATCTGGCGAAACTCAGGCGACTCAGACTGGTCGAGCGCGACATCCCCGTGACCGCAAATCCGACGGCGACGCGAAAGAGTCGCTATCGCCTGACCGAACCGCTGTTCCGGTTCTGGTTCCGCTACGTCTACGCTCAGGAGGGGAAACTCGCACAGCTGGGCGACGACGCCTACGACGAACTCGTCGCGCCGTCGTTCTCGGCGTACATGGGCGCAGTGTTCGAACAGGTCTGTCAGACCGAACTGCCGTCGCTCGTGCCAAAGACGTACCAGGGAATCGGCTACTGGTGGCACAAACAGCACGAACTCGACGTGGTCGGTCTCGGGAGCGACGGGACGCTCGTCGCGGGCGAGTGCAAGTGGACCACGCGGGAGATGCACGAGGGCGACCTCGCAGACCTTGAACGGAGTGCGGCTCGTGTCGAGTGGACCCCGCCGAACGGTGGCGACCCCGACTACCACTATTGCTGTTTCTGTCGATCGGGGTTCTCCGATGGGTTGCGAGAGACTGCCGAGGAACGCGACGACGTATCGTTGTTCGAGCCGCGCGACATCGTCCGGTAGAAGGTGTGCCGAGAGACGACTGTTCACTGGTCGACGCCTACAGCATCACCGAACCCCGAGAACGGCTGCGTCGTCTCCCGACGGACGAGTTCCTCTTCGAGGATCGTAAGGCCCAGGTCGCTCAGTGCGGTCGCGATGCGCGTGAGGTCGTCTCCGTCCTTGCCCACCACCGTCACGAGGACGTTCCGTTCGCCAGTCGCAAGTTCTCTGATGCCGACGACGCCCGGCACGGACAGTGCCCGGTCGCTCATCGCTTCGCGGTCGCCGATGGGAGCAGTACAGACGATCTGTACGTGTAGCTGATAGCCTGCGGCCTGAAAGTCGATGTCGGTTCGGTACGCGGTGACGATGCCGCGGTCTTCGAGTCGCTGAATCCGCTTGCGAACCGTGCTCGGCGACGCCGAAACGAGTTCGGCGATGTCTCGCGAGGAGATACGTCGTGCGTCGCGCTGCAGTTCGAAGAGAATGCGACGATCGAGGTCGTCGAGCCCCTGTAACGTCACTGCGCTGCCCTCCCGCTGAACATCGCGTCGAAACACTCGTCGGCGAACCGGGGGACCGAAATCTCGTTTCCGGCTTTGATCTTGATGATGACGCCCTTGGTGTCGCTGAGGTACAAGTGGACGGCGGTGGCGCGTTCGTGCTCGATGACGAGCGTCCGAGCATCGCCGAGGTGGGTGTATACCGACTCGACGTACGGGCGACGGAACAGTCCGATAGAGCGGTGGACGACCGTGTCGAAATCGTGCGTCGACAGTTCGGTCTGGAGATCCGGTCGGACGTACTGGACCGTGTAGTCGTAACGCTGCGCATCGAACGAAGCGACCCACCGGAGGTCGTCGTCGAAGCGGTCGCGAAGGTACGCGACGAGGCGGTCGTAGTTCGGGTTCGAATCGTCGTGGGTTTTGGTGAACATGTCTTTTCGTGTCTTTTGTGTCTCAGGCGATGGCGACGACGAACAACACGAGTGCCGTCGTCAGCGCCAACGCGAACAGTGCATCGTGGACGGTGGTGTCGCCAGTTGGGGCGTCACGCCCGACGTACCGGCCGGCCCGTGCGACGAAGGCGCGACCGGTCCGAGAGGCTGTGGCTCCGAGTTCGACCGCGACTGCGCCGGCCGTGGTGGCCACCGACGCCGCCGCCGGGTGGAGGAATCGGTCGACGTCGACCGGCTGAATCCGAGCGATGGGTGACCGAAGCAGGACGAACGCGGCGATTCCCACCGCGGTGACGACCAACGCCTTGGTCAGTTCGCTGACGGCGTACGGGTCGTAACTGCCGGGGTCGCCTGGGAGTACGCCGAGGAACAGGCCCGGCAGCAGGCCGAACGCCACGGACGGAACTGCAGTGACGAGCAAGACCACGGACAGCGTTCGTGGGGCCGGACGCACGGCAATCGATTCGGGTGCCTGCCGGATGAACGCGTAGTAGCCGAACTTCGCGAACGAGAGCACCGTCCCGACGCTGCCGACGACGAGCACCCACCAGACGAGGTCTGGGCCCGTCGTCTCGGCGGCCTTCGTGACCAGCCCCTTGCTGACGAAGCCGGAGAAGCCCGGAACACCCGTGATGGCCAGCGCCGCGACGATGAAGGCGACGAACGTGACCGGCATCCGGCGAGCCAGTCCACCGAGGTGCTTCAGCGACGCCTCGCCGGTCCGGAACACGATGGCCCCGGCGACCATGAACAGCAAGCCCTTGTAGAGGACGTTCGCCGTCAGATGTGCGAACGCGCCTGTCATCCCTGCAGCCGTGCCGAGGCTGACGGCGACGACCATGTAGCCGACCTGCGAAACGATGTGGTACGACAGGAGTCGTCGCATGTCGGTCTGGAGGACCGCCTGCGTGACGCCGAAGATGACCATCGCCGCGCCGAGCCAGAGGACGACGGTGTTCCCGTCCGGCGCGACCCGTGCCAGGGCGTAGACTGCGACTTTCGTGGTGAAGCCGGCGAGCACGACGCTGGCGGCGACGTGTGGCCGCGGATAGGTGTCGGGCAGCCAGGCGTGGAGGCCGACGAATCCGAGGTTGACGCCGACGCCGACGAGCGCGAGCGTCGTCGGCACTCCCACGCTGAGACCACCGTCGTAGGTGAACGTCCCTACCGTGGCGTAGTGCAACGACACGCCAGCGACGAGGAACGCACCACCGACGAGGTGGTACACCGCGTAGCGGAACGCCGGGCGTACGGCCTCCCCCCCGTGGTGCCAGACGAGGACCGTCGCGGCTACAGCGAGCAGTTCCCACGCAACCACGAGCGTGAGCCAGTCGCCGGCGAGGACGGCCGCCACGCCAGCGCCCATGTACGCCAGCGAGTACACCGTCTGTCGCTCGTCGGCCCCCGTCCCATCTCCGTAGAGGAGGTTCAGCGCGGCGACGAAACCGAACAGGGCGGCGACCGGCCGCGTAAGCGAGTCGACGCGGAACAGCACCTGCTCGAAGCCGAACGGGGCGACAGTGACCGCGGTTCCGGCGGGTGCGAGTAACACCCATGGGACCGTCAGGATGGTGAACACGATAGCGACCGCGGTCCCCGCACGCCGCGGTAGTGCCACGACTGCGACGATGGCCACGAGGAACGCTACCCACGGTGGGACGAGCGTCAGAAAGTCGCTCATGCGAACACCTCCGCGACGATGGCTTCGGCGAGTGACCAGAACGGGAACTCGGTCGGCGCGAGGCCGAGTGCGATCGCGACACCCACGGTGAACAGGATGGGCAACAGCAGGGCCGGTGAGGTCTCGGTGGAGATGGTTCGACGCTCCCACGTCATCGCCTCACTGTAGCCTGTGTCGACGTAGCCGCCGTCGGTCGCGTGTGCTGGCGCGAACGCGTGCCGACTCGCGGCGTCGGTGCCGCCGCGCTCGCCGAAGAAGGCGACGTAGACGATTGGCCAGAAGTACAGCAACTTCAACAGCCCAGCGAGCAGGTACGCACCGACCAACCATGGGGACGCGCTCTCGGCCGCACCCAGCACGAGATAGAACTTGCTCACGAAGCCTGCAACCAGCGGAAACCCGACGAGGCCGGCGGCGGCGACGGCGAACGCGGTCATCGTCGCGGGCAAGCGGCGACCGACCCCGGCGAGGTCGGAGACGTACTTCTCGCCAGTCTCGACGGCGACGACACCCGCGACGAAGAACAGTGTAATCTTCATGAACGCGTGGGCGACGATGTGGACGAACGCGCCGAAGACCGCGACCGGGGTGGCGAGTGCGAGCCCGAGCGCGATGTACGAGAGCTGGCTGATGGTCGAGTACGCGAGCCCCCGCTTCAGGTTGTCCTGTCGGAGCCCGACGAGACCGGCGACGACCATCGTCACTGCAGCGGCCACGGCCAGTGGGAACCCCATTCCGAGGTCCCACGTCGTCTCCGGGCCGAACACGTAGAGGACGGTTCGCCCGAGCGCGAACACGCCACTTTTGACGACGGCGACGGCGTGCAACAGCCCCGAGACGGGTGTCGGTGCGACCATCGCAGTCGGGAGCCAGCCGTGGAGCGGCACGATGGCCGTCTTCACGCCGAAGCCGACGACGAGCAAGGCAAACGCGGCGCGGGCGAGGGTCGGGTCTACCGTGGCGAGCGCCTCGATGCCGCCCGCGTCGAACGTGACGGTACCGGCGAGGACACCGACGAGGACGACGCCGGCGAGCGCAGCCACGCCACCACCGAGGGTGTACGCGAGGTAGGTTCGCCCGGCCGAGCGGGCCTCGTCAGTCTCGGCGTGGACGACCAGCGGGTACGTCGCGAGCGTCAGCAGTTCGTAGAACACGAACAGTGTGAACAGGTTCCCGGCGAATGCGACGCCCATCGTCGCGGCGATGCTCGCGGCGAACGCGGCGAAGTAGCGCGTCTGGGCGTGCTCGTCGAGCGCCCGCACGTAGCCGACACTGTACAGACTCGTCGCGGCCCACAGCACGGCTGCGAGGAGCGCGAACAGTAGTCCTGCGGGGTCCGCCCGCAGCGACAGGTCGACGCCGGCGACGCTGCCGAGGGTGGTCACCTCGGTCGACTCGGTTTGGACCATGGCCCACACCGAGGCGACCGTCCCGAGCGCCGCGAGTGCGGTACACAGTTCTCTGACCAACGGAAATCGACCGAGGGCGACGATACCCACGACAGCGAGTGCCGGGACGAGCACGGCCGCGAGCGGAAGCAGTGACGCAGTGTCGGTCATAGCCACCCCTCCACGACCGGCGCGACCCAGTCCGCGAACGCGGACGAACCGACGCCGAGGACGACCGTCGCCACGGCCGTGCCGACCACGATTCCCACCGCCAGTCGGTCCCGGTTCAACGTGACTGTCGGCGGTGATTCGGACACGCCAGGGCTGTTGCCGCCGACGCCACCGTCGGTCGCTCGCACGTGTTCGGCCGGAACCCGCCCGGGCGTGGCTGCAGTCGCAGCTTCACCAGCGAGGAACAGGCGCTCGACGACGCGGCCAGCGTAGGCGAGCGACAGCAGTGTGCTCAGGAGAACGACTGTCGCGACCAACCACGCATCTGACTCGACCGCCGCGAGGGCGACGTACCACTTCCCCGCGAAGCCTGCGGATGGCGGGAGACCGACGAGCGAGGCGAAGACGACCGCGGCCGCACCTGCGGTCACCGGCCACGCCCGACCCAGTCCTGCGAACGCGCTCACCGTCGTCGCACCGCGCTCGCGCTCGAACAGTCCGGCCGCGACGTAGAGCCCGCCCTTCGACACTGCGTTGGCGACGAGAAGGACGAGCGCACCCGTCACGGCGGCAGTGGTCGCGAGCGCCAACCCGACGACGACGAGGCCGAACTGGAGTATCGAGGAGTACGCCAGCAGGCGGCGGAGGTTCGACTGCCGGAGCGTGAGGTAGCCGCCGGCGAGGACGCTGACGACCCCGACTGCGAGGAGACTGTGTTGGACGAGCGGGACGGCCGCGAAGAGGTCGACGGTGTAGACATCGAACGTGAGACGGACGAAGGCGTACCCGGGGACCGTCGACCCGAGCGTTGCGAGCAACGCGCTCACGTCGACCGGTGCCGTGGCGTATGCGTCGGGCTTCCATTGGTGGAGCGGGAACAACGCGAGTTTGACCGCCAACCCCAGGGTGACGAACGCGAACGAGGCGAGCACGAGCGGTGACTCGTACCCGACCCCGGCGAGTGCGACTCGGAGGTCCGCCATCGCGAGCGTGCCGGTCGCCACGTAGGCGTATCCGATGCCGAGGAGGTAGAGCGTCGCCCCGACTGTCCCGACGAGCAGGTACTTGAGGGCGGCGAGGGCGGCCGCACCGTCGCGCCGACCGGCGACCAGCGCGTACGCCGCCAGCCCCGAGATTTCGAGGAAGACGTAGAGATTGAACACGTCGGCGGTGACGGTGACGCCGGTCAGACCGGCGACGAGCAACAGCCAGAGGCTGTCTGTGGGCCCCGTCGCATCGGTCCGGACCGTACAGTAGAACACCGCCCCGCTTCCCGCGACCAGTAGTACGAACACGCTGGAGAGGGCGTCGACCAACAGGCCGATACCGTAGGCAGCGGGGAGTCCGCCGACGACGTAGCTGACGCTGCCGGTCCTCGCCACGTCGCGAACGACGAGAATCGCGAGTGCGAACTGGAGGAGTAACACCGCCGCCGTCGCTCGCCGCGAGAAGCGCGGGAATCGCCCGCCGAGGAGGAACGGGACGACCGCGCCGAGCAGCGGCACCGCGACGAGCAGGGGAACTAGGTGGGTCATCTACGGCGTACCTCCCGAATCACTTCGTCGTCGACGGTGCCGTACGCTTCGTGGACGCGGACGACCAACGCGAGTGCGAGTGCCGTGACGCTCACCCCGACGACGATGGCCGTCAGGATGAGGACGTGCGGGAGCGGGTTCACGTAGGGGCCGTCGGCCGACAGCAGCGGGGCGCGCCCGCCAGTCCGGTACGCGCTCGTGACGAAGAACAGGAACACGCCCGTCTGAAAGAGGTTGAGTCCCACGACTTTCTTGACGAGGTCGTCGTCCGCGACGAGGACGTAAAGGCCGACACCGACCAGTAGAGCGAACAGGACGTACGCACCACGGTCGAGGAACAATTCGACGAGGGGTGTCATCGCCCCACCTCGCGTTCGGTTCGGGCTGCGAGTGCGACGAACAGGAGGACGACCACGCCGCCCACGGTGGCACCGATACCGAGTTCGATCGCTTCGGTGGCGTACACCGACGCTTTCGCGATTGGTAGCACGTCGAACTGCAGGAACGCTCCGCCTGCGGCGATGCCTGCGAGTGCGACCACACAGAACACGACTGGGCCTGCGGCGGCGAGTGCCAGCAATCGCGCTGGCGAAAGCCACGCGGCCGTCGCTTCGACACCGAACGCGAACGCGAGCGTCACGACAGTCGCGGCCGCGACGACGCCACCCTGGAAACCCCCACCAACGGAACTGGTGCCGTGGAACAGCGTGAACAGCGCAAAGGTGAGGACGAACGGTGCGAGCAGTCGCACCGTCACCGTGACGACGATGCTATCTGGTGGCAGCGGCCGGTCGCCCGTCGCCACCGGCCCTGTAACGTCCGGCGAGTCGTCGTGGTCGGTCGTGGGATCCGCGTCGCTCTGATTCTGGTCCACCGCGACGCGGACCACCTCGCCACTGGCCTGTCCGAGCACGGCGAGCACGGCGACCGCCGCCGCGAACACCACGGCCACCTCCCCGAAGGTATCGAAGCCACGGTAGACGACGAGCACGGCTGTGACGACGTTGTCGATACCGCGCTCGCCGGCGTCGGTGAGGTAGTACTCGGTGGCCGGGCCGAACGCAGGTGCCTGTCCATCGCCGACCGCCGGCAGCGACGGCACCGTCAGCAGGATGCCGACTGTGACGAGCGCGGCGACTACGAGCGAACCAGTTCGACGCCAACGCGAGCCCGGTGCGTCCGGGGGCGAGTCGACCAGCCCATCGTCGTCTGCCGCTGCGGCCCTCGAAGCCCGGCTGAGTCGTCGAGCCATCACGAGCAACAACGCTGTCGTGACGCCTGCACCGACTGCGGCCTCGGTGAGTGCCACGTCCGGCGCGTCGAAGACGACCCAGACCATGGCGAGTCCGAGGCTGTAGGCGGCGAAGCCGACGAGGACGGTCGTCGGCCGCCGGGCCAGTGCGGTCGCTACCGCGGCGACCGCGACGAACCCGAACAGGCTGGCGAGCAGCCCCGCCTCAGGTGTCATCGGACCCTCCCTCTCTCTCGTGGTGAGCGCTGGTCGCCTCCGCACTCGTCCACGGCGTCATCCCCGAGAGGGCGGCAGCCCGGACGATCGCGTGGGCTGCGGTCGGCCCGGTGACGAGCACGAACAGCCCGAGTAGGCCGAGTTTCAGGCTCGCTTGTCCCGGACCGAACGCCAGCGCGGCGGCAGCGAGCCCGGTAATTGCCCCGAGCGTCTCGGTCTTCGACGCGGCGTGGGCGCGGGCGAACACGTCCGGGAGCCTGGCGAAGCCGACCACGGCGACGAACGAGAGGAAGACACACGCCGCGACGAGGACGAACACGAGGACCTCGACGGGCGTCACAGCAGCCCACCTCGTTCGACGGAAAATCTGGCGAGCCCGAGCGAGAGCAGAAAGTTCAACAGCGCGTAGACGAGCGCTACGTCCAAGTAGCCCGAGTCCCCGACCGCTGCGCCGTACAGCGCCACGACGACGACGGTCGCCGTCCCGACGACGTTAATGGCGACGACCCGGTCGGCGGTCGTCGGACCGGCGATGACCCGTCCCAGCAGCGCGAGTGCGAGAATTACCAGTGCACCTGCACCGGCGAGTAGTGTCGTGGCGACCACGTCACTCATCGCGACCCTCCTGTGACGCCGATTCGGTGACCGTCTCACCAGTGACGAAGGCGACTGCGTTCGTGATGGACCCCGCGAGCAACTCGGCACAGGACGACGTCGTCAGCGTGTGGACGACGAGTTCGTCGTCGACCACATCCACTGTCAGCGTTCCCGGCGTGAGCGTGATGCTGTTCGCCAGAAGTGCCCGGCCGAGACGGCTCTCGGGGGCGGGAATTCGGACCATCTTCGGGTCGATCGGGAGCCGCGGGTCGAGGACGACCAGCGTGAGGCCCACGGTCGACCGGACGACTGCGACCAGCAGCCACGGCAGGAACACTACGGCACGAGCTAGCGACGCGACCGTCGTCGTCGACGGCGACCAATCGAACGTGACTTCCCCGAGGACGGCTGCGACGACTGCTGCGCTAACCAGTCCGGTGACGAGGTCGAACAGTGAGGTGGGGTCACCGAGGAGCATGTAGAACGCGAACGAGACGAGTGCCGTGGCTCCGTACCGAGCGAAGGCACCGGGCGTCCCTGTCCCTGGTTGAAGGTGGGTCATGGTCCCCTCCCTCCGTACCCGACGCCGTCCCGTGGCGACGCCAATTTTTTCACATATTGGTAATAGTTCCGCATATATTTGACCATATCGGTAATTTTGAAGGAAATTTTATCTCTATTCGTGCCAAACATCGAGTATGGGGTACGACCCGCAACGGCCAGCAGACTCCGACGACCGTTCTCCGAGCGCTCGTAGCCCTGCTCCGACCACGCTCGAGGGGCTGTCGAGAGCAGCCCGCCAGGACGAACGAACGACGCTCGCAAACCGATTCTGGCTCGTCCTCACTGCACTGTTGCTCGTGACGATGCCGGCGTTCACACTGTTCGTCGCTTTCGCCATCCTGAGTGTCACCCGAAGTGCGGTACTGGAACAACTGACGTGGGTCGAAATCGCCGAGTTGTATCTCGTCGAATTCGTGATGTTCAGCGCCTTCGCGTACCTGCTGTACCGACTCACGTGGTACAGCATCGGGAGAAACGACGCGACGATGACAGCACGCGAGCGCGAAGCGGCGGCTGAGCGGGAGGAACGGCCGAAATGAGTCCAGCGGACACCGTCGGTCGCCGCCGTGGCCCCGCACGCACAGACGTCGACCGGGCACGGAGTGGCGCACCGGCCGCTGGGGAGGCCGTCGGCGACAGGTTCTCGACCGACGAAATCTTCCAGCGCGTCGTCGCGACGGCCGACGAGGAGGTCGGAACCAGTACACGAAAGTTGTACCTGAGCGGCCTCGCCGCCGGATTCGCCATCACGCTCACGTTCTTCGTCTACGGGACGTTGAAGGCAGCCTTCCCGAACGACACCACCGGGTTGCTCGCTGCGCTGCTCTATCCCCTCGGCTTCGTCTACATCATTATGGGCCGGTATCAACTGTACACCGAGAACACGTTGACGCCGGTTGCACTGGTCTTGACGCGGGTCGCGAGTGTCCCGTCGTTGTTCCGCGTGTGGGCTGGCGTACTCGCCGGGAACCTCACCGGCGCCCTCGTCGGGGCGTTCGTCCACTGGATGGATGTAGTCCAGTCCGTGGTACGAGAACAGGACGTGTTCGAAGCTGTGGTACTTGAAGTGGAGGTCGGTCCCGCCGCCGATACAGAAATCGATTTGAAGGTGTATCGCAGACGCCGTCCGTAGATGGACCAGCTGACGAAGACGATCGTGTACTAACCGACGTGCTCCCCCAAGCGAGGTGACGTTTCCGTGCGTCGCCGAGATTTGGAAGTTACGTACCGATGTAAGAACGTCAGTTCGCGGCGCAGTTGTTGGGACCCAGTTCGAGGGATTCGACGTCATCGCCGGCCTGTTCTTTGCCCCAGTTGATCTGCTTGATCTCGTTGTAGTTCGCGGGTTCGTCGGAGAGGCTCTCGACGATGGTCTCGACGAAGGCCTGCTCGTCGTCGTCCTCGACGTAGCTCAGCAGTTCGTTCGTCGTCTCCGTCGTGAGGTCGTCGAGGTCGGTCGCGAGCGGGCGGACCGTTTCGTCGCTGAAGTGACCCGGAAGGACGAGCGTGTCGCCCGGAAGGTCGGTGAGTTCGTCGAGGCTGTCGAATAGCTTCGTTGCGGCCTCGCGGACGGCGTCCTCGCTACTGTCTTCGAGGTCCGGGCGACCGACGCTCCGGAGGAACAGGGTGTCGCCGGAGAGGAGCACGTCGCCGAACCGGAACGAGACGCTGCCGGGGGTATGTCCCGGCGTGAAGTGGACGTCGAGCGCACGGTCACCCACGTCGATACTGTCGCCGTCAGCGAGTTCGGTGATATTCTCGAGGTCACCAGCATCCTCGGCGTGGAGGTAGTACGGGACGTCGAGTTCGCCAGCGAGGCGACGGGCACCGGAGACGTGGTCGGCGTGTGCGTGTGTGTCGGTGACGCCGACGATGGTCAGGTCGTACTCGTCCGCGATGCCCAGATACTCGTCGACGTACTGGGTCGGGTCGACGACGATGGCCTCGTCGTCGTCGTGCGCGAGATAGGAGACACAGCCAGTGCCTGGGCGGACGACCTGTATGAGACCGTTAGCGCTAGCGATGTCGTAGGTTCGGTGGACGCGACCCCAGCCGTTCATCCCGTTGGGAATGGACTTCGCGTCGAACCCGTGTTCCCGGAGGAACTCCGCGGCGCGGGCCGATGTGACGCCAGCGACACAGACGACGGCGATCTCTTCGTCGTCCGGGATGTCGTCGAGGTGGGCTTCGAGTCCGGAGTAGTCGTATTCGAGCAGTTCGTCGTAGACGGGAACGTTCGTACTGCCGGGAATCTGCCATTCCTCGTAGTCGTCCTCGGGACGAACGTCGAGGACGAACGGGTCGTCGGTATCGTCGACAGCGATACGACGAGCGACTTCGGAAGCCTCGATATCAGTATTGGACATTGTACACAAAACTACGCACAGCGACGCAGATAAATGCGTTGCAAAAAGCACGCCATTCCGGGAATGAACAGAGACCTCGACCACGACTGATTTCAAGGTACAGCCACAACTGACGCCACGAACGATGCGCTCCATTGGCCCGAATGGACTGGACGACCACCGCGAGAGCGAGGACGTGTTCGTCCTCGATATCCGTCCCGCCGACGAGTACGACGGGAATCACATCGAAGGGAGCTTCAACGCACCAGTCTATCACGACCTCCGCGCCGGTGAGACGGCGGCGCTCGACCCGTATCTCGACGAGATACCCGACGACACCGACGTCGTGACCGTGTGCAAGGCAGGGGTCGTCGCACGAACCGCGACGACGTATCTCGACGAGAAGGGATACGACGCGGCGACGCTCTCAGGTGGATACGCAGGATGGCGGCAGTACGAGAACAACACGCTCCTCTACCGTCTCCTGACGGGGGTCGAACGGCTTCTTCCCTGAACGGTGCGTCCACACGGTTTGTCTTCTCTCGACGAGGCGTGACGAGCCGGTCAATACGAGAACCACACCTCTCGGAAGTCGAGTAGGTATAAATGCGCGAACCGCCAGAGCAAACGTAGCGAATGTCACGACCGCCGTCCCGTCGCGGACAGCCGACCACACTGATTGCTGGAAGGGCCCAGACGCGGGTGGACCGATGACGGAATCAGCCGCGTCCGACCTCAGGTTCACGACGCACATCGACGACCCAACGCACCTCTGCAACTACGCGTCCCGGTCGACTCGGACGACCGACCTCGTCGTAACGCCGGAACAGCTCCACCGACGAAACCTGAAACGGCGACTCGCGGAGCGGAATCAGCCACGGAGTTCCATGCGGTTCGTCAGGCCGGGCGAAATCGCCCGCGACCTCCTGCAAGTCGCTGGCCACGCCACCGAGTCGCTAGACCGCGTCGACCGGATTCGCGCGATAGAGACGCTACTCGAAGACGAACCAGCGCGGTTCGCAGCGTTCGAACCGCTGTTCGGGACGCACCTCGAACCGCACGCGGCGGACATCGAGGCGACCCGGAGTGCCGTCGGTGGAATAACCAGATTCGACGCAGGAAGAGTGACCACGTTGCGAGAGGTGCTCGACGACCTGCCTACAGCGAGCAGACGGGATGGGACGGACCTCGTCGACGGCGCACTCGCCGCCCAGACCATCCTCGCCGAGACAACAGAGATGGCAGTCTCCGGTGCTGAACTGCTGCACTCGGCCACGACGCTGCTCCGTCGTGAGGGTGCCGCGGCGTGGGCGCGAGCGTACCCGGACGTCGAACGCGTCCACCTCGCCGGCGTGAGTTCCATCGAGGTTCCCGTATTGGCCCTGTTGCAGGCGGTGCAAGGGGAGACACCGGCGGACGTCCACCTGTTCTTGCGGGCTGGCACCGGGCCGGCAATCGCTTCGCGGTTGCGCGGAGAACCTCGACCGACAGAGCACCAGAGATTGCCGGACAGACGCACCGTGGACGCGACCGAACTGGTCGCGCCGACGCGGACAGAGGAGGCCAGGCTCGCCCTCGAAGTGGTGGACCAGCTTCTCGCGGAGGGAGTGTCGCCGAGTGACGTGCTGGTCGTCGCGCGTGACGTGGCGACCTACGAACGAGTGCTGCAGCGAGCGTCCCGCCAGAACGGCCAGACCGTCTCAGTCTGGACGCAGTTGCGGCTGACAGAGACGCTCCCGTACGCCCTCGTCACGTCACTCTGTGGAGCCCTCGACGCGAGCGACGGGCGAGTCGACGCGGCGACACTCCTTCGACCGCTCGCCGTCGAGTGGGTGGCACCGACCGCGACCGACTGGATGCCAGCAGTCCGAGAACTTGACGGCCTCCAGCGCGAACTCGGCGATGCACCCCCGCGTTCGCTAGCCGAGTGGGAGACCGCGGTGGCAGCGGCGAACGGTTCGGGTGCTGCTGACGGTCGCCTCGCCGCACTGGTCGAGTGGCTCGACGAACACCCTGCGTCGCCGAGACCGGCCGATGTGCGAACGGCGTTCCTGCCGGTACTGTCGACCTACCGGGACCTCGTGTTGCCGACCCACCTCGACCAAGACACCCCGGCGCTCGACGAGACGACCGAAACGGCACGGGCGCTGGTCCGCGTCGAGGAACTGGTCGACGAGGTCGCGCTGAAGTACGAGGAGTGGCTCGACCGTGGCTACACCGAGGAGTCGTGGGAGGCGGTTCGCTACCTCTTCGAGACGGTGGCGACGGTCACTCCCGGTCGCCGCGAACACGCGAACGCCGCGGTCGTCGACGTCGTCGACGCGACCGACACCTGGCTCCGCGACGTGCCGTACGTCGTCGCTGTCGGACTCGTCGATGGCGAGTGGCCACAGACGCCCGAGGGGCTGCTCCCGGTGGCGCTCCGGGACGCCATCCTCGCAGGCGAGACCCCAGCAGTTCGTACCCTCGCGCCACTGGAGCGATGGACCGAGGCACGGGAAGTCGACCACTTCGCCGACGCGGTGTCGACCGCGACTCGCCACCTCGTCTGTACACGGTTCCAGCGGGACACCGACGGGACGGCGGCCGCACGGTCGCCGTTCCTCGACTGGCTGTCGCCGAACCGGCCTGAGAACCCTGGACGAGTACCGAGCACTGGACGACCGCTACCCGACTCTATCGAAGCCTCACTGCCTTCGGGGTGGCAAGATGACTGACGAGGCCACCGACGAGTTCGTCAGGCTGGACGGCGCACAGCAAGAGATACGCGACGCCTTCTTCGAGACCGACTCGGGGCTGTTCGTCCAGTTGTCGGACCCCGGCGCTGGAAAGTCCACGACGACGGAGTTCGTCGCCGCAGAGTACCTCGTTCGGGCACACAGGGCAGGCATCGATGCGCCGGAGGAACGACTCGCAGTCGTCTCGTTCACCCGGGACGACGCGGCCGCAATTGCCCCTGGAATCGCCGACGCGCTACTGACGTTGGCACGCGACCCGGAATCCGGCTACGACCTCTCGGAAGCGACTGCGCGGGAACTCGGTCGGCGTGTCCAGCACGCGAGTAGCGTCGGAACGGTCGATAGCGTCCTCGGCGACATCTTCGCGCGCATCGCTCGGGAGGTCGGCTTCGACGACGTGCCGGACGTAGGTGGTGCGGCGGACCTACGAAGTGTTCGTGCCGCGTGTCTCGCCGACCTTCGAGGCGACGACCAGTACGCAGCCCGCCTCGACCGACTCGAAGCCGCCTACCCCGGCGGCGAGTACCTCGCCGATGCTGGCGACCTGCTCACGCAGGCGTATCTCGCCTGCCGCGAGCGCCAACTCACCGTCGCCGAGTTCCGGACACGGCTTGCGTCTATCGTCGCAGCGACCTACCCTGACGGTGCGCCCGAATCGTTTGCAGACATCCGTGGGGCGGTCGAACTATTCGTCGGAGCCGACGCGGCCGAGCGCTACGACGCAGGCAGGACGACGAGCGACCAGTCGGCTGTCCTCGCGGCTGATCGCGACCTGTACGAGACGTGGACGGCGGCCGTCGACGACCTCTGTGTCCTGCTCGACCGATACAGCGACCTGTACGACGACATCGCTCGTCGTGACGCAGTCGCCTCCCACCTCGACGCGGCGCACTGGGTGGCGCACTTTTTCCACACAGACCGGTACGAGAGCGAGTTCAGGCGACGTCTCCGCGACCGATTCAGCGACCGACTCTCCGTCGCCATCGTCGACGAAGGACAGGACGTGTCGACAGTGCAGGCCGCGGCGCTCTCGCCGCTCGTCGACGAGGAAACTCGTGTCCTGCTCGTAGGCGACCTGAAACAGCTCGTCTTTCTGTGGCGCAACGCCCAGCCAAGTCTGTTCCGGGCGGCGGTCGACGACGGCCGCTACTTCGGTATCGACTGGGAGACGCACGTCGTCGCGCACGAACACCGGACCCGCCGGTGCCGGCCAGACGTTGCACGGGCCGTCGATTCCGTCTTTGTAGACGTGTTCACCGACCCTGCCCGTGGCGCAGACGGGACGGTGACGGGACCGTATGCTCCCCTTGAACCGACGAGGGCGGATACAGATGAGCCGAACGTCCACGTCGCCGCGTTCTCGTCCGGTGCCCGCGCGGGCAGTCCGAACTACGTCCGGCCAGCGAAGGGTGTCGGGGAGGCAGACGCGCTCGCCTCCTGTCTCGATTCGATACTCAGCGAACGGGGGCAGTCCACCGATGTCGAGGATCAATCGGTCACCGTCCTGTTCCATCGACGAACCCGTCTCGCCGAGTACACGGCCGCCTTCGAGCAGGCAGGTTTCTCGGTCGGGGACGCGACCGACCCACTGTTCGAGCAGCCCGTCGTTCGTCTGGCAGTCGAAGTCTGCGGTCTCCTCAGTCGGTCCGACATCGACACGGCACTCCGGGATTTGCTCGGTGCGGCCGGGACCGATTCGACACTCGGCGACACCGACGTACCGGGCTTGCTGGATCTGTGTGACTACCGAACTCGGACAGTCGTCGAGCGAGACCTGCCCGACAAACCGGCCGTCTCGTTCGTCGAAGGACTCGACCGACTCGCTGCTCGTCGAAGACGGCTGACCGGTGGGTCCGTGACCAGTGTCGTCGAAGCGGTCGTCGACGAACTCGACCTCCGCACTGACCCCCTCGAACTGGGCGACGACCCCGACAGACGTGTGGCCGCGCTCGATGCCCTGCTGGAACAGGTCGACCAACACGCGACCCAGTCTGACCTCGCGTTCGACGAACTGGTGGCCGTGCTGGAGCGCCTGTACGACGACCCGAAAGACGGACCGACGTCGCCGCTCGCCGACGAGGACGCCGTAGACATCGTGTTCAAGACCATCTTCCAGATGAAGGGTGCAGAATCCGACGTTGTCGTCCTCGGTGACATCGCCGGGCACGTCGGACAGATGGGGCCACACACCGACACGTTCTGCGCGCAGGGGTCGGCGCTCGCCCTCGCGCCACCGGCGTCGGAGGCAGCAGCCGCGACACCGCCGGTTCCGGGCTTCGAACACGGCCTCTTCGACGTGGAACGAGATCCGTGGGACTTAGACGCCGGTCTGCGCTGGGTGAGCCAGCATTGGGCCGACGAGGCCAGATTGGCCGGCTCGCCCCCACTCGCCGACCTCGCACACGCGCATCGCGGTGGCCGATGGCGGTTGCTCTACGTCGCCATGACCCGCGCACGTGACCATCTCGTCGTTCCCCTGCCGAACGAGCGCGAGTACCCTGAACCGCGAGACAGTTGGGTCGACACGCTCCGTGATGGGCTCGGGTTCGACGGCACACAGAGCGGGACCTACGAAGTACTCGCCCCAGACAGCGACTCCTTCGACGTGCAGGTGCAGCAGGTGACGGACCGGCCTGACGGGTCGGCGATGCCGGCTTCGGTAGCGACACCAGATACGGGCTCGAACCGGGAGAAGCCGGCTTGGACACCACGCTTCGTCAACCCGAGTACGCTCTACCCACTGCTCACGAACCCGGAAGAACACGTCCTCGACCACCTGCAGCGCCGACCACTGCACACCGGTCACGACGGCGTCGCAGACGACCTCTCGCTCACGTTCGAGACGCTCGGCCCGGACGATGTCGGCGACGTCGCCCACGCGGTCCTCGCTACCGCGATCCGGAACCACGACACCGTATCGACCCAGACCCTTCGCCAGTGTGATGGTGTACTAGCCGACCGACTCCAGCGCGCACTCGACGACTGCACAGGTGTCGAAGCGACAGAACGCGACCGACTCGAACGATTCGTCCGTGAGACGGTCTGTCCCCAGTTCGCTGACTCGGTGCTGTGGGAGCGCGTCACGCACACGACCTCGGTGTTCGTCGAGGAACCCGTCGACACGCTCGTCCGAATCGACGACCTCGACACGGAGATGCAAGGCCACGCCGACGTCGTCTTCGAAACGGTGTCCGGCGACTGGGAGGTTCACGAACTCAAAGTCTTCTTGCAGACCCCTGACGCCGAGACGCGGGCGAGGTACGAACTGCAGGCACAGTTGTACGCGTGGTGCCTCTCCCAGCAACTCGAGGAGGAAGCGACGGTCACCGCACAGATTACGCAGTTGGGGGTCGAAACTGGGACGGTGTCGGTCGACTGGTCGAGTGACAAGTTGCAGACGCGTCTGAAGAGGGTCCCGCGGCTGATAAATCGGTGAGCAACGGCTACCTCAGGACCCAGCAGACGTCCGAACCTCCACTGTTTCGAAACGGTAGTCTGTGTGTGCAAGTCCCAGTCTTATGCGCCTAGTTGCCAGATTCCTTAGCATGACCACGACTGACGAACTCGCCGACTTCGCACTCGGTGTCGAGTACGACGACCTCCCCGACGACGTCCAGACCGAACTGAAGAAACGAGTGCTCGACTCGGTCGGTATCGCCATCGGCGCGCTCGACGCGCAAGCCACGCAGCAAGTCCGTGAGACGGTGACCGAACTCGAACCCGAGGGGCCGTGCCGGTTGTGGGGGACAGACAACTACTCGTCGCCGGTCGGGGCAGCGATGTACAACACCGCCCTGACACGGTATCTCGATTTCATGGACTCGTTTCTCGCACCCGGTGAGACGCCACACCCCAGCGACAACATCGCCGGCATCATCGCCGTCGCGGCCGACGCGGACCTCAGTGGGGCCAAACTGCTGGAAAGCATCGGCATCGCCTACGAGGTACAGGGCGAACTCGCCTGGAACGCACCGGTACGTGACCGTGGCTGGGACCACGTGACCCACACGGTCATCTCCGCGGCCGTGGGTGCTGGCAACGCGCGGGGACTCGACCGCGAGGAACTACGGAACGCCATCGGCATCGCCGGGACCGCCCACAACGCTCTGCGTGTGACCAGAACCGGCGGCATCAACGAGTGGAAGGGCATCGCGAGCGCGAACGCGGCGCGGAATGCGGTCTACTCGGTGATACTCGCCGACCACGGGATGGAAGGGCCGGTGGACCTCTTCGAGGGCCAGAAGGGGTGGAAGCAAGTCGTCTCCGGCGAATTCGAGGTCGACCTCGACCCGGTCTGTGGCCGCGTGTTCGACACGATGACGAAGCGATACGTCGCCGAGACGTACGCGCAGTCGGCGGTCGAAGGCATCATCGAACTCACCGAGGAACACGACATCGACCCCGAGCAGGTCGAGGGAATCAACCTCGAAACGTTCCACGGGGCGGCGCTCATCATCGGCGGCGGTGAAGGGAACCGATACGAGGTCGAGACGAAGGCACAGGCCGACCACTCACTCCCGTACATGCTGTCGGCGGCACTCATCGACCGTGAGATGACCAATGCCGCGTACGAACCAGCGCGCATCGAACGGGACGACGTGCAGACGTTGCTCAGGACAGTCGAAGTTACGGAAGACGAGACGCTGACCGACCGGTTCGAAGCCGGTGAGATGCCCGCCGTCATCGACGTGGCGATGGCAGATGGAACGGTCTATCGTGTCGAAAAGGACGCGTTCAGGGGGCATCCCACGAAGCCGATGTCGTGGGCCGACATCGAGGAGAAGTTCGAGCGCATGACGCGTGACCGGTACGACGAGGAACGTCGTGCGGAGATAATCGAGATGGTTCGAACCCTCGACGAACACGACGTCTCGGAGTTGACGGCGATGCTGGAGTAGGTACCGTAGTGCATGCAAGCCCTACCTCCTTGGGGCAGTCGCGAGAGATGTTTGAACGTACCATGACACTCGAGAACCGCGCGTTCGACTTCCTGCACGTCAACGACCGACCCGACAAACCCCGCGAGCGAGGCATCACCGAGATTCGCGGGCCGTACTACGACCCGATGGGACCGCGTGAACTCCGCGACATCCTGGAAACGATGGGGCACTACGTGGACATCTACAAGTTCTCCGGCGGGTCGTTCGCGTTGATGCCCGAGTCGGCGGTCCGCGAACTCATCGACACCTGCCACGAGTTCGACGTACAGGTATCCACGGGTGGGTTCATCGAGAACGTCCTCGTCAAAGACCACGAACTCGTCGAGGACTACATCGCCGAAGCGGGCGAACTGGGGTTCGACATCGTGGAGATATCCTCGGGCTTCCTCGCCATCGACACCGACGACATGGTCGCGCTCACCGAACTCGTGCAAGAGCACGGCCTGAAGGCGAAGCCGGAGATAAACGTTCAGTTCGGGGCTGGCGGGGCGTCGAGCGTCGAAGAACTCGAAAGCGAAGCCGCCATCGACCCCGCGAGTGCCATCGACGCCGCCAAGCGACACCTCGACGCCGGCGCGTACAAAATCATGGTCGAGTCCGAAGGCATCACCGAGCGCGTCCGCGAGTGGCGGACGGACGTCGCGTTCGAAATCGCCAACGAAGTCGGTATCGAGCACTGCGTGTTCGAGGCGGCCGACCCGCCGGTGTTCGAGTGGTACATCAAGAACTTCGGCCCTAACGTGAACTTGTTCGTGGACAACTCACAGATCGTCGAGTGTGAGTGCATGCGCTCGGGCTTGTGGGGCAAGAAATCGAGTTGGGGGCGCGTTACGTCGTTCAGTCGGGAGTGACCGACCTGTCCCGTCAGTTCGTGAATCGGCCGCGAGGCGGGCGTCGACGGGGTCGACGTGTACCCATCAGGTCGACGCTTCACGGTCGTGCCGGCCCTCTCTATCGGCAGTCATGCCGACGCAACCGAATCCATCGAGTGCACCATCGACCCGCCGACCAGTCACAGATGGTGGTGTCCCATCCGAGGACTGGATAGACATTCAGATGACCGACCCTGGCGATGACTCGTGGGACATCGACGTGTTCGTCGAAGGAAGCACTGTCGAGACGGTCGTGCTTCGATTCCACGCCGACGCCTTGCCTGCGATTCTCAACAGTTTGCTCACGGACACCGACGAGTCACACGTCCGGCGGGCACTCGCGTACGTTGTCGACAGACAGGGAATCGACCCCGCGACGTTGCGAACTGATGAGTAAGCGCATCGGGGGTCAGTGACCCACGGCTGAAGTCGTGGGCTTCCGCCTTGCATAACTGTGAGCTACTGTGGCACACGAGAACAAATGCCATTGAAACCAGAACCGCCCGGGAGAGACCTACCGCGGTTTTTTTCCACAAACACACAGAGTAGCGCCGGCATGCCCAGCAAAATCGGGCTCTCCGAGTCGCTCGTGATGGTCCTCGGCGGAATGGTCGGGGGCGGCATCTTCGCCGTGTTGGGAGTCGTCGCCGCGCAGGCGGGGTCGGCCGCGTGGCTCGTGTTCGTCGCATCGGGCATCGTCGCCTTCTGTGCGGGATTTTCGTTCGTCGTGCTCAACGACCTGCAGGAACAGACCGGGACGCTGTTTTCAGCCATCGAGACGTTCACCGGCAGCACGACGCTGGCGGGCACGATACAGAATCGAGCGCAGACCCGCGTCTTCAGGCGACGGAGGTCAAGGAGTACCACTGCTGGATAGTGTTCCTCTTCGCGGGAGTGCCACTCGGCGCCGCTCTTTGGTACGCGAGAGTGGTCCTCGCACCATCGCCGAGCGTCGACCGCGCTGACGAGTTCGAACGATTACTGCGGTTCGTGCAGTTCGGCTTCCTCGACCGCAGCGTCCCGTCGCCGTGAAATCGGACCAGTCGGAGTCCGTTCAGCGCGACGAACATCGCCGACCCGTGTCCAAGCGGGGTTCCGAGACCACCGAAGACGGGCATCCCTCGACGCTCGAACGCTACCACACATCACTCGACTGGTCGTAGAGAGTGACAACGGACGACGGGTCCCCAGCGAGTGTTCGAGTAGGTGTTTTTTACCACTCACGCGCTATCGCTAGTGTCGATGTCAAAACACGCGAGATTCGAAGTCTTCGAGGACAATGCGGGCGAGTGGCGATGGCGTCTCGTCGCCTCCAACGGGAACATCATCGCCGACAGCGGTGAGGGGTACAAATCGAAACAGGGTGCCACACGCGGAATCAGAAGTGTGAAACGGAGCGCACCAGCGGCCGACGTCGAGATAGTGGGGACGGGCTGAAGCGGGTTCCCCGAATCGTCCACCCACCACCAGCCGAAATGGAAGCGGATTCGGACCGATTCCGACGTTCGTGGTGATTTTTGAGGATAGAGCGCCCCTAACCCCGGATATCGAAAAACACCGGTCGAACAGGTATTCTGGCCCCAAACACCACTCAAACACCCGAATTCTGGTGTGTGAGCGTTATCTTGTGTATTATGTAAGCCAATTTCGTCCATCCAGTGGAAACAAATGTTTACCCGGTTGCGACATCCGATCGGCGCCACCGTCTTCGCACTCCTGTTAACACTCCCGTGGATCGGAACCTTCGTCTCGTACGGCGGGTACGGCACGGTCCATCCAGGTGAAAATATCGGGCCGACAACCGCCGTCGTGGTCGCTGGTCTCGCGATTCTCGGTGCCGCGTTCTTACTCGCGTGGGCCGCTGAAACCGCGGAGAAAGACGTGCCACAGGCGTTCGCTATCGCCGTCTTGGCAGTGCTCGCGGTTGCCCCCGAGTACGCCGTCGACGCGCTCTACGCGTGGGAAGCCGGTGCTGGCTCGAGCGAGGCCGCGAACCTCGCCGTCGCCAACATGACTGGCGCGAACCGGATACTCATCGGTCTCGGGTGGTCTGGCATCGCGCTGTTCACCATCTACCGGGCGAAGCGCACCCGCGACCAAGCGGTCGAACGCCGACGTGGGTTTCTCGCCGACGCCGTCGGACTCGACAGGAACCTCTCCACCGAAATCGCGCTCTTGCTCGCCGCGACCGGGTTCGCGTTCTTCGTCCCCTTCGGTGGCGGCATCGGGCCGTTCGATACGCTCGTCCTCGTGGGCCTGTACGTCCTCTACCTCCTCATCATCATCCGCACTGACGTCGAGGAATCCGAGGAACAGGTCGGCGTCCCCGCACACTTCCAGCAGTATCCCAAAGTCCCACGAATCGCGTTGGTGCTGTTCGGGTTCGTCTTCTCGGGAGTGATACTCTTCACTGCGGTTCACCCCTTTGCGAAGGGACTCGAACAGGTGGGTCTCCAGAACGGCATCCCGAAGTTCTTCATGATACAGTGGCTCGCTCCCCTCGCCTCTGAGAGTCCGGAACTCATCGTCGTCGCCTACCTCGTCAACAAGGCACGCGTCACCGCCGGGTTCAACGCGCTCATCTCCTCGAAGCTCAACCAGTGGACACTGCTCATCGGGACGCTGGCAGTCGTCTACTCCATCTCGGCTGGTGCTGTCGGAACGCTCCCGTTCGACCAGAAGCAGGCCGCAGAGATCTGGGTCACTGCAGCCCAGAGCTTCTTCGCTATCGCTATCCTGACGAACTTCGAAATCAGCCTCCGCGAGGCGATTGGGCTCCTCGTGCTGTTCCTGACGCAAGTGCTCGCCGAGTTCTACGTGGTTCGGACCTACGCTGAACCGGCGGCGACGAACATCAGTATGGACGTTCTCTACGTCTACACAGCCGTCTACATGCTCCTCGGGGTCGGATTGTTCGTGCTGCGCCGGGAGAACGTTCGGCAGTTCGTCTCACAGACTGCCTCGACCACCCGTGCAGCACTCAGGAACGACGTCGGTTACCCGGAGCAAGGCGACTGAGGACGAAGGGAAGTTTCGACGACAGAGTCGCTTCACGAGTAGTTGTCGAGAAGGAATAACTTCTCCGGTGTGCTCGATACCGAGTTAGCCCTCCACGGCTACGTGGAATCTGTCCCTGTTCACGTCTGGACCAACCGGATCCAGGGTCGGTGAATTTACCACCTCTTTCACCAGTTTCGAGCACTGAAACGACAGGTAACGCAGACGTGTCGTTTATAAATAGTCAATTTAGTTGATATCTCGGTGTCGGTTACCCGTGTCTAATTACCAGCTACGTAGAACATACTTCCATAAAACGCTCCGAAATTTTCTGGTAATCCCACGTTCTCAGGACTGCAATTATAGTCATACATCTTTCTATGTTAGTATATGAACAATAACAAAGTCCGTCTCGCGTCGATGTAGATTATCCCACACGATTGGGCAGCAGATGACGATAACAGATTTTGAAACTCATCTAATAATATGATCATCAATAAAATACGACAAATTTCCAATTCCACAAGCTGGTTGTCGAGTGTCGTGGGTTCGTTGCGGGAATCTTTTCGGTACAAATCTACTGGGCAAATCACAGACGTGCTCGCTTACAAGTTGGATCAAGTCTCGAGAAACCCTGGGCGAACCAATGTCACTTCGAGTCTCGGCTCGAGCGGGACTTCTAAAGGAGACGCTTCGAACACTGCCCGAGAGGTACCGAACGTCATCGTCGCAGTACCGGCCTACAACGAAGGTGAGAGCATCGCATCAGTCGTCACCGAAGCGAAAGAGTACGCTCACACCGTCCTCGTCGTCGACGACGGGAGTTCCGACCAAACGGCGGTCCGTGCTGTCGAAGCAGGAGCAGTCACCGTACGGCACGAGGAGAACAGCGGGTACGGGGCCGCCCTCAAAACAGCGTTCTCTAAGGCTGCAGACTGGAACGCAGACCACCTCGTGGTCATCGACGGCGATGGGCAACACGACCCCACCGATATCCAGAAGCTCGTCGACACACAGCAGTCACACGACGCGGAGATCATCATCGGGAGTCGGTTCAAGGGACAGTCTGAGATACCGCGGTACCGCCGCATTGGCCTCGGGGTAGTCAACTTCCTGATATGGTTCTCCTTCCTCTTGTTAAACTCCAGTAGTCGAGTTCGGGACACTCAGAGCGGGTTTCGAGCGTACAACAAGTCGGCCATCCAGTCACTCGCTACCGACGAGAACCTCACGGACGGGATGGGCGCGAGCGTCGACGTCCTGTTCCACGCTTGTTCGCGTGGGTTCAACGTGCGAGAGGTCGAGACGACGATTACCTACGACGGGCCGAATACGAGCACACACAACCCGATACGCCACGGCTATGTACTCGTCAAACGGGTGGCTCGAGCGTTTCTCGATACGCGCGAGATAAACTCCACCAGCCAGCGAAAGACGCGAAATTCATGAACTCACGATCGACACCCGATTCACAAACGCACGCGCTGAGTTTCGACGTAGAACACTGGCACTCGGCGACGCTCCTCGCTGACGAGGTCTCCGAACCTGTCGACCGAATCGAGGAGTCCGTCACGAAAGTTCTCGACTTGCTGGACCGTCATGACGTTCGAGCAACCTTTTTCGTCGTCGGCCGAGTCGCGGAAGCGTACCCGGCACTCGTCCGGAAAATCGACGAAGCTGGTCACGAGATCGGTTCGCACGGTCACACACATACTCCGCTCTTCGACCTCTCACCGCGAGCGTTCGAAGAGGAACTGACCGATTCAGCGACCGCGCTGGAGGCGGCGACTGGCGCTCGCCCTGTCGGGTTTCGCGCCCCGAATTTCTCGGTGACGCGCGACACGGACTGGGCAGTTCGTGTGTTAGAAGCGAGCGAGTATGAGTACGATTCGAGCGTCTTCCCAGTGAAAACCCCGATGTACGGCGTCTCAGGTGCGCCGGTACGCCCATACGTTGCGACCGAGTCGAACCCGTTCACCGAGCGGCCGACCGGGGTCGACGACGGCATCGTCGAAATCCCCGTCGCCGTGGCTGACTCGAGGTTCAGACTGCCCGTCGCGGGGGGATTCTACGGTCGCGTCCTACCGACCTGGGTCCTCGCCCGGTGTATCCGGTGGCGGGAGCGACAGGGGGTACCTGCAGTCCTCTACTTCCATCCGTGGGAGTTCAACCCGGCCGTCAGAACCGACTCACCACCGATTACGACACGGTTCGTGAGCTATTACGGTATCGAGAAGGCCACGAGTAAACTTGACGAGTTGCTCGACACGTTCGAGTGGGGGACCGTCGGGGCCATCGCCGACCGTTTTCGCAGCGAAGAACCCCGGGGGCCGAACGCTAATCCGACTCACGATGCATGACGAGACCAATACCCGAATTCGGAACTCGCCGGTGCAGGGACGAGGAGTGTCACGGTCTCGGTGTGAGTTCGACTCTCCACCGCACAGCCAACCGGACGGAGCCGATACGGGCGGCACCCTCAGGTGTGGTCGGCAAATCCAGCGAATCTCGGCTACCGGTCGTGGGGTCACGCCGATGAGTCGGGCCACGACGCAGCAGCGTCGTTCTTTGGCCCCAGTCGCGGAGCGACGTGAGTCACACGACCCAGACTCTCTCGCGGGTCGATGGCACCTCGTTCCGACGTTCAAGGGGGGTGACCAGTGATGACCGAGGAGCGACTGCCGACACAGACTTCGCTCGACACTAGAGCCGATGGCGTGACCGTCGAACGCTGTACCGACCCGCGTGCGTGGGACAGCTTCGTCGAACAGAACGGAGGGTCCCCCTTTACCACGTGGCGGTGGGGTGAAGTGGTCGAATCGTACGGCCCCGAACGGTACTACTTCGTCGCGAAGCGCGACGGTGATATCATCGGTGCAGCACCCCTGTTCTATTTCCGGAGTCGACTGTTCGGAGACAAGCTGGTCGCGGTTCCGTTCGCGTCTCGCGGGTCGCTCGTGTTGGACGACGACCACTGGACGGTCGCGCGAAACAGACTCTTCGCCCTCGTCGAGTCTCTCGCAGACACGTTAGGGGTCGGTGTCGCGAGTTTGCAGAGCCGAGACCTCGGCGAACGTGCGTTGTTCAAGCACAAACAACGCTACGTCGCGTACGAGGTCCCCGTCGGCGACGGACTCGATGCGGTCTGGGACGAAATGTACTCCTGTCGAAAATCCCATATCGAACAGGCCGAAGCCGATGGTGTCCGGGTCACCGTCGGCACGGACGAATCGGATTTACGCACGTTTTACAAGCTCTACCTCCAGACGATGCGTGGCCACGGAAGTCCGCCGCACTCGTACCGATTTTTCCAACACCTCTGGGAGCAGTTTCACGAGGATGGGACGATGCGGGTCTACATCGCCGAATGCGACGGGAGACCGATAAACAGCACGGTCGATTTTGCGTTCGGCTCGTGGGTCTTCCACTGGAAGCAGGTCTCCGACTACGACTACCGGGACCGCAACGGTGGGAGTCTGCTCGTGTGGAAGGGACTCAAATGGGCGGCGGAGAACGGGTTCGAAACGTTCGACCTTGGACGGACTCGTGAGGGGTCGGGGGTCTATCTGTTCAAAAAGCGCTTCGGCGGTGAGAAGGTCTGGATGGACGACTACCATTACTTCCCCGACGGAAAAACCCAACTCCTCGATCCGGAACAGGAGAAGTACGATCGAGTGAAGCAACTCTGGCAGAAGATACCCTTACCGGTCACCAAAGTAATCGGGCCACCGATTCGGAAGGCCATCACCCTGTGAAAGGCGGCGCGATTGTCAGTTTTGGCGCAGAATAAGTATTCACCGAACGACTCGATTGCTCACTCCAGAAATGCGTTGACTGTGTCACCATTACCGTCTCGGATTGCGACACCCTACCTTCGGTAAAGTTACCCTATTCCAGCTATGCTCCCCATTACAATAACCTCAGAACGTCTTCTGCGATTCAATGATGCCGCTCGAAGAAGTGACCGAAACGTGAGCGATAGTGAACATATTTGGAATTCATCTCGTGTCCCTCCAGTGTGAGACCGCTGCCGCACAGCTACTGCACCGATTATCCATCGATTTCGTAACCCTATGAAGCCAAATCCAAATCAGAAGAGTAGTTCACTGACACCGGACGATTCGACCACTGTCGAGGTCTGTACCGACCCAGTGGAGTGGGATTCATTCGTCGAACGATACGACGGTTCCCCGTTCCACATGTGGGGATGGGGCGCTGCGGTCGCGAGTTATGGCCACGACCGATACTATCTCATCGCCAGGCGAGCGGACGACCCAATCGGCGTTCTCCCACTGGCGCACATGAAGAGCCGTCTCTTCGGTGAGAAACTGATCTCGGTCCCGTTCACCTCACAAGGGTCGGCCGTCGTCGACGATGCCCACCGGGAAGCAGCGATATCCAGCCTCCTCATTCGAACCGTCGAACTGAGTGAGGACCTCGGCGTCGACTTCACCATCTTACGGTCTCAGGCGCTCGGAGAGCGACAGGCGTTTCGTCGGCGGAAGGACTACGTCTCCTTCGACGTTCCCCTCACGGAGGGGCCCGACAGTGTCTGGGGAGCGATACGAGAGAGTCGACGACGACAGATTCAACAGGCGATGGACGACGAGGAGGTGACGTACGAAGTCGGTGACTCACTTGCGGACTTCCGTGATTACTACGACCTCTACGTACGGGGGATGAAGGGCCACGGAAGCCCTCCACACTCCTTCGAGTTCTTTCGAATCCTCTGGGAACAATTCCACGATTCGGGATACCTGCGACTCGGCCTCGTGAAGTGGAACGACACCGTCATCAACGGAGTAATCGACTTCATTCTCGGGTCGACGGTCATTCAGAAGGGCGTCGTTTCTGACTACGAGTACAGGGACCGCCAGGGTGGCAGTCTCATCCACTGGAAGTCGCTGAAGTGGGCTGCCGAAGATGGGCGCGAGTCGTATCACCTCGGGCGAACTCGGGAGGGCTCCGGTGTGTACATGTTCAAGAAGAGCTTCGGGGGGACGAAAGTCTGGCTGGACGATTACTACTACTTCCCGAACGGCGAGGTGGAGGTCCCAGATGCAGAAGACGAGAAGTACGAGCTTCCCAAGAAAGTGTGGCGAAAACTCCCGCTACCTGTTCTGAAGCTCATAGGCCCACCGATTCGGAAGAACATTAGTCTCTAACGATGCACGTACTCTACATCCTCGGTCAGGACGCGGGGGGACTTCCCCACTACACAGCAGAGTTAGCGAACGCCGTCGCAGAACACGCGGAAGTGACCGTCTTCAAACCGATCGAGACCACTGCCGACGACGTATTCTCGTCGGACATCGACGTCCGGGAACCGTTCGAACCACTGGGCATCTCCATGCCCAAAATCTATCGACGGGAGGTCGACCCACGGGTCGCGGCCAGGGGGATATTCTCCTACAGGAACCTCCGTCAGATTCGAGACCTCGACGTCGATGTGGTCCACGACACGACCGACCTCTTTCCTCAGGTCAAGTTATTTCTAAAATGGTCTGGTATCGACGACCGCTTCCCAGTCGTCATCACTCGTCACGAGGTGGAGCAGAAGCGATTCTCGTTCACTCGCCCACCACACCTCGTCGAGGAAGTTTTCGACTACCTCATTCCAGACGTGACGCTGCAGAAAACGATCGTCCACACCAAGAACCAGAAGCAGGCGCTCGTCGAACGGGGCGTTTCTCCAGCGGCCGTGGCGGTGATCCCACACGGTGCCTACACACTGTTTGGCGATTACGACGACCTCGAACGGGACCCAGAACCTAACACGCTGTTGTTCTTCGGGAACGTCGTGCGCCACAAGGGAATCGACACCCTCATCCGGGCGATTCCCATCCTCGCCCAGTCCATCGAGGATGTGAAACTGCTCGTCGCCGGGGACGGACAGATTCCGAGCGATGTCGCGCACATTGTTGACGACAATCCTGCCCACTTCGAACTCCACAATCGGTTCATCCCGAACGACGACGTAAAGCGCTACTTCGAGCGCGCACAGGTCGTGGTCATGCCGTACCATGAGCGTGAGGGGGGGACGAACGGGCACAGCGGTGCGCTCGCGACCGCCCTTTCGTTCGGAAAGCCAGTAGTCACATCGAAGGCAGGGGAATTTCCAGAACTCGTCGAGGAGTCTGGGGCCGGCCGAACCGTACCATCGGGCGATCCCGAGGCGTTAGCGATGACGCTGAACTCTCTCCTCCAGGATGAGTCCACTCGCCGAGAAATGGCGGCCAACAGTCGGAGGCAGGCCGAAGCGCTCACGTGGGAAAGTATCGCCGAGAAACATATCCAACTCTATTCCAATGCAATCTGACAGAAATTCCCCTGACAGTCTATCGGACGAGGTCAAACGACAGTCTGAGAAGAGCCAATCGCGCGTCCAGCGAGATGGTGTCTCGTCCGGGCGTGCCGGATTCTCTCGTCGCAGTTTTTTGCGAACAAGTGCTCTCTTCGCGAGCATCTCCAGTGCCGGGTGTGGGGCACAAAATTTGACTGGGAGTACGGACGACTACTCGACGAACCAGGAGGAAACGAAGACACGGGGTGGCTCGTCTCCCGTTGGACAGTCGGCCGAAGGTAGAAATCTGGAGCACATCACCCAAGACATGACGCTCGTCATTGAGGACCAGTTCGACGGCAATGAACTCGACAGGCAGACGTGGTGGGACAAGTATCCGTGGAACTCACGGACGCACAACTACGACGCATACGCGGCACCTGAGAACGTCTTCGTCGAGAACGGGCGGCTGGTACTCAAAGCGGAAGACGAACGGACGAAACAGGAGCCGTTCACGACGGGGGTCGTCTCCGCGAAGAAAGTGTTCAAACCCGGGTTCTTCGAAGCGAGCATCAAACTGCCACAGATGGCGCCCGGATTCTGGCCTGCTTTTTGGCTCACCTCTGCCTCGTATCACCCCCCAGAGATAGACATCTTCGAGTTCTATGGAACAGATCCGCGGTCGCATATGACCTATCACTTCGTCAATTCGGAGAATCAGGAGCGGAAAGTGCAGAAAAATTGGGGAGGACCGGACTTCAGTGCGCACTTCCACACGTTCAGTGTCGACTGGAACCCCCCGAAGAAGATATCGTGGTACATCGACGGCGTCGAACGGTTCAGGTACGACGGCGAGTTTGTCAGCGACGAGTACTGTTATCTGATACTCAATTTCGGCCTGGGTCCACCCGACGGAGAATCACCGGATACGAGTGCCCTTCCAGCGCTGTACGAAGTGGACTGGATTCGGTGCTGGGAGCGGTAGCCAGTCGCTGCCCCGCGGGAAACGACGGCCCTCACGTCTGAGACGAGTAGTTCAAAAAATCCAGCTGAACGGACCTCTCAGGAGGCCCAGCCGCAGTTAGTCCGTGTAGTCGTGGGTCGTCCCGTTCAGTTCGGTCCGAACCTCACCCCCGAACGTCGACACGTCGACGACCTCGCCGTCGAATAGCCAGTACGCGTCGACACCGCCAACGACTTGTCCGGATATCTTACTACCGCGAATCCGGTCGTTCGAGTTGATCGACGCGAACGGGACGTCCGCCTTGAGAACTCGAGCGGTCGTCTCGACGATGTAGTCCACGTGCTTGTTGCCGGATTCACGTTCGATAGTGAACAGGTCGACGCGGTCTCCATCCACGTATATCTCCATGTCGTCGTCGATTTCGAGGTCGACAACTTCGCCACTGAACTGAAAGACGTCGTCACCGCCGGTGACCCAGCCTCGGGCGGTCGAGCCTGAAATCTCGTCGGCATCATCTACCGAATCGGTCGCGACGATCTCGTCAGAGACCGTGACCGAGTACCTCGCGAATGGGCCAATCCCGGCGAATCGGATGGTGTGCGGAAGCGACGGGTCGTTGGGTTCGTCCGGGTCGTCACCGGGCTTCTCTGGACCCGGATTGTCGGGGTCGACGAGTGACTCCGGATCGACGTACTCGTCGTCGATGTACGTGTCCACCGGTGCGTCGTGGGCGAAGTCGGTGATGTCACCATAGTACCAGAACCCGTCACCGCCGGAGTTGTCCTCGACGCCACCGGCGGTGAGTCCATCGCTCGCGATCCATTCGTCGCTCTCACCATCGCTCAGTTCGCCATCGTCGATCCGAATCTTACCGTCGCTCGATTCGAAGGCGTACGTTACCGGTTCGTCCCCGTCTGCACGCACCCAGAAGTAGTGTTCCTGGGGCTCTTCGGGCTCCTCCGGTTCGTCCGGTTCGTCTGGCTCATCCGGTGGGTCGGTCGGGACATCGGAGCCAGCCACCCATACCCGGACCCAGTCAACCAACATCTCCTCGCTCCAGTGCTCGGATTTGTCTGTCTCCCCGACCTTGTCTATCATGTTCGTTAGCATCATGTAGTGGGGCCCGCCGTTGCGGAGCGCCTCCATCGCGGTCGAGTCCGAGATGGTCCCTACGTGGATGTCGTCGAAGTAGAAGTCGACTCGGTCGTCGAGCCACCGGCACCCATACACGTGAAAGCTATTCGTCAGGTCGTCTGGGGAGTCGTACTCGACGTCGAGCGATTCGTGCGTCGAGCTGTCGTCCGGTTCCGTCGACGTCGAATAGTGGATGTGATACTCCGCCCTGTGGGTGTCTTCCTTTCCGCCGTCGTTCTGGAAGATCTCGACGAAGTCTATCTCGGGTGGCCAGTCCTCCGTATTCGGTTTCGACCAGAAGGCCGGAAGGATTCCGGTCCGGCCGGGCAGTTTGATGCTGGCTTCCCAGTAGCTCCCGGGACCGTAGTAGTGTATGTCCTTCGTGTTCACGGCCGACGTCGTTATGTCCCCGTCGTATCGCATGGACAATCGGAGGCGGCCGTTCTCTACGTTCACCTCGTCAGGGCTGACTTCGCCGGCCGAGTTACGGTCTGTCAGGCCCCAACCGTAGCCGACCTCCCATTTCGACGTGTCGAGCGAACCACTGTCGAACGTATCTTCGAAGTCTAACGTCCAGTTATCAGGATTGGGCGGACCGGCGGTGACGTTCGCTCCCGCAAACGAACTTAATCCAATTCCTCCGGCGGTAAGGGCGCCTATAGAGGCGAGTTTCAGGTAGTCTCTGCGGTCTATTCGACCACCCGGATTATCGTCCACATCGTCTCTCGTATGGTCGTCAGTCATACACACGATTAACGCGAACATAACGATATATATGTTTTGATTATATATGTAGACAGACATGATGTTATTTATTTTGTGATTGTTCATTCACTTGCCAATGACTGTCACAGACAGAATTTACTGGTGAGGAATTCGGAAATTGAAATATATTGTTCACTAAGAAATTCCCCCACTCGCGAATATTCACGGATTGGGGAGAGATATACCCAATTCAATCGCACCCACAACACAGAAACCCCTCAAAAGTAACAGTTTCCGATATCGGATTCGACCACCTGACGGTCGTGATTCACAGACACTGAGGCCATCTGTGAGACGGGTAGAATTAGCCCAATCCAGTTCTACTATACGAGCACTAGAACAGTATATATTTTCCATGGAAGTATATATCCACCAGTGGTCAGTCGTCGAGGCGACGAGATTCACCGAAAGAACTAGTCGGCGTGACGGATGACGTGAAGTGGCTCCGCCTGCTCGACGGCCCCGTCGTCACTCAACGACCACTCGGACACTGGCGTCTGCCAGTCGTCGTAGCGGAACGTGAGGTACTCTTCGACAGCGGAGGGTCGATGAACTCCGAGTTCGTCGTCGTAGACGATGTCGTCCACGAAGGACCGGGGAAGCCACAACGTGAAGATATCTACTAACAGGCTCTTCGGGAACGAGGTCATCTCGATACTGCCGTTCGCTGAGCGAGCGTACTGCTGCATGAGCGGATAGATGAGATCGAGGGCCTTACTCGCTCCGGGGACGCCGAGTTCTTCTTTGACCTGTGCCTGAGCCGTCCACGCGTGCGTCTCCGTCCGTCGGAAAACCATCACGTCGACCGGTCTCCGGCTGGTCCGTGACCGCGGTCCACTCTCGTTCTTCGGAAGAAATTGATACTTGTAGACTCGGCCGTGGTACGAGCGTCTCTGGACGTGGTACCCACGCGCTTCGATCACTGGAATCAACTCGTCCAGCGTCTCGACGTCTGTGGCCAGTACGCCCAGGTCGATGTCCTCGTCGTACTTGGTGAGCTCCCCGGAGCGAATCAACGTCAGGAGCGTCCCACTCTCGACCCAGTGGGCAACCTCGTTCGACTCGAACAACTCAGTGGTCCATGCAAGCTGCTCATCCATGACTCGCCCGAGGGCCCTGAGTCACTTTGTTATCCACAAATTACACGAAGAAATCGGTGCGATACTCGATTAGTTTACCACGTCAATCGACGTGGGTTCTCGATGATTCGCCGAGGGTCTGGCCCGAACCACCAGGCGAACAGTAGCGTCCCTCTGGATTTCAGCCGGGTAATCGTCTGAGCGTCGACCACGTCCCGATTCTCGCGCAACGACGTACGTTCTTCGTACACCATCTCGAGGACGCGACGTACCGACCGCGGGTCGAATTTTGCGGTCACGAGCCCGTACACGGTCCAGATGAGTGTGGTGAATAAGACGTATCGCCACGGCAAGTTCCGGACCGCCAGTTTGATTCGATTGGCTATCTGTCGCTCTCTCGTTTCAGTCGACGGGAGTCGCGCCTTCGGTGTCTGTTTGTGGTACACCTCGACGGATGGCGCATAGAGGATGTCCCAGCCAGCGTCGAGCAAGCGCAGGGAAAGGTCGTGCTCCTCGAACCCGTAGACGAAGTCCGCTGCGTACGCGCCAACGTCCTCTAGCATGTCTCGTCGAATCGCGTTCCCGACCCCACAGAAGGACGACGCACGATACTGCTGACTCGATGGGGTTCCCCGAATCGGTGGGTCCGGTATCTCCATCAGGATTGGTTCTCCCGTGTGGTAGCTTCGACTCTGGAACGCGATTACACCGACGTCCTCGTTCTCGCGGAACAACGAGACGAGTTCCCTCGTCGCTCCGGGGTCGGTGAGTTCTGCGTCGTCGTCTGTCGTGACGAGGATGTCACCGTCTGCCAGGTCGAACCCGACGTTCCGCGCCTTCGGTACCCCCATTCGTCCGTCGAACTCGTGGTAGTGTATCCGCGGGTGGTCGAACTTTCCACCGGCCTGGAAGAGGTCACCGGTCTCGTCGGTGGAATTGCTCACGACGACGATTTCGAACGGTTCGTAGCGTTGTTCGAGGATGGCGTCTATCGCGTCTGTGAGGTCGTCCGGCCTGTTGTACGTGGCGAGGACGAATGAGACCAGTGGAGATTCGTCACTCACGGGCACTCACCTCCAGACTCGGAACACGGTCGTACTTCGGTACTGGAGTGACCGAACGTCTCCGGACGTCCTTAGCGTCGTCCGACTCGGTCTCCTCTGCGGTCTGATTGACTCCCGGTCCGTAGCCTGCCGCCGCGATCGTGACATCTCCATTACTGTAGATGACGTTTCTGGGTTCCACGAGTGCGACTTTCTCGGTCTGCGAGAGATGCGCTGGGTCGAGTCGCCTCCCGTTCGTGGACCTGACTGATTTCTCCCGAACGAACACGTATCCCTCGTCGATTTGCTCGTACCGAATCGAGGGCTGGTACGCCGTCTTCAGCACGACCGTTTCGGCAGTCGAGTGAGGCGTCGGGAAGACCGACCGAAGTAACTGGTACGTGATGCGATCAGTGAACACTGGGACCTGCCCGGGATAGTCCCTCGCCTCTAACTGTCCCTCTCCGAGCCGTTCTGAACTGAGTCCGATGTCGGAGGTAGTCAGTAACCACGTCGCTGCCTCTCGTTCACCGCTCGTGAACACCGAATCGTGTGCGTCGGGGTTGAACGTCGCACTCTCGGATTCGTCGAGCGCGGCGAATGCCAGGCCCGAGTTCAGCGAGAAGAGTAGGATAAGCACGATGGCGAACAACGACCACGGCACGTAGTAGGTTCGGCCCGACCGGAGGCGTCCGAGCAGGGAGTCGACTCCGTCCCATATCGAACGGAATCCGATCGCTGCGAACGGGGCGAGCACGACGAGGACCAGCTGGAACACTCTGTCCGCGTAGAGGTTGAGGATGATGACGTACGAGAGACCGAGAAATCCGAACAACGGAATCGCGAGTGCAGTCAATTCGGTTCCCATGGGCTGCTTCCCCCGCCTGGCCAGGACGCCGTAGACGATTGTCTGGTAGGCAAGACCGAGGCCGATAAGGCCAGTCAACACGACATAGAGGTACAAATTGAGGTCTTCGAGTGGTGTCTCCTGTTCGCTCGTGTATGTGGCGCCAGCGCCCCCGGAAACGGAGCCGTTCGTCACGAGCGTCTCGAACTGCTCGAACGTACTGGTCGGTATGGCAGCTAACGTCTGGATGAGTTCGGCGGAGGCCATCGCGTACCATCCCGTCGCAATCCCGAGAATTACCAGCGGGTAGAGGAGCGAAAGGTGGTGGTCGACCTTCCCGACGACTCGATTCGCTACGACGACCCCGACGGTCGCACCGAGGAGGGTCAGTCCAAAGATATAGGTCGTCGCGTAGTGTGAGAACACGAGTCCGAACACCAACACCAACGCGGCAACCTTTCGGAACGGATGTTGGAGGCCTTCGCCGAGGTAGAGTCCGAGCAGTAAGACGATGAAGAGTTCCGCGAGAAGTTGTTTCCCCGGCGTGTACGTGAACGAGATGTGGTACACAGTGAATACGACCGCTCCGAAGAGGCCGATAGTGTCGTCGAACACCTCTCTCCCGAGATAGTAGATACCGACCGGAACGAGCGCGAACAGGAGGACGTACACGACCGAGAACGTCGTCTCCAGTTGCAGACCAGTCACCATCGAGACGACAGCGGGGACGGCAGTCACGATTGGTATCGCGTGCGCCGAACTCCCCGTTCCGACCGCCCACTCCCCTCGCTCCATGATACGTTCTGCGCTGAAGTACAGGAGCTGGATGTCGTTTCCAACGACGTGGTTCGTGATGAGATTGACGTGTAACAGCGCAGAGAGCGACACGAAGAAGACGACGATCGGATAGTGGTTGGAGGGAACCACACGCGACGCCGACAAGAGAACCACGAATGCGAGAACGGAGACGAAGAGATACATCCCGACGGTCGACCCGGTCTGTCGCAAGAACCCAGCTCCCAGGGCGGCGAACGTCGGGAGTAAGAAGAGCAACACGAGGACCGGTGCAGAGCCGACGATGTCCAACTTTCCGCCCGAGAAATTCCGCTCACTCCAGATCACCAGTCCCAGGAGTGCGATGGCCGTCAGGCTCAACAGAACTGAGAGTGGTCTGAACCGAATCGGGTCCTCGACGCCGAACATAGGGAGGAGCACGTTCGCGAGCACCGCGAGCGTCGCGACGATAGTGAGTCCAAAGCCTGCACTGAACAAGGCGAACCGACCCCCGGACTCGTCACCGATACCGAAGAGATTCGTGAGCAGTGCACCGGGCAGAAACAGCAGGAACAGCCCTGCAGCGATACGCAACCACGAGACGAGGTCAGCACTCGTGGTGTACCAGTTGCTCCCCCAGAACACCAGGAGGACTCCGAAGATTACGCAACTGAGTTCGGCTGTTCCTGCAGTGATACGGAAACTCCGTTCGTGTATCGAGTTCATTCGTAGTAAGAAGCGGACTCTTGTTTTCTTGGCGCTATTCGGGGCTTCTCCGAGGGTGACGGGACATCAATTTCTCTTTCTATCATCGTTAGACGAGCATTCGAATTCCGGGAAGTATCACGCGATTTCGGACGTCTGGTATCGTCGCAGCGACGGAAACGTAGACGATGACACCGAGTACGACTTCCGCGAGCAGTACTGCAATCCCGTCGACCGGGATGGCGGCTTGAACCAGCAAGAGCGTGCTTCCCATCAACAGTGAGGCTGCTACGTACCAGCCAGCCAACCGGTAGGGGATATCAAACGAGACGTAGTCGGTGAGATAGCGGACGTGGAGTGCTGTATTCACGAACCACGAGAACATCGTCGCGAGTGCTGCACCGACGAATCCAACGGTGACGAGCAGGAGGGGACTCAGTATGAGGTTCATCGACACAGCGATGATAGTTGCCCGTGCTGCCAGGTCCGGGCGGTCAATAGCTCGGACTGCACCCTCGACGATGTCGTTGACGGACTGGAACACCTTCTCAACCATAAGGACGACCAAGACGGACGCGCCGACCACGTATTCGGGGCCGAATATCACCCTGAGGATGTCGGTCGCGAAGATTCCGGCCCCGACGAGTGCGGGAATCGAGATGAACAGGGTGATTCCGATCGCCATCGAGAGACTGTTTCCGATACGGTCGGTCGCCTCGCCCTCGTTCCATTTGCTGATCTGTGGGAAGAGCGTCTCACCGATGGCCTTGCTCGCGAGAATTACGAGGAGCGTCACTTGCCACGCTATCTCGTAGGCACTGACGTAGCTAGACGCGAGGAAGAGTCCGACGAACGCCACGTCCATGTACGAATAGACGCGGCCCCCGACCGTCGTCACCATCTGGTATTTCGAGAACGCAAAGAGATTGCGGAGCGCGTCCATCGACGGGTAGCCAAATGGGATATCGCAGCGGTAGAGCGCCCAGAGCAGTGAGACCGTGTGTCCCGCGATGAGTCCGAACGCGATACCACGTGGACCGAATCCTTTGAGTACGAGGATGGATCCCATGCCGACCCAGACGAGTCGGTCGGCGAACTCTATCGGAGCCGTCTCGGCGACGCGGAGTTCACCGCGGACGGCACGAATGTACAGCTTGGAGAATCCTTGGACAGCGACCCCGATGGCGAGTAGTCCAGCGAAGTCTGCGGAGAGGAACGAATTGATCGGGTTGCGAGCGAGGAGTATTCCTGTCGCGACGACGCCAGTCGTCACGAGTTTGAACGCGAACGCCGAACCGAGTGTACGGTCCCGCGCCGACCCTCCCTCACTCAAGCGCTTCTCGAGTGCGCCGTTGATGCCGAGGTCTGCAGGAATCGAGAGGAGCGCGACCAGCGTCTGGAAGAGGAAGTACACCCCAAGCTGGTCGGCTGTCAAGATATTCGCGAAGAACGTTATCCCGCCGAAAACGAGCGCTGCGTTGCCGCCACGCGACAGGAACAGCATGAAGGACGAGCGGGTAAGGTTCATGTCTCCGATGCTCATCTTTATCTGGGATACGTCATTGCTCATTTCGAAGGGAGGCTATTTGGTATTCGGTTGATATTCCGCGAGTAGTGCCCCGATAACCAGCCGACGAAGCAGAGAGAACGGCGTTACCGTAATCATACTTATTGATAGTAGACCCAAATATCGTCGATAATGTTTATGCGCAGTTATTTTTCTCGTTGGCTTTCTCGACGTGATGCACGAACCGCTCTGCCTGTGGACAGAGAGAAATGGGGAGAGCGTGCAGAGTGGACAGGTGTCGCAGTGACCGGCCTGCTCGTCCTGAGTCTCGCCATCGGTATCGCGAGCACCGGTTACGTACTGTCGATGTCGGAAACCCAGGAAACAGAGTTCAGCGTCCTCACGAGGGACGACTTCGGCGAGTTAGCCTCGGACGGCTATCCACGCACCGTCCAACAGGGCGAGTCGGTACCGCTCGTCGTCTCGATAACGAACCACGAACCCGCGTCGGAGTACGTCCTCGTCGTACAGATGCAGCAGGTTCGGACGAACGACGACGGGACGGTGGCGACGGTGGTGGAATCGAGCACCCTCACTCGCGAGCGGATCACCGTCGGTTCGGAGGAGACACGTCGGATACCGTACGACCTCGAGCCGACGATGACCGGGGAAAACGTGCGAGTTCGCTTCCTCCTCTATCGTGTCGAAGACGGGGGTGCAGCGGAGAAGCGCCCCCACCGGTCGCTCCAGTTATGGATGAACGTCTCGAACAATACGCAACCGAACTCAGTCGAGATACCGGGCGATACCGGGCATCCCGTCTCTCCGCCAGCGGACGAGAGCCAGGACGACGAGAAGCAGGCCCGCCCACTGGAGCCCGACGCTGGCGAGTTTATCGAGATTCGACCCGAGTGATTCGGTCTGGTAGTTCGGGGCTGGGAGGAGTGGCCACAGAAAATACGTGAGTTTGTCGTATTCTCCTGTCAGCAACGAAGAAAACGAGTCCGAGACCGAGTGGCTGACGTACCCTACACCGAACGCCACTGCGAGGACTTCTTGATGGTACCGACGTGCGAAGAGCAAGACGACGGCGATAACGACCGACGCCGTCAGCAGCGAGTGTGCCAACGACCGTCCCGAAGGAAGCACGTGAAACATCCAGGCCAACGGTTTGTCGACGATGTCTGGGAACTGCGTTCCGACCCCCAGTGCGACCACCTCTGCACCGGTGGGTGGCCGGTTCTCCTCACGCGCGGTGAGCGCCGACCAGAGCAAGTAGCCGACACTCGCGTGTCCCCATGGCCACATCGGATTGTGGTACGCATCCTTTACATATAACTGCATAGACTACATATCCGCTTGCCGGGTCTACGCGAGGAGGCGTGGAACGACCAGAATCGATCCGGTACGTGCCGAGCCCGTCTCTGCGCAGGGTGGCACGACAGTGACAACCACCTATTCGAGGACCTCGACCACGACGTCGGCAGCCTTTACGTCCGGGGGTGCTCGCATGGGGGTCGAACCTCGCGGCTTGCTCTGTAGGCGTTCCGAAGTCCACACAGAAACCGCGGGACGCGGAACTCTTTCCGAATACTCCGCCGAGGATTTTCACTATCGCGCGCGGAACGACCGGACTACAACGTGCTACTGGGATGGACAACTCGTTCCGTCGCCAGTCCCGTTGTCGCTGGAGTCGTAGTCCAGTGCTTTCGCGACGTCGAGCAGCCCAGCCCCTTGCTCGTCGGTCGATTTCCCGAGGTCCTCGGCAGTCTCAGTGAGTTGGTCGACGACCTCGTCCTGCGAATGGCCGGCGGCCAGCAGTTGGGCGGCAGCACCCGCAACGTGGGGTGACGCCATCGACGTGCCGTTGTTGACCCGGTGACCGTCGACGATGGACGAGCAGACGTCCTTCCCCGGGGCGGCGATGTCCACCTCCGGTCCGGTGGAGGAGAAGTCCGCGATATCGTCGTCGATGTCAGTCGCGGAGACGGCGACGAACTCGTCGTAAGCAGCAGGATACCCCACGGAATCTGGCTGACCGCGGTTGCCAGCCGCAGCGACCAGCAACACGCCAGACTTACG
The DNA here is from genome assembly GCF_051207395.1 of Haloarchaeobius caseinilyticus. NCBI lineage: Archaea > Methanobacteriati > Methanobacteriota > Halobacteria > Halobacteriales > Halorubellaceae > Haloarchaeobius > Haloarchaeobius caseinilyticus. Next base: position 24,162 of record NZ_JBPJZC010000004.1, on the reverse strand, counting down.
GGCGTACTGCCCGGCGGCTTGGAGTGCTGGCGCTTTCTGTGGTGCCCCGAGACTGAGGTTCACCACGTCCCACCCCTCGTCGGCGGCGTGTCGAATGGCGTCGGCGATGTCCGAGGTACGGCAAGACCCACCCGAACCACACACCTTCAGGGCGTGGAGGGTCGCTTCCGGGGCGACACCGACGACGCCGTTCTCACCGTCGGCGGCGACTGTCCCCGCGACGTGCGTCCCGTGGTTGCCGTCGTCTGACCACGGGTACGGGCAGTCCTCTCCCTGACAGTCGACCCATGCTCTGTGGTTCCCGTCGACCGACGGGTCAGCGAGGTTCTCCTGCAGGTCGGGGTGGGCGTCGTCGATGCCGCCATCGATGATGCCCACGTCGACACCAGCCCCCGTCGCACGCTCGGCGTGCGCGACGTCGGCATCGATACGGTCGATGCCCCACGGGAGCACCTGTGCGCCAGCCGTGTCGCTGTCGCGCTGGTCGCTGGGGGTAGAGACGAGTTCCAGCGTTCGGTCGGGCTGGACGAACGCGATGTCCTCGCGGGAGAGCAAAGACTGTCGACGACCGTCCGAATACGAGCCGACGACGAGCGTCAAGCCGGTGTGCTCGGAGAGTGCGATACGCTCCTCCTGAACGTCAGAGACCGACGCTGCGGCAGTTATCGAACCAGTGTCTGTCGCACCGACGATGTACCGGTTCATCCGCTCGACGACCGCAGCACCGAGCCCGACGACGGCTCCACCCACCGCTGTCGTCTTGAGCAAATCACGGCGGGACCAACCCCGTCTTTTCATACGTACGTGATACTACCGGTCTGCGTTAAGTTCTTGTGACAGTGCTAGAATATGTGTCACGAATCGTTCGTTGGTCGTTTCTCGCGCGGTCGAACCAGTTCAGCGGTTCAGAAGTCGTCGACACGCCCAGACTCGTCGACGGGTTTGGTGAGGCCGTCACGCAGGTCGTTCCCGAAGTGTGCACCGACTGCGCCCGCGCCGAAGCTGAGTCCCGCAGCGACGAGTAGAAGCTGCAGATTCAGCGAGAAGAGCCCGATGATGGCCCCGATGAGACCGTTGCCGAGCAGTTTCGCGACGAGAATCACGCCCAGCCCGGCGACAGTGGCGGCGACGCCGGCTTCCAGTAGCGGCTTTTCTTCGAACGCGAGGCCGACGGCGAAACCGCCCAACAGTGTCCCGACGTACGTCCCGACGACCGGGATGTACTCCATCCCGGCTGCCGCCCCGATTCCGACCGTCACGAGAGCGACGGCGAACCGCTGAAGCGAGAACAGCGACAAGTCACTGTCGGTCATGTTCCTACCAGTGTGCTTGGAAGTATTGTATCTTTCTCCTAGAGCGACCGTGGTCGGCGGCGCGTCGACGTTCGCGACGAGACGTTACGTTCGGTCGTATCTGGAACAGAAGGACGACCTCGTCCCGGCACGAATCACTCGTCCTTCGAGGCAATCGTCGCACCGATGAGGGCGTATCCGGCACCCAGCGGAAGCACCGGTACGCGATACGGACAGATGTACGCACAGCGTCCCGCATCGAACGATGCACTTACTGCGGGGCCGAGCAGCGACCAGTCGAAGAAAACGCGGAGCCGTTCGACGCCACTGCACCCGGGCGCGACACACACCATCGGAAGCGGGAGTACGGCGAGCCCCACGAGGAGCATACTCCCGACCGCGTACCGCGGCTGCTGGAACCGTACTGCGAGCACGAGACAGCCAGCGAGCAGTCCGAGAACTCCCAGTGTCAACGGGAAAAGTATACCCCTCTTAAACACCCCTTCCCTGTCGAAGCCCGGCATCACAGCGATGTACGCGTAGGCTATAACTAGTACCGTCAGCGCAATCCAGGCGACCACTACAGCCGGCGTCAGGTAGTGCTGAAGCCTCGATCGGACTGTTGCAAGAAAACGTGCGGAGGACATACTGGCTCAATTCACGGCTACCGGCCTAAAATGTTCCCTGCGCTGATAGACGTACTCGTCCGAGTCCGACGAGAGTATTTCAATCAGAAAGAATATATGTCGAGACTATAGAGTAGGCGTGAATGCGACGCCGTGCCCTCCTCACCGCGGTCGCCACCGGTGGAACCGTTGCAATCGCTGGCTGTAGTTCATCCGATAGTTCCTGCGGCCCGCCCTCTGACACGTTCGACCAGCCACGCGACCGCTGGTCGACGAGCGGGTACGCCCCGACGAACACTGCCAACGCTCCAGCTGGGCCATCGAGTGGAGCGATACAGTGGCAGACCGACCGCGAGGCTGGCGATGGGCCGCGACTGAACGGCTGGTTCAGCACGCCCCTCGTCGACGACGGCGCGGTGTACGTCTCGCTACGACAACTCGACCGAAACGAGCTACGCGACTACCCCGGCTACCTCGTCGCGTTCGACGAGGAGACCGGTGACATCCAGTGGCGAACCGAACTTCCGAATATCGCAGGCGGCGACCCGGCACTCGCGGACGACACCGTCCTCGTCGGCGATACCGGGGGCACGCTACACGCGTTCTCGACGACCGGAGAGCGACGCTGGAGGAAAGAACTCGGTGCGGCGGTGCGGACGCCGACAGCCGTCGGCGGACACGTCTACGTCCTCGACGCGTCGGGGACGGTGTACGGCTTCACGGACGAGGGGGAGCAGTGCTGGAAACACGACCTCGGAAAATCCGGTTTCGTGGACGGTCTCCTCGGCGGTGGCGGCAGTTCGTTCGAGGCAGCCAGTGCGCCGGCGGTCGACGACTCGCGAGTGTACGTGACGGTGCACGAAAGTCCCGACGACGAGCGACTCGGCCGCGTAGTGGCGTTCGACCACGAAGGAGAGCAGGAGTGGACCTACAGCTTCCCCACCGGCTACCAACCGCCGAACACACCGGCCGTCGTCGACGACACCGTCCTCGTGACCGGCGGTGACCAGATTCACGCGCTCGACGCGACGACCGGCGAGCGACTGTGGCGATTCGTCGTCGGCTATCGACGCACCGGGCCGCCCGCAACGGACGGAGAGCACGTATACGTCGGTGCGAAGAACCTCTATGCTCTCGACATCGGCGACGGAAGTGAACAGTGGCGCGTCGTCAACCGTGCCGTCGAATCCGGCACTGGATGGACGAACGGTATCCCGTTCATGTCTCGTGTCGCGGTGACCGACGACGCCGTCTACCTCCGAGCAGGCGCGTTCGACCGTCGTGACGGCAGCCGGTTGTGGGGTGACCTCGCCGAAGACACGGTACTCGGGTCGAACTACGCGACGAGCTACTATGGCCGGCACCCGATGGTTCTACTGTCGGTGACAGGGGACGCGCTGTATCTCTCGCATCAGAATCAGGGGGTGACGAAAGTAGCATGAACCGCCGACGTCTCCTCCAGCGGATTGGCGGCCTCGGTGCGGTCGGGTCGGCCGTCGGACTTGCAGGCTGTGGGCAACTCGTCGGTGACGACACTTCGGAATCGAACACCGGCCGAGCCGAGGCGTGTGGACCCTACGAGCCGACAGTCACCGGGTCGCCCGGTTGGCAGTCTGCAGGGGGTGACCCCGCTGGAACGGGTGTCGTCCCGACGGCCGCAGCACCTGAGCCGCCACTTTCGCTCGACTGGACGTTCACACTCGGCGGGATGGCCGGGGCAGGGCGACCCGTCGCTACTGCCGACCGGGTGTACGCCCACGAGATGGATACGACGCTGTTCGCGGTCGACGCAGTGACCGGCGAGAAGGTGTGGGAACGGAGCGTCGACGGACCGTACGGGTCACCGGCCATCGGCGACGGCGTGGTCGTCGCTCTCGGGAACGACACGGTCCTCGGCTTGGACCCTGCGACTGGCGAGACGCAGTGGACTGGTCCCGAGGGCCACGCAGACCTCTTCCAGGGCAATCCGGTCGTCGTCGACGAGACGGTGTACGTCCCGACCGAACTGTCCCTGCTCGCGCTCGACGCAGGTGACGGCTCGATAAAGTGGGAGCACGCGACGGGCCACGAGTCGGACTCGACACCGGCTATCCTCGGTGAGACTGTCTACTACGGCGGTACCGATACCTACGTCTACGCGCTCGATGCGGCGACGGGCGAGGAGCGCTGGCGATACAAGACGAACGCACACATCTACTGCAACGTCAGCGTCGCCGCCGAGACCGTCTTCGTCGGTAGCAGAGACGGCCTCATCCACGCTATCGACGCAGCCACCGCTGAGCGAGCCTGGACGTACGACACGAAAGCGGAGCCACACCACATCGCGACCGATGGCTCCCACGTGTACGTCGACACAGAGGGTCACGTCCGCGCACTCGAAGCCAGCACCGGAACTTCTTGCTGGTCGACATCCTACGAGGACCACATAGGCACCGGTATCGCCGTCGGCGACGGCCACGTGTACACCCCGCTCGAACGGATCGGAGCGAAGCACGGCGGACTCCCGAGTGTCCTCGACGCAGCGACCGGAGAGACACTCGCACAGACACAGGGTGAGTTCGAGTCGACTCGTACGAGTTACGACAGAGGATTAGCCGTCGTCGACGGTGCAGTGTACACGGCCGGACTCGAGGAGGACGGCATCAGTCTCGCTCGGTTCAGCTGAGAACTGGTCGCGAGGAGGCGACAAATTCGGGTTTCGTATCGCGTGTTTTTATCAATCCGACCTGCCTCTTTCGTCGACAGGCCATGAAAACTCGGACTGCCGGTGCCGTCGTCGGGATACTGGCGGTGGTGTGTATTGGACTCGTCTTCTCTGTTGTCTACCCGTTCACGACCGCCGAACCACACGCCGCGAATCCGACCGGTGAGCGATTCACTATCGGCGATACTGACGCGTACAGCGCGACGGGGAAAGTCGTCGTCGACGGCGACGTGCAGGTCGCCTTCGAAGGCGTCGTGACCGCCGACGGTGCGTGGTACCAGAAAGTAGTGCAAGAAGGCGTCACGTCGGAGGAATATCGGCCCTCACCGAACGGAACGGTCTACCAGCGATTGACGATAGACGGCCGAGACGATGCCGAACAGCGTCGAGAACAGATTGTCGATGACGACAGGCGAACCCTCGTCCGTGAGACGCAGAACGGAGACACCGTGACGTTCGTCGTCGAGAAGAACGCCAGCAGTGATGGGGAGCCAGTTTCGGGAACCGCGTCGGTGGTCCTGAACAGTCTCTCAATCGCTGGGTACGAACACGACGAGAGCGACTCGTCGCCGGTGACCGTCTACGAACCACAGGCCGGGTGGTACGACGAACGGAAGTCCTACCGCATAACCGATGCCTCGGGAGCGGTCCGCGCGAACTCCGAGACCGGCGCGGTGAATTCGGCCAACGTGTCGTGGGCGTTGACGACACCTGCTGGCACGTACGCCGAGTACGCCCTCGTTACCCTGACCGACGATGACCCGACGACCCACAGATTCTCGTTCGAACTCGATACTGACGACGCCGACCTCGAAGAGCCACCGTGGGTCAGCGACCTAACCGGTTGATTTTCGCGAGTAGCGGTACCGGTACACGAAGGTTCTTTGAGCGAATGACCGGACAATCGGTATGCACGATTCGAACCGTAGCTGGTACTTCGCAGAGCGACCAGCCGGGGAACCGGACGCAGACAGTTTCGAACTCAGAGACGCGGCCGTCCCAGAGCCCGATGCTGGTGAACTCCTCGTCCGTGTCACCTATCTCTCCGTCGACCCGTACATGCGGGGCCGAATGCGAGACAGCGAATCGTACGCGGAGCCGTGGGACGTCGGAGACGTGCTGAAAGGTGGAGTCGTCGGCGAAGTCGTCGACAGTGAGAGCGACCAGTACGACGAAGGCGACCTGGTAACCGGTGAAGGAACATGGGCCGAATACAGCGTGCTCGATGCGGATGCCGTCGCACCCGTCGACCCCGACGTCGCGGATTTGCCTGCCTATCTCGGAGTACTCGGGATGCCGGGCCGGACCGCGTACTTCGGACTGCTCGACGTCGGCGAGCCGAAACCTGGGGAGACCGTCGTCGTCTCCGGGGCGGCAGGGGCAGTCGGGTCGGTCGTCGGCCAGATCGCGAAATTGAACGGCTGCCGCGTCGTCGGATTCGCCGGGTCGGACGAAAAGACGGACTGGCTCACAGCGGACCTCGGCTTCGACGCCGCAATCAACTACAAAGAGACCGATGACTACGGGGCTGCGCTGGACGACGCCGCACCGGACGGGGTCGACGTCTACTTCGACAACGTCGGCGGACCGATTACGGACGCTGTGTTCACGAAGCTGAATCTCGACGCTCGCGTCGCTGTCTGCGGACAAATCGCACACTACAACGACGAGGACGTCCCGACAGGGCCGCGAAAGCTGCCCATGCTCATCGCACCACGCGCCACGGTGCAGGGACTGCTCGTGAGCGACTACGCATCTCGGTTCGGAGTGGCGAGCGAACAGCTTGCGAAGTGGGTTGCGAGTGGAGCGATTGCGCATCGTGAAAGCGTCGTAGACGGGTTAGAGAACGCACCAGACGCGTTCCTGGGACTGTTCTCCGGTGAGAATATCGGGAAACAGGTGGTCCGAGTCGCCGAGTAACCGCACTGGGGTCGTGTGTTTTGATGCCGACACAGACCCGCCACTGCAGGGGATTCGACAAACGGCGTCGTTCTTCTAGCAAGCGCTACCGGAGCTGTGAGGTTCGAACCGAGGAAGAAAATATTCAGATGTCGTACTTTCGGCCCCTCGTCGTGAGACGATTCACCGGCAGGTGATTCACTGAAATCGGACTCAGTCGACGCTGTCGGACCCGGCAGTCGCGCCGTACAACCGAACAGTCACCACGCTCCCGGCCGGATCGTTGTCGCCGAACGTGAGGTCGCCGCCCAACTGGCGGACTGCCCAGTTGACGAACCAGAGACCGATACCCTGTCCGTGTTCGAGTTTCGTCTCGGTGCCGGCAGCCAGAATCCGGCGTTCGCGTTCCGGAATACCCGGGCCGTCGTCGGCGACCGAGAGTTCGACCGCTGCGTCCTCGACGTGCTGCACGCTGACGTGGACACTGGGGGTTGCTTCGTCCGAATGCGTGAGTGCGTTCTCGACGAGTTCCGACAGAATCCGCTCGACGACGGATCGGTGCGTCGAGACAGTGAGTTCGTCAGGACACGAGTGAGTGATGTCGCTGTCCGGGACCTCGTTCCGGTACTGGTCGACGACTGTCGCCACGACAGCCGTGAGGTCGACCGCTGTCGGTGACTCGGTGCTGGCCGTCATTATCTCCTCGGCCGCTCGGGCTTTGTTGCTGAGTGCGACGAGGTCGGTCGCACTCTCGCGGATGCCACGCTGTAGCTGTTCGTCTTCGACGAGGTCCGCGTGAGCGAGCACCACGTCTAACTTGTTCCTGACGTTGTGTCGAAGGACGCGGTGGAGCACCGCGAGTCGCTGTTCACGGGCCTGTTGGTCGGTCACGTCCCGGAACAGCACGGCTCTGGCGACTGCTGACGACCCGCTGTCGCCGTCGTGTTCGGCGGAATCGACGGCTGACACGCTGTACTGGAACTGGCGACGCCCGTTCGTCGTCTGCAGTCTGACAGTCCCCGTCGCACCGACTGCGAGGTCGTGCTGGTCGAGTTCCGGAACGGTCGAGCGAATCGGTTCGCCGACGAGCGTCGCTGCCGAGCAGTCGAACACCGCTCCCGTCGCGTCGTTCGCGTCGATGACGTGGTCCTCCCAGTCGAGGACGACGACGGCTTCGCGAAGTCCCTCGACGACCCGTGTCCGGGCGACGTAGTTCGACTTCGGGAACCCGGTCATCACGGGGTATCGCTGCACTGCTACGGCGAGGAGGACACCGGCGACGAGGAGTCCGATACTCACGTTCTTCGAGGCCGGTTCCGCAGGCCACGCGACGGCGACGATGTAGGGAGCTCCGACGCCGAACGTCACAACCGCGACCTGTCGCTTCGAGACTCGGGTGTGACGCAAGCCGAGGCCGACGAGAAGGGCCGCTCCGTAGACGAACAACCCGACCAGGTAGAAGAGTTCCATCCCCACCATCGAGGCGGCCGTGTACGTGATGGCCGACTCCGGAAGTCCTGCGGCGATGACGACAGCGACCACGACCACCGGGACAGCGATAAGGACCAACATGAGGATTCGCCAGCGCGTCAAACCGGTACCCCGGCCGGTGTAGCTACGGGCGTAGACGACCCAGACGCCCGGGAGCAATAGCGCCATACTCAGTTCGGCGAACGCCAGTCCAGTCGACAGGAGCGACTGGTCGGGGACGATTGGGAGTTCGGACCCGAGTGAGAACAGTGCCCAGACGGTCAAGATTCCGAGCACGGCGACGAACGCTGGCCCGATGGGCTTCTGTCGGGAGTCTGCCGCAGTCCACGTCGTCCACCCCAGCAGTGCCACTGCGCCGACATCGAGCGCGATAGCGACCAGCGTCGTGACGAACGTCATCGTTCCACGTCTCTCACCATAGTCGTGTTAGGCACACGTTATGAACGCCCTGGTGTGAACGACAGCGGTGAGTCGCGCCAGGCCGTCGACCACAGGAGCGACTGGCGTCATGTCACGATACTGTACGCCGAAGCGAGGAAGAAGAAGAGACCAATCCCAGCGACGATAAGGGGCTTGTTGCTGCTCGAGTGCTCGAGATATGCGCTACCGGGCGAGTCAGTCGGTACGTACGCAGTCACCGTATTCCCCACGTCGTACCCGTCCAGTTGTTCCCGTGCGTCGTCTTTCGTGTTGAACTCCCGTGTTAGCTTCCCCGGATACATCTTCGAGGACGTGTACGATTCACCCTCGTACGTGTACTCGAACGTCGCATGCGGCGTGAAGTCAGTTCCCCGCTTCACGTCGACCTCCTCGATCGATGTCTCGGTTATCGTCGCGTCCACTTCCACCGCAGAATCGAGTTGTGACGACTGTGTCGTGTAACTGAGTCCACCGTAGCCGATGAGACCGAGCCCGACGACGAGCATCAGTCCGATTTGGAGGGGACCCTCCGGACCGTTGACATCGATGTCCATACTGGTGCGACGAGCCCCTCCGTGGTAAAAGTCGGACACATGTTTCCGGCTCGGAAACACTGCGACTGGGTTTACCGCCAGTCTGTGACAATCATCGACCAGAAATGACAGATACTGCGCGGTCGACTCGCTGTGGTATCGGTATCCGTAGCGTGGCGATGGTTATCGATTCAGTCGTTTGGGTAGTCTTCCTGTTCGGCTCACTGTTTCCCGTCGCACTCGTGACCGGCCAACTCGAGACGAGTGCGGGCACGGCGAACGCGTCGCTCGAAGGTGGTCCCGCCGTCGCCGCACTCGCCCTCTGGCTCGTGCTAGCGCTCAGCTATCACACGCTCGCAGAGTGGCGATTCGGCAAGACCGCCGGGAAGTACCTCGTCGACATTCGGGTCGTGAGTAACGATGGTGGAAAGCCTTCGCTCCGTGCATCGCTGGTTCGAAACGTCCTGCGACTCGTCGACTGGCTCCCGATGTTCTACGTCGTCGGCATCGCGCTCGTCGCCCTCTCTGACCGCCACGAACGGCTCGGCGACCGACTGGCTGGGACTGCCGTCGTTCGAACGTAACCCCACTTCGCGACCGAGACATTCTTTTCATTGAATCGAAAAGAGTCGTCGATCGAACGGAGGCTGGTGTGACATTGGAGGGATGATTTCTGGAGATGATTGCAGCCAGTGCGAGAGCCAGTTCGCTCGGACAGGGAGGGTCAGTCGCTCGGGTGGACGGTCACCTCGATCGTGCCAGTCGAGACGGTGAGCGAGAGTCCATCGACGGCCGTCTCGAAGCGTTCCCGGTGGTGTCCTGATTCGCTAATCGTCATCTCCGACACGACGAGTCCCGCATCTCGAAGCGCGTTGAGGCGGCGGTACGCCGTCGGTCGTGAGACGGCAGCTGCTTCCGCGACCGCACGACCGGTCCGCGGGCGTTCGGCGACCGCTTCGAAGATGCGACGGGTGTACTCGTCGCCGAACAGGTCGAGGAGTTCTGCAGTCGAAGTATCGTCATCGAGCGTCCGTCTGGTCGAACACGTCGAGTCGAGCGAGTCGGGGTTGGCGGCCATACATCGAGACAGTCCGCCTCGCGTAGTGGATATCGTCGCTAGGTATGCCGACTGTGGAACCGACCACACTCTAGGAGTGCAGAGTCTGCCCGACTGGAAGCCGACCAACTATAGGGACGGGGCCACGAGGCCCACGTGAGTCATCGCTACGAATGCTGGGCAACGACACACTCGACGACGTGACCACGCTCGTGGTCGACGACGAGAAGGAGGTGGCGGACGCGTACGCGCTCCGCCTCCGAGGGTTCTGTACCGTCGAGACCGTGTACGGCGGCGCGGAGGCACTCGCTGCCGTCGAAGCGACGGACCCACCAATCGACGTAGTTCTCCTCGACCGTCACATGCCGAAAATGTCTGGCGACGACGTCCTCGCCGAACTCAGAGCGCGCGAGTTCGATGGTCGCATCGTCATGGTGACGGCCGTGGACCCGGACTTCGACGTGCTGGACATGCCCTTCGACGACTATCTCTGCAAGCCGGTCGACCGTGAGGACGTGCGCGCCGTCGTCGACCAACAGCGCCGGATTCTCGCCTATCAGACACTCGGTGAATACTTCAGCGCCGAGTCCAAGCGCGCAGTCGTCGAGGCCGAAACGAGTCCCGAGCGCCGCGACGACCACGAGGGGTACGCGGCGATATCGCGGCGTGCAGCGACGCTCGAACAACGGGCGAGACGACTGCTCGACGACGACACGATTTTCGACGAGTTCGAGCGAATCGGACGCGAAGAGCTCTAAGTCGAGCGATCAAGGCTTCGCCGCTACTCGTTTTCGCTCATCGCCATTCCGTCGTCACCGTAGTACGCGTCGAGTAGCTTTCGCTGGCTGGCACGCAGGTGATAGAGGAGCGTCGACCCGGTGATGTCGAGCGAACTCGCGACTTCCTCGGCGGTACTTCCACGGGGCGACTCGAAGTAGTTCGCGAGGTACGCGGTTCGGAGTACGGTCGCCTGTCGGTCGGTCAGCCGGTCGGCGAGGGTGGCACGGAATTCGCGGGCCGTCGTGACCGACCGGTCGCGCTCGCGCTTTGCGACTGCCTCAGCGTCACACAATCGCCCGATTGCTTCGACGGTCCGGCGCACCTCCTGGTCCGGCGGGAGTTCAGCGACGATTCGACCGGTTCCGCCCTCGTAAGTCGCCTCCCGAACGCTGCCAGCGAGCGACGAAGCGACGGCGACGGGCGTCTGCTCTCCGATTCTGAGTTCGACGGCCCCACCGGTCGCGGTGTCGTCGAGGACACGAACGCCACGAATCCCCGCGATAGTCGAACTCGCGGTGTCGAGGTCTTCGACGGTCGCACCGTCGACTGCGACGTAACAGAGACAATCGTCGTTCTGGGGGACGACCCCGGCGAGTGAGAGGTCGGCATTTAGTTCTCGGCCGAGCGCGACGAGGGGTGAATTCTGCCCCACTGCGAACGTGACCTCGGTGACAGTGTCTGCGCGTAGCAGGTGTCGGTTTCTGGCGGCTGTGATGGCGAACCCCGCGACTTCGCCGAGCGTCTCGAAGCTGGCGCACTCGCGGGCTGAGAACGCGTCTTCGCCACTGGCGTACACGCAGACGACACCGTAGACACTCGACTCGGCGACGAGCGGAATCGCCAGCAGCGATCGCACGCCATCGGCGAACGCCGCCATACGCACTTCGTTGGGCACCTGTGAGTCGTCCGCCAGTGAGTGGACGACCTGCCGCTCCCCCCGCTCGACGGCGCGTTCCGCCGGGGTCGTTCCGGCCCCGTCGAGTGCGTCACGGATGGCAGCGAACGTCTCACCCGTCTCGCCTGCCGCTGCCCGGACGACGATGTCGTCACCGCCCACGTCGCGTTCGCCGACCCACGCGAACTCGTAGAGGTCTGACTCACCGAGTGCCGCACAGACCGTCTCGACGAGCTCGTCGCGGGCGGTTACCCCGACGAGTTCGGTGAGAACCTCAGAGAGCAGCGCCTCGATTAGTTCGGTTCGGTCGCGCTCGTCGTGGAGTCGGTCCACGCGCTGCTCTGCGCGGCGTCGACCCGTCACGTCCTGTACGTATATGGTCCCAGCAGAACCGTTATCCGACGGAACGACGGTGATTGCCAGCCAGCGGTCGAGCGTGGGATAGAACTCCTCGAACTCGCTGGATGTGACGGCTTCACCCTCGAATGCGACCAGTAGCGAGTCCTCGACCGACGAAGGAAACATCGCTTCGAGCGAGCAGCCAGTCGGGTCAGCGCCTGTCAGGTCCAGTACCTCCCGAGCGGCCGAGTTGGCGCCGTCGACGGTCCCGGCGGCCGTCACGTCGAGGACGCCGATGGGCGCGTGCTGAAGTCGGCCGTCCATGTTACGTGGAAAGATAGACCGCCGACATGTGGCTGTCGGTCTCGTCGGTAGGTTCGCAGGAGGACACGCTCAAAATCGCACCTCGAAGCGGGCACCACCCTTGTCCCCGGTCGTGAGCGTCAGTTCCCACCCGTGGGCCGTGACGATTCGGTCGACGATAGCGAGTCCGAGACCAGTTCCGTTGCCGGCTATCGTGTAGCCCGGTTCGAACACGACATCGCGTTCGCCAGGTGGAATTCCCGGCCCGTCGTCCGCGACGTAGATTCCGTCGTCTAGCGCACCGACCGTAACGGTGACCGTCGCGGAGGCTGGCGCTGCGTCTCCGAGGGTCGCTGAGCCATGTTCCACAGCGTTCCGAAGGAGGTTCTCGAACAATCGACGGAGGCGGTCTGGGTCAGCAGCCCTCGTCGGAAGGGACTCGCCGAGGGCGAGCGTCGCCTCGTCGGTCCCGACTGCCTGCCACGCGTCGGCGATGGCGGCCTCGAACGATACGGACGGCGACGGGTCGACTGCGTTGTGGCCACCTGCGAGTGTTAGGACGTCTCCGACGATGCGATTCATCCGGTCGTGTGCGTTGGCGACCGCGTCGAAGTGCTCGTCGTCGCCCGTCTCTCGTGCCGCGCAAAGGTGCGCTTTCGCCACGTCGAGTGGATTCCGCAGGTCGTGACTGATGACGCTCGCGACCCGGTCGACGCCGGGTCCGTCTGTGAGGGGGTCACCGAGTTCGGTGAAGACCAGGATGCCCGCGTCGGCCGCCGTCGACACGACTCGCACGACGTACGGCCCCGCCTCACCGCCGTCGAGATAGAAACGTGCGTCGTCTCCACTACGGACGGCACCGAGTGGGTCGTCTTCAGTCGACCGTACGACGGAAAACTGGTCGAACAGACGCTGAAGGCGAACGTCGACAGTGATCTCGTCGAACACGGCCTTTGCGGCGTCGTTCGTCGCCCTGACGACCACGTCTCCCGCCGTCACTTCGTAGGTGAGCGCAGGGTCCGGGTAGGCGTCGAGCGGAATCGCCGCCGGCTGGCCATCCGTCATCGGTCGCAGACCCCACGGCGATAGACAGGGGCCGAGTTACGCTGGTCCACGCGGGTCTGTTGGAACGGGCGTCTGTTTAGTGTTGCCTCGTGTTGGTGAGACAGAAACACAGGGCATGGGCAGTCGGCTGGGCTTCCTCGGCACGTACTTCTGTGGGTACGTACCGTCGACACCGACTCGTCGTCGGTCGTTCGACCACCTCGGGTGGCTGCCGACTTCGAGGGTGTGGCTATCGACACTCAGTCGTGGGTGTGAGACCGCGAGTCGTCGCCGACGCACGTTTCACACTGACGCGAGGACCGGACGTACAGGAGCGTCCCGAAGAGGAGAACGCTGAGGGCTCCGACGAGCGGCCGGAGCGGGTCGAAGTACGTCATCAGGGCCGAACTGCTGAACAGCGCGAGGAGCAGGCCGTTACAAATCGGACACCCGAACGCCAGCACGCCGGCGACTGCGCCAACCGACGCGATGCCGTCGTCGCCACGGCGGCGGGTCCCCGGGCGTTGGAGCGCGTAGAGGCCGATGAAGCCAGCCGTGAGTGTGAGAAAGACGTAGTCGAGGCCGGTTCGCGGAACCATTCGCACGTACAGTGGATTTCGCAGGAGACCGGTGACCGCACCGAAGACGAGAAACGAACCCACGCTCGCGCCGATCGCCAGCAGGAGTCTGTCGCGAGGGACGTCCATGCCCCTGCTTGCTGCCAACGGGTTGTAAAATGTGTCCCACGTCCTTTCAGCGTATTTTCCAGAAAATACGCGGGGGCGACATAATTAGGGAATCCTCTCTGAGAAATAATGCGAGAAGTATATCGGTTTCCGAAATGCTGGGTACGAGCAGGAACCTCCATGACTGCGATTCAGGCGACGGACATTACGAAACGATACGGCACACTGACCGCCGTCGACCGAGTCGACTTGGCGGTCGAGGAAGGCGAGATATTCGGCTTCCTCGGCCACAACGGCGCGGGAAAGTCGACGATGATCAACATGCTGCTGGACTTCGCTCGCCCCACGAACGGTGAACTCGAAGTCTTCGGGTTCGACTGCCAGACGGAGACCGTCGAAGCCCGCGAGCGCATGGGCGTATTGCCGGAGGGCTACGACGTGTACGACACACTCACCGGACGCCAACACCTCCAGTTCGCGATGGAATCGAAGGAAGTCGACGGCGAACCCCTCGACTACCTCGACCGTGTCGGCATCACCGACGCAGCAGACCGACAGGCCGGTGGCTACTCGAAAGGGATGGCGCAGCGACTCGTCCTCGCGATGGCCCTCGTCGGCGAACCGGACCTGCTCATCCTCGACGAACCGACGAGTGGTCTCGACCCGAACGGCGCGAAAGCGATGCGCGAGATAATCCTCGCCGAGAACGAGCGCGGTGCGACGGTCTTCTTCTCCAGTCACATCCTCGAACAGGTGGAGGCTATCTGTGACCGCGTGGGCATCATGCATCAGGGCGAACTCGTCGCCGTCGACACCATCGACAGCCTCAAACAGACCGTCGAAGGCGGGACCAAGCTACTCATCTCTATTTCGAACCCCGACGACGACCTCCTCGACAGCATCGAAGCCATCGACGGGGTCGACTCGGTGTGGTACGACGACGAGGACGAACGATTCGCGGTCACCTGCACGAACGATGCGAAACTGGACATCCTCATCGCACTGAACGAAGACGACGTCGACGTGGTCGACTTCCGGACGGAAGAACCCTCGCTGGAAGACCTCTTCGTCGAGTACACCGGAGGCGCGCGCTGATGCGATGGCAGGCGATCACTCGAAAAGAGATACGTGGGCTGTGGACCCCACGCGGGTCACGGACGGGGCTCCTGTTCGTCGCGCTGACGTTCGTCCTCGGTGGGTACATCCTCCCCACGGCCATACAAGACCCGACGACGACGGACTACACCGGGTACATGACTGGTGTGACGACACTCCTGTTGCCACTGCTGGGCCTGTTGCTCGGCTACAAGACCATCGTGTCCGAACGGGCTTCCGGCCGAATGGCCCTGCTGTTGTCGCTCCCGCACAGCCGAAAGGGTGCGATGCTCGGAAAGTTCGTCGGCCGCTCGGCCATCCTCGCTGCCGTGGTCGGCGTGGGCTCGCTCGTCGGCAGTGCCCTCGTCGCGTACCCCTTCGGGAGCTTCGAGGTGGGCGTCTTCATCGGCTACTTCCTCCTCACGCTCCTGTTCGGCATCGTGTTCCTCAGCGTCGGAATGGCCATCTCGACACTGACGACGTCCAACTCGCTCGCGACTGCGGGGACGTTCGGCGTGTTCTTCCTGCTCGTCGTCATCTGGGACCAACTCCGAATTCCCCTCCAGTTCGCCCTCGACTACCTCGGCTGGCTCGACCAGGGGTTGCCGGACTGGGCACTGTTCCTCCACGGCACGAACCCGACGATGTTGTACCAACGAGTTCTCGGGGAGTTCTTTGCTGGGACCGAAGTCGGCCCCTACCTCGGGCCGGACGCCGCGTGGTATCTCGGTGGCTGGCCCGCACTGGTCCTGCTCGTCGTCTGGGCAGTCGCTCCAGTTGCACTCGGGTACCTGCGGTTCCAGGGGACGGACCTATGATCGCCACTGACACTCGGCCGATTGGAACTGAAGGCACCGTCGCCGCCAGAGGTGCCGTATGAGCTGGCAGGCAGTACTCAGAAACGACCTGCGAGCGACGGTTCGGTCGAAGAGCGTCTGGGCCCTGGCTGCGGTGTTCCTCCTGGCAATCGGCGGCCTTGCCTACGCGATTGCGGAACTCGCCGAGCCGAACTTCGACGCCTTCCTCGAAGTCTCGTCTATCATCGTCGCACTGTTGCTCCCACTCGTCGGTATCGTCGTGGGCTACGAAGCCATCATCCCCGAACGTGAGTCCGGCAGTATCGTCCTCGCCCTGTCGCTACCGAACTCCCGGCCGGAACTCGTCGCGGGGAAACTCCTCGGGCGAGCGAGCGTCCTCGTTGGACCGTTCCTCGTCGGAGCCATCGGCGGAATCACCGTCCTCGTGTGGCGGTACTCGGGATTCGATTTCGTCCAATACGTACTGTTCGTCCTGCTAGCACTCGTGTACGCGTTGGTGTTCCTCGCCGTCGCCACCGCGCTCTCGATGGCACTCTCGTCGTCACGGCGCGTCATCGGCGGGGCCTTCGGCGCGTACGTCGCGCTGGTGATGTTCTGGAACCAACTCGTCGACGTCGTCGTGGTCCTCCTGTTCCGGTTCCAACCGACCGCGCTGGCGGACCTCCCCCTGTGGGCGGAGTCGGTGAAGTTCCTCACCCCCCGGACATCGTTCGTCTACCTCGTCGCAGAGACGCTCGAGATCGGGGCCGGCGTGACCGCCATCGACGTCGGCTCGCAGTGGTTCGCCTCGCCCGCCGTGGCGATGCTGGCACTACTCGCCTGGGTCGTCGTCCCACTCGGGCTGGGACTGCACAGGTTCGGGAGCGCCGAGTTCTGAGCGGCGTCTCACACTCGACGCTATCCATTGTCGGCAGATTCGGAGCCATCGGTCGCCCCCCGTCGTGCGTCGAATCGTCTCGGCGGGGCGGATGACGTTCGAGCGTAGCTGTGTCAAAATCCTCTTTGAGCAGGTCTGAGAGTTGGATAAATCACTAACTCGATGACTGGTTCACTCCTCAAACTGGCTAATTGAGACACCCCGAACAGTCAGTCCGTAATCCGAATTTCGGAGTTTACGCGATAGATGTACCCACGCATCTCCAATACTTCCAGTGCGTCGCGAGCGTCGGCTTGTGAGAAGCCTTCGTTCACGAGTGTCCGCGTCGCGCTTGCTTCGTCGACGCCGGGTTCGGGCGGCGCGATCGTCCCGGAAATTATCTCGAGGCAGTTCTCGGCGTAGCGTGGAATCGGCGTTGGTTCGCCGTACATGGGCCCGTTACTACAGAGTATTGGCGCAAACGCAATAGAGCTATCCCCAGTCTGGGTTGGGTGCCTGCTGTTCGACGGCGTCGATAATCGCCTGCGCCGTCATCCCAATACGCTGGAGTTGGCTACGAATCGCATCTGGGGGCTCGCCGTCCCATGCCGCCACGTAGAGCGACTGTTCAACGCGTCGAGACCGAAGTACTGTGAAGACGACGTAGGCCGTGCTCTCAGCTTCGACCTCGCGCTTCGCCCGTTCGCCACGGTCGTCGACGTCGAAATGCAGTAGCGCATGTGCGTACTCGTGAGCAAGCACGCTGGCGACTTGCGCCTCATTTTCGCCGTCCTTCACCTCGACGAGGAGCGAACAGTCGTACGTACTCCGGTTGGTACAGATGCCGGCTGCGTCGCCATGCCCCCAGTCCTCCGGTGGGACAAGGTTCGTCCGGACGCCGAGCTGTGGAGCAGCGCGAAGTAACGCATCGAGCAGTACATCTTCGGAACCATCGCCGTGTGCAGCAGTGTCGAGTTCTGGAAGCGGTTCGCCATCGGTCTGAGAGACGTCGAACACGGGAACCGGTCTGAACCCGACCAAGCCGTCGCTCCACTCCTCCGGCGGCGTCTCGTCGTACTCGCAGTCGCTACTGGCGTGGTACGACGGCGAGTTCCCACACCCGGGGCACTTGCTCGTGATGATGGGTGCCCAGATCCAGATGGCTGACTCTCCTTTCTGGACGTGCCTGTCGAAGTCGTTTACCCAGGTGTTGTACCCGGCAACTCTCGTCGCGTTGGGACACTGGTGCTTGATGAGGAGCGTGTTCCGGTAGGAGTAGTCGTGGAAGTGTGATTGGACGTCTAGCCACTCCTGCAATTCTGTGCTTGCTCGTGCTTCATCCGAGAGTTCGGCGAACTGTTTGACCCACGCTTCCAGTGAGTCGTGCATCTCGTCGCGACGGGTGTCGGCGTCGTCAAACTGATTGTGGGTAGTCTCGTCGTCGGTACTGTCGTTGCCACTCTCCGTGTGGCAGGTATCTATAGACATCAGGCGTCTCCGAGGTGAACTGGAAGTCCCCCTCACCCCGAAGGGGGCGAAAAAATGGCCGTGAACTTGATACGAGATAGGGTAAAGATTCGTTGTCGGCACTCTTAACCAACAAAGACAGAGCAACTAGCGAGAACGTTGGTTAAGATACTGTGCTTCTCGTTTTCGCGATTCATCACCTCGATCAGGACCGTGTTCGCTCCCTCCTAAAACGCCTTCGTGCGTTCGCTCAGCGGGGTCGAAGTCGATGACCGCCTTCTCCTTGGGCATTGCTTGTACTCGGATGCCTCGCCATTCGCCGTCGACGCCGACGAGCGCCTCCGAATACCCGGTGTCCTCGTTGCCGGGGACGGCGTCTTGCACGTAGCGCATCTGGGCGTAATTGAGGCCGAATTCGTCGGCCCAGTTTTCGTCCATCCCGTCTAGGCGGTGGAACTGCTTGACGGCACACTGGTCGAGGATAGCCTCGGACTCGGCGTGTTCGAAGAACTCGTCGACGGTCTGGGTCACGAGGCGAATCGAAAGGTCGTGGTGGCGGTGGTGCCGGAACACCGTTTCGAGAAAGGAGAGGCTCGCGGCGTCCTGCATGATGTAGCGGGCCTCGTCGATGACGAACACGACCTCCTTCTCGGTCTCTTTGGCACGTTCGTACACGAGTGAGATGAGCAACTGCATCGTCAGCGCCGTACTGCTGTCAACGCTGCCTTCCTGCTGGGCAAGGTCGAGGTAGATGACCTTCTCGTCGCGGATATTGAACTCAGACGGCTTGCCGAGGTTGGCGTAGCGACCTTCTTCCTCGAATGGGCGGAGCTGATCGAGTAACCACGCCGCATCATCGTGGAGCTTACCAGCCTCTTCGTCCGAACGGACGACGAACTCCTCAGGAGTATCGACCATACGTTCGAAGACGTCCATTATGTCGCGAACGGTCGGACTCGAATTCCCGTGGGTGGTGATGTCGTCGGTGATGCCGTTACGCTTGTAGGCGTGTCTGAGTCCAAGTTCGAGCGTCGTCCGGCGGTCACCCAGTGTGATGCCGCGCAGCGCGAAGAAGTTCGTCAAGAAACTCATGGCGTCGTCAAGCTTCTCGTTGAATGGGCTCGCGTCCTCGCCCATCGCTCGCTGGACGTGCTCCGGCGTCTGGCGGATCTCTAGCGGGTTCAGTCCGAGCGTTCCACCGACGGTGATACGCTTCGCGTCGAGTGCTTCAGAGACTCCCGCCCAGTTGTTGAGCGGTTCGAGGACGATGCCGATGCGGTCCGAACTCTGCTCGATGGAGCGGATGAAGTTCTGCTTCGAGCCAAATGACTTTCCGGAGCCGGTGTCGCCGACGGTGAACATCGCGTAGCCGTTATCCCGCGAGAACGGGTCGATGACGACCGGACTCTGGTTGTCCTTGTGAACGCCGAACTCGACACCACCAGGCTCGAGGATCGTCGCGTTGTGTGGCGACGCGAGGAGTGCGCCGACGGCCCCACCGAGTGCGATCGACTCGCGGCCGAACGCGTTCTCGCCGATGGGTGCAGCGGACTGCAGGGCGAGATCCTGCCGGCAAATGGCCGTCTTGGGTGTGAGGTTCGCCGGGTCGTCACGGAGCGCGCTTTTCACTTTGCGAACGGCGTCCGTGAGCGCGTCCTTATCGGCAGCACGGACAGTGACGAACAGACCGAGTCCGAACACACGAGCACCGCTCTCGACCGCCGTGTACGTCGCTGCGGCTTCGTTGGCCCGCTCTTGCAGGTAGGCGCTGCGGACGCTCTGTTCGAGGTCGGCGTCGACCTGGAGATTGTCGGCGATGTCCTGCAGTTCGGTGCGGGCTCGTTCCTGATTCTTCGGTGTGAGGTGAGCGGTCAGATCGAACTGGACGTCCGTGAGTTCGAAGAGGTCGCTCAGGAAACCGTCGCTCGGGTAGTCCGCATAGTCGGCGATGTAGAGCGTCGTCGTCCACTGCTCGCCGACACGAGCCGCGCGTGTCTCCCACTCGATAGCGTCTGGTGCAGTCACGGTCTTGTGTGACTCGGCGATATCGTCGAGGACTTCGAACTCGACTGCGCCTGCAGCCAGGGTTTCCTCGTCGAGGACGTCGTCGAAGTCGACTTCGGCCTCCTCGTCCTGTTGTGGGGCTCGACGACGGGCCAAGAACACTTTCCCAGCGAGACCAAGCACCGCGACGATGAGGACGTAGAGTGCAGTTCCTTCGGTACTCGCCGGATTCAGTAGCCACTCCGTGAGTTGTGCGACGAAGTCAGCCTCTGACTGCAGGACCACGCTACTCATCGTGAACGTCCTCCCGTCGACTGTGGCCGACGATGGGCTGTTCTCGGACGACGCTGGAGGCATCCGCGTAGTCGTGCTCCTCACCATTCCAGAAGTCCATGTTCATGACGAACAGTTCGACCGTGCTGAGTCGACGTGCGGACCAGCCAGACGCCTGCTGGACGAATCCCGACTGCACCGTGTGAATTCGGTCGTCGAGTTTCTCGAACTGCTGTGCGCGCTGCTCTGCTGCGCTGAAGTCCTCGCGGCGGGTTACGAACGGGTTGAACAGGAAGCCGACGATGGGGAACTGCGTCAGCTTCTCCGCTGGCGTTCCCTCGTCGCGGGTACGGTTGTACACCTCGATGGGACTGACTTCGATGCCGAGGTAGAACTGGACCTGCTGCGTCCCCCGGTCGCGCATCTCTCTAGGCCGGGTCTCGCGGTACTCTTCGAGGAGTTCGCGAAAGACTGGATTCTGAGAGACGTCCTCGTCGGTGAGCCGGTCTTCGATGTTCTCGATGATACGTTCAACGGGGAACGTTCGCGTCGTGGCGTGGAACTTCAGTTTGGCGTCGAGTTCCTTGTTAGCGAACTCGGTGGCCACCTCCTGTATCTGTGCCCAGTCATTGGACATTGCGAAGTCCATATTTCCTGGCCGGACCTCGATGAACGCCTCCATCGTACCGTCGGTGCGCTGGATAGCACCTGCGCCCGGCCACGCTCGTCCGATGTTCGTCAAGTCCTGTGTGCGCTCGTCCGGTTTGAACGGTGTGTAGTTCGCGAGCCCACCCTCGTTGCGGATAAACTCCGATTCGGTACTCGTTTCCTCAGCTGGCGCGCTGAACGTTCGTCGAGGTCGCTTCGCGTACCGATAGACGTCTTTCGCCCACGTCCAGGCGTTCAAGTGGCTCGGCGTGACGTAGATGACGGCGACGCCGAATCCGAGGCCAGTGGTCACCAGTGGGAGTGCAAGCGAGTCGATGCCGGTGAGGCCGGCGATGAATAGGCCGATGATCGGGAAGGCGACGAGGACTCCGACGTCTCCTTCCTCGACGTTGAGGTAGGGGATACGACTCTCCTCGCCGAATTCGTCCATGATGCGTCGTGCTGCTGCGTCGTGATCGAGTGACATTCTGATTCAGAGTATTCCGGGGTCGTTCTCGGTTCGGCGGTACGACGGCTTCGAGCCCTCTCCGTCGCCGTCCTCTTGCTGGCCAGCTACTCGCTGTGCAACCGCGTGCCCAGCAGCTGCTTTCGGTCCCCACCGTGCCGCAGTTGTGGCGACACCTGCGCCGCCGACGTACGTCCCGGCGGCGACGGCGCCGACTGTGACGACGCCCTTGGTGGTCGTGCTGAGAACTTTGGCGCTCATCGGCGTCGCGTACTGGAACGTTTTCCACGTCACGTACAGCGCGATGAGTGGGAGTGAGACTGCGACGAGGTATTTGAGAAACGCTGTTGCAGGGTTGAAGTCGCCGCCACTGTAGAGAAGGTCGTAGCCTTTGAAGACCATAGATGCGGGGAGAGGCAGGACTGCTAACGGGACGAACCGTTTGGAAAACCCCATCGCAATGTCGGAGAGAACTGGAAGATTCCCGTATGCGAGAGCGATTGCAATCGGCATCGCGTACAAATAGACATAGAGAAGGATTCTTCGAATGTAGAACAACGCTTCAAGTGCCCACATCGAGACGCCCCCGATTACTGTGAATATTAGCGTCAGAATTGGGTTTACCAGGGTCACTCCGACAAACTGTACCATGAGGTCTGTGAGAGTCTCTAAACCTGGAAGCAGAGCAAGCGTGAATCCGTTCACGAGATAGAGGGTGAGTACACCCAACCAGTACCAAGTTACAATCAAGAACACCCCCACCCACGCAGTCTTCCCGGTTTTTCGGGCCTCGTAGGCACTCCCGACATTGAATATTCGAACCGTATGGCGGCCCTGTACGCTCATCAGAAGCAGGAGTAACGAGACGAGCATTATCTCACCACCAACCAAAGCGTCCTTAATCGCTGGCCAAGGCGCGTTCGAGGGCTGGCCGAAGATGAACGAACCTGTGGTATTCGGCGTCGGTGTCCCAAACATAACCTCTGTGAGGGAATCGTATCCTTGAGTCAATCCAGTCTTGAAGTGGCTACTGAACCACCCAACAAACTCCTTCAGACCCTCTAAAACGACATCAATCAGATCAACCATCGGTCACTCCTCACTGATTGTAATCTCACACTCATCGAACTGCTCTGAGGCGGAGTACTGAATGGAATAAGCCGTTGAGATCGGGGACGATGCGACGCCAGTCTTCAGTACGACTTCGAACTCACCAGACTGCATTTCACCCTTACAAGAAACTCCACCGCCGGGTACAAAGGCGAAGGGCGTTCGTGAACTGTAGATTGTGACTTCCTGCTTCGGTCCGACAGCAACATTGGATATCTCTTCGTCTCTACTTGGGTCGTAGATACCGCTCACACGGTCCACATTGGCGTAGTTCGTCCCGTTCTCGTCCGATGGGTAGGGTACATCACCGAGAAAGAGTAGTTTGGTAATTCCATCTGGACCGGTACCAGAGTTTTTGACCGTAACGAACGCCTCATCCGCGATCTCTTCAGTAGCCCCGTCCCACATCTTCTTGGGCTGATTTCGACCGACACCCATAGCCACAATCTCCAGATTTGGCCGAATTTCGAGACTCGTCTCGACGACGGTTTCCTCACCCTGCAGAGCGAGCAGTTGGTACTCACCCGGGTCGTAGGAGGTTCCGAGTTCGAAGGAGACCTGCTGGACTCCGGCAGGCACGTCGCGGCGGCCGAAGAGTTCGCCGTTGGGCCAGATGAGGTTGACCCAGTCGACCTCCGCGTCGCCCGTGAGTTCGACGACGAGCGTTGTTCCGTCGACGGCGACGCGTTCCAGCGTGTCCTGCCCGGGTGGAGTCGCGTCGCCGTCGGCAGGGGTTCGCGTTGTGGCTTCGTTGTCGTCGCCAAGACAGCCAGCGATTGCGCCACAGGAAAGCCCAGCGGCTGTTCTGAGTACAGTACGCCTGTCGAGTCGTGAGTTGTTGTACATGATTACGGTCTCTCGAATGTCTCTGGTGTGAATAGCCGCAGGAGTCGTCTACCTGCGAAGAACGCGACGAAGAAGGGAATGAACTGCCAGCCAACCTCGACGACGAGGGCGAACCAGCCATCGATGGTGCTGAGTGGGTGCCAGCGGACGGTCGCCACGTCGCGAACGTATGCCGGGTCGTGGCCAAGCCATGTTCCGGGGTGATACTCAGCGGTGTAGGCACCGGGCTGGTCCAACGTGACGATAGCGACGCCGGAGAAGTTCGTCTCGACTCGCCGGTCGCCGATCGTGATGTAGCCATCGCGAGTGCGACCGCCGATGGGTTTGCGACGGGGGTCCTCTCGAAGGACGATTGGTGCACCTGTCTCGTTGTCCCGTAGCTCGATTCGGACAACGAGGTGGTTTTCAGTCTCCTCGATAACGTCGATAGTGAGGTTGCTCTCGCGTATCTGTCGCTCCGAACCTGCAGGAGGTTCGACGATAGTGGCGTTCACGCCGCGGACGATACCG